>CANRLR010000024.1 GCA_947631505.1 uncultured Lachnospiraceae bacterium | reverse complement strand
TCCGGCTCTTTCATGGCAACCGGCGTCCATTTTACCACGGTACGCATCACTGCCTCCTGAAGTTCCAGAACCATGTCAAAGGTCGCATCCCCTGCCAGATAATAGTTATCCAGAACATGGTTGAAAATGTCAAAAGCACCGCAGGCTGTCTGATAGACCGGAAGGGAATAACTGTACTCCGGGTTCTCAAAAGCAACCCTCGGAACCAATGCACTTCCGCCTAATCCGATCTTTTCATTAGTGTCCATGTTGGAAATAACAGCCCATCCGTCCATCTCAGAACCGGTTGCCGCATTCGTAAGGACAGCCACTACCAGAAGCGCTTCTGTTACCCACACGCCGCCGGAAACCAGCGGCCATACATCCCCATCATCGGTAAGGACAGCCGCTGCCACTCCCTTCGCACAGTCAATCGTAGAACCACCTCCAACTGCGAGGATGACATCAATTCCCTCTTTTTTACAGATATCCGCACCTTTATTCGCTGTGGAATGGCGTGGATTCGGTTCCACACCCGGCAGTTCAAAAATCTCGATCCCATTCTCTCTCAAAAGTTTTGTCACAGTATCGTAAAGCCCATTTTTCTTAATCGAACCGCCTCCATAGACAAGCAGTACCTTCTTGCCAAACTGCAATAATTCCTCCGGCAGATGCTCCATCTGATTCCTTCCAAAATATACCTTGTCTGGATTGTGAAAAATAAAGTCATTCATAATGATTCCTCCTGTTATTTTTATTATTTTATTGTTTCAATGTCAAGTCAAATACCCTTAGCTGTCGCCAAATGGACATGCAAGCATGTCCGATGCTTTTCCATTCGTTCCTTCCGATAATGGAAAATTCTTTGCAGGCGTTATCTGATACAGCGTTCCTCCAGTCGCCTTTGCCACCTTTTTTGCAATGCCTTTTGTGGTTCCTGTCGCAGAAAAATATGCCACCAGCACTTTCGATGCCGGTTTCTTCCTGTTCGTTACCTTTACCTTGCACTTTACTTTTTTCCCTCCGCTTTTAGCTTTGACAGTAATGGCAGCTGTTCCTTTTTTCTTTGCAGTAATGACACCCTTTTTACTGACAGAAACCACTTTCTTTTTCGAGGATTTCCATGTGACCTTTTTCAAGGCACCTGCCGGGGAAACCGATGTTACCCGGAGTGTCAGCTTTGCCCCCTTCTGCATCGTCACAGAAGTATAATTTAACTCAAGTTTCTTTGCCTTTACTTTTGCCTGTACTGTCTGCAAATCTCCCATACAGAAACTAAACAGCAGGACAAAAGAAAGTAAGGCTGCCATCCATCTGCTTTTCAGCTTCATCCTATCATCTCCTTTCAAAATTGCTTGCTACCTTAAGTGGAATATTTTTGTTCTTTGCTTAACTGGTAAATAAGATAATCCAGACAGTCAATTTTTGTATAGCACCCATGCACTGTATCTAAAAGTGACTTTTTATAGCAGGTCAATGCCTGCAACAGTTCTTTCTTTTTGTGTTCCTGTGCATATCCCAAGCAGTTCAGTATCATTTCCTGACTGCATCCTGCGTCCTCTAGACTTTGTAGCAGAATCCCCTTTTTATCTGATGCCTCAGCCATTTCACCACCTCCGTACCGTTCTGTATTTATTATACAAAGGAAGCTCGAATATGTAAAATATCTATTTTCCATATCATGTTATTCTTGACAAGAATAACACTGTGCGACATAATAAAAAAAACACATATAACCAAGGAGGTTTTCCTATGGAAATACGCATATTACGCTATTTTTTAGAAATTGCAAGAGAAGAAAATATGACAAGGGCAGCCAAGACCCTGCACATTTCCCAGCCCACTCTGTCCAAACAGATGAAAGAACTGGAGCAGGAATTAGGCAAAAAACTTTTCCGGCGTGGAAGTACAAGCATGAAACTGACAGATGAAGGGATTCTCCTGCGCAGACGTGCGGAGGATATTTTGGATATGGTGGATAAAACCACAGCTGAGTTTAAGTCCCTTGATGAGATAAACGGAGGGGATGTTTATATTGGGTGTGCAGAATCCTATCTGATCCGGTATCTGGCACAGGTAATAAAAGAATTCAGAAATGAATACCCGCTGATGCAATATCACTTGTTAAGCGGCAATACAGAAAATGTTGCCGAGCGGCTTGACCGGGGACTTCTTGACTTCGCTTTTATCGTGGAGCCTCCAAACCTTTCAAAATATAATTATATCGAAGTTCCCGGTTCTGACAAATGGGGTGTTGTCATGAGAAAGGACAGTCCGCTTGCCGGAAAGAAGAAAATATGTGTGGAAGATCTGTATGGTCTGCCCTTAATCTGTTCTGACCAGGCAATGAAAGCGGATATTCCAAGATGGTGCGGGGAAAAAGTGGATAACCTTACCCTGACTGGAACTCTGAATCTTGTCTATAATGGCTCTGTGTTTGTAAGGGAAGGGTTAGGATATATGCTTGCTTTTGACAAACTCTGCAATACCGGCAACGACAGCGATTTGTGTTTCCGCCCATTGGAACCGCCACTGGAAACCAAAATGTATATTATCTGGAAAAAATATCAGGTATTTTCTCCGATTGCTGAGTTACTGCTAAAGGCAATCAAGAAGCCTTAACACGTCCATTTATTGTGATAAGCTCAAGATAAGATTCGTATATAATTATCCTTGGCAAAAAGATGAGTGCCCACTTTAAAAAGCAGCACCCAAACCATATCAGTTCAGATGCTGCTTTTTTATATCGGTAATACTTACTATTTTAAAACCTACTATTTAATCACAAAAATTCCTATCATTTCATTTAAGGTAGATGCCTGTGCGGAAAGCTGCTCACTGGATGCTGCACTCTCCTCCGCCATCGCCGAATTATCGGATACGACGCTTGAAATCTGATTAATTCCGGATTCTACCTCCGAAAGGCTCTCCACCTGTCCGCGCGCCGCGGCTGAAAGTTCATTCATCTGATCCGTAAGACCTATCACACCGTTTACGGATTCCTCGAGACGCTTCGCTGTCTGATTTACCAGTTCCATGCCACGCTGTACCGCATCCATGGAATTTTGAATCAGCTCGGTCGAACGCTGTACCGCTGAAACACTCTCGTTGGCAAGATTTCCAACCTCATTTGCAACTACCGCAAAGCCCCGGCCCATCTCTCCGGCACGCGCCGCCTCAATGGAAGCATTCAGGGAGAGCAGGTTGGTCTGGTCTGCAATTTCCTCAATATTTGCAATAATCACACTGATCGCATTCGAACACTCGTTGATTTCCTCCATTGCACTTACCAACTGGCGCATCTCTTCATTGCTGTACTCAATGCTCTTCTTCACCGAATCGGCACTGTTCGCCGCATTGGCAGCATAATCAGCGTTATCACGCACTCTGTATGAGATATCCGTAACCGTCGCGAGCAGCTCCTCGACAGCAGCCGCCTGCTGTGTCGCACCATCCGCAAGTGCCTGTGCAGCCTCTGCAATCTGTCCGGCACCGCCTGTCACCTGATCAGCAGAAGAATTAATTCCGAGAATAGTCTTTTTCATCGTAACAGAAATATTTTCCAAAGCCACCTTAATCTTCCCAAACTCTCCCGCATAATCCTGCTTCAAAGTATACAGAAGATTTCCCTGCGCAATCTCTCCTAATACCTCTGCAATCTCGTCGATATATTTTATGTAATCCTTCAGGCGAACCACAGTTTTTCCTATGGACTCCGCTACCTCTCCGATTTCATCATTCGAGGAGACGTTGAGTTCCACATCCAACTCGCCTTCCGCAATTTGATTTGCCACCTTATGAAGCTTATGTATCGGACGGACAAGCCCCATCGCGATCCGGGAGATCAGAACACACATAACACCGATAATAACTGCAAACAAAAGAACCGTACTTCCAATCACCTTATAGAGATCCATATTGTATTCGAGGCTCGGCATACCACTGAGCACAACATAACGGCTGTCGCCCGCCTGCTGCATATAACCATAATTTTTGCTGCCTGAAAAGCGGTAATCATACTCGCCGTAGGTTCCTGACTTAAAGCCCTCCTTAACATTCTCGCCGATACCCAAATCCAGCAGAGAGGAATAGAGCAGACTTTCATCATTGGAGAACATAATTGTCCCCGCCTCGGTCATCAGCAGAAGAAAGCCTGTATCTCCAAGTTTCTGCTCCTGCATCATATCTGTGACCGCATCGAGCGAAAGGTCCAGCGCCGCCACGCCAATCATATTCTTCGAGCTGTCAAACACCGGAGTTACGATACTTGCCACCATTTTCCCGGTAGAGCTGTTCTCATAAGGCTCTGTCACAATCGTCGTTCCCGCCTCAAGCACCTGCGTATACCAGCCTCTTGAGGTAATATCCCACTCTCCGATTTCGCTGACATAGCCGCTGTCCTCGATACACTGGCTGGAATCCACATCCGCCGCCCAGCAGACCTGTATATTTTCGGTATCCGTATTGTGCATATTCGTCATCGTCGCCATCACGGATTTGTACTGCGCAGATTGATTGATCGGCTCACCCTTCTGCGTCTTCGTAAACAAATCAATCAATTCCTGATTGGAGCCTAACTGTCTGCTCACCTCAATATATCTTGTAAAATATTCACTGATTTGATTCGCCGCATTAAGCGAACAGTTTTTAATATTCTGGCTCTCCAGACTTTGAATCTGACTGCCCGCAATAATCGTGATCAAAATACCCGCCACGAGCAGGTCAATCACTGTCGGTGCAATAGTACGCATCAGCAGCTTTTTCTTTATTGAACCTCGCGGCACCTCTCCCTTTACCGTTCCCTGCTTTCCTAACTTAGTTCTCTTCATACTTATCTCCTTTCCTTTTCCAACACCGTCGCAGTACCCCCTCTATTTTGAAAATCCTGTTCCAGCATTCCCATTCATAATTTATATTATACGCCCCTACTGCATATTTCGCAATGCTTTCCTTCTGTAGAATCACGACAAACTAGTGCTTTAATTCGTCATAGTTCTTACCATTCACAGGATTCATAAATCCATTCTCATTCGCAGGAATGCTCTGTAACATCGAATAAATATCCTCTCCAGCATCAAGAGAGAGCTTTCTAAATCAAGTTTCTAAGTAATAATCTCTGTTAAAATATTATAAAATTCATCCTTTGCATACTTCTCCATAAACGGACTATGACCACACTTCTCCAGAATATAAGTTTCGCATGGAACATTATTCTCTTGTAACGGTATCGTTACACCTTTTACCGGATGCGGATCATATGCACCTTGTATCAAATATATTTTACTATGGATTCTTTTGAATACTTCTAACAATTTTCCATCCGTTCTTAACTTAGCAGCCTCGCTCCAAATCACATTATGCATTTCACTATCCGTCTTATCTGCCCTATGTAATTCTTTATCTTCCAAATAATAATTATCTGATTTTTCAAACATAGCTGGTATCTTTTCCATATCTTCATCCGTCATCTGATTATTTATTAACCTTTGAAATAATCTGGCTTGCTCCTCTGTTAAGTTTGCAAATCTTCGTGAGCCAATCTCTGCTACATATTTATCTTCCAACGGAGCACAGCCAACCAATATAATGCAATTCACAAGTTCCGGATATCTTTCAGCAAAAAGAGCTACTAACCATGCCCCCCACGAATGCCCTATGAGAACTACTTTTTCTACACAATTATCTTTAATCTGATGATATAATTCTTCAATAAGTTCAGCAATTGAATATTCAGACTGTATCGCTTCAACCACACCTACGCCTGTTCGCTCGTTCAATTCTTTCGCAAATCCTTTTAATGCGCCAACTGCACCCGGACCGCCATGAACCAAAACAACGCTGTAAGGCACTTTACCATATAATCGTATCATTTCTGTTCTCCTTCGAATAATATACTCTGCTTCATTTCCCGTTAAATGTGCCATATTATGTATCTCTTAAACCTTAACAAGGCGGGTCTGCCGATACATCTAAAAACGCTGGAAACATGTATGTTTCCAGCGTTTTTTAGGGTTCTTTATAAATGGATGATTTATTCATCTATTTTTCGAACTTTTCTCTCACATAGCGAAAAATGCTTTGCAAACTAGTTAGTTAAGCTGTGCAGCCACCTCTGCAGCAAAATCTTCCTCTTTCTTCTCAAGACCTTCACCAGTCTCAAAACGAACAAATTGAGTCAATTTCAAATTACAGCCCACTGCCTTAGCAACAGACTCAACATACTTCGCTACCGTCTCTTTATTTTCTGCCTTTACATATACCTGCTCAGTCAGACAAACTTCTTTCAGTTCCTTGTTCAAACGACCAATAATCATCTTCTCGATGATATTATCCGGCTTACCAGCATTCTTCGGATCATTTTTAGCCTGAGCAAGAAGAACCTCTTTTTCTTTCTCTTTGTATTCCTCTGACACATCATCGGCAGAAAGGTATTTCGGATTCATAGCGGCAACCTGCATTGCTACATTCTTTAAACACTCAACGACTTCTGCTTCGGTGTTGTCGGTTTCAGCTGCAACAAGTACACCAATCTTTCCGCCGGCATGGATGTAATCTACAACCAATCCGTTCGGTGCCTCCACCTTATCAAAGCGGCGGATATTCATATTCTCACCAATTTTAGCAATCATATTTTTAAGGTTCTCTTCTACCGTTACGGAAGAATCCTCGATCCATGGCTCTGTCATAAACGCTTCCATATCAGCAGCCGATGTATCAACTGCCTGTGCTGCTATAGCATTTACCATGTTCTGGAATACCTCATTCTTTGCAACAAAGTCTGTCTCAGAATTTACCTCAACAATAGCCGCTTTCTTTCCATCGTCACTGACTTTTACGGCAACCATTCCCTCTGCCGCAATACGTCCCGCTTTTTTCTCTGCTTTTGCAAGACCGTTCTCACGAAGCCATTCTACTGCTTTATCCATATCGCCGTCGGTATTTGTAAGAGCTTTCTTACAATCCATCATTCCGGCACCTGTCATTTCTCTTAATTCTTTTACCATTGATGCTGAAATAGCCATTTTTTTATTTCCTACCTTTCTATGTCAATCTGTATTATTCTGCTGCTTCTTCTGTTTCTTCCTCTGAAACGTCTACCATAGACTCTCCCTGATTTGCTTCAATTACAGCATCTGCCATCTTAGAAACAATCAATTTTACAGCACGGATTGCATCATCATTTCCCGGAATTACATAATCCAGTTCTTCCGGATCGCAGTTCGTATCCACGATACCAATCAAAGGAATACCAAGAATGTGTGCTTCCTGAATACAAATTCTTTCTTTCTTAGGGTCTACTACGAAAATCGCATCTGGAATCTCTTTCATTTCCTTAATTCCGCCAAGATTCTTTTCCAGCTTATCCCATTCTTTTTTCAAATTAATAACTTCTTTCTTTGGAAGAACATCGAAAGTTCCATCCTCAGACATTTTTTCGATTGTTTTCAATCTCTTAATACGAGCCTGAATCGTCTTGAAGTTGGTCAGCATACCGCCGAGCCATCTCTCGTTTACATAATACATTCCACAACGCTCTGCTTCTGCCTTAATCGAATCCTGAGCCTGTTTCTTTGTACCTACAAAAAGAATCTTTCCACCATCTGCTGCAATGTCTTTGATTGCATTGTAAGCTTCATCTACTTTACCTACAGACTTCTGCAAGTCAATGATATAAATACCATTTCTCTCGGTGTAGATGTACTCTGCCATTTTAGGGTTCCATCTTCTTGTCTGATGTCCAAAATGAACACCTGCTTCCAGTAACTGTTTCATTGAAATAACACTCATTATTTCATACCTCCATTTGGTTTTTTCTTCCGCCAGTTTCATATCTCTCCTACACCTGCTTTCTATTCGCGAGCAGGCACCATAGGAAAAATCAACTAACGTGATTTTTTCAATCCGGTATATTTTACCACAATATTCTATTCATTGCAAGTTATAATTTAACTTCTAGTTATAATTTTAGCAATTTCTGAGTAAGAAGCACCGGATGGTATATAATACGTTCCACTACGGACTTTTCGCCCATAGCCGCTTTTTTCCAAATATTCATCAAAAGCATCCTCATCTTTTATAATTCCGGCTTCTCTCATTTCCCTTGCTACAGAACTGGAGAGCAAACCACTTCTTACAACAAATTTCTTTCCGCTTTTATTGGATGATGATTTTGTCTTCTTCGGTTTTGTTGTTGGCTTTGCGGTTGGTTTTTTTGTTGGTTTTGCTGTTGGCTTTACGGTTGGTTCTGCTGTTTCTTTTCTGTCTGGTGCACGATTCCCTTCCCCAGTTACTCCGGCACCGCTTGAAACCGCACTCCGGTTTGGCTTCCCCGTTTCTTCCGGCTCTGCTATCGCACCTGGCGTAGCCGTCTGGCTGAATACAGGTTCCTTTGTATGCTCGGGAGCCTGTGTCCCCTCCGGAAATACCATTCCCAGTTTTTTGGCTTCTTCTACTACATCCCCTCCATGACTTCCATTCACACGGTAAGATGCACAGAGCACAATGGCAGTCAACACGATTCCTACACCAAATCCCCGTAAGAAATATTGTAATTTCATCGTGATTTCCCTCCATATAATGCAATTACCAGCTTCACTTCACCCTGTCCCATATTTAAAGCCTTAGATATTTCAAGAATAGATTTCCCTTCTTTATGCATTTTCTGAATCTTCAAATTCACATCTCCATGAACATTAGCAATGGCTTCTATCGGTCTGTCCTCCGGTTCCTTTAACGGTTCTTCTATTTTCTTTGGCTGTCCTGCCTGCTTTACATTTCCCGCTTTTTTCTGTGGAACTGCCGGAGAGGATACTGCACTATTCTCCTTTTTCTCTTTGGCTGATGCTTTTTGGTTGTCCTGTTTCTGAGCCACTTTTTCAAGTCCCGAAACCGGTGTCTGTTTCACCTTTGGTTCTGCCGTACGAATAACGGGTTCCGTAACGATCTCTTTTACTTCCTTTTCTTTCTCATTTAAAAGATTATACATAAACACAACTTCCTGATGGTTCGCTTCAATTTTTTCCAAAAGCTGTTTTGAAAATTCATCAACTGCCATTATCTTATCATTACATAGACGGTTCATTTGATCCGCCGTGGCATCCACCAGCTCTGTCTGCTTTTCTTGTAATAATTCTGTCACCCGCTCCTGAATCATCTGCTCTTCTTTCTCTGTCCAAAGACTGGCCGTCGTAACCTCTTCTCCTGCCTGTCCACTCTGTTCCATTTCCTTTTTCCCTGTCACAAAAAAACTGATACAGACACAAGCAAATCCTATAATTAATAAAACAATCTCCACTACTGTCATATCTTCCTCCAGTCCAAAGCGTCTCCACTAAGGATGTTCTTATATCATAATATCAAAACTGCTGTTGGAACGCGGTGCCATCGGAGCTGCTTTCTGCTCCTTTTTCTTATTCCGGTTCCCATTTCCTGAATATCTTCTGCCGTTTCCTTTTTTTTCGGCGTCATACTCTTCTGTCTCACTTTCAGCAGTTTCTACTGTCTGTCTTGCTTCCTGCTGCGTGCGCTGCTGAAACTGAATGCCCGGCTGTTCCGCCAAATGCTGCGTCTGATTCAGTTCCCTGCCCTGTACGTCCGCTGCTTCTGCCGTTCTGGGAAGCATTGTATTAAAATCAATAGAATTCAGCATACTACATCTCTCCTTTGACAGGTTACAGTCCTGCAATGCGTATATCAGCACCGTCACGGACAAAACGACAATGGGCCAAATTTTCGTTAATATTCTTACTCACATCCCGTACAATAACTTTAACACCGGAATACACCGTGTCTTCCACTTTTATGCAGGCAGTTTTATTACGCTCAATGCGGGACAGCAAATTCTCCCTCTCCAAGTTCATTTCCCGCAATTCTTTTGATAAAATCGGTTTATTAACTGTTGCCTGTTTAATATATTCAAGCTGTTCGGGTAATACTTCCTGATCCGATGCCAGTTGGTTTTTTACGCTTTGTGCCACCTTATTCATTTTATCCAGCAAAATTTTCCGGTCTTCAATTTTCTCCCGCAACATATTCGTTCTCTTAATCAATTCCATGTCAGAAATTACTTCAATCTGTGTCAGAGCCCCCATCGTTGAACCCAAGGAAGTAGCATGTATCATCGCATAAGTTCTTACAGACCCACCATTAATCAACCCCTTGCGTCCAAGAACTTCAATACTCTCCTCACATTCTACATTACTATGAAGAACTGCATCTGCTTTCAAGCTTCCTTTGCAGATTACATTACAATTTTCCAAAAATTTTGCTGTAATATTACCCTCTGCTTTTAGTTCTCCTTTGTCCATTCCCTGCATACCACGCTTCAGAACAATATTACCACCGGATATCAGGGTTGCACCCTCTACGACACCATTTACAATAATATCTCCTTCCGCTTCAATCCGGTATCCTGTATTAACATTTCCTGCCACCTCTACAGTTCCCTTATATACAATATCACCTGTTGAAGAATCAACATTTGCCGGTACTTTATAGATATCGGATACCATGACCATATCATCTACCAAAGTAACATGTCCGGATACCTTTGAATAAAGGGTACACTTATCCTCTGAAATCCGAATATTTCTTCCAAAACGCAGAAATCGGTTTTTTACCTTTTGGGCCGGCATTGTTTTCCCCAAAACAGAAATGCCTGCCCGCCCTCTGTCTACCGGAGTAAGGGTAGCTAATTTGTCTCCCTCCTTTACTCCTTTAATATTACCAAGTTGGTGGAAATCAACACTTCCATCTTCATTCAATTTTGGTTTCGCTGTTACATTCACATCAAAAAAATAATGTACCTTGGCATCATGTCCCTGAACAGGTAATGTTGCCTCTGCAATAATATAATCCCGGCAATATTCGTGATGATTTAAAAAGTGTTCTATCGCCTTTTTCTTGATCCCATGGCGAATCCCAGCCATTTGAAGATCACTGATAATATCTTGTTCGGTCAAAAGAGAACCGCCGGTTGAGGGTGGGTAAAAACGAGCCAATGCCCGTTCTCCGTTTGGTGTTATCGTCACCTTCACCCGTTCCCGCTCTGGAATAATGACCGTATTCGATAACTTCATTGGTTTGCTGAATTCCCCGCTCTTCATATATGCATCCAATGCCACCAGATCATAATCCGAAAATGAAATGCTGTCTAAATATCCCATAACCTCTTCTGCCGTTGCCATCTCTCCTCCATCTTCTGGAGGGTGGACACAGAGCCACATTCTATCGTCTTTCTGAATCAATTCAAAATATCCGTTTACCGCCATTTTTATCTCCATTCTAGAATAAATTCAACAAATCTACAGCATTTCCTAACTGTACCTTAATCTTCTGCAAACCTTTTGTATGAAGCTGTGACACCCGGGACTCCGATACATTCAAAATCTGACTGATTTCTTTCAATGTTAATTCTTCATAATAATAGAAAGTAATAACCTTCTGCTCATTATCCGTCAATGTCTTCAATGCTTCTACCAGCATTTCTTTTAGTTCCTGCTTCTGCACTGCATTTTCCGGCTGCTGGAATTTAGCACCGAATGTTTCCATTCTTCCCTCACTGCCCTGCTCCAAATAATCATCCAGTGAAACCATGTTTGTAAATTCTGCTTCTGCCTTCCAGCCCTCGTACTCATCCTTTGTAATTCCCAATTCCTCAGCAATTTCATCACTTGTTGCCGGTCTGCCATAAGCGGCTTCCAGTTTTGCCACCGCTGTTTCCATTCTTTTTTGCTTCTGCCGCAGCGTACGCGGAATCCAATCCATTTTCCGAATCTGATCCAAAATAGCTCCACGGATACGCAGACTGGCATAAGTTTCAAATTTGACATTTTTTGTCATATCATATTTATCAATCGCATCAATCAGACCGAATATTCCATAGCCAACCAAATCATCATACTCTACCGTATAACCCAGATACATACTTAGGCGTCCCGCAACCAAATTGACCACATTAGCATATTCTAATATCAATTGTTCGCGAAGTTCTGGAGATTTGGTCTTTATATATCTATCCCACAGTTTTTTTCTTTCTGATTCTTTCATCCGCTATTCCTTTCCATTATATATTATCATTCTCAGCGGTTTCTGCCTGCCTTTCAGCCTCTTCCTGTTCCTGTTTTATTTTTTCCTCTTCCAACCGTTTTTCTTCTTCCTCACGGCGCTTTTTCTCAGCCTCGACCATCGCCTGATGCTCTGCCTGCACCCTTCCAACAATTTGTGCTGCAATCTGACCAATGATATAAAAAACAAGCAATACAATGACAAGAGTAACAAGGCTTGTCATTACCGGCCACTGCTGCACAACACTCAAAATACAACTAACCAATCCTGCTGTCAACATGACAAAAGCAGGAATAAAACGATATTTCATGGTATCTACACCTCTAAATAATCAAATTACATACTCACCGATTCCTACTGCCCGAATCGTGAGCAGGCCCGTTTCTGGATCAAACGTTATCGTACGGCTATAATCCAGACCTGTATCTTCTGCAAGAATCGAAATCTTCCATTCCTCTAACTTATCTTTTACCGCTTTCACATTCTGGTCGCCAATGTTCAACATCTCATTATTGGATTTATAGGAAAACATTTTGGCTCCCCCTGCTATTTTTGCCACTAACTTTTCTTTCTTCACTTTCTCACGAAGCAGCTCATCATACATATCCTGCAAACAAGTATCTACAAACTTCTTCCGGTCTAACGCTTTTACAATGCGGCTGCTATCCGGAAGCATAACATGAGCCATTCCGCAAATCTGTGTTGTTTCATCATACAACACAACCCCTAGACAGGAACCAAGTCCAAGGGTTGATATAACTTGTGGCGAACGGCAGATCTGATAATCTGCCATCCCCACTCTTATTACTTCTTTCATGCTTTCTTTACTTCCTCAACTATTGCCTTAATATCCAAAAGAGAAATCAACCCTTCTCCTTTTTTGCCGATACCGGCAAGATACGATGCATTTTTCTCATCTAACTTGAAAGTCGGCTTTTCCACTTTACGAGGATCAATATTTACGACCTCACGTACTTCATCTACCAAAAAACCAACAATTGACTGGTCTTCCAAACGAATAATAATAATACGAGTTGCATTGGTATACTCATCGGTTTCCAAATTAAAGCGTTTGCGAAGACTCATAATTGGAACTACTTCACCACGCAGATTAATCACGCCAACATAGTGTGGCTGAGATTTTGGCACTCTGGTAATTCTTGGCAGGCGGACAATATTATCCACATAACTTATATCTACTCCATACTGTTCATCACCTAATTTTACAATTATGTATTGAACTTCATCCACGACATCATTATTATATAAAATTTCGTCCATATTGAAATACCCCCTAAATCAATGTATTTGTATCCAAAATCAGTGCCACTTCGCCATCTCCCAAAATAGTTGCACCACTAAAGAGCTTATTATTCGTAATATGACGTCCCAGTGATTTAATAACCGTTTCCTGCTGGCCAAGCAGATTGTCGATAACAAGACCGACCTGCTGTTCGCCCTTCTTAATGACTACAACAATCAAAGAATTAGAATCCGGTTCCGGCTCTTCCATATCCAATACTTCATGAAGCCGAATAATCGGAATCACGCTGCCGCGAAGATGAATAACCTCTTTGGACTGTACGTAACAAATATCCTCTTTTGGAATATCTTCAATACCATTGATGTTTCCTAACGGAATGGCATATTTTTCCGAACCGACCTCAACCATCAATGCCTGAATAATTGCCAAGGTAAGCGGCAGCTGAATCGTAAAGGTACTTCCCTCTCCGGCAACTGTTTTCGCACTGATACTTCCGCCTAGCGCTTCTATTTTCGTCTTAACAACATCAAGGCCGACACCCCGCCCTGATACATCTGTAATTTTATCTGCTGTAGAGAAACTTGGTTTGAACAGTAAGTCTATAAAATCTTTATCTGCCATTGTCTCTGCCTGTTTCTCTGTAATTGTGCCCTTTTCAATTGCTTTATTCTTTACTTTCTCAACATCAATTCCGGCACCGTCATCACGAACATCAATAATTACATTATTGCCATCCTGATAGGCATCTAAGAAAATGGAGCCGACCTCTGGTTTACCAAGACGTACACGTTCCTCATTACTCTCCAGCCCGTGATCCGCCGAGTTACGAAGCAGATGCATCAAAGGATCTCCGATTTCATCAATTACCGTACGGTCGAGTTCTGTCTCTTCACCAGTCATATATAATTCCATTTTTTTATTCAGCTTACGGTTCAAATCGCGAATCATACGTGGGAATCGGTTGACAACACTATCGATCGGCACCATTCGTACTTTCATGACAGACTCATGCAAATTCGTCGTAATACGCTCTAAATATTCAATCTGTTCATGGAATGTCTGTGAGTTTCCACTTGCCATTTCACCGGAGCTGGCAGAAACAAGTCCGTTTTTAGCAATAATTAACTCGCTGACAAGATTCATCAATACATCCAGTTTGTCAATATCGACACGCACAGAACGGCTCCCGACCTTTGCTTTTGCTTTCTTTGGTTTGTCCTGCTCCTCCTTCTTATCCGGAGTCTCTGGCTTTCCAGCCTTTGGCTTCTCAACTTCCACCTTTAATGGTTCTGTCTTTTCTACTGCCGGAATCTCATAATCGTCAATATACACTGCTGCCACTTCCGACACATTCATAATAAGCTTCTTCACATTTTCTTTTGTATCACTGGTAGCCAGAATCCAGCTAAAATCAAAATCAAATTCTTCATCCTCAATCTGCTCAGTAGTCGGAATAGACTTTACTAATTCCCCCTTGTTCTCTACCGATTTGAAAACAAGAAAAGCACGGGCTGATTTCAAGATACAGCTCTCTTGCAGATATACCGTAATACCAAAAATATTCTTTCCTTCGTCTTTGGCTGTTCTCATAGCAGAAATCTCATATTCTGAAATAGGGATTTGTTCATATTTACACTTATCACTTGATGGAGCAGCTGTTTTTTCCTTTACCGGTTCTTTCTGCTCTTCTTGTTTCGGTGCCTCTGTTTGTGTGCCCGCATTACCGCCGCTTTGTTCTTCTACCAGAACATTCAGATCATGAATAATGTCTTCATTGTCCTCTGTTCCTTCATTTCCCTCTGAAGAAATAACATCCAAATACTGCTCCAAAGCATCCAGACCACGGAACAATACATCGATCAATTTGGCATTTGCCTTCATATTTCCATTGCGGATTTCCGAAAAAACATTTTCCAAATCATGAGTCAGACGCTGCATGCGGGAAAAGCCCATTGTACCCGACATTCCTTTCAGCGTATGTGCTGCACGGAAAATCTCATTAATTGTATCTTCATTTTCTGGCTCTTTCTCCAAAACAAGAATATGTTCATTCAGTGTTTGAAGATGTTCTTTTGTTTCATCAATGAATAAATCTAAATATTGACTTGTATCCATTCTTTCACACTCCTATTTTCTTTATTAATGTTGATGTTACATCCTCCAGCGGTACCATATGATCTACCACCCCTGCCAGCTTTGCTGCCCTAGGCATGCCATAAACAACACAGGTTTCCTGATTTTGAGCAACCACTTTTACATTTTTCTGCTGCTTCATCAATTTTAATCCTTTACTTGCATCTGCACCCATTCCGGTCAATACGGCACAATATAAATTTTGAATCGAAGTATCTGCCAATGATTCAAAAAATATATCCGCACATGGTCTTAGTCCGCCTCGTGCCGGTTTATTATTTTCTGAAATCTGGTAAACCCCGGTTCCCTTTTGCACCAGTTCACACTGTTTACCACCTTGTGCAATATAAACGATTCCTTTCTTAAGGATTTCTCCATCCTCTGCTTCCTTCACCCGGATTGAACTCATTTCATTCAGTCTGGATGCCAATGATGCAGTAAAACCTGCCGGCATATGCTGTACCACTACAACCGGATACGAAAAGTCCTTCGGTATTAGCGGAATCACTGACTGAAGTGCTCTCGGCCCTCCTGTCGATGATGCAATAACAACCAGCGTATTATTCTCTCCCGCTTTCTTAAAACTCTTCCCTTTAACGGATGAACCTCCAAGTTCGGGAGATTTTTTTTCCATCGAGTATACTTTCTGCTGTTTTAACTCTGGCTCCTGAATTATTTTATCCATGCCGCATGCATAGTAGATCCGCATCACAAGATGATTCTCGAAATCCCGAAACGCCTGTCCTACAGAGCCATGTGGTTTCTTTACAAAATCAAAAGCTCCTAACTCCAGTGCCTCAATGGTTTCTCTTGTACTTTCACTGGCAATCGAACTTACGATTAGGACCGGTATCTGAAAATGTCTGCGGTTGAGCTCCTTCAAAAATTCAACACCATCCATTTTCGGCATCTTAATATCGGATAAAATGATATCATACTGTTTTCCTGCATTCAGCAATTCCATGGCATTTACACCATTACTAGCAGTATCTGCCACAGTTAAGTACTCTTTTGAGTTAATTATATCAGACATAAGCCTTCTCATAAGTGCAGAGTCATCTACTATTAATACTTTTTTTTCCAACCCTGTGTCACTCCTTTCGCATACGTCTTTTTTGTTCTTCAAAAATGAATTGTATCAGCTTTTCCCGTTCTATGTTGGATACTTCAACAAATTCCCCTCTTATTTCAAAGGATGTATGGTTCATTTCCATCCTTTTACACTCAATTACATTGGTCTGAAATTGAATCGGTACGATTTCTCCCGGAAAGGATAATGGTATCTTCACTTCCAGATGAGAATCCTTTTCAATCTCTTCCCTGCATTGGAAATGAATTCCACCACCGCTGATATCTGTAATCATTCCTTCTTTCCAACAGCTTCCCTCTTCTTCCTCAGGAAACTTGTATCGAAATGTCATCATACAGTCCAGCCGGTAATATTGTCTCCGCTGATATTTCACAAGCTCTGTCTGAATCGCTAGATCCATCACGTGCATCCGTTCCTCAGTATAGCGCTTCAAGACTCTTGCTGTACATTGGTATAATCCTGCCTTTGTATAAAATACCAGATCATAATCATCTCCTATTTCTAAAGGGACAATTTTCCCCTCTGAAATCGGCATGGCAATCTTTACAGTACGGACTTCATCAAAATCCAACACCTGACTGGTATATATATTATCTGAAAGCACACGTCCCATGGCACTGGCAACATGTGTCATTTTAATCCGGTCTCCAATCACAAGTGGATTTTTTTTCATATCTACACCCCTTTCTAAATCTTCTCTCACCGTTTTTATTGTTTAAATTTCATTCTTATTACACTGGAAAAGAGATGCATGATTCCAAATCTTTTACTAACCTCTTCCTCTTTGTTTTCTAAAGCATTCGCTATTCTCCGCACAGCTCTCGCTGCCATGGATTCCGGTACTGCAACGCAAACCGGTTCCTGCTGCATTACTGCCCTTGACATATTGGAATCGTATGGAATCTCTCCCAAATATTCAATCTCTATATCTAAAAATTTATTTACCACAACACTGATTTTCTCAAAAAGTTCTCTCGCCGCTCCATTTTCTCTCACCTGATTCGCAATCATCTTCACCACCGTCATTCCCGGCTGATAAGAAGAACAACGGCTCAAAGATTTCAATAGAGCATAGGCATCTGTAATAGACGTTGGTTCTGGTGTCGCTACTAAAAGCACCTCTGAGCTGGCAGCCACAAATTCCAACACGGAATCACCAATACCCGCTCCTGTATCTACAATAATAACATCTACTGACTGATCCAGCTCCTCCAGCTTCTGTATCAGGTAAAATATCTGTTCCCGTGTCAGGTTCGCCATTTCACTGATCCCCGAGCCTCCGGAAATAAATCCGATATTCTCTGGTCCATATGTAATAATGTCCTTTACATTTTTCCCGCGGAACATTAAATCCGCCAAATTGTATTGAGGCCGTATTCCCAGCATAATTTCAATATTAGCAAGTCCAAAGTCAGCATCTAACACAACAACCCTTTTCCCCATCCGGCTTAAACTGATTGCAAGATTGACTGAAACACTTGTTTTTCCCACTCCTCCTTTACCTGAAGTTACGGTAATAACACGGGCGGTTTGTCTTGCTGGCTGTGGTTCCTGTTTTTTTATTATATTTCTCAATCCTTCTGCCTGATCCATTCCACAACATCCTTTCTATCCATGGATTAATTTTTTGAGTCACCGCCCAAGAGTTCCTTCGCTATCTTTTGTGGGTTTATCTCTCCGATATCATCCGGCACATTTTGTCCCCATGTGACATAGGACAACGGACATTTTGTTTCCACTTTCATATTTAGCATAGCACCTGCCGAAAAAGTCTCATCTAATTTAGTAAATACAAGACTAAAATCCGTCATTTTCCCATATACCTTGGCAATCTCTTTTAAATCTGAGTATTTCGTTCCTGCATTCAGCACAAGATATACCTGACGTTCTGACACCGGAATCTGTTCAAACAGCTCACGGATGTCCTCAAGCTGTTCTTTATTTTTATGGGAACGTCCTGCCGTGTCGATTAAACAATAGTCGTACTGTTCCAAATCTTCCAGCATATCTTTTAACTCACCGGCACTATATACTACTTTCAGAGGAACTGACATAATATTAGCATAAGTCTTTAACTGTTCTACGGCAGCAATTCGGTATGTGTCTGCTGTAACTAAAGCAACCTTCGCCTTTTTCTCTAATTTAAGTTTCGATGCAATTTTCGCAATCGTTGTCGTTTTGCCAACTCCCGTTGAACCAAGGAAGAAAATGAACTTTGTTTTCTCCGAAGGTTTCGTATCAATCAGATACGGCTGTCCCAGCATTAAAATTATACGCTGGTACACGCTGGCGAGAATCTGGTCTACTGCTGCATTCATTGGCAGCGATTGATTTACTTCCTCCATAATAACATTGGCAATCTTTTCATCCACTTCATGCTGCAGTAACTGCTTCCGGATCAATTCCTTGTAAGCCAGTGTTTTCTCATTTTCCTTATCCTCTATATCCGGCTTCTTCTCTTCTTTTGACAACGGTTCTTTCGGTTCACCATTCGGTGTCTCCAAAGGAGACACTGTCTCCTGTTGTTTCGCATCCTCATTTACTTTCTGCTGCATCTGCTGTTCCAGCAGAGACTCCAGCTTGGAAAGCTTATCCTGAATACTCTGTTCCTGATTCTCCGCCTTTGGCATTGGTGGAACTACCGTTTCGTCAGGGGTCACTACATCAAAATTCTGCCCCGGTTTATCCTTTCTTTTCGATGGTTCTGCCTTCGGTGCAGGCTCTGAATAATTTTTATTTTCATCCAATGCCGCTGTCACTTCCACTTTTGCTTTGACAAATATTTTTGCCAGTCCTTTTGGATGAACTTTCTTAATATTCATGACAATGGCATTCTTTCCCAGATCTTCCTTTGCCAGCTCAATCGCTTCCACTTCTGTTTGTGCTAAATATTTTTTTATAATCATTCAACTGTCACCATCCCAACTGATTGCAATTCCACATCGGAATCAATCTCATTATATGATAATACATGCAAATTTCTGAACTGTTCCGCCGTCAATTTCTTAAAATACATTCGTACAATCGGTGAAGTAATAATAATCGGTGTTCTTCCCAGTTCCTCCAGCTTGCTGGTTTCCTCGCGAAGCGAAACCATAAGCCGCTGTGTATAATCCGGATCCAGTGCCAGATACGCTCCCTGTTCGGTCTGCTTCACCGAATTCATAATTTCCTGTTCCGCTTTTGGGTCCAGTGTCACCACACTGGTCGGCTCATTACTAAAGAAATACTGATTCGAAATCGCCCGTTTCAGATTCTGTCTTACATATTCTGTCAATACATCCGTATCATGAGTAGTCGATGCATAATCCGCCAATGTTTCAAATATCGTAATCAGGTCACGTATTGAAATTCCCTCCGCCAAGAGATTCTGCAATACCTTCTGTATCTCGCCGACACTTAATAATTTCGGAACTAATTCGCCAATCAGCGTAGCATTGGCATCCTTTACATTATCAATTAAATTCTGTACATCCTGTCTGGTCAGAAGTTCATCCAGATGATTACGAATAATTTCTGTCAAATGAGTTGCAATAATGGATGGCGGATCTACTACGGTATAACCCAACGACTCCGCCCGCTCTCTCTGGCTCTCTGTAATCCAGAGTGCCGGCAGGTGATAAGATGGCTCAAAGGTCGGAATACCGGATATTTCCTCTTCCACATAACCGGGATTCATTGCCATATAATGGTCAAAAAGAATTTCTCCCTCACTTACCGGAACACCTTTTATTTTAATCAGATACTGGTTCGGATTCAGCTGAATATTATCACGCAGACGAATCATAGGAACCACACATCCCAATTCCAATGCTATCTGTCTACGTATCATGACCACCCGGTCTAACAGGTCTCCGCCTTGGTTTACGTCTGCCAGCGGAATAATTCCATATCCAAACTCAAGTTCAATAGCATCCACCTGCAGCAGTGAGTTTACATTTTCCGGACGTCGGATTTCTTCTGCCGATTCTTCCTCCTCTGCCACCGCTTCTTCTGTCTCTGCCATTTCCAGTTCATTTGCCATCATGCGTCCCGTCACAATAAACAAAATACCATAGGCACTAAAAATAATAACGTTCAATGGTGTAAATAATCCAAGGCCAATCAGGGCAATTCCTACAATATTCATGACCTTAGGCGTTGAGAACAACTGCCTTTGTAAAATATTTCCGATATCTGCTTCTTTGGAACTCTTTGTAACCAAAATACCCGTTGCCAAAGATATCATCAGAGACGGAATCTGACTGGTCAGTCCGTCACCTATTGTCAAAATGGAATAGGTCTGAAGAGCCGTCTCCATTTCCATACCGTTCATTAGCACACCAAGGGCGATACCACCCACAAAGTTTAATACGGTAATGACCAGACCGGCAGTGGCATCTCCCTTAACATACTTGGTAGCACCATCCATGGAGCCAAAAAATGCTGCTTCCTGCTGAATCTTTTCCCGTCGGACTTTCGCCTCTTCATCCGTAATAGCACCGGTATTTAAGTCGGCATCAATCGCCATCTGCTTACCGGGCATGGCATCCAGTGTAAATCGTGCGGTTACCTCCGACACACGCTCCGAACCTTTGTTGATTACAAGCAGCTGCATCAGCACAAGTACAAAAAACACGATACCTCCGACAATCAGATTACCTCCACCGACAAAGTTACCGAAAGTCTCTACTACATTACCGGCATATCCTTTCAACAGAATATTTCTTGTGGAACTGACATTCAATGCCAGCCGGAACAAGGTTGTCATCAAAAGCAGCGTCGGAAAGCTGGACATATCCAGCGGCTCTTTTGAGAACAATGCATTAAACAGTATGATCATCGCTAAAGAAATATTCAGGGCAAAGAGAATGTCCAGCAAAAAAGTCGGCACCGGAATAATTAAACACAAAATAGGAATTAATATAAATCCGCCTAACGCAATATCCGTCTTTTTCATGGTTCATCCTCCTTTCTTTATTCTAGCTTACCTTACCTTGTAATCCATATACATAAGCAAGTATTTCTGCCACCATCTGATACAATTCCGGTGGGATTTGAGCACCGAGCTCAACATTATGATATAACATTCTGGCTAATGGTTTGTTTTCGACGATTTCAATGTGGTTTGCATTTGCCACTTCTTTTATTTTCCCCGCTAGATAGTCTGCCCCCTTTGCCACAACGACAGGGGCTTCTGCTACTTCCTTATCATACTTTAAAGCCACTGCCAAATGCGTCGGGTTGGTAATGACGACATCTGCTTCCGGCAATTCCTGCATCATACGCCGCCGGGAAGCCTCCTGCATTTTGCGGCGGATCTGACCTTTGATCTGAGGATTTCCCTCTGTGTTTTTATATTCATCCTTTACTTCCTGTTTTGTCATTTTCATATCCGTATTGAATTTGTGTTTTTGATATGCCCAGTCTGCAAACGCCAGCACTAAGAACACAATACAGATTTTAAAGGCAACATTCAAAGTCAAATCAATAATTAACTGTACAGCATTGTACAATTCCAACTGGTAAATATTTCGTATGATTCCCCACTCATCTTTAATGGATATATAGACCACATAAAATAGGATACCTACCTTCAGAACTGCCTTTAATAAATCAAATAATTTATCCTTGGAAAACATTCGTTTAAAGCCATTGATCGGATTTATCTTATTCGGTTTCGGCTGTAATGGTTTGAGTGAAACCTTCCATTTGACCTGAACAACATTTACTACAAATGCGCCGAGCACGGCGAATGCCATAATAGGAAGCGAAATCCAAAGAATCTGTAGCAGTCCCTCCTGGAACAAAGACATGGCTCGTCCGGTATTAAACTCTTCTGTTGCATATAATTCAATCCTTCCAAAGAACAGACGGTATAAAGAGAAAAAACGCTCCACAATATAACCGCCGAATATTTTCAGACCGCCAAACAGGACAAACAGGAGTATCGCTGTGTTCAAATCCATACTCTTAGCGACCTGTCCCTCTTCTCTCGCTTTCTCCAGCTTTTTGGGGGTGGCAGGTTCTGTTTTCTCTCCGCCTTCTCCATCTTTGGCAAAAAACTGCAAATTGTATTGTAAAATCATCCTATCACCCGGTTTCTCTTATGGAGTAAATCCTCGTATGACCTGTGTTATTACATCTTTCATCTCCGAGAAGATAAAGTCAGACACCATCGGCAGAGTCTGCACCATCACAAGAAGTACCGCCATTCCCGTCAGTACTTTAATCTGAATACCAACCACAAACATATTCATCTGCGGTGCTGCCTTTGACAGCACACCAAGGACAACATTAATAATCAGCATGCAGCAAAAAATCGGAAGAACAATACGAAAGGCAATAATGAAATAATTTGCCATAAAATCCACCATAATATCTTTTATACTGCTTCGGAACACCGCCTGACCTATCGGAACATAGGTAACAGAATCAAATATTGCACGAATAATGTAATAGTGCATATTAGTAACTACCAGCAAAAGCATCATAAAATAATTGTATATATTCCCCGTAACTGTAATTTGCATATTCGTTGCCGGATCAAACATATTCGCCATAGATAAGCCCATTTCCATATCCATGATCTGTCCGGCAAAATTTACAATATGCATACAGAGATTACACATAAAGCCTAGAACCAAACCGACTAACACTTCTTTTATTACTAAAATAGAATATCCAATGACCCCGGCATAAGAAATCGCAGCTGCAGGATGAATCTGTATCACTAAAATAGAAAGCATAATACTGATGGCCGCTTTCATCCGGGCCGGTATGGAATTGTAACTAAAAAATGGAGCTGTCATCACAAAGGCAGATACTCTTGCCACTACCATAAGATAATACTCCATATTTTCAATTGTAAATGACATCACTATCCTCCAACATAAGCAGAGAAATGATTACATAAATTGGTCAGAAATTCAACACAATTATTCATAATCCAACCGCCGCACAACAGCAAGGTAATAAAAATTGCCAATAGTTTTGGTACAAATGTCAGCGTCTGTTCCTGAATGGAAGTCACCGTCTGAAAAATACTAATAACTAATCCCACAATAAGAGATACTAACAATAACGGTGCGGCACATTTTACAATCGTCCAAATCATTTCCTGAGATATTTCCAGTACATCTGCATCTGTCATATTAACCTCTCATCTCCTTCATTGTCAGTAAAAGGTCCGGACAACTTGTCCGATTACAAGATTCCAGCCATCGGCAAGTACAAATAGCAATATTTTAAACGGCATAGAAATCGTTGTTGGCGGCAGCATCATCATACCCATAGACATTAAAGTAGATGATACTACCATGTCAATGATTATAAATGGTAAATAAATCAAAAATCCTATAATGAACGCAGTACGAAGCTCACTTATCATAAAAGCAGGAATCAGTACCGTTGTAGGAATGTCATCCTCTTTTTCTACTGCTACATCATCCTCACCGCTCTTAATCTCCAAAAAGAGTTTAATATCTTTTCGGTTCGTCTGCTCAAACATAAACGTACGAAGTGGCTTCAAGCCTGCATTTAACGCTTGCTCCTGTGTAATCTCACCCGCTTCATAGGGCTGTACACAATCAGTATTGATCTGGTTCAATACCGGCGTCATGATAAATAACGTCAAAAACAGCGCCAAACCAATCAATACCTGATTCGGTGGCGTTGTCTGCGTACCCAGTGCCGAACGCAGAAAGTGAAGAACTACGATAATTCTTGTAAAAGAAGTTACCATAATAACAATAAATGGGGCCAGCGATAATACGGTGAGCACCAATATCATTTTCATGCTGGCAGACAGATTTGTACTTCCTGCATTGGTTGAAATATTCAATTCAAAATCTTCCGGTGAGTCCGGATCTTGTGTTTCTCCTGTTGTCGTCCCCTCAATATGATCTACATTGGAATCCGACCGAATCGGTGCTGCATAAACCTTTGTACTACAAAAAAAGGTTAATATACATAACAGCACCAACAGAATACTATAACGGACGAAACTCTGAACTGCATTCTTTTGTGTCTTCATAAATACCAACCTTTTCTATTTTTCATTCTTATTTCTTTCATTTTTCATGGAAAACCCGGCAAAAACATCTTTAAAACTCATCTTACTGCCTTCGTTTTCTCTGACTGAAAAATCGAGCTGTTCCTCTTCTAATGCGGTCAGAAAAGTAACCTGCTCTTTTGTTACAGCAATGGAATAATACTGAGTTCCCAACTGTATGATCTGAATATATTTATTCGGTGCAATCTTAAAAGTTTCAATTACCTTAATATTTTTTGCCTGATTCTGAATCATGCCGGACTTTGCAATCCACTTTGTAACATAATAGGTGGCAATTAAAATCAATATTAAAATAATAAAAAGCGAAAACAATTGCAAAATATTTTGGAGCATTTTTAACCAATCGCCTTCTTAACAGCTTCCAGCACACGGTCGGCCTGAAACGGCTTAACAATAAAGTCTTTTGCTCCTGACTGAATGGATTCAATAACCATTGCCTGCTGTCCCATAGCAGAACACATTATGATAGTAGCTCCTGCATCTGCTTCTTTAATCTTCTTCAGTGCCTGAATACCATCCATTTCCGGCATTGTGATGTCCATCATAACCAGATCCGGTTTGGTCTCAACAAATTTTTCAACCGCTTTCAAGCCATTTTCTGCCTCTCCTGCTACTTCATAACCATTCTTTGTTAAGATATCCTTAATCATAACCCTCATAAATGCTGCATCATCGCAAATCAAAACACTTTTTGCCATTGTCCGTTCTCCTCCATTAATTATTCTTTAATAATTTCAGTAACACGAATACCGAAACTTTCTTCAATTACAACAACCTCACCCTTGGCAACAAACTTACCATTCACTAAAACATCAATTGGCTCACCCGCCAGCTTATCTAATTCAATAATAGTTCCCGGCGAGAAATCCAAAATATCCTTTATGGATTTACTGGTTCTTCCCAATTCAACCGTAACCTCTAACGGAACATCCATAATCAAATCGATGTTTTCCGGAGCGATGCCATCCAAATTCGGTGCCGGCATAAAACTTTGGAATTGTGCCGGTTGTATATTTAATCCCTGTGGCGGCATTACATTCATTGGCTGCTGCATACCTGCCATAGGTTGTTGCATACTCATGTCCATCATCGGCTGCTGCATCTGCGGCTGTGCCGATGGAGCCGGAGTTACTGGTGCTGGCTCCGGTATAACTGGAGCCGGTGCCGGTGTTGGTGTTGGTGCCGGTGTCGGTTCTGGTTCTGCTGCAACAGCTTCTGCCTGTCCAGAATCTTTCATCGTGACTCCCATAAATTGCTGATAGATATTTCGAGCAAAATCAATTGGATATAGCTGCACAATTTGACTGTCCACCAGATCTCCAATTACCATTCGGAAAACAACCTGTACAAAAGTCTGTCCCGACATACTGTTCAGCTCGTCATTCAGTTCCTTCGTAAAATCTATTTTTGTCGCTGTTGGTGGACTAATGTCTACCATTTCATTAATCATGGATGACATAGATGTTGCTGCGGAACCCATCATTTGGTTCATTGCTTCACAAATCGCACTAAGATGTAATTCACCTAATTCCGCATCAGTATTTGTTCCATCTCCACCCATCATCAAATCTGTAATAATCTTTACATCATGTTCTTTCAGAATCAGAACGTTTTTACCTTCTAGTCCAGCTCTGTAGGAAATATAAACAAACACACATGGTGCATCATGTTTTTCTGCAAGTGCCTCTAAGGTCGTATAAGAAACACTCGGTGTCGTAATATCTACCCGATTATTCACCAGAATGGAAAGGGTGGTAGCCGCTGTCCCCATACTGATGTTCGCTACTTCACCTAATGCATCCGTTTCCTCCGGAGTCAGCATATCGGACTCTGCAACATCTACCGAAACCGAACTATTTCCTGTATCATCGGAACCATCTTCAGCTTCCATGCTGCCTAATAACGCATTAATTTCCTCTTGCGATAACATTCCGTCCATTGCACTACTCCTCTCTATAAATTGATTTTATTTTAACTGCATAGGAGTCTTCAAAAGCTCCTGGTATAGCAGAAAATTTCCTAATATTTCCCACGTATACGTCCAATTGATCTTCTACGCGGGTGTTTACTTTAATAATATCGCCCGGCTGTAAATGGATAAAATCATTAACTGAAATTGCACTCTTACCCATAATGGCACGAACCGGAATTTTGGCATTCCGAAGAGAATCCTCTAAAACCTCTCTGAACACACCATCATCCTTCACCTGATTGGTAGAATACCAGTATTTCGTATTTACTTTATCGATTACCGGTTCCAACGTAGCAAAAGGAATACAAAGATTCATAAGTCCCTCTACATCACCGACCTTAATATTCATCGTAATAATAGAGGTCATTTCATTTGGTGTAACAAACTGAGCAAACTGTGAATTCGTTTCAATCCGCTCCAGCATCGGCTCTAACTGCTGCACACTAGACCATGGCTCTACTAAAAGATTCGTACATACTACCATAATCCGCTCAATGATTGTCAGCTCAATTTCTGTAAAATCACGAGCTTTCTCCATCGGCTGTCCCTCTCCGCCAAGCATACGGTCTACAATCGCATAACCTAAGCCGGAGGCTATTTCCATAATAATATTACCTTCTAACGGTGCAAAATTAATTACTCCTAGCAGAACCGGATTGGATAAAGAATTAGAAAACTCCTGATAAGTAACTGCCTCTGAATGCATCACCTCTACCTGTACATTCTTCCTCAAATATACCGGCAAATTGGTTGAGAGCAGACGAGCATAATGCTCAAATATAAAAACCAATGTTCTCAAATGTTCCTTCGAGAACTTTGATGGTCTTGCAAAATCATAATCCTTGACCTGTTTCTCGTCCGCAGAATCACCTTCTGTAGGATCGAATTCACCGCTACTCAGAGCAGATAATAGATTATCAATCTCATTTTGCGATAATACATCACTCATACATTCTCACCTCACTACCTCCAGTCAATTCTCAAACGTAAAACTAAGCCTTTTAATATAATATCATATTTATCGCATAACATAAAGTATTTTTTTTATCAACTTTCAATTTTCTACAATTTTCTTCCAAAATCAGGATACCAGCCAGCCTGGCAGAGAAATATCCACAATACATTTTGTATTATATTTTTCCTGAATTTTTTTAACTGCTTCCTTTTTAATAGTAGACTCTTTGGCTGTTGTTGCCGTATACTGACTAACGGTCTCTTTTACAATATCCTGAATATAAATATCAGCTGTCTGAACCGTTTTCTGAACATCTTCAAAATCATCTGCCTTGCTGTTAAAAGATACGACAATTTTATTAATTACCGCATAATGAGCCGCATCATCTCCCGCATCTTTCTGAAGATTAATATTCAATGGCTTTTCAAACTCAATTGAGTATGTCTGCAAATCCTCGATGTTGTATTCCGCAGCACTGCCAGCAATTTCCAAATCAATAACAGATGCCACTTTGTCAATCAGATTGTTCGTCTTATTCATTGCAGGCATTACGGAAAAGACCAAAATTGCTGACAAGATAAGATTCATTACCGTTGCCGCCATAATAATTATTGTTAAAATATTTTTTTTCATCGGATTGTCCCCCTTAGTTATCAGTATATATTTTTATCTCAACCCGTCGGTTCTGAGCACGTCCCTTTTCTGTCTTATTCGACGCCACCGGATCATATTCTCCCCGTCCGGTCGATTCCATATTTTCCGGATTTATCTTTTTATGCTTCTCAAAATATTCACATACTTGTGTAGCACGGGCAGTTGACAGCCATCGGTTGCTCTTATACTGTCCTCCCGATATCGGGACATTATCCGTGTGGCCTTCTATTTTAATCATATGGTTATCATATAATTTCAAAATATCGCCAACCTTACTGATCAGAGAACGGGCAGATTTTTTAATTTCTGCTGTACCAGAATCAAAAAGGATTGCTCCACTTAATGATATCTGCACATAAGTATAGTTTTTATCCATATTAACGGTCAGGTCATCTTCAATATTTCCTTTCTGTGCCTGTCCCATTACTTTATGATAAATTTCCTCCGTCTTCCTTTTTCTTGCATCTGCCTGTGCTGCTTCTAGTTGCTTTATGGCATCCGCCACTGCATTTTGTGTCGAATCCGGATTATCACCATTTCCATCGGTAGTTTTATTTGCATCTGATGCATCGCTCTTATGGGCATCACTGTCTTCCCCGGATTCCTCAAACTCATTATAATATTGAGAAATCGTCACAATCTGGTCTGTACCGGTAGAAATAAACGAGCCTTCTCCTACCGTTTCTGCTCCATCCTCAAAAATACTGATGCTATCCGACATAGACGTAACTAACTGCTCATACTTGTCTGCATCGACTGTCGACATAGAGAAAAGCAATACGAAGAAACACAACAAAAGGTTCATCAAATCTGCAAATGTATTCAACCATCCCCCTGTTGCTGGTGCCTCTTCCTGTTTTCTTTTACGGGCCATTAAGCGTCACCACCTTGCTCCGCATTCCCCAAAACCTTACCCCGTTCATCCGGTGAAAGGAATGATTTCAATTTTTCTTCTATTACACGAGGATTCTCACCTGCCTGAATCGACAAAATACCCTCGCAGATAACTTCCTTCATCGCAATTTCTTTTCGGTTATTTGCACGAAGCTTCGTTGCAATTGGAGTTGCCAGCCAGTTTGCCAGCATGGAACCGTACATGGTCGTTACTAACGCAACCGCCATAGATGGTCCGATAGAACTAGGGTCGTCTAATTGCTTCAACATATTAATCAAACCAATCAAGGTACCGATCATACCCCATGCAGGTCCCATAGCAGCCATATTATCCCAAAAACTGATTCTTTTACTATGTCTGGCTTCAATACAGGCCAAATCGGTTTCTAAAATACTGGATACCAGTTCCTGATCTGTACCATCGACAATCAGCATAATTCCTTTTTTCAAAAAATCATCATCAATATCCGCTGCTGCTTCCTCCAGCTGCAAAAGTCCCTCTTTTCTCGCCACATTGGCAAGGTCGATAATGGTATGTATCGTTTCTCCTTCATTACTTGGGGGAATTTTTGTCGTCAACAGAAAAGATTTTAACGAGGCGAAAAAATCTTTTATACTTTCTGACATCGTCACCAAACACATAATAGAACCACCAACCGTAATAAAGAAAGACGACGTGTCCCAAAAGTTGCTTAACGCAGAAACTCCCTGGTCTCCCGACACAATACCATACACAATAACTCCTGCACAGCCAAAAATACCTAATAACGTTGCTAAATCCAAAATTACACCACCTTAAAAATTACTGGATATTTCTTTCTCATATAATTTTACTAAATTTTTCACTTCTTGTCTACTTTCTTTTACAATTATTTTTTTCCCTGTTGTCAAAGTAATTACTGTATCAGGAGTTTCCTCCACCATTTCAATCAAGTTATTATTAATACTTAACACAGCACCATTCATTCTGGTCACATCAATCATCGACAAAATCCCCCTTCTTTTCTATCTGCTTCAACCCTTCCCAACAAGGAAAAAGTGACTTGGACAATTCCAAGCCACTTTTTGTTCTGGCTTCTTTTCAACTTATATTCTCTGATTGAATTAATCTTTTCTATTATCTCTTCAAATTAACTAATTCCTCCAGCATCGTATCCGATGTGGTAATAACACGGGAATTTGCCTGAAATCCACGCTGTGTCGTAATCATGTTCGTAAATTCGGTCGACAGATCTACATCCGACATTTCCAGTGCTCCGATTGAAAACTTTCCAACTTCCGAAATATCAATTCCGATTCCGTCGAATTCCCCGGAGTTCATTGTTGCTGCATACATACTGTTACCAACCGCTTCCAGACCGGATGGGTTCGGAAAGGATGCCACAGCAATCTGTCCCAGCAATTTCTTGTCACCATTGCTATATACACCATATATTTTTCCATCTGTCTGAACGGAAAAACCATTTAAGGAGCCTGCCATATTTCCGGCTCCCTCGCCACTGCTATCACCGCGGTTCGGCTTTATGCTGCAGGCCTTATTGCCGGCATAATTTCTGAGCTTGGAAAAATCAATGTTGACTCCGCTGTCCTGAAAAGAATTAATAGATGACGTTCCATTGTTCAGCTTAATATTTAATGTTTTCAGAATATCATCCCCTGTAGCATTACCGCCATTTCCGGCTTCTGCTACGGTATTAAATGCACCTGTTTTGCCATCAAAAGAAAGTGACGGCCATTCATCCACCGTAATCGTAACCTCGCCGCTCGTCGGATTTACCTCATAAGAATCCGCACCAATTTCTACACCGCCAAAACTAAAGGTCTGTCCGGAGCCAACATAGGTCTTCGTTGTATCATCCCATTTACTGAGAATGGATTTACCATCCGGTCCCAAAATATCGGATACACGAACAGAAAAATCACTTTCGGAATTGTCACTGCTCTTGATAATATTCATTTTAACACTGTATAAACGTCCTACATTATCATAGAAGCTAACCGCCATCTGGTATCCCTCACCATCGGTACTATAAGCAACATATGGATCTTTACTATCCACATTTCCGGTGAGAGTTACATCCGTCGTAGCTTTCGGGTTAGAATAAGCATGCTCACCACCAAGCAAGTTCAATGTACTTGCCGTATCCCTGCGGATTTCGCCGCTCGCGTCAACACCCCAGCCAAGTACAGAGGCCCCATTTGTTGTACAATACAAAGTTCCATTCGCATCAATATCCAATGCTCCTGATTTTGTAAAGTAGGTATTTCCATTACTCTGTACAATCAAAAAGGCATCTCCGTTGATCATAACATCCATACCACGGTCTGTACGCTGGGTAGCACCTGTACCACTTAAATCAACCGCAATCGAACCTACATTCGCACCAAGACCAATCTGCACTGCATTTGTACCTGCTGCTGATGTCTCCGCATTCGGGCCAGAAGCACTCTGCGTTGTCTGATAGAATACATCCGTAAAGTTTACTGAACTAGCACGGAATCCTACCGTATTTACGTTAGAAATGTTGTTACCCAGTACATCCATCTTTGTCTGATGCACTTTCAATCCGGAAATTCCGGAAAATAATGCTCTCATCATAGTGAATCACCCTCCAATTCTTTTCGTTGCACTTTATCCGTCATTCAAAAGTGCTTATGCTTCCTCATAAGGGCCAGCATCTTCTTTTTTTAATTAATTATCGCTCCATCGATATTCGTAAAAACTGCATGACTGGTATCATTCACAGCAGTTATTACCGTATTGTTTTTGACATTAACAATAAATGCCAGATTATCCACCATTACAAGAGATTCTTTCATCCCTTTCTGCCTTGCCTGACTTGTCGCATCCTGCAGTCTTGCTTTCTGCTCTTTCGACATAGCGATGTTTCTCATTTCCAGCCGCTGCGATGCATGCTTAGAAAATTTCACCTGACTGGCAGTGTCCGATAATACTTCTGAGAATGTTTTTGCAGTTTCTGCCTCCCTGCGCTCTACAGTCCCTGTTCTTTGTATTGGCATACGGTCACGAATCTGCTCAATGGATGCATATTTATTTTGATTTACATTCATATCGCCCGACCTCCCCATACTACTCTGTTACTGTATCTTCCTTTTCATTGTTTGTTGTATCGTCTGTCGTTTCACCAGTAACGGAACTGTTTGTAATTTTTACCGTCACTTTGTCACTGATTTTCGTTCCGAGCGGATCATCAAACTGGAATGTCAAATTGTAAGTTCCCGGTGTAATCCCTTCAAATGCTTTTGGTGCAATGCTCAGCTTGCCTTCATTGTAAGTCATCAGGCTGGAATCAATATAATTTCCGTTAATGGAAACCGCCACACTATTTGCCTCATATCCATCGCTTCCCAAATTAATATTTACTGTACTCATTGCGGGATTTGCAATATCATATACCAGTTCCTGCTCTTCTACCGACGGCAGATACTTCTGAATTGCATACATATCATCCAGCACTTCAATCAAGTCATCCAAATCATAATTAACACCGTCAACGCACAAGGTTGCATTTCCATTCTGAATCTTTACACTATCTACCGTTCCCCGAACTTCCTTTGTTGCTCCGGATGCATCCGTTTTTTGAACGATTACTTCTTTTCCGACTAATGTATATGCCGATGTATTCGTCATTGTCGCACTCATATTCTGCATCTGTTCCAAGGAAGAGAATTGTGCCAGCTGTGCAATAAAGCTGGTATCATCCTGCGGATTTAGCGGATCCTGATTCTGCAGCTGGCATACAAGCAGTTTCAGAAATTCATCCTTTCCCAGCTCGGAAGAACCTCTTTGCTTAAATTCTTTTGTCTGATTGCTATACGCCAAATCTTCTACTGACTGCGTTAAATCCTTGCTATTTACTTCTGCCACTGTTACACCTCCTTTTTATGCTGTGTAATCAACTACACTATTTACATCTCGTCTTATCTCTTCTGTTTCATTGTTGTCCGGCTCTTCTGCCATTTCTTCTCCTGCATTGGCACGGAATCTGCGATTGCCGGACTGACCATTCTGCTGTTCCTGATAAGCATCCCGGTTCTCATGATTCAATCCAAAATCAGAAATGGTTACTTCGACGGCATCTACTTTCAGGCCCTGCTCATCAAAACTCTGTTTTAAAGCAATCATCTGACTCTCAAGAGCTTCTTTTGCCATTTGGTTCTCCACGGTCAAAACCGCTGTAGAAACTCCATTTGCCATCGTAGACACGGATAGATTCACTCGTCCAAGACTTGCCGGATGAAGCATCATCTCCATATTCGTTGTTTCTGGCATGACCCGGATTCTGACCTGTCTTACAACCTGTTCTACAATTGCTGACATCGTTGGCATTGGTTCGCGAACAGTTTCTGGTCTTGAAATGTTAAATG
>CANRLR010000023.1 GCA_947631505.1 uncultured Lachnospiraceae bacterium | reverse complement strand
TATCAACGAATTATTCAAAGATGCTGTTATCACTACTGATGTAGGTCAAAATCAATTATGGGCAACACAGTTTCTTGCTGTATAGGAAATTTCGACTCTTGGAGAGTATAAAAACAGGCAGAAATCTGTCGAACATATGTCAGATAGATTTCTGCTTGTGCATGAGGATAAGACGATATTGTGTCTAGAAGATATAAAAACTTTCCTCGCCAAAATCGTCATCCAATTCATCTTCATTCAGGAAATAATCCATATCCAGAAGATCATCCTCGCTCATGTGGCGAATGTCCTCAGATGTCATTCCTTCTGGTGGATTATCCATATACTTTTTGCGTAGTTTCTCTGTTTCTGGCTTCATGTGTGCTTCCTCCTTTAAAAGGAGTATATCAGAGAAATGAAGTTTGAGGAAGTCATGCAGATGACCTTCCTCCACGGGAACGGGACATTGCTTTCTCGTACAGTTCTTCCAGAGAAACACGCTTATGGTTGTAGTAAAACTCTAAAAAGAGCATGGTGGTTCTGCATTTAGGGCATTTGAGCGGGTCATAACCGAAAGCGGAAAGGATGGCAGTGCGCCCCTGGTTAAAACTTCTGAAAATGTGATGTTTTTCGCGTGAGATGGCGCGGTGGAGTTTTTTGTCAATCTCCCGGTGGCGGGCATAAATACCACCATAGCGGATCATTTTGTAATGCTTTTCCGGGATGTGTCGGATAAGACGTTCCATAAATTCGATAACAGGGATGATTTCTTCCACGTATTTGTCATCTTCGTGACGGTTGTAATGGAAGGTAACAAAGTCACCGTCATAGTTGTCGATTCTGGAGGAGGCAATGGCCGGGCGGCCAAGGTAGCGACCGATGTATTTTATGACGTTTTCAGGATCACATTTGTTAGGTTTGGCATACACATAGAAGCCATGCCTGTGCTCCTGGTAGCAGCGTGATTTCACCTTTTTAAAGGAGGAACCGATCCTGAATTCCATTTCATTAAGCAGGGCGGTGCGAAAGGCATTGCGGAGAAAGGTATAGTTGAAATGGCTGATGTTGCGCCAGAAGCCGTTGTCGCTGTAGCCGCCTTCGGAAATGAGGCAATGGATGTGGGGATTCCATTTCAGATCCCTGCCAAAGGTATGGAGAACCATAGTAAAACCGAAAGTGAAGTTCATGGATTTGTTTTGTTTAAAAAATATATGGGAGACAACACTGTTTACGGCATGAAAGAGGCAGTCAAGGAGGGAACGGTCATCGAGAAAGAAATGGCGGAGGTTTTGTTCAATGGTAAAGACACAGTGCCAGTGTATGACGTTTATGAGTTTGAAGGACATGGAAGTGGTGCGCTGCATGGCATAGAGGTTGCCGCAGGTAGGGCAGAAGCGGCTGTGGCAGCGAAAAGGAACAAATTTTAATTTGCCACATTGAGGGCAGCCATACATAGCCCCGCCAAAAGCGGGGTTGCCACAGTTGTTCATTTTATCCACGTTCTCAATGACAGAAGGGCGTGGGTGCAATGTGTATATCATTTCTTCGTAATGTCTTTAAAAATATCCTGTAGTATGCTCATAAGACTATTATAAGGAATGATGGGAAAAAAGAAACCCCTAATTCCCCTCATGAATGAGGGGCTAGGGGAGTTGATGTGCCGCAGGCACTTTTTTTGAAAAAGTGGTTGAAGTTTTGTTCTGTAGGTGATAGTATAATTATAGACCGTAGGAAGGCAAGGGTAATGCCCGAATCCAAATATTCCATTGGCGGGATTAAGAATGGTATATCCATTCTTTTTTTTACTATGAAAGAGGGTGTTACGGGTGCCAAATACAGAATTGCCAATAGATTTGGAAAATCAGGTTATGCTGATGAAGAAATATGTGAACTTCCGGCAGAGAAAAAAGATGAGGGATTTTCTTGAATATGCTGGATATTTTAGAGCAAGTCGTTATGGGAAATATCTTTTGACACAGGTTAATGTATTTGGAAGTAAGGCTGATTCTAAAATATTCTTTGAACTTTATGAATTTGATGTGCAACTGAGATTATTGCTGTTCAAATATTGTAAGAAGGCAGAAGTTTATTTTAAGAGTGCGATTGCAAATGCAGTTTCACTAAAGACCGGAGATGCAGGTTTTTACTTGGATAAGCAATATTATACTCCTACCAAGAGTGAAAAGGATAAAAAGACTAGAAATAGAAATGTATCATTTTTTTATACAAAGTTTTTCGTCGGATTAACAAATGATGAAGAAAAGCTGAGAAGAGATGTAGTCAAACATCCAGAATTGAAAGAGTATCGTAGGGGAGGAACTCGTCAAAATAATGTATTGCCTGTGTGGGCAGCGTTTTCATATTTTGAAATGGGGACCATAGTAATGCTGTATTCCTATCTGCGTGGTGATTTGCGAAAAGAAGTATTGAATTATACATATCCGGGGAATAATTACAAAAAGGAAGTAACAAAGCAGATGGATACATGGCTGGATGCGGTCAGAAATCTTAGAAATTACTGTGCGCATCACTCTATATTAGTAGGCATGACTTCTTCTGTGGTAATACCGGATAATAGAGACAGTGCAGATGTTCTTCCGGATAATACGAATCTATATTCAAGATTGTATGCGTTAAAGAAAATATTGCCACAAAAGGATGCGGATATGTTGGCAAAGGAATTAGATAAACTTATATCAAAGACGAAATTGGATATATATAAGATCAATATTTTGCCGGCAAATTGGAAAGATTTGTATGAAAGAATATTGTCCTTGTAGGGATAATAGATCTGTTTGTGAATATAATAAAAAAGACCGTAGGAAGGCGTGGGTAATGCCCGAATCCAAATATTCCATTGGCGGGTAGGCAGCTATGAAAAATGGCTGCCTATTATTATATGATGGTGAGGAATAATCAAGAAACTCTCAACAGTGATGGGAGAAATTGTGTTATAATCCGTAGACATATAAATGATAGACAGAAGGTTATTTTTTCTTGTAAAAATGGACGGATAAACAGGAGAACACATTTCTGGTGCAGAATTTGGCTTGTTTGCTTCTGAGGATATTTTCAATAGATGACAAGGGTATCGTAGAAAAAGATACCCTGCTTGAAGTAGCAGTATAAGTTGCAAACATATATAATTGATAAACCGTGCATGAGGTAGAGATTCATACCTTAAATATCATGAACAAGCCTACGAAACCGAAACTCCCTCAGACTGGAGACAATATGAATTCTTGGCTTTATGTAGGTATTGGACTAGCTGCTATTATTGTAGGTGTATTAATCAGTTTCAAGCGTAAAAAGAAATAGAAACAGATGGAATAAAACTCTCTAAAATGATAGAATGGTGGTAGGGATTTTATACCCATTGCTATTCTGAAAGGAGAGTTTTGGTATGTATAGTAATGAGATTGAATGTGTTATAGCGGAGTATTTAAAGAATCCGAAAGCAGAATATGCTGTTATGATAGATGGAGATTGGGGATCGGGTAAAACATACTTCTTAACCCATTCATTAATGAGAATAATGGAAACAATTGATATAGGAAAGGATAAAAGAAGAAAGTATGCCTATGTTTCATTGTATGGAGCAAAATCTATTGCCGAAGTGTCCAGAGAAATAGTGTTTCAATGTTTTGGAAAGAAGCATAAGAAAAAAGTTGAGACTGCGGATGCTGTAATGGAGACGGCAAGTAATATTCTTACAGCTTCATTGGGGGCAGTTAATATTGATTTGTCAAAAATAAAGGAAATATTGGCTAAAATTGATTTAAATAACTGGATAATCTGCTTTGATGATTTGGAAAGGTGTTGTCTGCCTATAAGCGAGATGTTGGGTTATATAAATCGTTTGGTGGAACACAATAATTGTAAAGTCATTGTATTAGCTAATGAGAAGGAAATTGGAAAAATATCTTTAAATCACAGATTAGAAGAAAAGTATCGGGTAGTTTTGGCTGGGAGAAAACTGTTATTATCTAATAGTGATAGTTCTGACACAGACAATGAGAATGGAATTGATGTGAAAAAATTACAAAATGATACTAAGGCACTTTTTAATGAAGATATATTATATAAATCAATTCGGGAAAAGGTAATTGGTTTAACAATAAAATATGAGCCACAGATGGATGTTGCGTTTGATTCTATTATTGCTGATTATTGTGAAGGGACAGAGTTCAAAGAATATATTGTAAATAACAAAGCAAAAATTCTAGAATTATTTGAAGAAGAGGAGTGCTGTAATTTGCGGACACTCATTAGCGTATTTGGAAGCATTAAAAAAGTATATGAAGAAATGATTTGTCATGCTTATAATAGCGTCAAATACTTTGATGGAATTATGGAATCTTTCTTGAAGTATATTGTTCGATTGACTATATTCTATAGAAATGGTGAAAAGGTTAGCGATTTAAAATTAACAACAGAAATAGGGTATGTTCCTTTAGGACAAAGCATTTATAGTCAAACAAAAGGATTTAAGTTTTTGGAAAAATATTGTACGACATTAAGCTTTTCAGAAGAGGAGTTTACCAGAACAGTAGTTTTGCTACGCAAGGAATATGATGAGGAAGAAATTAGAAGAACAAAGTTAAAACTAGGCCTCGCAAAAGCTTATGGAGAACTTTCTTGTTGGTGGCAAAAGGAGGATGAAGAAGTTAGTGAGTTAATATCAATGCTTAAAGAAGAAATCAAACAAGACAAGTATTTGTTTAGTAATTATCAGAGCATTATTGGTCAGTTGATGGTCTTGAGACATTGGGGACATGATATTGGTGATATGGACGAACTTATTGGTTTTATGAATGATAATATTGAAAAATCGGAGGAAATTGTTGATGTTGAAAGACGTAGTTTTTCCTTTGAAGATAGTCCAGAACTACGAAGGCAGTATGATGAGTATGTTGATAAGCTAAAACTAAAGGCTGGTAATAAGAATCAAATTATTAAGGCAAGCGAATTATCACAATATATGAGTTCTGATAATTGGGCAGAGGATTTGTTGAAATATTGTGATGAACATTTTAATGAGTTTTTGTCTAGATATGGTTTCATTAATTTGTTAGATGTGGATCTTCTATTACAGAAAATGAATGAAGCTTCAACAAAAGAAATGTGTTTGATTAAAGATATTTTTAAAACAGTATATAGAGCGTCCAATATAAATGAGTTCTTTGTAAATGATATCGAAGAGATAAAGAGATTTAGAGAAGCAGTAAGTCAAATGGAGATTGCGGGAATTAACAAGTCAATAGCGAAAAAAGCATTGGAAGATTATTTGGACAATATAATTGAGCGTTTGGAGAAAGATATAAATATATATAGAATAGAATAATCTATTACATAAGCCGAGGAGTAAAATCCCCGGTTTTTTTGGTAGAAAGCAAGTTGTTTGGGTTATTATAATTCTGTTTATTTTAGCAGGCATAAAAGTGGGCCTCCTGCATATGCATTATTGTAGTCATAAAATACATAATTCAAGGAGACTGAAGAATAAAATGTATATGCCGACAGTAGACCAATATTTAGTAGCGGATTGTTTATTTATTATTGATGAATTCAATGTCCTGTATCGAGGATATAAGCAGGGTGAACTGAAAAGGGAGGCAGATGAAAGATTTAATGAAATGGATATAACCGTTAGAGTGGGATATCCGTTTAAACAAACAGTACATTACACGGCTGGGGAGAGTAACAGATTAAAGAAGGCACAGAAGATTAACCATGATTTGTACATAGAACAGCGTGATTTTAAAATTGAGATTAAGTATTTGAAGAATTGGGTGAGTTCATCTGACACACGTTCAGCGAGTAAGACATGGAGCGTGTTCCAGCAGGATTTTGACTGGTTGATGGATGAGATAGATGCAGGTAATAAAAATAAGGTGGCATTTGTAATAGGGTGGTTTAATTGTGTAGAATCATTTTCACAGCTAATACAGCTGGGCAAGGGTGGGGGAGCATATCCTTTAGTGGATGAAAGAAAGTTGTCGTATTTCCCTTTTTTGAAGAGGGATAAAGAACCAACGATAGCAAAGGACTTAAGATATAAATATGAGAATGCCTATATGGTATTACCGGTGAATCCCATATGTGCAAGAACCGGAGATTATAATTGTATGTTTCTTGGTAATCCCAAGGACAGTTTTCACTTTGCTATATATTATTAAAGTATAATTATGTGAATGGGAAGGAAGGTGTAAAGAAACTTCTTTTTTGCTGTTTTAGGGATGTTTTAAACTGAAAAACCAGAAAATTCGGTCTTGTACCTGTTAGAAGTCCGTTTTATGGGACTGATACTTTGTTGTTCTTTAGGTGTAAACAAGAAATAAAAGTTGTTTTTGAAATCGAAAAAAGAGGTGGAAAGGTGGTATATATGAGTATTTTAGCAGTAATTGGTGTAATTGTCATCCTCTATAATTTAATTAAAGAAGCTTGTGAGCCAATGTTACCTGCAGAGTATCACAGGAACTAGAAGATGGAGCAAGAAGATGCAAATAAGGTACGATTTGGTGAAATGAGTCGTAGTGAGTTTATTCGTAACATGAATAATGGAAAGTACAAATAAGAGAGGAGCTGAATAAAATGTTAGAATTATTATTTATCGTAGTTTTGATTATATTAATTAAATTGCCTAGTTGGAGATTTCATAATTATATGCCGCCAGAGGGACAGAAGATTGATTACAATGCTATGAGCAGAGATAGAATTCAGAATAATCTGACTCAGGACCAGGTAATGCGTAATACAGTTAATGGCAAATACAATGTTAAGAAGTAAGCGAGGTACAGACTATGGGATTATTTGATAGTAAGAGTTCAATCATTGGAGCGGCATTAGGTGTTAGCGGAGCTTTTGACAAAAGTAGAAAAACAGATAAAGCGGCAGCTTTCGGGGCGGCAATTGGTGCAAGTATTGGTTCCGGGCAGAAGTGGACAATGGCAGATTCTATTAGATTAGGAGCTGCTATTAGTACTCTTGATGCAGGAAAAGAAGAAACAATAAGCAGTTATGCGTATGGTAGTAGTAGCCATTGTAGCGATGATTACGAAGCCGAGGAATATAGCAGTGACAATTACAGTAGTTATAGCGGTTCCAATAATGAGTACAATGATTTGATTTTAACATCCGAGCAGGAGGAGCAGTTAGAAGAAGCTGGAATAGATACTTTCGATTTTGAGTGTATGGATGACAGAGAAAAGTTTGAGGCACTGGAAGAAGCAGGATTGGATCCGTTTGATTTTGATATGTATTAAGATAGCTACACAGAAGGGAGAATAGGCTATGGCAATGTACGATTGGAACCATAACGGTAAAAAGGACGTGGCGGATAATTTTATAGAGTACCAAATATACAAAGATGTGACAGGACAGAAGGATGAATCATCTTATAGTCCAAGAAGAGGAAATGGTATGTATACTTTTGGAGCGATTGTAAGTGTGATTGCAGGTCTGTTTTTACAGTCAGCATTATATGTAACACTGGGGATTGATGTTGATGATGTGCCTGTACTGATTATCATCATTTTATAGGTTGTATTCTCAGGGATTGTAGCGGTTATAGTAGATAAAATTGGGTTATAAAGTATGGGGAAGAGGTTATTGTTGATTTCCTTACTCTAGCGTCAGAAATTTGGATATTACTACTAAATTTTATGTCGAATTTTGTTGATATTCGGCGTTTGCACGCCTATAATATTATTGTAGTAAATTTGTCTATTTTGTATGACGTGATGGAGTTAATCTATATGGAGTATATGACAATCAAAGAAGCAGCGGAAAAATGGAATCTTTCAGTAAGACGAGTACAGACTATTTGCAATGAAGGTATGGTATCAGGGGTAGTAAAATTTGGACATTCATGGGTGATTCCAAATGATGCTGAAAAACCGATAGATAAGCGGATTAAATCGGGAAAATATGTAAAATCATCGTTTTCGCATTAGATAGGAAAGATGTAAATATGGAATATTAAGTACAAAAGGAGGACCGAAGTGTGAGAAATATTAATGAACTTGTTGGAATTATAAAAGGCATAAATTTTGATGGTATAATAAATGACAAGGAAGTAATGCGCCTTCAGTCCTGGGTAGACAAGAATAGGAATCTTGCATATGAGCCGCGTCAGGCTGAATTAATAAAATCGATTGATGGTGTATTGAAAGATCATATTATTAATGAGGAAGAAAAGAAAATGATGCTTGAAAAAGCAGAGAGTTTTCTACAGGAAACAGGCGATAATATTGCAAATGTGTATGAACTGAATGGTATTATTGAAGGTATCGTATGTGATGGTGAAGTTAATGAAGCAGAAGTATATCGATTAAAAGAATGGATGAATGCATATGGGGATGAGATTCGAAATCATAAACCAAGTACAGAATTATGTAAGGTTATTGATGGCATTCTTGATGGTGGAGTAGTAACGGAAGAGGAGCAGTCTATGTTATTAGATATGCTTTTTGACAGAATTAGTAACTCCCAATTTGAGACTAAACTTGATTATTTGTGCAAGTTGGTTAGAAACAGAAGGAATATAGGAACGGATTTAATAGATATTCTTGATAATGATATTGCTATGAAGGAAATTCATAAGAGAGCAGAGATACAATTAATGAATGGACTTTCTTCTTATAGTGGTTATATTGCAAACCAGGAGATAATAGTTGTATCACTGGTTCTTATTGCCATGCTTGAATATGACGGTAATTACTATGGAAATGTAAGAAATACATATACAAATGTTTATCGTAGATATTCTGAGCAAAAAGTCGAAGGTATGATTAGGTCAATCCTTGGGAGATATAAGAAGCAAAATGAAGCTGGTAGTAGAAGCAGAATTATTAATGTTGCGCTTGAAAATGCAATAGTTCCGCAGAATTTTTTACCAGCTTTTTTTGAATTCATTTTTGATATTTATAAATTGAATTTTGAATACGATCTCCCAGAGGAACCCTATGAGGAGTTTAAATTTGTATTTGAAGGATTGCGTAATAACCTACTTTCTGACGGAGATGACATTTCTGTTAATATCACTCAAAAGACATATAAGCTGATAGCCACGACAAAACAGTTAATTACGAGAGAAGACGGTTTGGATGCAATTATCAAACTTAGTATTCTCATAGTAAAATTGATAGATAAGCGTTTTTGGGATAAAGAAGTAAAGATTTTCAATCCGTATCTGAAGGTGGGATACGAAGGTTGGGAGAAACAACTGAAAAATGTTTGTAAAGGTGGATACGAAAGAAGAAAAAATGCCTCAGAAATGCGTTCAAGGTGGGAACCTAAATATGTGATGGTTAATAATACAATTTGTTTGATACCACCGGTACATAAGGTAAAAGCTCAGTATGATTATAGAGATATAGCGGTAGTTGTGTTAAATGACGGTATAGAAATTTTTAGAAATAATTATTGCGATATACGAGAAATTATTGGTGGATATCAAGTCTATTCAGATAAAATTGTCCTTGAAAAACCTTTAGGAAAATTGAAATATTGGTTAGTGGCAGGCAATGAGATTGTATACGATAGTAAGGATAAATTGTATCGAAATTATATTGTGTTTAATGAAGAAGGACAAGAAGTAAATAATAATACGGACTTTGAAGGAACGGCATACTTTTGTTATAAAAAGGGAGGTGCCGAGTTGGAGAATATTATTGCGAGAGAATATTACTGCATTGGATATAAACTTATTAGAATTGGAGATGCAATAGGAATTGGTCATGATGTTTTTAATTTTTCATCCATGATAAAACCAGGTATATTCGGGCAATTGCACTCTAATTGCAAAATTAAATTCAATGAGGATGTCCATTTGTCGGTGTACAAGGAAGCAAAAGTTGTTGTTTTTGAAGCTAATGACTCCGCAGGTAAATTTGAGATCGTAATAAATGGAAAATCACATAAACTTGCAGATATGAAGCACAAGGTGACGACGGTGAGGGGAGCTATTGCAAAATATGTAGTTGAACTTGGACTGGAGTCGTCTGGCATATATGAAGTACAAGTCAATCAACTCTATGGAGGAAAGAAAGATAGGATATTAAAAGAATTGTTTGCATATGATGCTGAACTTTCCTATGACATGGAGATGATTGATGACCGTACCTATAGGGTATTTGTATCTTCTGAACTATTGAATGAAACAATAGATGAAAAAATAGCAGTGGATGAATTTATGTTTGATTTTATCCAATTTGAAATGGAGGGTGATGTATTTAGCTATCTTATTCCGTTTGATTTTGGATTTTATAAACTGTCAGATGACATATGGTATTCTGCAAAGGAAGAATTGTGGATTGATGATATTAAGATGGATACAATTCTAACACTTTATGACTCTAAGTGTGACGGTGCGTTGGTTTATACTGAAGATGGGATACTAGCTGAGGATGATATAGTTCTTCAAGATAGCGGATACTATAAACAGTTGCCAGTAGGATTTCTTAATTCATATAAAAATGGGAATAAGTACATATTGTTGGTATTTACTGCTGATGGAAAAGCAAAATATACTATACCGTGCTATAACAAATGCGTGATGGAAGAAGATAGAACAGAGATATTATTCTCAGATAGTCCGAAAAATGTTTTAATTACACCGTCTTTTCATGGTAAAAACAAAGTGTTTTTTGAATTGTTTAATGCGGACGGGGAATTGATTTATAGGAGTAATCCATTAAGTAGTGGGCAAATGGAAAGTTTTGATAAATTCAAGTCTTTTGAAGAATATACTATTAATTTTCATGAAAAAACAAAAATTCTTCAGTTACGAAAAAGCACATTGCTTCTTCAGATACAAAAAACATTTTATGCAAAACAAGATTTTGTTGGATGGGCATTTAAAATTAATGATGCATATTTTAATCAGTTGGTTAAAGGAGAGTTTTTGGAGAAAAGTTATCATTTCAATAAAGCATATGTGCGTTTAACAGATGTTATTGACGACGGTATTTTTCGGGGAGAAATATTTGTAAAAACTATGCAGGGAGAATGGTATTTGGATGGAATTAATCCGGTAGAAGTAGAGATGTGTAGTGATGTGGTAGACGATACGATGGATATTTATATTACAAATGAAGGGGATGGTTTGTTGCTGGATTTTGAAAAACATGGAATTTTAAATTCGTTAGACCATCCTACAGCACCTGATATTTTCTTATATACGATTAGCACGAAGGGAGAGATACAAGTTTGAAGAAATTAAATCCAATTGAAAGATCGCAATACATAGATGCCAGATACAAGGAGTATTTGAAATCTTCGTTTGAATTTGGAAAAAGTGATCTTCAGAAGTTGTTTATTGAAGAACTTGAAAAAGAGAAATTATTCAAAGGACCATATGTTGATCTGAGTTTTCCGTTTCAAAGGGGAAATAATTTGGATTCATTGATTGAAGAAGGTGTGGTATGTGAGTCTTTTCGTAGGTTAGAGGATATTAATTTTACAAGACCATTGTATTCTCACCAAGAAGAAGCGATAAGACATATCGGCAGTGGAAGAAGTGCAATTATTACAACAGGTACAGGTTCTGGAAAAACGGAAAGTTTCTTATATCCTATTTTAAATGAGTTATTATTTGATGTTGAAAAGGGAAAAACGGATGTGGGAGTTCGCGCAATTTTTCTTTATCCTATGAATGCACTCGTTAATGACCAGATTGATCGTATTAGGAAAATATTAAATAATTGTCCGGATATTACATTTGGTTTTTTTACAGGTGAAACACCTGAGAAAACTACAGTTAATACAAGAAAGAAGCTTGGAGAGGAAAATGATGTAATAATTCCGGACAATGAGCTTGTGTCTAGAGAGGAGATTCGAGAGAATCCACCACACCTTTTGTTTACAAACTATTCAATGTTGGAGTATTTGCTTATTAGACCAAACGATTATGCAATATTTGAAGAAAAAAGATTACAAAATTGGAAGTATGTAGTTCTGGACGAGGCACACTCCTATAATGGTTCATTGGGAATTGAATTATCATTACTTTTGAGAAGACTTACAGGTTTGGCACCTAAAAAGCCTCAATTTATTCTTACTAGTGCGACTTTGGGTGAACAAGGTAAGTCAGAAAAAGATATTGTTAGATTTGCTAAGAGCCTTACATCAGCAGAATTTGATGTTAATGATATTATTTTCTCTAAACGAATACTGTTACAGAACCAACCACAATATAGAGTGGCTGGTGAGGATTATTCGGCTATTAAAGGCAAAATAGATTCTCTAGACGATGTAAGAACAATTGTGGATAAATATTATGATGGTATCGGACACAATGTAAGAACTTTATTATTTGAGTTGTTATCAAGAGATATGAATGTATATGAATTAAGCACCATGCTTAAATCTGGAAGTAAGAATTTCCAAAGTATTTATAATCAATTATGTGAATATGTCACTCAAGACGAACTCATAGATTTGATTGATATAATTAATGTAGCAGAAAAGGATGGTATTGGACTCTTTGATCTTAAATACCATTCGTTTGTTCGCCCTTTATCAGGTGCTTATATTACTTATGGTAAGAATCCCAAGCTTAGTCTTACAAAAACAAATGAAATAGATGGGATGAAAGCATTTGAGGTGGGAAATTGTAGATATTGTAATTCTCCCTATATTATTGGAAAAATCCAGAGAAAAGAAGACGACCAAATGGAATATCTTCTTCAGAATAAAGAGATTGATATTTATGAAAACTATGGAAACGAAGAATTTGTGAAAATTGACTTCTTTCTCCTTGAAAATTCGATTAATGAAGATGAGGTAAACAAAGATAGTATCGTTTCATATGAAGTGTGTGCTAAATGTGGTGAAGTCCATGCAACAGAAAATTTAAATGCTAAAAAATGTAAATGTGGTGAACAGTATAGATTTACTGTCTATAAAGTAATTCAGGGAAAGGAAGAAAGAGAGGAATCAATTTATAATAACATTTCGCAGTGTCCATGTTGTGGTCATAAAGGGAAATCAGGTGTTGTTAAAGCGTTGAATATAGGAAAGGATGAAGGTACAGCACTTATTGCGCAGATGCTTTATGAAGCGATCGATGAAGGTGAACAGGAAGTAAAGAACGTAAAGAAAATATCATTAAAACCAGTTTCCGCAATGACAAAACAGCATAAAGAAGAAAAGATAAAGCAATATCTGGCATTTTCTGATAGTAGACAACAGGCTAGCTTTGCGGCAGTATTTTTTGATTCTAATCATGTGAGAATGCTTCGCAAACGTTTAATTTGGGAGATGGTAAAGGAACAAAACTATAAAGATTTAAAAATAGATGAGCTTACTGCGTATTTGACAGATATGATTAGAACGAAAGATCTTTTTCATAATGATATGGGGGCTCATAAGAATGCATGGGCTACCGTTCTTGTGGATCTTTTACGGGTGGATGGTGCTTATGATGGAGAGGGTCTTGGACTTTACTATTTTTATCTTGATGTGAGCGAAATTCTTAATGAATTTAATGATGAACAGATAGAGGAAGCCTTTTGGGAACATAACTGTAAAATGAATAAGGCAGAATTAGATACACTTATGCAAATCGTATTTAGTGTGTTTAAAACGACCCCAGCTATTAGTTATGTCAAATCTTCGTTAACTCCAGAAGAGAAAAAAGATATTTTAGAATATAGACGTTTCAATAACTATGTTATGTTTAATTGTCCGAAAACAACCCAAGGAATTAGAAGTTTTTTGCCCGTAAAAGGTGAAGAGAATATGGTTGTGCGATATGTAAAAAAAGTGTTTGGATGTAGTTCAGAGGAAGCAAAGAATGCATTAGAGATAGTATTTGGTTTATTAGTCCAAGCTAGTGAAATTGGTGGTAGCGAAAAGCTTCTCATCAAGCATGAGAAGAAGGATGCTTATCAGATAGATGCGGGAAGATATGTTTTAAAAAATTATAAAACATCTCAGTTTTATCAGTGTGATAAGTGCGGAAGATTGACACCTTACAATCTTAGAGGAAAATGTGCTCAGGATAAATGTTCGGGAACATTAAATGTAGTAGATCCGGACGAAGCACTAGCAAGCAACTATTACCGAAAACAGTATAAAGAAAAGAAGATAGAAAGTATTGTTATAAAGGAGCATACAGCACAACTTGAACGTAAACAAGCTAAGGAATATCAGGTAGATTTTAAAAATAAAAAGATCAATATTTTGAGTTGTTCAACAACATTTGAGATGGGTATTGACATCGGTGGACTCGAAACGGTATTTATGCGAAATGTTCCACCGACTCCTGCAAATTATGTTCAGAGAGCTGGTCGTGCTGGTCGAAGAAAAGATAGTGCAGCATATATACTGACGTATTGTGGAACTGGTTCACATGATTATACATATTTTTCGGAACCAGAAAAAATGATATCAGGAATTATTAATCCACCATATTTCAATGTGCTTAATAAAAAGATTATTGTAAGACATTTGATGGCAACAAGCTTGGGATACTTCTTTAGAAAATATCCAGAGTATTTTGAGTCGCTTGATGCCTTAATTATCAATGGTGGCGGTGTAGAAAAATTCAAACAATATATGGAGTCCCGTCCACAGGATTTAAATAATTATATCAATAATAAAATACTTCCTGAATCAGAGTACAAAGATTATAGAAATTTTGGTTGGATTGATGAAATGGGTGGTGACGATGAGAAACTAGCTCATTTAACTAGTACAATTCTTGAGATGTTGAAGGAATTTGAAAGAGCAAAGCAGGAGGCACTGAGTCAGGAAAAATTTACTGATGCAGCTTACTTTGCAAGGCAAATAACAGCTATTCATAAAGAGGATGTAATAAAATATTTATCAAAATATTGTGTTATTCCTAAATATGGATTTCCTGTTGATGTTGTTGATTTACAAATATATAGCAATGGCGTCCCAGTAAATAAATATGACATGAGCAGAGATCTTAAGGTTGCAATTTCTGAGTATGCGCCTGATTCAGAGGTTATTGTTGACGGAAACAAATACACATCAAAATATATTGCTTTGAAAAAACAGGCTGAATTTTCAAAGAATTATTTTTGCACTTGTTCCACATGTAAAAAGATCAATGTATTTTTAAGTCGGAGTGATAATACGGAGTGTAGGTATTGTGGGCAGTCCATTTCTACAGAAATTGCAGAATATTATATAGAACCTACAAATGGATTTAAAAGCGGAGAGACTAAGGAAAGCACTAGATTTAAGCCTAAGAGATCATATTCAGGCGAAGTGTCTTATGTTGGTGGAGGAAAGACCGATGATAAGCGTCTTGTTATAGGAAATGTGTTAGGAATTGAAACTAGTAGTGATGATGAGTTATTAGTTATGAACAAGTCTGGATTTTATATGTGTCCGGTATGTGGTTATAGTGACATTGCAAAAAAAGGACAAAAAACACCGCAAACATTAAAAGCACATAAGAATTTTAAACAGTATGCTTGTAATAATGATGAATTGGAATATTTACGTTTAGGACATAAATTTCAGACGGACGTTGCTCGATTTACTATTCCGATATTAGATTCTATGGATAAAGTAGGGTATCCTCAAGCACTTTCATTTCTGTATGCATTTTTAGAGGGGGTAAGCAATGCATTAGGTATTGAGAGAAATGATATTGATGGTGTATTAGAATTGAACCTGGAATGGCAGAGTTATGATATCCTTTTGTATGATAATGTTCCGGGTGGAGCAGGTCATGTGAAAAGACTTCTTAGCAAAGAGGCAATCGTGAAATCTCTTAAGGCGGCACTTGATAAAGTAAGTGCCGAATGTTGTGATGAGAATACATCATGTTATAATTGTTTGAGAAATTATTACAATCAGTCATATCATAATAAGTTACAACGAAAATTAGCAATAGATGTGATTAAGCGATTGTTATTTGGTATTGAAGGGATTGGTGAAACATATCAAAATGAGCGTTGGCATTGGAATAGTAATGTGACATCTTCAAAAAAGAAAATGAAACTGCTTTTAGGCTCGGATGGTAGAAATCCGGGTAATGAAAGTGCTGACGAAATATGGGATGATTTGCTAGATGATTGCTTTGATGATAATGAAATTAAGATTATTACGGAAGTAAAGGCAACCAGTCCTGAAACAATAGCAAAACCATTTTATAACAAATCGGTAAAAATAGAAGAAACTGGAGAAAAATTTGTTGCAAATCTGATATGGGATGCAAAACAAGTTATATTGTTCCTTAATGATGCGTATGACGATTATTTAATTGCTAAGAAGACAGGCTGGTATGTGTATTGTACAAAAGAAGGATTTAACATTACAGATTTTTTGGAGAAAGTTGGTGAATAAATATGGCAAAGATGATACCAGATAATCCAAAGCAATTTGATCCGTAAAGTCAGGAAGGATTAATGTTTGACGAATTAAATAATTTGCCAGAGGATTATTATGTTTTTCATTCTTTTTCAATTGTAACAGTTAAGGGATCTGTTGTTAGAGAAAGTGAAACAGATTTTGTTATTTTTCATCCTAAGAAAGGTATTCTTTGTATCGAAGCAAAAGCAGGACAAGTTGACTATGTAAATGGGTACTGGCAGTATGGAAGCGGAATAAAAATGAGTCATGATGGTCCCTTCAATCAAGCCAAGAATAATAAGTGGAAACTTAAGGATTATATGTTGGATCACGGTCTGGAATATGAGTACCAGCATTGTAAGTTGCTTCATGCTGTTTGGTTTCCAGATGTTCCGCTCAGCAAATTTCAAGGTAAGCAACTACCATCGGAGGCAGATTTAAATATAATGCTTACTGCGGATTCGTTCGGTCATATTGAAGAATGCATTGAAAAAATATTTAATTTGAAAGTCAAAGTTGGAATGACAACTTGCCTTTCAGATAGAGAAGTAAAAAGAATATTAGAGCGTGTGCTGGCACCAAGTTTTAATTTGATTTCCTTGCAGGAAGTGGAGGTAGAACGCACTAAAAATGTATTTAAAAGAATGTTAAAAGAACAGGTAGCATTATTAAATTATTTGGAGGAGCAGAATAATGCTATTATTAATGGACTTGCCGGAACTGGAAAAACTGTAATGGCTGGTGAAAAGGCAAGGAGACATTCAGAAAAAAATGAAGATGTGTTGTTTCTTTGTTATAACTCTTATTTGAAGGAACATCTTAAAGAAATATATTCGCATCCTCACGTTTCATATTACACCATCGATGGTTTGGCATGTAAACTTTGTGAGACAAAGAAGCCAGATTATAAATTATTGCGAGAGAAGCTTGAAGAAATGTTCTGTAATAGAGATTTTCCGTATCAGCATGTTATTATTGACGAAGGACAAGATTTCGGAAAGGATGAACTTGATGAAGAAGAAATAATTGAACTTTTTAAAGCTAATGCCATAGATGATGAGAGCAGAAATGGAACCTTTTATTTATTTTATGATAAAAATCAAATGGTACAATCAGATAAAGTGCCAAAGTATATAGAGGATGCAGATTGCAAGTTGACTTTGTATAGAAACTGTAGAAATACTGAGAATACTGCACTTACATCTCTTCGATTGTTAGGATCCGATAAGGCACCAAAGTTATTCTCAGATGCAGTTATAGGTGATTTGCCAGAAATAGGATTTTGTGTATCAGGGGAAGAAACAATTGCTTTGCTAAATGCCGAGATTGATAGGTATTTGGATGCAGGCTATACGAGTATAACAATACTTACTTGTAAGACCGAAGAGCGGAGCATTATTGCAGATTGTTGTAGTGATTCAAAGTACATATATAAGCGAGGTTATGTAAAACTCACCACCTGTCGAAAGTTTAAAGGGCTTGAGTCGGATGTAATTATAGTTATAGATATTGATAAGAGTACATTTGATAGCAAGGGTGAGCAACTTATGTATGTAGGAACCTCAAGAGCGAGGTATAAACTAAGTTGTATTGTTAATATGACTGAGGATGATTGTCTTCAGCTTATGGAAGATAGAGATATTAAGTATAACCGAAATATATTGAAATCATTCGCAACAGCTTTCAATGCGAAAGTATTGCAAAGTAAATAGAAATGCTTGATTGCTTGTAATAAACACACAATGGTAGGGAGAAATGCTAATGAAAATGTTAGTCAAATTTATTGCAGTAGGATGTAAGAAGTCTATAGCAAATAATGAATCTTATATTATGGAAATATATAAATCAATAAATTCAGCAAGGATGATTAAAAGTCTTAATTTGACACCTGATGAAGTGACTTTCGGTGTAGGTCCATTAAGACCTCTTGATGATGAAGATAATGTGTTCTTGCTGCAATTTAACAGTGAAGATAACGGAAAAGCTGATATTTGGAGTATTTATTTCCAATATGGAACTTTTAATGATTCTAAACAATTGGAGATTGCTATTTATTCAGATACATATTTGCCTAATGTAGACAATGAATATTTGGAAAAATTAAAATTGAAGATTAAGAAGAGTATTAGAAGGGATTGGGATAAGATTATTTGGTTGGTTGATAAAGATTCGGAATGTTTGTCAATTGCATTGTATCCTCAGGTTTATAAAATTGAAAATTTAATGAGAGAAGTACTTAACGAAGTAATGAATAAGCAGTATGGGACAGCTTGGTGGGATACATTTGCTCCGACAAAAATAAAGGAAACGCATTCGAATCGCATGAAAGAATTTAAGGCGAAGGTCCCATCGTTTAATGACGTAGATGAAAAGTTAATGTGTATAGATATTTCAGATCTATCAAAATTGATGACACTTAAAAGATATTGTTGGAACCCCGTATTTGATGGGAAAATTAGTGGTATGTTAAACGGCGTACAAACATATAATGATGGAATAATACGTGAACAGCTACTTAAACAACGTGAAATAGAAGTTGACTTATGGGAAGAACAGTTTTCTAAATATTTTCCAAATGATTTTATTGGAAGATATTGCGCCTTGGCTAGAGATAGAAATCATATTATGCATAATAAATTGTTAGATCGTTCGGCATATGTATCGATAAAAGAGTCTGCAGAGCAGGTTCAAGAAGATTTGGTGAATGCCCTTGAGAAACTGCATAATATTATTTTGTCGAAGGAAGAAAAATTTGAAATAGAGAAGCAAAGGCAGATTGAAATGCAGATGTTGGAGGAACTCGATCATGAGTGTAGAGAAAATGATGCTAATGTCTCCATAAAGGATAGATATGAAATAAAAGAGTTGTTTTGTGATTGCTTAAATTCATTTGTCATAGATGTTGAGGAAAACTTGAGATTTCGTAATGATGTAACTATTTCAGAGGACAATAAACTTTATGTGACTACTACAGGTAGTGTTATGATGATAAAGTCGAATATTGATGATTCAGAGATAAAGCTGAACTTTGATATGGATATTGATGATAGTGAAGGTGCAGATAGCATCTTAAATATTTATGACACAGATAAAGAATTCAGTACACAGCTTGTATATACAAATGGAGCGGTAGAGTATGATGACGATAGCGGTTTGTATATGCCTATTACGCAAGATGAGATTGGAACAGTAGAACAAATGGTAGATGATGTAATTGAAATGGTTAATGAAGAGATGCCAAACTATAAGGAAGATTCTTGTGAAGAAGACATTGCAGAATTTGTTGCTTGCAGTGAATGCGGAGATGATGCTATATGCATAAATGAAGATGTGTTACCTGTAGGCACATGTATGAACTGTGGATATGTTAATAACATATACCAATGTGAAAGATGCTCTTCTTGGTTCAATATTGATGAGGGTGGAATGTGTGAAGACGATATTGCAATATGTCAAAATTGCCTTGAAGATTATGAGGAAGAGTAATTTGAGGTGAGTCCTAATTGGGGAGAGCGTTTCAAGTTTTGTGTAAACTCAGAAATCTGACATAAGATTTCGTTGATAGTTTCAAGGGCTATGAGCCAGATATGGTTCACAGCCCTTATCTGCATTATATCGTAAAATTCGGGCATGTCAAATAGAACTGCCTAGATCTGCAGAATTTAATACATATATTTTTCCAACCGCTCTTCAAAAAAGATCTCTAATTGAGCAAGAATCTGAGACCAATCACGGCGGCGGCCGGTCCATTTTTTTGTGATATCCATAGTGGCTAAATATAGCATCTTTAATAAGCTGTCATCACTTGGGAATATCGTTTTGCTCTTTGTGACCTTACGGAGCTGGCGGTTGAAACCTTCCATAGCATTTGTGGTATATATAAGCTTTCTGACTTGCTCCGGATATTTGAAGTAGGTAGCAAGTGTAGCCCAACGTTCACTCCATGATCTGTAGATTTTAGGGTATTTGCTATTCCATTTCTCTCCAAATGCTTCGAGTTCCTCTAAGGCTGTTTCTTTTGTTGGCGCAGCGTATACCAGCTTTAAATCTGCCATTACTTTCTTGCTATCTTTATACGAAACATAGCGTGTTGTATTTCTGATCTGATGAATGATACACTGCGGTATCTCTGTCTGGGGAAATACTGCCTCTATCGCTTGTGGAAAACCAGTAAGTCCGTCGACACAGGTAATGAGGATATCCTCAACACCCCGGTTTTTCAAGCCATTGATAATAGAAAGCCAGAACTTTGCACTTTCATTATCGCCTACATACATACCAAGGACTTCTTTTTTGCCGTCCATGTTGTTTCCAAGGACGATGTACACAGCACGTTTTACAATCCTTCCTTCACTATGTACATGATAATGAATGGCATCCATATAGACTACCGCATACACTTCCTGTAATGGACGTTCCTGCCATTCTTTTACGATCGGCATAATTTTGTCTGTAATACGGCTGATTGTGCTATCTGAAATATCGATATCATAAAGTTCTTTCATGTGAGATTCGATATCGTTTGTAGTCATTCCTTGGTCTATGCACAGCATAGACTGCGTACTATGGAGAGTATTTTTTCTTCCATGTCCTGAGTTACCGTGTTCTGATATTTTTTGATTAACTGTGGTTCATACTCGCCATTACGATCCCGGGGGATTGCAACTCCCATGTCGCCATAGCTTGTATGCATGGTTTTACTGGAATGACCATTACGACTGTTGTCCGTATCTTTGTTGCGGTAATCGTATTTGGAATAAGCGAGTTCTTCATTCAACTCCCCATCCAATGCGCCTTCCAGAATGACAGACATCATATCCCGCATAATAGAGTTGACATCCGTTCCACTTTTGATGCTGATATCGTTATCTCTTAAATATCCCTGCATCATTTCTCTCATTGCTGCCTTTTGTGGGGTATCTCCTTTTCTTTCTCCCATAATAAAAACCTCCAAAATGAATAATTCTATCTTACATCAGTTTAGAGGTTTACACAATCTTTGGGATACTCCCGTTGTTCGCTCATTTTTTGTTTTAAAAACTCCACATCGGGAAAACCGATTTTTTGTCTTGCCACTTCTAGCATAACAGGTGAATGATCTGTACAGATCATCCTCTCCACATTGCATTGTTCCAGTGCCACTTTTGCCATTTTACCAGTCCCACAGCCTATATCCAGCCAAAATACTGCCTTATTTAAAAATGCAACGGAAACTACATCTGCTATCTGATTATAAACTATTACTATGTTTTCTGAAACCTATAAGCTGGACACACATGGCGCTGCTTTGTTGAAGTGCCATGGGATAGTAGAAATTTATATTTATAAAAAATTTAGGGAATAAAGTAAAGGTCGTCAGCATATATACTAATAAGCAGGAATTTCTGTGAAGGAAAAGGGCGGTGAATATGGACAAGGTATTGCAGGGTAAGAAGATTGCTGTTTTGGTAGAAACAGAGTACATAGCTGAGGAAGTGGCATACTATAAGAACTTTTTTTCAGAACAAGGTGCCGAAGTGGAATTTATGACATATTTATGGGGAAAACCAGAGCGGACCATTGTAAGTGATGTCACGGAGGTGGGACAAAAGGCAGAATCAATGCTGGTAAAAAGGGAAATTGCAGATTGCAATCCAAATGATTATGCTATTGTTCTTACTGCGGCCAATTATGTGGCATGCCGTCTGAGGGAAATCCCACCGATGGGAAGTCTTGGAAGTACGGAACTTCTCCGTTCACCGGCAGCAGTGCGGTTTATGGCAGGTGCTATGATGAATCCGCAGATCGTGAAGGGAGCATTGTGTCATGCATTGTGGATATTAACACCGGTGCCGGAACTTTTGAGAGGAAGAAAGGTTATCTGTCATACGGTTGTTTTATCAGATGTATATAATGCAGGGGGTGTCTATGTACCGGACGAATCCCATGTAGTAGTGGACCGGGATTTGGTGACCGGCCGTTCAGCTGAGGATTTACAACTATATTGTGATGCACTGCTGGCGACCTACAAAAAACGAAATAGTGTATCAATATAAGCAATTGAATAGGGAAAGAACGGCTATTTGTTTTCGCTCAGAAATGGAGGTTAGTATGAAGGTAAAAAGGAGCAATGTACTACGCTATGGATATAATGCGCCGGAGAATGGCGGGATGATTCTGAATGATATGCCTGAGGGTGATTCGGCGCAGGGGGATGGACTTCAGAAGAGCGCGAAGGTGGAACATTATGATATTCAGGAACTTATAAATGACCTGACGGAACCGTCTGTGTGGAAGACGCATATAGACAGTGATTTGATGAAATTCTGGAAAAAAGATGCCACAGAGCTTCAGGGCGGTCTTTTCCCAACTTATCTGTCAAATGAAGGATACCGCTTCCCCGAGGAGCAGGATAAATGGCCGGAGGAAATTAAAAGAGCATATGAAAATAAAGATACACAAGGATTGATTACGCCGGAATATAATTATGTGCGGGCACATTCGAGACTGACATATGCAAATGGGATTGCCTTTCATGTGACAGGAAATGAGGATTATCTAAAACAATGCAAAAAGGGAACAGAGGCATTGATAAAGGCAATCGATGGAAATCATGGGATGTTTACCATGCAGGAAAAGAAGAGTGGAAAATGGGAACAGCCCAGAGATGAAAGAACCAGTCAGGATTTAGCATATGGGCTGACGGGGCTGTGTATGTACTATTTTCTTACGCATGATGAAACGGTGCTGCACCACATCATAAAGCTGAAGGATTACATATTTGACACCTATCTTGATGAGGAAAAGGGATATCTGACATGGCTTCCAAAGGATAATGCAAATAACAGTGTAGAGATTGTGGCACAACTTGACCAGATTTATGCCTATATGCTGTTTGTGACACCATCACTGCCGGAACCATATCAGAGCCAGTGGAAGCAGGATCTGAAAAAAATTGTAGATATCCTGATTTATCGTTTCTACAGTGAGAGATATGAATTTTTCTGGGGAAAGGATACCAGTTCCTGTGTGAAGAATCTGGGAACCGACCATACAGATTTTGGACATTCCGTAAAGACCATGTGGCTCATCTTAATGGTGGGGGTTCTGCTAAAGGATATGTCTTATGTAATGTTTGCAAGAGAGAAAATAGACCGGATTTTAAAGGAGGCATATATTGAAGAAGATAAATGCTGGGGAAGAAGGTTTGATGAATACGGCAATATGGATAAGGATAAGGAATGGTGGATTCTTGCGGAGCTAGATCAGGCTACGGCAATCCTGTCTTTAAATGATCCATCCTACTTGAGTTATTTAAATCATACTTATGAATACTGGATGAAATATATGGTGGACCATGAAAATGGAGAAATCTGGCATATGGTTGACGGCAAGACAAACAAACCGATGGCGAATTATCCGAAGGTGCATAACTGGAAGACATCTCTCCACAGCTTTGAACACGGTCTGTTTGGATATATGACAAGCAGCGAGATTAAAAATATGAATTTTGAACTCTACTATGCATTTTCAAAGAAAGTGGATGCACAAACTGCACAGCCATATATCTTTAGAGCAAATAAGGTTAGCATTGAGTTCTGTCAGGAGCTTTCCTTTATGGAGGACCGAAACCAGATTGTTAAGGTAACATACAATGGGCTAAGGTAGGAGATGCCTACGTATGCGAAAATACGGTAAGTGAACCGGTTTTATGAGTTAAAAAGACACGCTGTGAAATGCGTGTCTTTTTCTGCCCGAAAAAAACCGGGAACTTTTTTGCGTTTTAAAGTATCTATATAGAGAGAAAAATTTACCTGTTTGTGCCAGAGGCACAGGCATGTAAAATAAATCGCATAGAGTTCTATGCAGGATGGAGGAAAAGTAATGAAAATGAAGCAACGAAAAAGAAAGGGAAGCAGAGGATTGTTTTGTGGGTCATGGGAGCTCTTCTGATTGGGTTGCTGTCGATACAGGATAGGACAGTTGGTAAAGCGGCAGAGGCATCCCAGACAGAAAGTAAGAAAAAGTCGTATGGGAAATGGGGAGTGAAAAGAAATATCAGACCAAAATAAAGCACTGAAAAAGTACGATTCCTAACCACTTTTTTGGTGCTTTTGCAGTATAAGAAAAGAGAGCAAATTGATTTTCTGTGCACAGATTTTTGTAAAAATGCACATATTTTTGCGATGAATAAGCAAAAAATATGTCAAATGTACTAAAAATGTTGATATTGATCGAATTACAGTATATAATATGACATATATTGTTGATTTTTGAAGTATTATGAGGGTATAAGAAATGATACGGTTGTTTTGATTAGAACATACCTTAATATCAATTGATTTAGGAGGATGGAATAATGAATATTTCGCAAGTCTTACAATTTGAGGGTCCTATCGATTCACTCGTGTGGAAAAATCCGATTGAAGATTTCAACACTACATCACAGTTGATAGTGGATGAAACACATGAAGCGCTTTTAGTTGTGAATGGAAACGCATGTGATTTGTTTGGACCGGGCAGACACACTCTTGAAACTCCCAATATCCCACTTGTAAAAAGAATAATAAATATACCTACAGATGGGCAGACCACATTTCCGTGTAAAGTGTTCTTTATTAATAAAGTACATCAGATGGATTTAACCTGGGGAATTCCGGGAGAAATAACACTGAATGATCCTGTTTATGATATTTTCCTGCATGTAGGTATGTGTGGAAACATGAATTTTCAGGTGGCTGATTCTAGAAAGTTTATGCTTAAGATGGTTGGCTTCAGAGATCAATTTGACTCTGAAACAATGGTAGCTAAATTTAGAGGAATCATAAAGCAATATGTAAAATCTTATATTTCAAAAATCATGAATGTTGGAAAAGTAAGCTATTTTGACATGAATGAAAACTTGTTTGAAATTTCTGAAGTTGTAAAGGAACAGTTAATACCTATATTTGCTGACTATGGAATAGATGTAATTGTATTTAACATTGAATCAATTACAGTTCCGGATGAAGATTTTGATGCCGTCAAGAAGGCAAAAGAGGCGAGAGCGTCCCGTATCATTCAGGGATATACCTGGCAAGAGGAAAGACAAATGGATATTGCTCAGACTTTTGCTGGAAATGAAGGTACGATGGGAAATATTGGTGGAGCAGTTGGAGGCTTTATGATGGGTGGTGCTTTTGGAGGAAGTGTTGCTGATTTGGCAAGAAATGCATTAAGTCCCGAAAGAATTCCAACAGAGAATCCTCCAAAAGATTTGAAATCGGCTGCTTCTCCTATTGATGATAGAAACTCTAAGCCTTTTGATGTGGCTGGTTTTGTAGATAGTCTTGGGAACAGCGGAACTCAGACTCAACCTACTTCACAGGCAGAGGTCAATAATAAATCAGATCTGGCCGGAAAGTTCTGTAGTCACTGTGGAAATCCGTTAGCAGACGACATGATGTTCTGTCCTAAATGCGGTACGAAGCAGGCAAAGGAATGCCCGAACTGTCATACTCAGTTGATGCCAGATGCAGCCTTTTGCCATAAATGTGGCACACCATGTTAATTAGATCAAAATATTAAGGAGATAAAAAGAGATGGAACATAAACAAAAAAACACACTTATGACAGCGTTGATATATCTTGTAATATTTGCAGCATATAATTTAGTTGTATTTTTGCTTTTCAAAGATTATAACAATATCTTTTGGATTAGTTATGGGTTTATGGTCGGTGCTTACATAATCCATATTGTATGTGTCTTTTCCATATTTAAGAATGCAAGTGTCAAAGCTGTATTCTTTGGAATACCGCTGTTATCCTTTAGTGTATATTTCGTAGGTGCTGAGTTCTTCTGCAGTTTGGTTTTTATGATTTTTAAGGCTAATGCGCCAGTTAATGCAGCTGTACTTATACAGGCCCTTCTGTTATGTCTGTTTATTGTAATTGCAATTATTTCAATTATGACTAGGGACACCGTGCAGAATGTCGACAGTAAGATAAAAGAGAATGTTAATTTTATTAAAGGTATAAATGTTGACGTTGAGATGTTAATGCAAAGAAGTTCAAATCCTGAAGTATCAGGGGCACTTAAAAAACTTTCTGAAACCATTAAATACTCTGATCCGATGACAAATAGTATTGTTGCTGCACAAGAGCAGATGATTATGCAGTATATGATGGAATTAAGAAACGTATTCGATGCTGGGGATATGAATCAGACAAAAGAATTGTGTGGGAAAATAGAACTACTATTTATTGAGAGAAATAAAAAACTAATGATATCGAAGTAAGAGGTGTAGGATGTCCGTTAATTTTGTAGCAAGAAAATGTGCCTGTGGTGGAAAATTAGAATTTGATGCTAATAAAAAAATATGGATATGTAAATACTGCGGTACAGTTGTAGAAAGAGAAGCAACATTTGACAAAATTCATGTTGATGGAATTGAGGGAATAAGTGATGTGGTAAGGCAAACCTTAATGGACGTTGCTAATCAGAAAATGGAAAGTGCGGCTAGAAATCTTGAGGATTGTGAGAGAAAGAATCATCAACATATAGGTACTCTTCTGGCACATATTAGTTATGATCTTGCCAATATATCTGTTGCAAGAAGCCAAGATGAGGCAAGGGGTAGTCTGGATAAAGTAAAGATATATGCGAAAAGGTTAAAAGAAGATTTCCCTGTAATTGCAGAAGAAGAGATTAATTTATACGAGGCATTTGGAGAAGGTGCTGCAGATATATATGCTAACCTTTTAGTTGTATTTGATACGTTGGGAGACAGTGGAAGAGTAGAATACATTTCTTCGAAACTTAAACCGGAAGAAGTATTTTCGCCTCATGCAAATAAGGCACTATTAAAAATCGCAATAAGACAAAATCAAGTAGATACGGTAGATGCAATAATTCGCAACATAGGACATATTGACAGAAAGTCTTCTTTACAAGAAGTTTTGGACCATTATCCTGATGGCGAGAAGAAAATTCAAATCATTACAAAACTGTTTGACGCTAATACCGCTGGAGCTTTATCAAAAAAATATTTTGAAACATATTTTGAAAGCAGTAATGATTCGGTTGAGACAAAAGCAGCTTTAATAAGTCTGTTAAATACCACAGATATTCATTGTAGTGCAGACGCAGTGATAAAGGCTATGGCCAATTTGCTTACCGGCTATGATGAGGCAAAAACTGCTTTTCGTGCAGTTTATGATATTAAGATAAGTGATCAGGAAACAGAAGGGTTATTAGTTTTTTGTCTGATGGTCAATAAAAAATATGAGGTTCAGTCTGCCTTTTTCGATACATTAATTGAAAAAAACGTTTTTGTAGCACTGAACGGAAGAACGGTCATTTCTTTTATGGACAGCTCTGCTTTTGATCGTGTTCAAAAAGCGGATGTAATAAAAAAAATGTTGAGTTTCCAAATTGACAATAAGGCATTGGATGCAATATATAATTACTACCTTAATAATAATCATGATGATGTAGAGACAAGACTTAAAATTATAGACACGATACTTGTTGAAGGTTCGCCGATCACAGCAAATACTGTAAAGACATATGTCTTGAAAACAACGATTGATGGAGAAAAAAAACTTAATGTAATTGAGAAAATCTTTCTCACAGGTATTAATAAAACATATTTGGGCGATTTATTATCGGATTATTTATTACACGCCGAAGATTCTGAAGAACAACGAAAATTGGTGTCAGATTACTTGATATCGCAGGGATTTAAGGTGGATTCTGCGGTTATGATGCAATATGTTACTGCGACAGGAAACAATCAAGAGAAGATTGATAAGATAAAAAAACTTATTGCTAATGGAACATTAGTCAAAGCGGATTCGATTGATGGATATATTTTGTCGCTTGCTGATCCGAATGATTTTTCGGAGGAAATCTTTAATATTCTGACACAGAACAGTTGTTCTATTGGGTTTACTGCATACTCGAAATTTGTTTTATCGTGCAAGGATATTGATAAAGTTCGGCACAGTGAGAAGTTACTTCGTTCCTGCACAGATGATTTTTCGGAGCAAAGAACTACAATTACTCATTGTGGAAATAGATTGAGCTGTAATATTGCTCAGGCGTACATACTTAATGCTCAGGAAAATTATGAAAATACAAAGATGATTCTAACGCAGATTTTAGCAAATAGAGTGAAATTAGCAACAGATATTACGGTGAATGGCAAAGGTATGAAGTTTAAGAAATATGTTTCAGAACATAAAAAAGAACTTTCGCCATTATCTTTACAACTATGTGAGGAAAATAGAATGTTTTCTCTATTTTAATAAACTAAGCATGTAGGAGGGAAACACGCATGACGGAAGAAGAAGCAAGAGCTGAAGCTGCCGAAGCACAGCGCTTACGGGCGGAAATAGCTCATTTGCAGTTTCAGATTGAACGGGCGATAGCTGAAAATAAGAATCTGCAAGTGGAATTGGCATCATTGATAGAAAATGTTGAAATTCTTACAAAAAATGCAAGGGACATGGATGTAGAAGTTAATAAATCTATGGCTTATATCAGAAAGCGAGTATCAGAGGCAGATGGAAGCACTTCGGAACTATTCGCTTTGATTGATGATTTGACAAGATCATATTTCACATTTAAGAATTTGAGCACTGCATCAAAAAATGTAACACAGTATACGGACGAGTATTATACAAAGTTTAAATTCTTCAATGAACTTAGAAGAATATCGTTAGGATATGTCATCGGATTAGATGCACATATTTGTGCAGATGAAACAATGAGAAAGAAAGTTGAAACAGTATATCTTCAAAATACCGAGTACTGGCTTGCGTATGCAATTATGTCGGTAATGCTATGGGCAAGTGACGAAGAGGAGGCTGCGAAGCGGGCAATGTCAAAAGCGTTGTCCATGGATTATTTTAGTAGTGCGTTATTTTATTTGTTGATAAATTTAAGATTTACAAGAGTCGGTGCTGCACAAAAATGGTATTTATCATATTTGGACCGAGTAGATATGGAGAACCTTGGAAAAGAGTGGCAATATCTGCTTCAAGCATATTTATCAGGGGTGTTCGGAGTTGATAAAGAATTCAATTCCTTGGTAAGGGATTGCTTTACAAATATGCTGCAACAAATGGAGAGCATGCATCCAAACTATGGAAACAAAGTTGCAGATAAGACACTGACATTTTCTAAGGCATATATTCATGTTTCAAAAAATGAATTTGAAACTTTACGAAGGAACTGTACAGAGTATGAATCATTAAAGTCACTTTTATCTTCCGCTGAAAAAAATGAGCAACTGGCTATTTACTTTAGGAGAGTAGCAGAGAGTGATAATGTGTTAGAATCTGATATGTTCCAAAGAATAGAAAATATCTTGTATGATTTAATAAATGCGTATGATAAACAGGAACTAAAGGTAATAAAAAATAAGCGTTACAATGAAATGGTTATAAAAGCTAAGGGAGACCTTGGTCTAGCACAGCAATATTATAATCTGGAATATCCAAATACTTCTACAACAAAAGCTTTAGAAGATTTACTGTTTGCTTGGGCATTTGAAGACGATTCATCACAGGTTGATATAACAGTAAAAAGGTTTGCAATTTCATATCTGAAAAAATGGATAGCAAAAGGATTTAAATCCTATGGAGAGAGTTACAGAACCGAAGAAAAGGATAAGTATAACATCTCCATAGATGGTTGGCAGAAAGAATGTAACGAAGAATCTTATAATGAAGCAAAAGAAGAACTGATAAAACATTATAACAAAAATAGAATATTTGATACGATAAAAGATAAATATGTATTGATATTTATTGGTATGGCGATTGCTTCATTGGTTATTCTTGGAATTACTGTGTGGAAGTTTAATAAGATTTCATTGGTAATAGGCATTTTACTTGGAGTAGTAGGTGGATTTCTGTTGTGGAGAAGAATTTCAGATATGCAGACTATTCTGCGGGCTAAACGTGAACATGGTTGTCAGATCCTAACAAGGGCATTAGAGGAACTAAAAGCGTGGCGAGCGTTATATAAGGAAGAGGACGCAAAAAATGATGACCTTGTAAATGTTTTTGAAAATATAGAATTCTAATGGAGGAAGAATAATGGCTAGTTCATCTTATAATGCAGTCAATAATTTGAATCAAACAATTGGCTCATTTAAATCAAAAGTAGATGTAAAAATAGATGCTGTTAATACATCTACGGCCAGTATTAAGGCTACAACGGATAAGATTTATGACAGTGTAAATAAATTTAAGCAGGATATGATTCAAAATGAGGAAAAGCAGCTTGCTCATGAGAATATACTCAGAATTGATCAAATATTAAAAGAACAATTTGGTGATCACGAGACTATTCGTAAAACCGTTATGGGTGTCGTAAAGGATTTTGATATTAATCTTGTAAGAAATAGTACTATTCAAGAGATATCAGAAGAATTGTGGATTACCAGTTCAAGGTATTGGCTGTCATACGCACTGTTGGCAATAACGGCATGGATTAATGAATATAAGGAAATTGCAAATAATGCTCTTTCTGAATGTATGAGAAGAGACCCGGCAAAGGCATCTTTGTTTTTCTGCCTGTTCAATTTAAGATTTGGCCGTAATTCTCCAGCGAAGAGATGGTTTTTTGAATACTTAAAAACAATTAAGCCATCAGAGATGCAAAGAGAATCTGCTGTATTATTACAGGCGTATCTGAACGGTTTATTTGGAACGGATAAGGAACTGGAAAATGATGTGAATAACATCATTAAGAGTTGGATCTCAGAGTTGAATGCAGATCAGTCTATGGCAGACGAATTAACTAAAGCTTATCAAAAATACATTCAATTATTACCACCGGCGAAGCAGTGCAATTATGTGGCATTGCCAGATGCATGCTCAAATTATGGTGCAATACAGCAGTCTTATGCAAATGTCTCAAAGTATGAAAAGCTTATTTCAGAAATTGATGCGATGGATGTAGAATTGGAAGAACAAACAGAGGCAAATTATAAGAGCAGAGTAGATGCCATATTGATGAATTTAATTTCAAATTACGACGAAGAAGAATTGGATTTGAAAAATCAGCAAGCATATTTCAACTTTGTTATTGATAATAATGGTCAAGTTGACGCAGCTGAAGCACAATATGAAGAATATCAAAAGGTTCAAAACGCAAGTGTTAATATCGGAAAGCAGATGATCCGATGGGCTATTTATGATGATGCAGAGCAGACAGATGTTCATGTAAAGAAATTTGGTCTGCAAAATACAAAGGACTGGTTCTTACGTGCAATAAAGAACTGGGCATTGATGTTACAAGAATCTCAGCCATTAGATTTTCCTCTTGCGATTGATACGTGGAGTAGTGTATCAAATGGAGAGGATCAGAACGAACAAGTTAATAATATGAAGGAATATTTTAATAACAATAAATTCCAGCTGATGTATGTTAATACTCCGAATATTGTTGCAATAATAGTTTTTATTTTGTCAATTGGATTGGTGTTTATTACACCATATTCACTGGTAGCAACAGCTTTATCTGTAGGATTTTTGATTTTCAGAATTGTAAAGGCGAATAAGCAGTTCCCGGCAAGAGTAAATGCAGCTTTAGACAAATTGAATGCTTGTATGCTGGAATTGGCAGACTTTAAACAGTTCTATTCAGAAGAAAAAGATAAAAAAGAGTTACTTGAGAGTAAAATTGAATATCTATAATACATAGGAGGATGTTAAAAATGGATAATGAAATGAATTTAGAATTAGGAGATCTTTTAGAGCAGAGAATTCAAGAGAATTATGGTTCGGGCGATGCCGGAAATTATGATGTTACAGATGAGAGATTAAAGGAGATGAATAAAAAACTGCCATCTTGGAGTTTGGAGCCTCCGTTTAGTTTCTTAAAGTAATATGGAGATACAAAGTATAACTTATGCACAGTGGCTGAAGCATATAAAAACTGTCAAAGATAAAGGAATAAGAAGTGATTCCATGAAAGTTCTTTGTACAAATTATCCACAGGTTAATATGATGGAATATCAAGAATTTGTGTATAACGAGATAGCAAAACTTGAGACGGTAATACTGACTGAATCAATAGAAAAGTTTCAGATCACTGTGAATAAATGTATTTCAGAGAATGATATAGAGATGCTGGTACATGGATTCAGATGTTTAAAAAAAGATTTGGACACGTGTTTCTTTTTCAATGTCATGGAGAAATATCCGGTTGAAGTAAAAAGGAAACTGTCTTTGCAAATGAGTAAAAATCTACAACTATTTGTGAAAGAATTTCATAGATATACTAAGAGACTTGAGGAAAATGGCAGTGATATATTCATTTCTGATTTTGAGTACATTTGCAGAAAGGCAAATCTTAAAAAATATGTTGAGGAGCTGAATATATATGTCTAATTATTCTGAGGTAAAAAAGGAATTAGTAAACTATATATATGCAAGGACCCCGCTTGTAATAGTAAGTACAAATGAGCGTGAGCGAGTGGAGAGGATGCTAAACGAAATCACGAAGGATGCTCAGATTAGTTTGATGTATTACACAGATGCAAAGCAAGTTAAGGTGTTGGGCACAAATGATGAGGCTATTGACACAGATGATGATCCGCTTGGTTTCTTTCTTTCACAAGTAAAAAAGCAGAGAAATTTAAATATTGTTCTTGGGGATGTTAGACGTATTTCCGATGATAATGCATATTCTCGTGAACTTATGAATATACTATATATGGCGAAGGAAAATAATGGAGTTGTTATATTAATAACATCAGATCAAGTTTGGACAAGAATCTCTAGTTTCGGAATGGTAATTAATTTGGACTATCCAGATACAAACGAAAGAATTATTCAGATACAAAAATTTATCAAGATGTATCAAGGCAGATTTCAGGTCGAATGGGATGACGAAGATATAACTAGAGTAAGTGCTGTATTAAGAGGATTTACAGAGATTCAGATTGATAATATTCTCTCTGCAGAAATCATAGGAAATTCTGGATTAAAAAAAGCAAGAATTTCACAGCTGGCATCACAAAAACAAAAAATTTATCCGAAGGTAGGATCGGTTCAGTACATAAATCTTTACAAGCAATATGCTGTAGAGGGTATGGATGTGCTAAAAATTTGGTTGGAGCGAAAAAAAAAGATATTCTTTATGCCAGAGGAACAACTTGCAGAATATGATTTAAAGGCACCGAAAGGGATACTGCTTGTAGGTGTACCGGGATGTGGAAAATCGTTAACGGCAAAGCTCGTGGCTCAAAAGTGGGACTTGCCGTTGTTTCGATTTGACATTGGGTCAGTTTTTGACAAATGGGTAGGTGAGAGTGAAAAAAAGATGCGAGAAGCATTGCAATTTATCGAAAACGTATCCCCATGTGTGCTCTGGATAGATGAAATTGAAAAAGTGCTTTCAACGACGGATACAGGAAATGAAACGGGAAAGAGAGTGCTGGGAGAATTTCTGTTTTGGATTCAAGAAGCAAATAGCAAAGTATTTATGGTTGCAACTGCGAATAACGTAAAAGCATTGCCATATGAATTATACAGAAAAGGCAGATTTTCCGAAGTGTTCTATGCAGGACTTCCGAACAAGAGCGAACGCAAAAAGGCATTAGAGCATTATATAAAAGTTTCTTTGAAGGCAGCACCTACAGATGCAATATTAGACGAATTAGTAAAACAGACAGAAGGATATTCGTATTCCGATTTAGAAACAGTAATAAAAGATGTTGCACAACAAGTGCTTATTGAAAAAGAAAAAACGATTAATATTTCTGATTTGATAGCTTCGGTAAAGGCAATTATTCCAATATCACAAATTAATCCGGAACTTGTTAAGGAAATTGAGAACTGGGGAAAAAATAGAGCTATTAATGTATCAGAAGTAGGAGGTGGATTTAGTGAGTAATTATGGTTTAGAAGCACAAGTAAGCAGATTAGAGTCACAACTTCGTGAAATCGAAAGAGAAAATAGCCGGCTCAGATCAGAAATCAGCTCTACCGTTAATAGTGTAAATCAAGCAGAACGTAATTTGGCGAATTACAATCAGCATATAAGAACCTCACTGGACAATGCAACAGGTGTAATAAACAATTCTATAAATAGAGCACTGGAAGCATATGAATTACAAGGACAAATAGATGTACTTTATACTAGATATAAGTGTGTTGAGCTTGCGAATAAGAAAATTCGGACACTAAATAATAAAAAGTACTATGATTTTAATAATTACAGAACTGTAAGAAAGATTGTTCAGGGTATGATGGACAATTTGGATTTAAATATGGTAAGTGATGCTATTATTTATAAATCGATAGAAAAACAGCACCTATTAACGCCTGATTTTTGGCTTACGAGTGCATTAATCAGCATAATGGCTTGGAAAACGGATGATAAAGTGCTTGCTGACAGGGCTGTGGAAGTAGCTTATAAGCTAGATTCGAAGAATAGCAGTATGTTCTATATGATTTTCAATTTAAGGATGGATAGAAATGAAGCTGCAGTTAAATGGTTTCTTGAATATCAGAAGTGTGAATTGAAAGGTAGCGATGAAAACACATTTTTAATGTTGTTTTCATTAATAAGTAAGACATTATCGGATAATGTAGATGATGAGACTTCCCGCATGATTTCAGATTATATTCATCGATTAATTGTTGAGTGTGCAGAAAAAGAAGGATATAGCGAGGATGATATTGTCTCCTTTATAAAAACTCATATGCAGCGTTTGATGAAAACGGAATCATATGACCTCCCGTTGATTTCCAAATACTGTGGAGATTATTCATCAATTACAAAAATGTTGAACCTTGCAAACAATAACTATAATATTTTGGAGTTCATTCTTAAGATAGTAAATGTTCCACTTGCGGAAAGGAATACTTACTTAAAGGAATACTTAAATGAATTATTGGCAAAACCGAATAGTGTGGAAATTGATACCTATAATGAAATTGAGTACAATGAGCTTGTAATCAAGATGGGCGGGGATGTCGAAGGAGCCAAAGCAAAATTTGAAGAAGAATTAGCACATCGAGAAGAAGAATTTAATATTATCTCCACGATTATAAATTGGGTTTATGATTTTGCAAATGAAAATGTAAATGGTCAAATGCGTTTGAATATGTTTACTCTAATTAAAACGTTCCAGCAGAAAGCTGCAGATTTATATATTTCAAATTATAGATCAATGTATAAAACGGTTCATCCGATTCGTATATTAGATTATTCGACAGATGCGAATTTAGCAAATGAATCAGGTGAAATATCGAAGGTTGAAGAACTCTACGAGACAAAACAGAGAGAAGAGTTATCCACGATAAAAAATTTTCCCGCATATATTTCATTTGGCGTAGGAGCGGCTTGCGGAGTTGTGGCATTTTTTGTTCATTTATTATTGCTGGCCGGAACAGGTGTTGGAGTTGCAATTGGTATTGGCATTCTTATATCGAATAAATATAAATGTAAGAATATTATATTAAAAAATAAGTCACAAAAAGAAAATGTGCTTGAAATATTGCATAGATTAGTAGCTGAGCATGCGAAAATGAAGGAATTGTATGATGGCTTTGATGGAATCTCTGACAGGGTTCTTGAGGAATTAGCGAAGTTATAACCGAAACAAAAATTTAAGTGCCATTTTAGCTGCGGACTCTTACTTTGCAGACCGCCGGCTGAAATAAAGGAACAATCAGGCGTGAATTTCGTGATACAAAATCTGTAAGACGGAACTGACGTCCGTTTTTCATGCGCATTTTTATCCTGTCATGGGACCATCATAGCACAAAATCAAGAGAAAAAACGGGAATCTCGGTTTACATTCGAGCGTCAATATGAAATTTTATTTTTCGAGTTTCAAAGTATACCGAAAAAAGTGCGAAGTATGCCAAAAAGGTTGTCATATTGTCCCTTATGAATTACTATATCTCTACATCATATCTAAAAGGAAGTGACAAAATTATGAATTACTATGAATGGAGAAAATCAAAAAAATTTAAGGGAAAAGCGTGTCTGCACCTGTTAGCAGTGGTGCTTTGTTTCTGCTTGCTGCTTGCAGCCGGTCCGATGGGGTTCGTCTTTGCGGCAGAAGAATTGGGAACAGGTTTTGAAGGGGAAGGCACGGAAAGCAATCCGTATCGGATTGAAAATCTGGAAGATCTGGAGTTGTTGGCAGGAAACGTCAATGGCGACGATGAAACGGAAGGTATCGATTACAGTGGAATGTATTTTAAGCTGACAGCGGATATCGATATGTCAGAGAAGTATGGTGCTGGCAAAGGCTCATGGACACCGATTGGTGCGGGGGGGGTTTGCATTTTTTACCGGTATCTTTGATGGTGGTGGACATAAAATAAACAATCTGTATATTAATGATGATGCGGCATCTGTTGTCGGTCTGTTCGGCATGAGTACAGGGGAAATTAAAAATCTTACGGTAAGTGGTTCTGTTACGGGCAATAATGCCGAGAATGGTGCTGGTATAGTTGGTGCTGTGGGTAATGGAACTGTGAAAAACTGCTATAATACTGCTAAAGTTTCAACTGGTGCCAATAGTTTTTGTGGTGGTGTGGCTGGCCTTGTTGCGGGTGAGGGAGGCACAGCCACGCTGGAGAACTGCTATAATACCGGAGTGATTTCAGGTAAAAGCGTTTGTGGTGGTGTGGCTGGAGTTGTTACAGCGACCAATGGTGGTACAGCGACAGTGAAAAACTGTTACAATACCGGTAATGTTGTTGATGCCTCCACGTCCGGCGGCTGCTATGTTGGCGGTGTAGTTGGGGCAGTTCAGGTGATGGGTAGCGCCAGTGCTGCTATAGAAAATTGCTATTATCTGGAAGGTACTGCTGAATTTGGCTATTATCTACCGGATTCCGGAACAGGCGCTATAACAGGAAAGAAAGATGTGGGAAGTGCGGAACCAAAATCTGCCACAGAATTTGCATCTCAGGCGACCTTTGCAAACTGGGATTTTGACAGTATATGGACAATGAGTGAACCCTTTGGCAGACCGATTCTGCAGCCAGTTCCTGAGATTGCTCACTGGCATGCTGTCTGTGGCGATACCTGTACACACGAAACGGCTCACAGTAATACTTTATTTACCGCTGTCAGCACGGCTGACGAATTGGTAGCAGCTGCAGAAAACGGCGGTAATTATTATCTTGCGGGAAATATAGAAATAGTCGAAACCATTGCACATGCCCAAGACAATGCAGTGGTAAAGGTGAAGAAGGATTTTAACCTCTGTCTGAATGGGCATACACTTAGCATTAAGGTAAGTGATACTTCCCGTGCAAATGGCTGCATTGCCATGTCGGTGGATGGGGAAGCAGACTTTACTCTGTGTGACTGCTCCGAAGAGGAAACCGGTAAATTAAGTAACGATTCCTATGCGGAAGGAGAGAAAATAGATTCATACAGTTGCATCCCTGAGGTGATTTATACAGCAGGTTCAGGAGATATTACGCTGTATGGTGGTACGGTTACCAATAATAATCACAGCTGGGTTATAAGTGCAGCTACCAGTAAGCTTGGAAATGTGATTTTCGATGGCGCAATAATGGAAGGAGCGAGTATCATAGGTGCTTCAGACGGGAAGAAGGTCACGGTAAAGAGTGGTGTAGTTGGTTCAGAAGGTGGATTAACCAATGTGATAGTGGCTAAAGACGTTGTGATTGAAGGTGGTACGGTCAATGGTAAATGGATTCAGATTTCCGGCTCCGGTCAGGCAACCGTTACAGGAGGTACGGTTAATTCCGGTTTGTGGGCAGGGAATGATGTTGTGGTTGAAATAGGAGGGAATGCAACAATAAATCCGGTTGACTATGATTACAGTGTCAGTCCAAGTTCAAGTAGTAATAATTTTAAGGTATATTTATATGGTACTCCTAATTTGACGAAACAAATTTTCTGTAAAGCAGGCAATACTGCCGATGCTGCGCCGGTTATCCCTCATGCAAAAAATGGAAACGCGGTTTATGAGGGAAACAATCGTATTGGATTATACCTTTCGAATAATGCAGAGATTGGGAAATATGTGGTACAGGATATGCCAAATGCAGACTTGTTTAATAAATTTTATAAAAATGGTGGAGGGAGTGGTCTTGTATTTCGATTATCCGGCGATAATAAGGCAATATTGCTTGACAAAACCATCAAGGTTGATACGGCCAACTTTCCGGATGATAATTTCAGAACTTATGTGTCTGAAAATTATGATACCGACAAGGACAAATCGTTATGGGCCGGTGATCTTATGAAGATTACATCCATGAATGTCGCCGGCAAAGAGATTTCCTATCTGAAGGGAATTGAGCATTTTACAGAGCTTGTGACGCTGAATTGTTCCGGCAATCATCTGGCGGCACTGGATTTGAGTATGAATACAAAGCTTACAACACTGGATGCCGGTAATAATGTTGTGAAGATCAATTCCTGCAAGCAGTATGCCCTGAGCGGACTGAAAGGAATGGACAGTACGAAAGTAAGCAATGTAAAGGGAGCGACGTTGTCCGATTCTTCTTTCACTGCTTTTGATGGGAAAGGAACCATTACCTATACATATAATGTCAATAATGCTGCGATTAGTACTAATCCAACGTTTACGCTTACCTACGAGCATACATATGGTGACTGGGAGCTAACGAAAGAGCCGACGGAAAGCAGTACCGGCGAGGCAAAACGAACCTGCAGCGGCTGCAATAACATAGAAAGCAAGACAGATGTGCCGAATCTGAAAGATCCGGTCTGGGAAAAAGGAAACTATGTAGCCCCTCAAAAGGGTACGGATGGTTCACAGAGCTACACCTCCCTATATGGTGAGGTGACCGTTATTATTCCTGCTTTGGGATATACGGTGGCTGATGCAAAAGAGATCGTTGAAAAAGTATTGACGGATTATAAGGCAACGAATGATACGACAAAGGAAGACCTACAGCGTGTGATTGATGCCGCCCTGAAAGAAGCCGGTATTACCGAAGTAACGGTAACGGTAGGTGATCTTACGATGTAGGACGGATTTTGCGGACATTCAAAATAAAAAAGAATGTGGAGGTAACAGACAATGGCAAAATCATTATTT
>CANRLR010000022.1 GCA_947631505.1 uncultured Lachnospiraceae bacterium | reverse complement strand
CTGTATTTATGATACCACATTTTTCCATTAAAGAAAAGCTATATTTCAACTAACTTTGGAAAGATTCCCCTTTTCATTGTTGTCAAACTGAAATTCCAAATCGGAGGTGTGATTCAATAAAGTTGCTCCAAAAATATACCCCTCCTTGCAGGCACTGGATTTTTTGGAATATTCCTGACACTCTTTTAATGTGTCGATGATATTGTCTAACTTTGTCTGTAATTTCTGTTTGTCTGCGGCTTTTGTTCCCGGATTTACTATTGCCTGTGAAATCGCAGACAGATAGTGTCCCAAAGTATGTCCACCGATCAGAGAGTTCTCCCAGTTCCCGGTATTTTTCTCCGTTCCGTATCTGGTTGCTCCGTTCAGAAATGCCGTCCGCTCCGCATCGGTCATACCCTTTGCGTAAGCTGCTGTTTCTTTAAATCCTGCCAAAAGACGATTCTCATCCAATTTTTCCAGATAAGCAATCTCCTTTTGCAAAGAATTGTCATAATATGTATCGGTCACTACAACATCCGTCATATCGAACTGATACATTCCCTTTACACTTGATACGACCCGGTCACTTTGTGCTCCGGCAGCTTTTGCCACAGAAGCCGGACGGATGGTAAGTCCTGATATGGTCAGAACACCAGTCAGTGCCATTGCAATCGAGCGTTTACCGATTCTTGCTATTTTTCCCCTCATATGCTTCTTCCTTTCTTAAATGAATTTGATTTTTTGTATCTTTATTGTAGCATCCTTCATTTGCTGCGACCATACTAATAGGTTCTGTTTGGTGTGAAAACGTATTGTAAAAAGGTTCGTTCCGGTGTGATTTTTGCCCTTCTCCTTTTTCTTCTCACTTTTTACTTGTGCTTTTTATTATTCAATATTATAATAAAACTATATTTTATCAATTTGCGAAAAATGTTACTGCGAAGTATCACAATACGAATACGAGGTGTCAAAAAGTCATATGGATTTACTTGAATTTAATGTAATAGAACCGTTCCGCTTTAACTGGACAGGAAAATTTATTGCACCAGATGAAAACTGGGTGCATATTTCCCGTGTCCTCACGGATTTTGAGATTATTATAATGACCGAAGGAGACTTATATATTGCCAATGACCAAAAGGAATATGTGGTTCATGAGGGCGAATATCTGATCATGGAGCCGACCAGCCATCAATTCGGATATAAACCTTCCAAATGTACTTTCTACTGGACACATTTTTGTTATAACAACTATAAAAACAATCCCGGACATTTGGATAGTGAAGACATCTCTCTTCCCCTTTCTGCGGAGGATACTCGCATTGTTCTTCCGGTTCAGGCAAAAATCCCCCGTCTGGACCGCCTCATTGTATTGTTTAAACAATTACAGGACTGCAATCGAAAATACCGTAATATTAACTTAGATGGTCATACCTTAACTGCCATTCTCTGTGAGATGTACAGCCAGCTCTACCTTTCCGGCGGGCTTACTGCTATGAAAGGAGACAAGATGCAGTTATACACCGATATTGTCGATTACATTTCCTGGCGAATCCGGGAACCGATCAGAGTAAGTGAGGTCGCTGCTTACTTTGGATATAATGAAAAATATATTACAACTTTTTTCAAAAAATCTTCCGGTGTTTCACTAAAGAGTTATATTTTGCAAAGAAAAATGGAACTGGCTCAGGCTCTTCTTACCGACACCAACTTACCGATTGCACAGATCGGCTATGATATCGGTTTTTCTGATAATCACAATTTCTCCAGTTCCTTTAAAAAGGTGACGGGACAGAGCCCGTCCGAATACAGAGGTTCTTATGCGGAACGAATGTTGTTCCACCAATAACCACCGCCCTGCGAATACTGAAATTATTTTTCCTGTTCCCGTCTATAAATGATATAGGCATCCCGGGAATATTTAAAGTCCATTAGGAAAATGATACTTGCTATAACACCCGCAATTGCTAATAACATACTCCATTGATTCAGCACACTGGCGAAATAGGCATTGGCTACTTGTCCGATTATTCCAAATAGAGGAGAAATCAACTGAAACAGGGCAATCATTTTCCAGCTTGCCATACTTCGTCTGCCGAAGAAATTATGTTCTTTCTCTGTTTCCATATCCTGTATTCCCTTGATGATACTCCATGCAATGTATAAACCGGCAATGGTAGACAGATACCCAATAAGCACAACCGCTATTTTCCCGGAAACTACCGTAGGAATCAGGCCTGTCAGATCCGAAAAAAATCCAAAGGTACTGTAAATAAACATAACGATTACGAGAGACTTTGTTCTTCCGAACCAATAGCTTTCTTCTTGCATCTGCTTCAGTCCAAAATAGATTAAAATGTATCCGATAAAATCCGGAATTACACTAATTGCAGAATTTCCCAATGTAATGTTTACATCAATAAATACAAAAAATAGTCCGATAAAAATTTTGTTCATTGTAATCTCCATTCTTTTTTCTTCTTCACCATTTTCTCCGGGTATCATATTCTGTACTAAGATAATATAAAGAAAGTGGAGTGACTTATGCACAATCCCTATTCATCCCTTTTACTCTCTCAGCACTACTATCCAGATGCCTATGCAAAAATAAAGGGCGGAACTTTATTTCCGGACATTTCCGGGTATGCCAACTTTTATGATAATCCTGCTGCAAAAGGTATTATCATTGAAGTAGAAGTGTCTGCCCTGCCTGTTTCCCAAGTGGACTGCCCACATTTTCTGGGGCTTCACATCCATGAAAACGGGGACTGCAGCAATAATTTTGCCAATACCGGAACGCACTATAACCCAAAGGAGCACGAGCACCCTTGCCACGCAGGTGACTTGCCGAGCCTGTTAAATAATAACGGCTATGCCTACCTCTGTTTTTATAACTGTTTCCTCTCCATAGAGGATGTAATTGGACGCTCTATTCTCATTCACGATAACCGGGATGATTTTACAAGCCAGCCTGCCGGTGACTCGGGAGAAAAAATTGCCTGTGGGACCATTGAACCATTCTGAATAAGAATTTTATCCCCTTACCTTCACCTTGACCTTATATCCCTTCACATGAAAGACACCGTTATTCAGACGTAAAGACACCTGAATTACTGCGGAACCCTTTTTCTTCGTCTGAAGTTTGCCAGTCTTCGTCACTTTTACTACCTTAGGATTGGAAGAGCGAAACTTCAGTATTTCCGAATCCAAATATCCACTTACAGACTTGTTTGCGTAGAGCATAAGCTCTGCCTTAGTCTGTAGTGTTATCTTTTTCCCTTTTTTCAGCCTTAGTTTTTTCTTTGTCCCCCAAATTCTTTCAATATCAATAGCCGGATATCCTTTTTTCTTTCCTTTCTTTTTCCGTTTCAATAAAGCAGTCGCTTCATAGGAAAAATAGCTGTTCTTAAAGTAGTCATTCGGTATATACTTTGATTTTGCGGACTTTAAATAGGCCGGCTTCACAACCTTTGTCTGTTTACTGAAAGCATGTGCTCCCATGGATTCTACGGAATCCGGTATCGTAACCTTTTTACATTTTGTACCATAAAATACATATGCCTGCATCCACTGCAGTTTCTTCGGTAATACAAGTGTACCTAAATTCAGATTAGAGCATCCGCGAAACGCCCCTTCCTCAATTCCTATCAAAGATTTCGGAAGTTGGATTTTTTTCAATGATGTACAATGGGAAAAAGCTCCCTCCAGTATGTATTCCACTCCGTTGTGCCACTGTACCTGTGTCAGTTTACTGCAATGGGCAAATCCTTCAATCCAAATATTCTTAATATTAGCCGGTATACAAACGGTTTCCAGATTACTGTAACTGCAGTCCGGTGTGTAAGTATAAGATGAATTAGAAGAAAATGTTACTTTTTTTAAATATTTGCTTTTCCTGTATCCATTTGAAGAGGTCAAAGAGGAGGGCTCTGTATATTCCACATCCCGTTTACTTTGGGGATAATGCAGCAACTGGGTACAGTCCTCATTAAAAAGAATACCGTCCTTTACTTTCATACTGGGATTTTCACCCGAAAACCCAATCTTTTCCAATGATGGAAAATAATCTTCCAAACTGGGAACAAGAAAATTTCCCTCCACATCTGGATTCGGAGGTGGACAGATAACGATATGCTCCCGATAATAATAGATATGCGCTGTCAGTATAAGCTCTGTTATACCAGCGAGTGCAGCTGCCCCATCCTCCTTGCGCATATGAAGTGTCGCTACCGTTCTGCCATTTATTTTTTCTGGTATGACCAGTTTTTTCATATTTGATGGTACAGTAATTGCGGTAATCTGAATGTCATTTTCATTTTCCACATCATCACGATACTGATAGGTAACACCATCCACCACTGCTTTTTGTGCCGCTCCTAAATACATGGAAGAAGTTCCGTAAACATAACCATCCGGCAGTTTTTGTGCAGCACACAAGTCTTTTTCCAGTACACTGCCTGTAGTCAACAGTACAACTGCCATTAACATAGATAGTATCCGTCCCTTTTTCTTAAATGCTCTTTTTCCAAACGCAGACGTAATTTTCTCCCTCCTTTAACCCTTCAACCGGTCCTATCGTCGGATGGCTTCCCCGCTGTTCTCCAAGCATGTCCTCCGTAATTGTAAGCTCAGAGCCATCCGGATTCTCATATCGCTGCTCTGGCATCCGTGCCATTCCGAGAATTTCTGTATTGATTTCCGTAGTTTCTGTATTGAAAAAATCAGCAGGCAGCATAATTGATAAATACACACCGTCTTCTTCTGTCTGAAGCTGCATATTAGGATTTTCCTCCGTGCTGTAATAATTCTCTTCCCTGTCAAAGGCTTTAGCTCCGGCAAAATAGGCATTTCCCCGAATATATGCCGGCTGTTTTACCTGTTCATACAACTCCAAATCCCCTTCGCCCAAATGCTTGACGCGCTCAATATATTCCTTCATGGAAATAGCTGCTCCATCATAACTGGATGTGCCATAACAACGTTCCTCTTCCTTTCCTCCGATAAAAATGTTCTGATACCATCTGTCATCGGAGCCATAGACCATTGCCGTACCAAGCACTTCCGTGGAATGCGGCAGGTGATATGGCGTCGAGCGGTTTCGCACGTCATAATGATTCATAAAACCTCCGCACAAATTATGTACGAAAGCCGTTCCCTGTGCTGCATTGTCAAAGGTGTACTCCGCTGTAAATATATTATTATCCACAAGACAGGGGCCATGAGTTACTTCAATCATAAAGTCCCGTCTGTTCTTATCGTAAATATTACCGCTGAGCCGGGTTCCTTGTGCCTCCCAGTCCAACCATGTTCCCAAAGAACAATCATGAATATAATTGTTGCGAATCTTGACATCAATCGCTGCATGCAGCTTTATTCCGCCGATTTCGTGTCCGAAAAACTCATGTTTGACGGCAATGCGGTAAATCTCATTCCCATAGATTTCACTGAAGATACATCCCATATGACCTACAATTCCATTCTGTCCGCAATCATAAATCCGGTTGTTTCGTACAATATGGGAGCCAATCCGCTCCTTGCTCCAGCCGATATGACGCGCCAAAAAAACAGCCTCTAATTGATACTGATAACCCGGTTTTTTCCCGTCTTTGGTAAATTTATTATGCCCTGTACTTTTTTCTTTTCCCAGTGAAACCGCACTGCATTTGGCATCATGAATATCATTCTCCTCGATGAGCCACCCTTTTGCCCAGTAAGGTCCCACAATACCGATCTGATCGGCTGTAGGAGGTGCCCACGGCGTTGCGGCCTGACAAATCTCAAAACCACGAACTGTTATGTAATTGATTCCTGTTTCTTCTGCCATAAAACAGGATTTCCTCACGTTGATTTCCACACATTCCTCATTGGGATCGTATTCCTGAAAATTGGCATACAAAACAGTGATATCTTCCTCAACTTCGGCATACCACTGATAAATTGACCGTTCCGGCTCTAAGATGTATTCCTCTATATTCCACCATGATACCTGTGTGCTCTTTACTCTCTTTTCCGCCTTTTTTACTTCCTGCAAGGAAAAAGCTTCATAAAGAGCATGACCATTTAAGTACACTTCTCCCAGATGTACCGGTGTTTCTAAGGGGCTGACCATCCAGTCACCGCTGACAGTTTCCAAAAATGGGTGAAACTCTCCAAATAGAGTGTTTGGTATTTCCGCTTTCCAGACGGAATCCTCCACCCTTGTCCACTGCGATACTAACTCGGAGCCGCGAATACTGACTCTCTCCCCCTCTGCCGCTTCGTAAACGATTCGCTGGTTTTCACAAGTTCCCCCATGTGCCGGCTTTACCCATTCCCGGTAAATTCCCTCATGAACAATAATCCGGTCTCCTGCCACCGCAGCATCCGCAGCCCTTTGAATCGTGAAAAAGGGGGCCGCTTTCGTTCCCGGATTTTTGTCATTTCCTTTTTTTGATACATGAAATTGCATAAAAATCTCCTTTACCAAAAATCATATAATGGCATAGTTTCAGAATCCCGGTATTCATGTTTCTCATAGTAGCCAATCAATTCGCCCTCATCTCTCAATGCCACCATGTAAACATCCTTATTTTTCTTTTCATTGTAAAAGGTATAGATTATATTATGCTCTGTAGACGCTGCAAACCATGCCAGCACCTGTTCTATTTTTTCTCTTGATTCTTCGTTGTGACACTTCAAAAGGCTCTGTCCCAGCAGTTTTTCTCCGCCCCACTTTTCATAATTTTTAACGGCAGCCGGATTCATATATATGATTTCATGCTTCAGATTACAAATTACAATAGCACTTCTGTCCTGATCGACTATACTTTTCATGAACGGAATTATTTCTTCTTTCATTTTCTTTTAGCCCTCCTTTGTCTGTAAAATTATCCCTTTTACTGACAACAATACGAATTATCCCTTTTTATTTTAATCCGATACATTTCATCCATTCACTCTCTTTAAATCCGGGACAGATCACCGCATCCGAAATCAGTAGCGGTCTCTTTACCAGCATTCCGTCTGTCGCCAATAACTCCAACTGCTCTTCCTCTGACATTTCCGGCAATCTGTCCTTGAGTTTTAATTCCTTGTATAAATTTCCGCTTGTATTAAAAAAACGTTTCAGGGGAAGTCCGCTTTTCTCATACCAGTTCCGCAGCTCCTCCTTTGTCGGATTCTCTTCTTTTATTGGCCGCTCTGTGTATTCCACCCCCTGCTCTTCGAGCCATTTCAACGCCTTCTTACATGTACTGCATCTAGCATAACATAATACTGTCGTTTTCATTCTGACCTCCTGATTCTTTTGATAAAAAATTAAATTAAGTGACTGTTTTCTCTTTTATTCATTAATACTTATCATTATTATAACATAATATCCCTAAAACGTCATTAATTTGTCCTCTGCCTGTTACTGTGCTGGATAGGAAGAAAGTATCCGACTAAATAATACTCACAATATCGTCTATATGTTTTCTTGGTCGCATCAACGGATTTTCCGCCTTATATCCGAGAGCAACTGCACCAACTAATTCCGCATCCATACCAATATACTCTATTAACTCTTGATACGCAAAACAGGTATTACCGATCCACAAGGTTCCTACATTTAATTCTTCTGCCTTTAACAGCATATTTTCTATGGATGCACCAATTGATAACAGGTCATTCATTTCCGTAAATCTCTCATCCACATTTAGCTGTGTAAAAGGGGATTTACCATTGGTATTTAAGACAATAATAATAATTGGAGCACACTCCATGACTTGCCGTGTGTTTTTTGCATCCGGTATCCCATTCGCTGACAACGGAAGTCTCGGCATTATTTCTTCATTCGCGATACCTTCTTGCATTTTGGCCAGCAACTCTTCTTTTGCCTCCCCGCTATATACAAGATACTTCCATGGCTGGCGATTCTTTGCTGACGGAGCTGCTCTGCCTGCATCTAAAATCTGTTCCAGAACAAATTGTTCAATAGGTACTTTTTTAAATTTCCGAATGCTGCGGCGAGTATATATTGCTTCCCTTTGCCACGCAGACAGTCCTCTTCTTTCATATTCTTCAATTAATTTAGGCTGTATCAGGGGATATGTCCATTCGGTCGGCAGCTTGTCCATAAGAAAAACCTTTTCTATCTCACTATCAAGCTTATCCGAAAATCTATATATCTCTGCAATGCACAACAGTCCAAAAGTCTCCTCCCCCGTTGCATTTACACGAGTTTGTCCCGTAACAGAATATACGCATAATGGTTTTATTTTATATTCCAACGCTCCCGTTTCTTCTTGCAGTTCTCTCTTTGCAGTTTCCAAAATACTTTCGCCTTCTTCACGATGTCCGCCCGGTATTTCAAATGAATCTCGTTCTTTATGTTTACAAATTACCCATTTCCCATTGCTTCGAGCTATAATAACTGCAAACTTTAATAAAAAATCTTCTATTGTGTCATAAAATTTTACTTCTGACATTTTACTGTTCACCTTCCAATTTCTCCACTACTCTAGAACCTTATACATTACAGACACTTCATCTTGTTGTAATCCGATTTTTTGATAGAACTCTTTATTATTATCAATCGACATCAACTGGATAACCGATATGCCTTTTTCCTTTAAGATTATTTCGAGTTCCTTCATCAGCTCCCTACCGATTCCTTTTTTCTTGTACTCAGTAACCACAAATAATTCCGACACAAAGAAAAAGTCTGAATCTGCATACGGATCAACAAATCCAAGGACTCCGGCAATAATTTCATTTTTATCAATGGCTACTAATCCCGTAAATTCAAAATTGCTCATAATAGATCGGATTCGTCTCTGTGCTTTTTCATCTGACCACACTTCATTCCATGGTTCTTCGGAATATGATTTTTTCATTACCAGTGCCAAAGCTTCAATATCATTTTCATTTGCGATTCTATATTCCATCTTTCCCTCCTTTCTATCAATCAAAAATGCTTAACTGCTGTTCTTTCAACGATTTTACTTTTCTCTCTGTTATCTTATCGTTTTCATCGAGTGTACCACATAATATCGGAGACTCTGGGTCATATTTGCTACAATTATGCTTAATACCACATTCATCCAAATCTATACTCTCCGCACAGCTTCCTATTATCATTCCGTTATCCTTTGCATATACATCAACAAAACTTATAACACATTTCTCTGTAGACCCTTTAAGTGCTACTGCAATTTTCTCAAACGCTTTTAAATGATATTCCATTGTATACTTCTTTGTAAAAATAATAGGATCATATCTCCATATTACCTTTTTCACTCCTATTTTTTTCGATAATTCCTGAAATATTGGAATCATCTTCTCCTTCTTATGCGGAACATTACATTCCATATCTTTTCCATATCCGGTCAATGTAAACTGAGAATAGTAATTGTATGAAGTAAGTTCCTCCGATCTGTTAATCATTGGCTCTGGGTTCTTTGTCCAAAATACAATACAATCAACCACTTCCGGTGTTATATTAATCTTACTTACCTGATGTGCATTCATTGGATTTCTTACATATGCAAATCCATCTTTTATTCTATTAAAAAACCACTCCGAATAATAGTTTGGGATATCCGTTCTACGACTTACACTTAACATTATTCTCTTAATTCCTTTCCAATTCAATTATTCGATTCTTGAAACCCCAGCAAAAATGCAATTCGATAAATCGCATTGCCATTCTTCCAGAATCCCAAAAGTTCCACATATTATCTCTTTGTTAACGTTTTGAGAATGAGAAAAGTCCGAAAATAAGAGATTCATAGCAACAAGTGTTGCGCTCAGGACTTCTCTAAATACAATTCTGCTTCTACAGATCTATGCTATTCGATTAAGAACAATAAATTTTTCTAATGTCTTCAAATAATTCGAGTGGGTCTACTTCTAAAGCTAGGGACAAAGCAAAAAACTTTTCAAAGCTAATCCAATTTTTACCTAATTCAATATTTGCCAGATGCCTTGGAGATATCCATGCTTCACCACCAAATAATTCTTGTGCTCTCAAATCAATAAATTGTTCACGAGTTTTATACTGTTCACCTAGTGCTTTTCTCCTTAATTTTAGTACTTCACCTATTTTTACTAATTTTTCATCATATTTTTTTCGTTCTGCCATTGTTTCTCCTTTTTTTGCACCATGGTGCATTTACTTTTGACAAATTATATTATATAATTATACCAATCTCAGGGCAATAGCTTTCGAGAAAAAATTTCTAAGGAGGTACTCACTATGAGTCATACATTATTAAATTTTAAGGTCAGTGCATTACGCACCATCGCATCCCCTTACAAAACGAAAGAAAACGAAAACACATGTGAAACAATTTACTATCTATTGGTTGATATGACTAACATTCCACAAAATATTCCTTTAGATGTAAATCCAAGAGAACAAAAAATGTCCACTTCAGTGGCAAAAAAATTAGTAGCTGCAGTTTCTGAGCCCGAAAATGATTTTTATTTAAACAATCGTGGTATTGTTATTTCAGCCAAAGAATTAAGTTTTGATACATCAAAATCGACTGTTACTATTGACTTAGGTAATCAAGAAAATGATGATGATAAGTTTAGCTATGGCATATTAGATGGCGGTCATACTTATCGTGCTATAATTGAGAACAGAAAAAAAATCGCACATGACCAAAAAAAATATGTACGTATCGAGGTAATAACAAATGTACAAAATATTACTCGATTATCAGATGCACGAAATACATCTGTGCAAGTTTCCGATATTGCTCTCTTTAATCTAGATGATAAATTCGACAACATTAAAGAGGCTATTTCCAAAGAACCATATGCAAATAAAATTGCTTACAAGGATAATGAAAACAAAGATTTACATGTATATGATTTATTACGTTTAATGTATGCATTAGATAAAGACAAATACCCTGATGATACTGCTGCTCCTATACAAAGTTATTCAGGCAAAGCGCAGGTATTCAAACGATACAAATCTGCATATGATACTGATTTTTATCGTTCACTAACAACACATTTGCCAACTCTTGTAAAACTTTTTGATACCATCGAAATAGAATTACCTGAACGTTATAAGGACTATAAACATAATCTTGGCACTGCCAATCCTAGGTTTGGCGCCGTCCGTGGCATTGAGTGCGGTTCATCCGATAAACCTTATTATACAAGTTTTCTGCATACCGAAACACCTTATAGCATATCTAGCGGCTATATTTATCCAATTTTTGGAGCATTCCGTTTTCTAATTAACATTAATGAAGAAACCAAGAAAGTTAATTGGCTCTTCGATCCAATAGAAATTTGGAACGAAATCGGAACCGCATTAACCCAAAATACATTCGAAACATGGGCTAATCCAAATTTAGCAGGAAAAGACAAACAATTATGGTTATCAAACTATAGAATTGTTGAGACACAAAGTCTACGTAAACTTTTAAAACATAAAAATTAGTTTTTTAAGGAGTTGTGATACTTAATATGTACTCAACTCCTTATTATTTAATAATTATTTTATCTTTTTCTTTATATTTTTCATTTATTCTTTAGATAAATATTTACAGAAACACATCCTGCATAACCCCATTCTCCATATCATCAATACTGTAAATCGTATCCATGACCTCGAATGTCTCTCTCAAATTACCTCTTGCACTCTTCCAGCCTATTCCATCTGTAAACCACACAAAGGTAAATCCATCTATAGTGTCTGCCTCCTGAGAAAGCATTTTGTAGCTTCTTGCAGTTTCATTCAGTTTTGAACCACCGCCACCATAAAAGTTTGTTTCGATACCATAAATCATCTTATCCGTCTTTATTACAAAATCAAATCGTTTAGCCGCCTTGCCTTGATTAGAAAGTGCCGATAAATCAATATTCCACTTTTCCTCAATGTCCTTAAGATACATTTCCTTAAAGTAGTTTACATCCTTTTCAAATCCTGCCGCCACGATATACTTCTCAACCAAATCTTCCATCTGGTGACCACCACGATTCTTACGACCATTTGAATCCAATCCGGTTTCAATACCCAAAGCATAATCCACAAGATTATTTACCAAGTGATTTGCAATCATATCAAACAATCCTGTCTTACGCATGAAAACCTTGTACTTCTCCACACTATAATTCATTTTCTTGAAATTATACAAGAAAGCTCCTTCTTCATCCTGTGCATAAATTTCATATCCACGCACTGCAAGGAGCAAAGGTACACATTGCAATGTTTCCGGATATTTTATCACTATCTTCTCGAAGTCTTCCTCAATGTTTTTTGAACCAATCAATGAATTCAAAATGTTCAGTTCTACCTTGATTTCTTCCACATTTCTAACAACCTTTGCAAAATCTATGTAATAGTCATAACTGGATATACTTGGTCTGAACTTACTCAGCCATTCATCAAAATCTCTCATTCACTATCGCTCCTTTATTACAATTTCAATCTTATCCTCTGAATATTTCCATATAGCTTTACATGGATTATACGAGCCGTCCTCTGCAATCAAACCCGAATCTTTGTATAATTCTGTCACACCTGCAAGATATGCTCTATTCTTTGCAATAGTTAAATCTTTTGGTGCAAGACCGTTAAATATAACCTTAATCTTTTGTGCATCTTCTGATAACAAATTAATAATTGCTTTAGGTAATCGTAAAATTCTTGCTCTTATATCATTTGCAGATATTTGTTTATCTACTATTAATTTTACACTATCATCCGCTTCTGAAATATTATTTTCCTGCTGTAAATCATCCGATGAATCCTTTAGTGCATCCATTGCATTTTTACTAAATACTGGTGTAAACACGAATCCAATTTCATTGTCTATACAACTCTCTACCAACGCTTTACCATCAATCAAAATAATTGGGCGTGATGAATCTGCATCTACAAACTCCTGTGTTTTCTTTGAATATCCTGCTGTAGTAATAAAAATTCCTTTACTACCAGACGGCATTACACCACGCAAAGCTCTTACTTTTTCAATAGGAATTGTTGTCCCCGGTTTATTTCTTTTAGCCTGAACATAGTATTCTACAGAATCAGCACCTGCCAAACCACCAACGCCATAACGAATAGCTTCTAAATCAATGCCACCGTCTGACGAACGCTGTGTTACAACCACTTCATCAAGTCCTATTTTTTCAAGATAAACCTTTAAAAATTCTTCAAAAGCATATCCACTTTCAAAGTATCCGTAAAATTGTTCCAAAAAACCTTTTATCTTTTCTTCAGAAATTTCAATATTCTTCCGCATCTGCTGCTATCTTCTCCAATCTTTTCTTGGATATTTCCAAGTATTCTTCACTTATATCTATTCCAACAAACTTCCGTCCAAATCGCACAGCCTCCACCCCGGTAGTACCGGAACCACAGAAAGGATCCAATATAACTTGTCCTTCCTCCGTAGATGCCAATACAATCTTCTCAAGCAGATATTCCGGCTTCTGTGTAGGGTGCTTTCCTTCTGTCTTCTCTGATAGTTTTGTTAATGCACCCGTCCACACATCCTTCATCTGTTTTCCATTATTCATTTCTTTCATCTTCTGATAATCAAAAAAATGCCGAGACTTCTTTTCATTCTTCTTTGCCCATAAAATGGTTTCCGTAGAATGTGTGAAACATCGACATGCTAAGTTTGGTGGTGGATTTGTTTTCTGCCATGTTATGTTGTTGATTATCTTGAAGCCTTCCTGTTCCAATGCCATACCAATCGAATATATATTGTGTAATGTTCCCGATATCCAAATCGTACCGTTCGGCTTTAGTACTTTCTTACATAACTTAATCCACTTTCTGTTAAACTTGTGCTTCTCTTCGACGCTAGTTCCACTTTCTGAAAGCTTATCCCATGAGCCTTTATTTACCGAAACCATTTTCCCGCCCTGACATGTAATGCCATCATTACTTAAAAAGTAGGGTGGATCTGCAAATATCATATCCACAGATTCCTGTTCCATTTTCGTTAAAATTTTAAAGGAATCACCTAATATTAATTGTGATTCTTCGGTCTCGAAGTATAATGGCACTTTCTTTATAAATAAGTTCTCCATTATCCCGACTCCTTAACAATTTATATATTTTGATAACATCTCTATTAACTTTTCAAAACAAACCAACAAAGATTACAACCAAGTCTTTTATTCATTCCAATTGATTGAACAAAGCAACTTTAATAATTCTCCATATGTTGCATTTGCTGAATTTTTCCTAAAATTGATTTCAACATAATCCGGTGTTCCATCATACAATCGCCATATCCATCCATTAGTATAAATCACTTTATTATAAACCTCCAGATACCCCTTATTTTTTGCCATTGAACATAGTCTATCTGGATTAGTAACATCGACATCTTTATATTTCACTTCAACACAACCTAAAATATCATCTGATTTTTGTATATCATCAAAGAAATAACCTTTTTTAGTTATTACAAAATCTGGCACCGCAATGACATTCCGAGGTGCTGTTGCCTTATTTATCGTTCTTTTTAAACTTGAGGTATCTACTATAGAATGTTTTTCATCATCTAACGCAATATCAAATATTTGATACACAATATGACTATACCCATTTTCCAAATGACTTTTGTCTTGTACCTCTTTCAATTTCTTAACATATGTATTAAAATTCATTGCTTTCCTCTAATAATTGCATATAATTACTTCTTCACCAACTCTGTTGGATGCATCCGAATTAATCATACGCTTAACGCTTACAACATCTATCTTATAGCCTTTGTTACCATACAACTCATTTATCAAGTCTGTATTATGATTTGTGAGCATACAGTAGCAACCTCTGGCTGTTAATTCATCAAATAGCTTTGCCAGTCTTTTATGACTTTCTATATCAAATCCCTCTTTCGTATATGATTCAAACGAGGTAGGATTCAACGGTGCATATGGGCTATCTATAAATACAAAGTCACCCTTCTTGGCATCCTTACAAGCAGCTTCAAAATCCCCGTCAATAATTTTTACTCCTTGAAGATATTCCGAAATCTCCATGATGGCATTTTCATCAATGGAAGTTCTACGACTATTGTTGTATGGAACGTTAAAAAGTCCCTTGCCATTTACACGATACAAGCCGTTAAAACAGTGCTTATTGATAAACACAAACAAGGCAGCCAACTCCACATCATACTCTGCTTTCATCAGCTTATCATTGTAATGCTCCCTAAGAGAATAATAATATTCCTTACCATCCTCCCACATTTCTTCATCCAGCTTGTTTACAGCTTTTAGAAATGCTTCTGGTGCATTACATATCTGTTTATAAGCATTTATCAAAGCCTTGTTGATATCGTTTATCAGAGCATTTGCAGGTAGCAATTCAAATGTTACTGCACCACCACCTACAAATGGCTCAAAATAATTATTATATTTTTCAGGCATTCTCTCCTTTATCTGTGGAAGCAACTGACGCTTTCCGCCAGCCCATTTCACAAATGGAGCGATACTTGAATTACTCATTATGATTCCTCTTCTCTATGTCCGTAAAAGGACAATCTTTTACATATCTATTATACTTGCAAACACACAAAATAACAACCACAACTTTCACTCTTTGTGAATTAATTTACTTCTGAAACACAAATATATACTCATGTGCCAACAGAAGAAAATTATTATTCTGTTTCTTCCAATAGTTTGTAGAATGACAATTATGCTGTTCCTTAATGATAATCTCTTTATTTGCAAATCCTGCCTGCAGAAAGCATTCCATCATACGAAATCCTAACGGAATTACTTTGCCATATTTTCTTACATCCCCAATCATTACTGCACACATTTTTCCCTTTTTAAGTACACGAAAAGCTTCCCTTGCCACCTTTTCCATTTCACCCAGAAAATCTTCCACACCAAGTAACGATATATCTCCATCAAGCCCTTTGCTGTACTTAATAATATTAGCATAGGGCGGATGCGTACAGATAAAGTCAATATAACTATCTTTGATAAAATGCAAATCAGCAGCATTTCCATTTCGAGTAAATATTTTTGAATTTGTTTCACATTGGAATTTTAAATTTGTTTCAGAAATTGAAGCAGATTGCGGATTGATGTCAACACCTACTGCATTTCGATTGAGCAGCTTTGCTTCTACTAAGGTTGTTCCACTACCCATAAATTGATCTAAGACCCAATCACCGGGATTAGAATAGCGAAGTATCAGATTTCTTGGTACATATGGCGACCAATTCCCTCGATACTTTCCTGAATGCGTTGCCCAACTGCCTCTGTCTGGAAAGGACCAGACCGTAGTTGGTTCAAGTCTAAAATTATTTGGTTGTAAACTTATAAGACATTCCTCCTTTTTATCTCCATTGATTGAAATATTCTGAAACACCCACAATACCTTTTAACATGAATGCTCTCATAACATCATTTTCCAATCTGTTTCTATTCTCATCAGAAAGATTATTAAAGTCTTTTTGTATCTCTTGTATTTTATGTGATAGTTCAATTACAAATTTATCATATTCATATTTTTCTTCTTGAATTGATTTCATTGTAGCTACTCCTTTCATTGATAATACCAATAGGTGTTTGCGAAACGCCAGAGCCCGCATAAACGCCTATTCCGATTAAACGGGAAAGGAGTAAATCCCAGCTCCGCTGTGGACTCCCTACCATAAAGTTTGTATGTCCCAAGATGAATTGGATAAATAATAAGGAAACCGATAAAAGTAAACGTGTCCGCCATTGTGAAAACCCTTGTACAGATGAATGGGATTTCACCTACAAAAACAGAGTAATAGTTGAAAAGTCTATTAACCATTTTAAGGATAGTTTGTTTGTTGCCGGACGCAAAATCCGGGAAGAAAAGACTTTGCACGCCGATTTGCTACTTACCGGGATTACACAACTTACTACCGTAATGGTTGCGGATAAAATCCATAAACACCAGTATATCCAAAGCTTAAAACCCCTAATCGCATAAACTTACATGCCGCATATCGTCTCATTGGCAGATATTCCTATCTGCCTTGATTTCATGCCCTATAATACTGTTTTCTACATGCACCTCCTGAAAATCTAGCCGTACAGGATTTGCACCTCGTTAAAATCAAGATTACGAACCTGTTTCGCAATTACCTAATAATACCAATAAGTCTACATCATTTTCACAAAAAAATCCACAACTATTTTCTTTCACCATAAGTGAATTTGTTTTAAATATATCACATGAGATAATATTCACAAATAGTGAAAGAGGTGTTTGTATGCATTTCAATAGCGATACGGACCTATATCGTATTATAGGTGCAAATATAAAATATTACAGAGAACAAAGAAATTTGACACAAGTACAACTTGCAGAGCAGGCTAAAATCAGTATCAGTTACCTTTCTAAGATAGAAGCTACCGGATGCAATAAAAGCTTGTCTATATCTATTTTAAATCAGATTGCTAATGTACTTGATGTTGAAATTAGCGATTTTTTTAAGGAGGTAGATACTCAATGACGTACAACAAAATGAGAGCAATTGTTTTAGACCTTCCCTTCGATACCATGACCGAAGTCTACAACAATGGTGAACAAGCTATACTGATTTATCGTCCAAGCACTTTATCTGCACGATTTAAGGACTATGACGTTAACACTAATTTTCAAATTTTTCTTAGAATAGGCGATGAAAAACCATTCCGTCCAAATCACTTACGTCTGCTCATAGATTTAAAACTACGTGCAAGAGAATTACCTCAAGCAAAAGAAGAACTTCTCGTCGCCTTTGACAAAATATTTTATGGCGAAGAACCTTTAGACGCAATCAAACCATTAACGCATATCCATTTTACGCAATACATTAATCCTATTGATATTACTGCTATTTTAGCTCAATTATTTGTAATTGAACAAGATATTGGCTATGGTGGTAAAAGTACATTTGACCCACCATCATTGTACATCCATGGTTGGATTCGTACTTTTATTGAGGCAGACCAAGAAATCGACCAAGTGGTATATCGTATCTGCCGGAACACTCCACCTGCTGTGAAATACACCTGTCAGGACAATAAAAATCATCCAAAATACAATCCAAATGCACAGTTATTATGGTATGTAAATTAACAAGATTCAGTAAAGGAGCAACTTATGTTTAATCCAGACACTTTAGAACAACTCAACAACCTTTGTAGCAGAAATGGGGCAAAGAAATGGATTACACAGTTCTTCCTCGCTCTATTAGTCAAGAGAAATTGTTCGTCATATTAGAACATATCGTAGATACAGAAGAAAGTATCCTTGTTGGATACAATAAGATTTTTTGTGTGATAATAAAAAGGACACTTTCCAGTAATTCCCTACTGAAAAATGTCCTATACATATCATTGATATTCGTGTTGCATACCGTTTAAAATCCAGCACATCCAACAACTTTCCACAACCTCTTGTAACCAAAGTTTTTCTATAAAATACTTGATAAAATCGGGCTTTTCTGTATTCTTGCGTTGACCGCAAATTATCTCTTCGAGAACTGTGGAGCTCTACGAGCTTTCTTGAGACCGTATTTCTTACGCTCTTTCATTCTAGAATCACGAGTAAGGAATCCGGCTTTCTTCAAAACTGGTCTGAAATCGGCATCTGCTTCATTCAAAGCACGAGCGATTCCATGACGGACAGCACCTGCCTGTCCTGTGAATCCGCCGCCTTTTACCGTTACTTTTATATCATATTTGTCAGCAGTATTTGTTGCTTCTAATGGTTGACGAACGATAATTTTCAATGTTTCAAGACCGAAATATTCATCAATGTCTTTCTTATTAATTGTAATTTTACCAGTTCCCGGTGTAAGAAATACACGTGCGACACTGGATTTTCTTCTTCCTGTTCCATAAAATGTTGAACTAGCCACTGTTATTTCTCCTTTCTAAAACCTCTTAAATATCCAATACTTCTGGTTTCTGTGCAGCATGGTCATGCTCCGGTCCAGCGTATACATGTAATTTCTTAAGCATCTGACGTCCCAAAGGTCCCTTTGGAAGCATTCCCTTTACTGCATGAGTAATAACGAACTCAGGTTTTTTCTGCATCATTTCTTTTAATGTTGTTTCTTTCATACCACCAACATACTCAGAATGATGATAGTATTTTTTCTGATCCAATTTCTTACCTGTTGTAACAATTTTCTCCGCATTTACAACAATAACGTAATCACCGGTATCAATATGTGGTGTATAAATAGGTTTTTTCTTACCTCTTAAAACATTTGCTACTTCGGATGCAAGACGTCCTAAAGTTTTGCCTTCAGCATCTACTACATACCATTTTCTTTCCACTGTGGATGGACTTGCCATAAAACTTTTCATCCTTGGAATCCTCCTTATTAAATTCTGTCAGCCCTCTCCCTGTCCGTAGGAGTCTGGCCGGCTCTCTTTTTCATTATTATGTTAAAATACCGTAACCGGGGCATTGGCTCGGGTATTTTTTCACGTCATGCTTTGATATTATATAATATTCTGGCATCAATGTCAATACTTAATTTCCAACAACATCAAGCCCTGTGGCGGTGCTGTCGGCCCTGCCAGCTGCCGCTTTCCATTCTCCAAGGCATCCTGTACCTGCTCCACAGTTCTTTTTCCCATTCCCACTTCAATAAGCGTTCCCGCAATAATTCTTACCATATTGTATAAAAATCCATTGCCGGATACCCGAAGTTTTATAATTTTTCCGCCATTTCCATAAAAAAGCGGTTCCTCTTGTACGGCAATGTCTTCAATGGTACGAACTTTACTTCTCACCTGACTCCCTGCGGAGCAAAATGCCGAAAAATCATGTGTCCCCATAAAACAAGCCGCTGCCTCTCTCATTTTTGTCAAGTTGAGCTCGTAATAAACATGATACGAATATCTTCGCCATACCGGCACAGCAATCGCTGTTGCTAAAATCGTATATTCATATGTTTTTTTACTGTCACAGAATCTTGGATGAAAGTCTGTGGACACTTCCTCCGAATACTGTACCCGGATATCTTCTGGTAAATAGTGATTCAATGCAATGGCAATTTTCTCCGGCGGAATCTTTGTTTCCGTATCAAAAACCGCTACATTTCCCATAGCATGGACACCAGAATCTGTCCGGCTGGCACCGATTATCTGAATTTCTTCTTTTAGGAGTTCACAGAGAGCATGATGTAATTCCCCCTCTATTGTTACTGCATTGTCCTGAATTTGCCAGCCACAGTAATCCGTTCCGTCATAGGCAACAATTAATCGGATTCGTTTCACAACTACATCCCCTTTTCTGATTTTCAATTTCTACCATACTCTGGGCAGTACATGCGTAACAGCAATTACTAATGCAAAGTAGCATATTATAACCGCATATGCCCACCTATCCGTACTCTTGTATTTCAATGGTTTCATTTTCGTACGGCCTGCCCCGCCATGATAACATCTTGCTTCCATTGCCATAGCAAGGTCATAGGCCCGCCTCGTTGCCGATACCAAAAGCGGAATTAAAATGGAAACCATCATTTTCATTCGTTTCAGAATATTTCCCTCTTCAAAGTCAGCTCCCCGAGAACTCTGTGCATTGATGATCCGATTTGCCTCATCCAGCAGAATCGGAATAAACCGCAAAGCCAGTGACATCATCATGGCAAAATCATGAACTGGTACATGTATTTTTTCCAATGGCTTAAATAGCGTTTCCAATCCGTCCGTCAACTGGTTCGGAGTCGTTGTATAAGTCAGCATAGAAGAACCGATAATTAGATAAATAAGCCGCATTGCCATAAATAAAGCCTTTCGTATTCCTTCCCATGTAACAGTTATAAAATTCCATTGAAAAGCAACCTCGCCCTTTGTCATGAAAATATTGAAAAAAGCGGTAAAAAGCAGCAAGACCAAAATCGGTTTCAGCCCCTTTAATATATAAGAAAAAGGTACTCTGGACATAACAACTATCATGGTCAAGAACAACGTCACGACAAGATACCCCCAAAAGCTGCTGAATACAAAGAGTGAAATTAAGTAAAAAAATACTGCCACTATTTTTACTCTTGGATCCAAACGGTGAATGAATGAGTCAACCGGATAAAATTGTCCAATCGTTATATCTCGTAACATATTAACCCCCATTTCTTTCCCTTATCTTGTTGCTTTCATAATACTATCAACCGCCTGCTCCACAGTAATCGCATTATGAGGAAGTTTGATTCCTGCTCTTACCAATTCTTCGATAACATACGTAACCTGAGGTGCCATAAGCCCGATCTGCTCCAGCTCTTTATAGTGGGAAAAAACTTCTGACGGTGTACCATCATATTCTACTGTTCCCTCATTCATTACAATAAGACGGTTGGCATATCTTGCCATATCTTCCATACTGTGCGAAACAACAATTACCGTCATATTGTTTTCCCGATGCAATTTCGCCACCAGCTCATAAATTTCATCTCTGCCCTCCGGGTCTAGTCCCGCTGTCGGCTCATCCAAAATCATCACTTCCGGGCTCATTGCCAGAACTCCGGCAATCGCCACGCGTCGCTTTTGGCCCCCTGACAATTGTAATGGAGAAACGTCCAATAGCTCTTCCCCAATTCCCACCTGCCTCAGAGCATCAAAAGCTTTTAAATCCACCTGTAGCGGTTCCATTCCGATATTTTTCGGTCCAAATCTGACATCCTCAATCACTGAGCTTTCAAATAGTTGATGTTCCGGATACTGGAACACCAGCCCAACTTTACTTCTCAATCTTTTCAAGGAGAAATCTTTATCACTTATATCTTCCCCATTATAATAGATGCCTCCCCTTGTTGGTTTTAAAAGCCCGTTCAGGTGTTGAATTAAAGTAGATTTCCCAGAACCGGTATGTCCAATCAGGCCGACAAACTCTCCATCTTCAATTGCCAGATTCACATCATGAAGTGCCCTTTTTTCATAGGCGGTTCCCTGACTGTAAATATATTCTAATTCGTGAATTAAGATTGACACGCTGTTTCCTCCTATATCTGTGCCGTGATGGCTTTTACCAGTTCCTCTACCGTCAAAATGCCCTTTGGCATATGCATTCCCCTTTTTCCCAATTCATGTGCCAGTAACGTAACTTGTGGAACATCTAAATGAAAGTGCTGCAGCATTTCCACCTGTGAAAATATTTCCCGTGGAGTTCCTTCCAATACAATCTGGCCTTTATTCATCACAATAACTTTATCTGCCTCTACTACTTCTTCCATATAGTGAGTAATCCAGAGCACGGTGATTTTTTCCTTTTCATTAAGCTCCTTGACAGCTTGTAAAACTTCTTTTCTGCCTATGGGATCAAGCATGGCAGTCGACTCATCCAATACAATGCATTTTGGTTTCATTGCCAATATTCCGGCAATCGCCACACGCTGTTTTTGTCCTCCCGACAAATTATTCGGAGATTCCTTCCTTGCATGAAACATACCGACTTTTCGTAAAGCATCCTCTACCCGCTGCCATATTTTCTTTGTCGGTACACCTAAATTTTCCGGTCCAAATCCTACATCCTCTTCCACTACATTGTATACAATCTGATTATCCGGATTTTGAAATACCATTCCTACTCTCTGTCTCACTTCCCATACCATTTCACCGTCGGAAGTATCAATATGATCTACATATATAGTTCCTTCCTCCGGAATCAGAAGTGCGTTTATATGCTTTGCCAGCGTAGATTTACCAGAACCGTTATGCCCCAAAATAGCCACAAACTCTCCTGCTCTCACATCCAGAGAAACATCATTTACTGCTGTTTCAACTGCAACGACATTATCCTTTTCATCACGTCTTATATAATCAAATTTTACATGTTCAGCTTTTATCAAAGGAATCCCCTCCTAGGCAAAAGAGCATTCTCAGTATAATACTCTGAAAATGCTCTCTTTTACTTCATATCATATGGATATTTTGATTATACTAATTCAATTACAACTTCCATCGCTGCGTCACCTTTACGTGGCCCAATTTTGATGATACGTGTGTAACCACCATTACGGTCCGCATATTTAGGTGCGATTTCATCAAAAAGAAGATTGGTAATATCTACCTCTTTCGTACCTTTTTTCCTGCCAGCTGTAGCCGTAGGGACTTCCTTTACTGTATACAGCATTTTCTTCATCTGACGTCTAGCGTGAAGTCTAGATGGCATATCTTTCTTAATTTCTTTGTCTACGGTATCATAAACCGTTACCTTCTTACCATCTACTACTTCCTTTACTCTTTTACCATCTTTATCTTTCTGAGGTACTTTTGCCTGTACAGTAACGGTTTCATAATTATCTTTTTCGCGTACTGCAAGTGCAATCATACCTTCAGCAATCTTGCGAATCTCTTTTGCTTTCGCTTCTGTTGTAACGATTTTTCCGTGATACAACAGATTCGTTACCTGATTTCTCAGCAAAGCTTTTCTCTGGCTGGATGTTCTTCCAAGTTTTCTATAGCCTGCCATGATATTTCCTCCTTGTTAATACAATTATTCAGATTCACCCGAACTGAGAGATAAGCCAAGCTCTTTCAACTTAGCAAGCACTTCCTCAAGGGACTTACGACCTAAGTTCCGAACTTTCATCATATCTTCAGCGGTTTTATTCGTCAACTCTTCTACGGTATTGATGCCAGCTCTCTTCAAACAATTATAGGAACGAACAGACAACTCTAACTCATCGATGTTCATATCCATTACTTTCTGAGATTCATCCTCTTCCTTCTCTACGATAACTTCCGCCATTTTTGCTTTTTCAGAGAGGTCAATAAATGAATTCAGATGTTCACTCAATACTTTAGCTGCCAAACTAACAGCCTCATCCGGTTCCAAGGTTCCATTCGTATATACATCCAATGTCAACTTATCAAAATCTGTAATCTGACCGACACGAGTATTCTCAACTTTAATGTTTACCCGCTCAATTGGTGTATAAATGGAATCAATCGGAATCACATCAATTGCCATATCCTCTTTTTTATTCTTATCAGAACTTACATATCCACGACCATTTGTAACCGTCATTTCAATGTAAAGTTTACAATCAGCACCACCATTTAAAGTAGCAATCACCTGATCGGAATTGATTATCTCAATATCGGCGGAACCGCATTTGATGTCTGCTGCAGTCACAACACCTTCACCGTGTGCATCAATATACATCATTTGTGGAGTATTCAAATCATCACTATTGTTCTTAATAGAAAGATTCTTGATGTTCATTACGATTTCTGTTACATCTTCTTTTACTCCAGGGATTGAGCTGAACTCATGTACTACGCCATCAATCTTAATCTGGCTTACTGCTGTACCAGGTAAAGATGAAAGCATGATTCTTCTCAAAGAATTACCCAAAGTAGTACCGTATCCTCTTTCAAGTGGTTCTACTATAAAACGTCCATATTTTTTGTCATCCGAAATCTCTTCAATATCAATTCTAGGTTTTTCAAAATCAAACACTACTGGACCCTCCTTTTGGGTTTAGTTAATTACTTAGAGTACAACTCGACAATAAGCACATCGTTTACTGGAACATCAATCTCTGCTCTGCTAGGGATTTCCTTAACCGTTCCGGACAATGTCTCGTGATCTGCTTCCAGCCAAGCCGGAACTAATCTTCCACCAGTCACTTCAAGGATGTCTTTATATCTCTGAGCTCCTTTAAATTTCTCTTTAATCTCAATCACATCTCCGGCTTTTACCTGATAAGATGGAATATTGACACATTTACCATTTACAAGTACATGCTTATGGTCAACGATCTGTCTTGCTTCCTTTCTTGTTCTAGCCATACCAAGACGGAACATAACATTGTCCAATCTAAGCTCTAACAGAATCATAAGGTTGTCACCTGTTGTACCATATTTTAATTTCTGAGCTTTCGCAAAATAGTTACGGAAAGGTTTCTCAAGAACTCCGTAGATAAATTTTGCTTTCTGTTTCTCTCTCAACTGACTGCCGTACTCACTTAATTTTTTCCCAGATCTAGCATTTCTCTTAGATTTCTTGTCAATTCCCAAATATACAGGATCCAAGTCCAAGGCTCTACATCTCTTTAAAACCGGCGTTCTATCTATAGCCATTTTTATTTCCTCCTAAAATATAATCTTAAACCGGGAGAAGTCTGTGGGACACAAACTTCAGAGTGCCATGTTTTTTAGGCACTTTTTTTTACACCCTTCTACGTTTTGGTGGTCTACATCCATTATGTGGTACTGGTGTAACATCCTGAATACTTGTCACTTCAATTCCGCAAGCCTGAATTGCACGAATTGCTGCTTCACGACCGGAACCCGGACCTTTTACCATTACTTCTACTGTCTTAAGACCATGTGGTAATGCTGCCTTTGCTGCTGTTTCTGCTGCCATCTGAGCTGCATATGGAGTAGACTTCTTAGAACCACGGAAACCAAGTCCACCTGCACTTGCCCAAGAAATTGCATTTCCTTCCATGTCTGTCAGTGTTACGATTGTATTGTTAAAAGATGACTGAATATGTGCCTGTCCGCGGTCAATATTCTTTTTGACACGCTTTTTTGTCACTTTTTTAACTTGTTTAGCCACTTGTCTTACCTCCTATATTATTTCTTCTTGTTTGCTACAGTACGCTTCGGACCTTTTCTTGTTCTGGCATTCGTCTTTGTTTTCTGACCACGAACCGGAAGACCCTTTCTATGACGGATTCCTCTATAGCATCCAATTTCCTGTAATCTCTTGATGTTCAAAGCAACCTCTCGACGCAAATCTCCCTCTACAACCTGTGTACGGTCAATTACGTCACGAATCTTAGAAACATCTTCATCCGTCAAATCTTTGCAACGGATATCCGGATCAACATTTGCCTCAGCTAAAATTCTCTTAGAGCTTGCAACACCGATACCGTAAATATAGGTAAGACCTATTTCAACACGTTTTTCTCTTGGTAAATCAACACCGCTTATACGAGCCATGTGCGCTTTACACCTCCATTATTTTTATTGTTTGTTGTGTGATTCTTCACACTTTTTTTGAGAGCGAATGCATAAATCGCTTCTCTGATTGTTGGAGAATGCTTCGCATTCCCCGGTGCGATTCTGAAAGAATCACACTGCAGCCGCTTTAAATCGCCAACAACGATACGAATCAAGAACCTCACAAGTTCCCCATGCCAAACCAAAGCATATAATATAGTAGAAACTCCACAGGAGAACATCGTACCGCTTACCGTTGCGATATCACAGTACCTATCATTATCTTCACAGCAAATGAAAATAATTCTAAATGACGGTCAGGTACTGTAACACAGAAAGCAAGAACTTAATTTATAAACACGAAAATAACCCAAAGAGTATTCTTCAGGTTTTCGGAACTATTCATTAGCCTTGTCTTTGCTTGTGTTTCGGATTTTCACAGATTACTCTGATACGTCCTTTTCTTTTAATGACTTTGCATTTTTCGCAAATCGGTTTTACTGATGATCTAACTTTCACAGTAATACCCTCCTTTCAAAAAAGTCCGAGTACAATTATAACATGGGTTCTCGCGGAATGCAAGAACAAATTAATTCTTTTGTAAAGAATTTTATTTATCTCTCCAGACAATTCTTCCTTTTGTCAAATCATAAGGGGACAGCTCCAATGTTACCTTGTCGCCTGGCAAAATACGGATATAATTCATACGAAGCTTTCCACTTATATGGGCCAGCACTTTATGTCCATTCTCCAATTCCACCTGAAACATTGCATTTGGCAATTTTTCAATTACAGTTCCCTCAATTTCAATAACATCTGTTTTTGACATTTTTACCTCCATTCGCACTCATGTGCATCAGTCTAACTTAAATCAATGATAAAATCTCCGGCTCTCCGTCTGTAATCAGCACCGTGTTTTCATAATGAGCAGAATTTGAACCATCTCTCGTCACCACTGTCCAATCATCTTCTAAAATCCAAACGTCATACTTTCCCGCATTGACCATTGGTTCAATTGCAAATGTCATTCCCGGATACAATTTAATTCCCCGTCCAATTGGTTTATAATTTGGAATCTGTGGTTCTTCATGCATTTCTTTTCCGATTCCATGTCCTACCAAATCACGAACAACAGAAAATCCATTTGCCTCCACATACTTCTGAATAGCAGAAGAAATATCATACAAGTGATTACCTGCTCTTGCAAATTCAATTCCTTTGAAGAAACTTTCTCTTGTGACATCAATTAATCGCTGTGCTTCCTCACTGATTTTCCCTACTGCATGGGTTCTTGCAGCATCCGACTGGTAATCTTTATAAATTACGCCGGCATCTAAACTAACAATATCTCCCTCAAACAAACGATGCTTCTTATTTGGAATTCCATGAACTACTTCATCATTAACGGAAACACAAATGGAGGCCGGGTATCCCTCATACCCCTTAAAGGAAGGGATGCAGCCAGCCTTGCGAATCAATTCTTCGCCCTTGCGGTCAATATCCATTGTTGTTATTCCCGGTGCGATTAGTTCTGCCAGCTGGTTATGTACCTCTGCCAGAATTTTGCCGGCATCACGCATCAACTGAATTTCACGTTCTGATTTAATTGTTACTGCCATGATTTTTCGCCTCCATTTATTTCCATCTCTTTCATACATTGTAATGCTCTATTTTTCTAAGATCTTAACAATTTCCTCAAATACAACATCCAAATCAACCGTCCCGTCAACCTCTTTCAGAATTCCCTCTTTGGTATAATAGTCGATTAATGGCTGTGTCTGTTCATGATAAACACTCAAACGCTGTTTTACAGTTTCCGGTTTATCATCATCACGAAGAATCAATTCTCCGCCACATGCATCACAAATTCCTTCTTCTTTTGTTGGATTATATTTAATATGATATGTTCCACCACAGTTTACACATGCACGTCTGCCCGACATTCTGTTAATAATATTTTCATCTGGAACATCAACATCAATTGCATAATCCAATTTTTCGTTTATTTTTGCAAGCGCCTCTGTTAATGCCTCTGCCTGTGGAATCGTTCTTGGAAATCCATCCAAAACATATCCTTTTTTCGCATCATCCTGAGCCAAACGGTCTACTACAAGGTCTACTACCAATTCATCCGGAACAAGAAGTCCCTTATCCATATATTCCTTTGCTTTCTGACCGAGTTCTGTATTTTCTTTAATGTTGGCACGGAAAATATCACCCGTAGAAATGTGAGGAATACCATATTTCTCAGAAATCATTTTTGCCTGAGTGCCTTTGCCTGCACCCGGTGCACCTAACATAACTATTTTCATACTAACACCTAATCCTTTCCATATAAAAAAAGTGCCGTGAAAAACCGGCGCTCTAAAAGTTTGGCGAAGCCAAACTTCGCTCTGCGCAAGACGGTCTTTCCTATAAGATAAAATAGGTAAGCGACCTCCCGCCAAAATACTCCGGCAGGGGGTCGTCCTATGTTTAACAAAATTAATTTCCTAAAAAGCCCTTATAATGACGGACTAATACTAAGGATTCAATTTGTTTCAATGTTTCAATTACAACACCAACTACGATGATTAAGGATGTTCCGCTAAAGGATACATCCGCACCGAACGCTCCGGAGAATACAATTGGAAGTACACATACGATTACCATTCCGACTGCTCCAAGAAAAATGATGCTGTTCAAAACAGTTGTAAGATATTCCGTTGTTGGTTTACCAGGTCTGATTCCCGGAATGAATCCACCCTGCTTTTTCATATTATTGGAAATCTCAAGTGGATTAAAAGTTACGGAAGTATAGAAATATGCAAAGAAAATTACCAATGCAATATAAATTACCAAGCCCAAGGTGTACTTAAATTCTCCCCAACTTCCGATTTTGCACCAATCACTCTGATTACAGACTGTTAAAAGTTTCTGCCATACCGTTGCATTTGGTCCGGTTGCCGGCTGAATTCCAGCAAAACTTGCAATAACAACCGGTAATGACATCATAGAACTAGCGAAAATTACCGGAATAACTCCCGCTGTATTGACTTTCAAAGGAATATGGCTTGACTGTCCGCCAGCCACCTTTCTTCCTTGAATTTTTTTCGCATACTGAACCGGAATACGACGCTCTCCATCCTGAAGGAAAACGATAAACACATACATTGCAACAATAATAGCCAAAATAATGACAGCTGCCACAATTGAGTTTGTAATGTTTCCTGCTCCTTTTATATACGTGTTATACAGACCAAACAAATCACTCGGTATACGGGCAACAATATTAATCAATAAGATAATTGAGATACCATTTCCTACACCCTTTTCTGTAACCTGTTCACCCAACCACATCAAGAATGCTGCACCTGCTGTCAATGCACATACTGCCAATATCATTGTCGTGTAACCGGAATCTTTAAAAATGTTCTGATTACGAAAACCGATAATAATAGCAACACCTTCAATTACGGCCAGAACAATTGATAAATATCTTGTATATTCATTAATCTTCTTCCGTCCATCTTCGCCATCCTTTTGCAGTTCCTCAAGACGAGGAATTGCAATAGTAAGAAGCTGTAATATAATGGATGCTGTAATATATGGTGTAATGTTCAATGCGAAGATGGACATTCTGGAGAATGAACCACCTGTCATAACATCAAGAAATCCTAACGATTTATTACTGTTGAACAATTCCTGCATAACATTTGCATTTACGCCAGGAACCGGAATATTACATCCGATTCTGACGATTATAAGTGCAACGAGCACAAAAAGCAGTTTCATACGGATTTCTTTAGTCTTTAACGCATTTTGAATCATTGTTAACATTAAATCACCTCTGCTTTTCCACCTGCAGCCTGAATCTTCTCCGCAGCACTTGCGCTGTAAGCATTTACTTTCACATCAAGCTTTTTGGTTAACTCTCCATTTCCAAGAATCTTAACTCCATCTTTTGGATTGCTTACGATACCTTTTTCCATAAGAGCCGCTACGGTTACCTCAGCACCATCCTCAAATACATTCAGACGGGATACGCTGATTCCCACGATGTCCTTACTGTTGATGTTTGTAAACCCTCTCTTAGGTAATCTTCTATATAACGGTAACTGACCGCCTTCAAATCCCGGTCTTGGAGCTCCGGAACGAGCTTTCTGTCCCTTGTGTCCCTTACCGGCAGTCTTACCATTTCCTGAACCATGACCGCGGCCTCTTCTAAACTCATTACTGTGCTTAGAACCAGCAGCTGGTTTCAATTCTGATAAATTCATTCTGTGCACCTCCTTGATTAGATTTCTTCAACCTTTACAAGATGTCTAATCTGCTGAATCTGACCACGTGTTGCAGCATTATCCGGCATCTCTACAGTTTTGTTCAATTTTCTAAGGCCAAGAGCTTCTACCGTTTTTCTGTGCTTAGGAATTGCACCAATGGTAGACTTGACTAATGTGATTCTCAATTTACCTGCCATGTTTTTGCACCTCCTAGCCCAAAACTTCTTCTACGGAAATACCGCGAAGTTTTGCTACTTCCTCAGGAGTCTTCAAGTTTTTCAATCCCTCGATTGTTGCAAGAACAACGTTCTGCTTATTCCGGGAACCCAAAGACTTCGTACGGATATTTTTGAAACCTGCAAGCTCCAATACGGCACGTGCCGGACCACCAGCGATAATTCCAGTACCTTCTGGAGACTTTTTCATCAATACAGATGCACTACCAAACTTACCGATGAAATCATGAGGAATACTCTTGTTCTCATTCAATGGTACTTCGATGAGTTTTTTCATTGCATCCTCTTTCCCTTTACGAATTGCTTCTGGAATTTCCATTGCTTTTCCTAAACCTGCACCAACGTGTCCATTACCGTCTCCAACAACTACAAGTGCTGTAAAACGAAAATTACGGCCACCTTTAACAACCTTGGTTACACGTTTAATTGATACTACTTTATCTTCTAATTCAAACTGACTAGCATCAATAATTTCACGTTTCATGTGTTTTCCTCCTTATTAGAATTCCAGACCAGCTTCTCTCGCTGCGTCTGCCAATGCTTTTACTTTACCCTGATAAATGTAACCGCCACGGTCAAATACAACATCTTTAATTCCGTTATCCAAAGCTTTCTTTGCAATTACGCTTCCAAGCTTTGCTGCAGCTTCCACATTGTTTGTCTTTGCAAGACCTTCCTTGACATCTGCCTGAGTAGTAGATGCGGAAACAATTGTATTACCAGCGACATCATCAATAATCTGTGCATACATATGATTATTACTACGGAACACAGCCAAACGTGGTTTCTCAGGAGTACCAGACAAACGGCTACGTATTCTTCTATGTTTGTTTACGCGAACTTCGCTTCTATTTGTTTTACTAACCATTCTTATTTACTCCTTTCTTATTTCTTACCAGTCTTACCAACTTTACGGCGAATTACTTCATCCATATATTTGATACCTTTGCCCTTATATGGCTCCGGTGCTCTCTTCTCACGGATTTCCGCTGCGTATTGGCCAACTTTTTCTTTATCAATTCCCTTAACAATAATGATGTTCTGTCCATCCACAGTAACTTCAATACCTTCCGGATCTTCCATCTCTACCGGATGAGAATATCCGAGAGACAAAGTCAATTTTTTACCCTGCTTTGCTGCACGGTAACCTACACCATTAACTTCCAATTTCTTTTCATAACCTTCGGTTACACCAATAATCATGTTGTTGATCAATGTTCTTGTCAATCCATGAAGGGATTTCATTTTCTTTAAATCATTTGGACGGGTAACTTTAATTTCCTCGCCCTCTTTTGTAATGGTCATCTCTGCAGGAAGAACTCGTTCGAGTGTTCCCTTTGGACCTTTAACCGTCACCTGATTATTTTCTGCAATATCTACAGTTACACCTGCAGGTATCGCGATAGGCATTCTTCCAATTCGTGACATGCCGGTACCTCCTAAATATTTTAATTGTTGAAATTTGCTTTGCAAATTTCAATGACTCGCGAAGCGAGACTATGGTTACTATACTTCTTACATCCGCCATTCGGCAATAAATTGCCTCATGGAGTTGCGTTCGTCAAATGCGCTGATGCGCATTCCCGTGTATGAAAATGTTCCTTACCGAGCAAGCTCGGACGGCACATTTTTCATCCACTTCACGTGCGAAGCACGCTTGACTCACTATTACCATACGAATGCTAATACTTCTCCGCCTACATTCGCTTTGCGTGCCTCTTTATCCGTCAGCACACCTTTGTTTGTAGAAATAATTGCAATTCCAAGTCCTCCAAGCACTTTTGGAAGATCCTCTGCACTAGCATAAATCCGAAGACCTGGTTTAGATATTCTCTTCAAACCAGAAATAATCTTCTCATTCTTGTCTGCGCCATATTTCAAAGTAATATGAATAGATTTAAAACCATCCACGTCAACTACTTCAAAGTTCTTGATATATCCTTCTTTCAAAAGAATCTCAGCAATCGAAATCTTCATTTTGGAAGCTGGAACATCAACTGTATCATGTTTTGCAGTATTTGCATTACGAATTCTTGTAAGCATATCTGCAATTGGATCGCTCATTGTCATTTCGTTTTCCTCCTTACCAGCTTGCTTTACGTACACCAGGAATCTGTCCCTTGTACGCCAATTCACGGAAACAAATTCTGCAAATTCCGTATTTTCTCAGATATCCATGCGGACGACCACAAATCTTACAGCGGTTATATTCTCTTGTAGAGAATTTAGGTCTGCGCTGTTGTTTAATCTTCATAGATGTTTTAGCCATGAATTTTTCCTCCTAACTATTTCTTAAACGGCATTCCAAACTGTGCCAAGAGTTCACGTGCTTCTTCATCAGTCTGAGCAGTAGTAACAAAAATAACATCCATACCTCTTACTTTGTCTACTTTATCATACTCAATCTCTGGGAAAATCAACTGCTCTTTAATACCAAGTGCATAGTTTCCACGGCCATCAAATGCATTCGGATTTACTCCACGGAAATCACGTACTCGTGGCAATGCAAGATTGATCAAACGATCGGCAAACTCATACATTTTCTCACCACGAAGTGTAACTTTACATCCAATCGGCTGTCCCTCACGAAGTTTAAAATTCGCTACGGATTTTTTTGCTCTTGTTACAACCGCTTTCTGACCTGTGATAATCTCAAGATCACTGATTGCTGTATCCAAAACCTTGGAATTCTCTTTTGCTTCACCAACGCCCATATTGATAACAATCTTATCGAGCTTTGGTACCTGCATAACATTTTTATATTCAAACTTTTTCATCATTGCATCTACAATTTCGTTCAAATATGTCTCTTTTAATCTAGCCATCTGAAACAGTACCTCCTCTCTTTATTAATCAATAACAGCGCCTGTTTTTTTGGCATAACGAACTTTATCTTTACCTTCTTCAACTTTGAATCCGATACGGGTAACTTCGCCATTTACAACATACATTACATTCGACACATCGAAGAATGCTTCCTCCTCCACGATGCCGCCTTTCGGATTGGACTGGTTTGGTTTAATGTGCATTTTAACTTTGTTGACACCCTCAACCTTAACTTTTCCATTTTTAACCTCAAGGACTTTTCCTTCTTTACCTTTATCTACACCGGCAATAACGCGAACGGTATCACCTTTTTTAATCTTTGATGTTGCCACTTAGGGACACCTCCTTACAATACTTCTGGTGCTAAGGAAACAATCTTCATAAATTGTTTATCTCTTAACTCTCTAGCTACCGGTCCGAAAATACGAGTTCCTCTTGGAGTCTTATCATCCTTGATAATAACGGCTGCGTTCTCATCAAAACGAATGTAAGAACCATCTGGACGACGAATTTCTTTTACTGTACGAACAACAACAGCTTTTACAACATCACCTTTTTTTACTACTCCGCCCGGTGCTGCATCTTTGACCGAAGCAACAATGATATCGCCTACTGCTGCATATCTTCTAACAGAGCCGCCAAGAACACGGATGCACAGTAATTCCTTTGCTCCGGTGTTATCAGCAACTTTAAGTCTAGTTTCCTGCTGTACCATAACAAATACTCCTTTCTGGCCTCCGATTATTACTGAGCTTTCTCGATAATCTCAACAAGTCTCCATCTTTTATCCTTGGACAAAGGTCTTGTTTCCATTACCTTAACTCTATCACCAATGTTACACTCATTGTTCTCATCATGAGCTTTTAATTTGTAAGTTCTTTTTACAATTTTACCGTAAAGTGGATGTTTTACATTATCTACTACTGCAACAACAATTGTCTTATCCATTTTGTTACTTACCACTTTACCAGTACGGGTTTTTCTTAGATTTCTTTCCACAACAAAATCCTCCTTTCTTCAGCCTAGTTAGCTGCTTTCTTTTCATTGGACATTGCTGTCTGGATACGAGCAATGTTTCTTCTAACTTCTTTGATTCGGCTTGTATTGTCAAGTTGGTTTGTTGCGTTCTGGAATCTCAAATTAAAAAGTTCCTTTTTAGCAGCTACTAACTCATCATTCAACTCAGCCAATGACATATCTGCTAATCTGTTCATGAATTCTTTACTCTTCACTGCCCGCACCTCCTTCTAAATCTGCTTTTGAAACAATCTTGCACTTGAGCGGCAGCTTATGCATAGCAAGGCGAAGCGCCTCTCTTGCTGTTTCTTCCGGCACACCGGCGATTTCAAACATTACTCTGCCTGGTTTCACTACTGCTACCCAGTACTCAAGAGCACCTTTTCCTTTACCCATTCGAGTTTCAGCAGGTGTTTTTGTTACCGGCTTATCCGGAAAAATCTTGATCCATACTTTACCGCCACGTTTGGTATAACGAGTCATAGCAATACGGGCAGCCTCAATTTGGTTGGAACGAATCCAGCATGGCTCGGTAGCCACAAGACCAAATTCTCCGTATGTGATTTTATTTCCGCGCAACGCTTTTCCTTTCATGGAACCACGAAACTGTTTACGACGTTTAACTCTTTTTGGCATTAACATTATTTATCGCTCCCTTCCTTTGAACTAGCCTTAGCTGGTTTTCCACCTTTGGTTGGAAGTACTTCACCATGGTAAACCCATGTCTTAACACCGATTTTACCATACGTTGTGTTTGCTTCTGCAAATCCATAATCAATATCTGCACGAAGTGTCTGAAGAGGAATATTGCCCTCACTGTAAAATTCCGTACGGGCCATATCTGCTCCACCAAGACGTCCGGAACAGGAAGTTTTAATTCCCTTTGCTCCCGCCTTCATTGCTCTGCCCATACAGGATTTCATCGCACGGCGGAAGGAAATACGGTTTTCCAGCTGCTGTGCAATATTCTCTGCAACAAGCTGTGCATCACTGTCCGGTCTCTTTACTTCTTTGATGTCAACAAGAACTTTTTTTGTTGAGAATTTTGCAAGCTGACCTTTCAATTTTTCAATCTCTGCTCCGCCTTTACCAATTACAACACCCGGTTTTGCAGTATAAACTAATACTTTAACGCGTTCAGCAGTTCTCTCGATTTCAATTTTAGAGATTCCTGCATGATACAATTTTTTCTTTAAAAATTCACGGATTTTATAATCTTCTACCAAGTTGTCGGAAAAGTTCTCATCATCTGCAAACCATCTGGATTCCCAGTCTTTGATAACGCCGACTCTTAAACCGTGTGGATTAACTTTTTGTCCCATCTTAATCTCCTTTCATTATCTCTCATTCAAGATGATGGTAATATGACACATTCTTTTCTCAATACGGTATGCCATACCACGAGCTCTTGGTCTGATTCTCTTCATTGTTGCTGCCTTGTTTGCAAAGCACTCATCAACGTAAAGATTTTCTGGGTTCATGCCATTGTTATTCTCAGCATTAGCAATAGCGGATTTCAGCAGCTTCTTAATTACAGAAGATGCATATCTTGGATTATATTCCAAAATACCAAGTGCTGTCTGCACATCCTTGCCACGAATGGCATCCAATACGAATCCTGCCTTCTGAGCAGAAATTCTAGCATGTGACAACTTAGCAGATGGTCTTGTATCTTTATTCTGGTTTCTTTCCTTTTTAATCTGGGATCTATGTCCTTTAGCCATTTCTCAAGAAACCTCCTTTCTTAACCTCTCTTCTCGTCTTTGCCATGTCCTCTGTAAGTTCTTGTCATAACGAACTCACCAAGTTTATGTCCTACCATGTCCTCTGTAATATATACAGGAACATGTTTTCTTCCGTCATGGACAGCAATTGTGTGTCCCACGAAGCTCGGGAAAATAGTAGAACGGCGAGACCATGTTTTAATTACGGATTTATCTCCGGACTCATTCATAGCATCAATCTTTTTCAAAAGATGAGCATCTGCGAAAGGTCCTTTCTTTAATGAACGTGCCATCTGGCTTACCTCCTTTATTTCATACGGAACCCTCTGCTTACTTAGCCAGAGCTTTACCGTCACGTCTTCTAATAATCATCTTATTAGACTGTTTGTTTTTCTTTCTCGTCTTATAACCAAGTGCAGGTTTACCCCAAGGTGTACATGGACCCGGACGTCCAACAGGGGCTTTACCTTCACCACCACCATGTGGATGGTCATTCGGGTTCATAACGGAACCGCGTACTGTTGGGCGGATACCCATATGGCGTTTACGTCCTGCCTTACCAATATTTACAAGGTTATGCTCGGAATTTCCAACCTGTCCGATGGATGCACGGCAAACAATCGGAACCATTCTCATTTCACCAGATGGCATACGGATAATAGCATATTTACCTTCTTTTGCCATTAACTGAGCACTTACACCAGCCGCACGTACTAACTGTCCGCCATGGCCCGGATACATCTCAATATTATGAATCTGGGTACCTACCGGCATATCTTTCAATTCCATAGCGTTACCGACTTTGATTTCAGCTGTTGGTCCATTCATGATTTCCTGTCCGACCTTCAAACCTACAGGAGCAAGAATATATCTCTTCTCTCCATCCGCATAACAAACCAATGCAATATTAGCCGTTCTGTTCGGATCATACTCAATTGTCTTTACTACTGCCGGAATACCATCCTTATTTCTTTTAAAATCAATAATTCTGTATTTTCTTCTAGAACCGCCACCACGATGTCTTACGGTGATTTTACCCTGAGCATTACGTCCAGCATTCTTTTTCAAAGAAACTGTCAAAGATTTCTCAGGAGTAGATGTTGTAATCTCCTCGAAATCATATCCGCTCATCTGTCTTCTAGAAGGGGTATATGGGTTATAAGTTTTAATTCCCATGAGTTACACTCCTTTCAATATTACAATTAAAGTCCTTCAAAAATCTCAATATCTTTGCTATCCTCAGTCAACTGAACGATTGCTTTCTTTCTCTTTGCCGTCTTTCCCGTTACCATACCACGTCTGCGTTTCTTTCCATCACAGTTCATGGTGTTCACCTTAGAAACCTTTGTTCCCGGGAACATTTTCTCAACGGCTTCTTTAATCTGAGTTTTTGTTGCTTCTGTGTGCACATAGAATGTGTACTTTTTTAACTCCATACCAGCCATAGATTTCTCTGTGATTACCGGCTTCGATATAATGTCGTAATACTTCAGATCTGCCATTATGCGTACACCTCCTCGATTGCTTTTACAGCACTCTTGGTAATTACTACGGTGTCATATTTCAAAATGTCATACACATTAATAGCATTACTATACACACCTCTTGCCTCTTTCAAGTTCTTTACAGAAAGAATCGTGTTAGCTGCATCACCGTCAACAACAACCAATGCTTTATTTACTTTCAGATTATCTAAAACTTTTTTCATCTCTTTTGTCTTTGGAACTTCAAAATCCAAAGAATCCACAACAACAATTTTTTCCTCATTCAGTTTAGAAGATAAAACGGATTTCATCGCTGCTGCTTTCTCTTTCTTGTTCATTTTGAAAGAGTAATCTCTCGGTACCGGTGCGAACACAACTCCGCCACCTGTCCACTGTGGAGCACGGATTGAACCCTGTCTAGCATGACCGGTTCCCTTCTGTCTCCAAGGTTTTCTGCCACCGCCGCGAACTTCAGAACGTGTTTTTGCTTTCTGTGTTCCCTGACGTTTGTTAGCCAGCTGCAAAACAACTGCCATATGCACTAAATGCTCATTTACCGGAGCGGCAAATACGGAATCATTAAGTTCTAATTTTTCCACTTCTTTGCCTTCCTTATTATAAACAGATACGCTTGCCATCTGTGTCTTCCTCCTTTCCGAAAAGTTATGCCTTAACGGATTCTTTAATAATTACTGTCGATTTCTTTGGTCCCGGTACTGCACCTTTTACCAATAGCAGGTTATTCTCAGCGTCTACACGTACTACTTCAAGATTCTGAATCGTTACCTGTACTGCACCCATCTGACCAGGCATTTTCTTGCCTTTGAATACCTTACTTGGATCCGATGCGGAGCCATTGGAACCTGCATGTCTATGGAATTTGGAGCCGTGACCCATTGGTCCGCGAGACTGTCCATGACGCTTGATTGCACCCTGAAAACCATGTCCTTTTGTCTTTGCGGTAACATCAATCTTGTCACCAGCTTCAAAGATGTCTGCTTTAATTTCCTGTCCCAACTCGTACTCAGCAGTGTTTTCAAATTTGAACTCGGTCAAAAATTTCTTATTCTCAACTCCTGCTTTTGCCAAGTGTCCTTTTTTTGGTTTGTTCAATAACTTCTCACGAACATCACCATACGCAACCTGTACTGCCTCATATCCGTCATTCTCAACTGTTTTAATTTGAGAAACATATACCGGACCGGCCTGAAGTACAGTTACCGGTGTCAAAACACCGTCTTCGTTGAAAATCTGTGTCATTCCAACTTTGGTAGCTACAATAGCTTTCTTCATTTCTAATTCCTCCTAATTATTCTACAGCGGATTGCCCTTTTTCTTAAATTAAGAACAATCATCCTAGATGGTTACTGTCCGTCCTGAACCGTAGACCGCATCATAACCAATTCATCAAATGAACCTCTTATTTCATTTTGATATCAATTGCAACTCCTGCAGGCATTTCCAACCGGGAAAGTGCATCTACAGTTTTCTGTGAAGGTGTAAGCACATCGATAAGTCTCTTATGAGTTCTCTGCTCGAACTGCTCACGGGAGTCTTTATACATGTGTACTGCTCTCAAGATCGTAACAACCTCTTTTTTTGTTGGCAGTGGCACAGGCCCACTCACCTTTGCTCCTGTTTTCTTCACTGTTTCAATCAATTTTGCTGCTGCAAAATCGATAAGCTGATGATCATATGCTTTTAATATGATTCTCATTTTTTGACTTGCCATAAAAAATAGCCGCCTCCTTTTCGTACTCTTATAATAATGTAATAGTACGACAAGTGGTGACTGTACACTCATCCGTGTGTGTCGCATCGGTTCATTAGATATACCTCCCTTTCAGGAGGTTGTTGACTCACACGTTTATCTGCTCGCCGGCAGAAAATATGGTTCTGTACAGTGACTTGCCGTCAGGTTTACCGACCGAAATTGCTGATCTCCGGTCTCTTGACATTCGCTCCACGGAAAAACCCACCAATTCGGTGGCAACCTCTCGCTTCTTCGCTATCATGTCACAGCAAGGACTAGTATACACCATAATTTCTGCCAATGCAAGCAAAAAATATAGATTTTTCTAAAAATTTGATTTTGCCAGTTCATATACAATATCCAGCAGCCGTTTCACAGTCTCCAGTGTATCCGGTCTGAACTGTTCAATCGTAGCTGCTATCTTTTGGTC
>CANRLR010000021.1 GCA_947631505.1 uncultured Lachnospiraceae bacterium | reverse complement strand
GATTATTATTATACCAGAAAGGCGGCTGAAAGTATAGAAAATCCCGGCTTTCGCCGGGACTTTGTCTACAGTCTGAGCAGATTTCTCTGCTCCCTTTTGCTAACTATATATCATATCTTCAAACATGATTTCCTCCACCCTCGCCTTTATCTCATTTACCCTCTTTACCCATTCCATTGGATTCTCCTTCTTCAACGGCTCGTTCACACCCTCTTTCACCATAATCCGCTTTACCGCCAATTCCACTTCTTTGTGACACTCCTCATCCACTTCATGCAGATACTGATTCCAAGTGCCATCCATAAGCATTTTCAGATACTCATGCCTATGATATTTCATCATATACTCCCCACGCATGATACCGTACTTTCCAATCACATAATCTGTTTTCTGTTCCAGACTTAACTGTGGATAGTAACAGCCATCCTCTGCCAATTGATATATAATTCCATTCTCTACAATGCTCTCTGCCAATTGATTTTTTAACATAACAAGCTCCTTCCTGCCGGGTGCATCGCACCCGGACTTGCACTTTATTGGCTATTTTTCATTATCTAAAATCTGCCATATTCACATCTTATAACCTTTTGCCGGAGAAAAACTCTCTAGCAACTGCAATACCAATTCCCATTAATAAAATCCCCTGTATTTCTTACATCCCCACACATACCATCCCGCCAATATCAGCAGAATATCCACCAACAGCCACGCTCCAAAAAGATTAACAGCAACAATTCGTTTCACATAATCTCCAAAATTCACCAAGCCTACCAAAACAATGACTGCTACAGAACAATTCCACACATCAATCCCTTTTTTGACGTCCGCACCATACTTCTTCCAAAACTTATATATCCCTAATCCAATCAATACTGCTGGTATTGCCCATAATAGCACCACCATAAGCCATTTCAGAGCAACCGATGCTATATTATTTGGAACTTTCTCCGCCACTTCTGCTACTGATAAAATAGCAGAATACATACGAACCGCAAACACTTTAATTGCTTTCCACAATTTCCGAAAAAATGTCAGCACATCCTCACAAAATACCCTCTGCCGGATAGCAGACAATACCGTTATCACAAAGCATATGATAGTCAACGCACCCACATATCCCTGCATTGCTATCTTCTTCGTCTGATACCAGACCAGCCATCGTTTGCGAGAATCTTCTGTCAGCCGTTTTGCTTTCTGGTCGGTAAGTTTCTGCACAACGGATTGTATGGATAATGCCTTTTGCCTCTCCTGTTCTGTATCCCTAATTAATTGGTTAAGTTCCTGCTCCTTCCGGTGATACTCCAATTTAACGAGGGCGACCTCTTTCTCCGCTTCCTCTCCGGTTTTCCTCTCGCTCTCCTGCAGTTCCCTGTTCTGCTTTTTTAAGTCTTCGTTCTCTTTCAGCACTAAGTCTGCGCCGTTCAACTTCACGATCCTGCCGCTGAGATTCTGAATTTCGGACTTGAGTGCGGATATCTGTGAGGAATAGCTCTGTTCCATCCGACTCATGTCCTGTTCTGCCCGCTCTGCTTTTTCCTTCCATTCCTGCGCCAGTTCCTGTGCCTGCAAGATCTGCGAATCTTTTTCGGATAGTTCGCTCTCGTGCCGTTCTTTCAGACTGCCTTCCGTCTCCGCCGCCTCCACCATTTTCTGCTCCAGGCTGTACCGTAGCTGCGATATCATCCTTTCCTGCTTTTCGAGTGTTTCCGCCTGCCGGCGGATGACCGCCATCTGCCCGCTGATGGTATCCTTCTGCGTGCGGATTGTCTCGGACTGCTCCTTCAGCAGCGTCCTGTACCTCTCTGTAGTATCGTTCCAGTTCTGCGGACTCCCGTTCCCATTTGCTTTCGGACTCTCCCCCACGTCCGGCGGCTTCCTCTCTGGCCGCTGCCTGTCTCTCAAATTCATTTATCAACGCCTCCTTCGATATATTAAGATGAAATGTTTTGGAAAGATTGCTGTCACGCACCTTCTTCCCTTCCGCATTTTGAAATGTGATGTGTTTCCTGCTGTCTTTCCATATCACATTCCATCCCCGCTCTGCCATATTCTGAATAAATTCCTCTTTGCTACAGCATATCTCCATTGCATCCAGACAGGCAATCCCGCAGTCTGCCACAAAACTGTCTTTGGCTTCATTCTGCATTAGATGATATTTGTCTTTGCTCCATGCACTGACCGTTCCCTGCTCTAATTCATTCCCATGAAAATCCCTGCCCTTCTGTGCCACACGCAATCCCCGTTCCACGCACATCCGATTGGTAAAATCCTTCATACGCTGCAAATCTTTCTTTGTATTGTGTAGCTTGTGGCCGTCCATAAAGCTGACGGAGTTGGTTATGAGGTGGCAATGCACATGATTTCGGTCGATATGGACACCTACCAGACTTTGGAACCCGTCAAACCATTGTTCCGCAAATTCCTTCCCAAACTCCAATGCCTGCTCCGGGGTAATCGCTTCATCCTCATGCCATGAAATAATGTTGTGGGCATACATCCTGCCGGAATCCTTGCCCCAAATCCGCTTTTCTTCTAAAAATGATTGATATACTCCATCATAGGTGATGGTTTCCAATTCGTAAGGACCAATTATCTCCACCAGCTCCCCTCTGGTCTTATCCACCCTCGTCACATATTCGATGCAGTTCCGCATGGCTCCATGACTTTTTGTAGACTTATTGATTGTCTTATTGATCGCCATGTGGCATCACACTCCTTTCGGAACGTCTGTAACTCCTTATTCAACTGTTCCAATTGTGACTGCTGTGGTATCTGCCCATAACCATTTGCTACATGAGCCATCTGATTGATATTCGTTGCCATACCTCTGAGCTGTCTGTTCGTGTCAGCAAATTTTCCGCTTAGCCTTTGCAGTTCCCTTACTTCTTCTCTGCCAGAAATCTTCGCTCCTAATGCAGCGTTGATAATAAAGGATTGCTGTGTCTGTCCGGATTCTGCCACCCGCATAATAAGTGCTGCATACTCATCCTCCGTCATACGAACCGATACCGTTTTATTTCTTCTACGCATAATTTACCTCTTTTCTGCACTGCTCTTTGTGCATAATACAATGTTTGTGTCGCAGCGCAGATGCAAACTTGCCGAGTGAAAATTTATTTTTCACTCTTTCCACATCTCCGCAAGACAAACATAATTCATCTCTGCTCTTTGCAAATATAACCTGTGTTTAACTTATCTCTCACCCAAATTTTGCCTGATGCAAATCCCCCGACACGCTACGGAAGATATCCCCCCTACCCGCCAAAAATGGGATGAAGAAACTTCCAGTGGACGTTTCGTAGTTTTATTTTCGGCGGGTGGGAAATGAGGGGTCAAGGGGAGCAACGCTCCCCTGCAAGTTTAGGATGTGCCCGGACAGGGTGCATCCGGTGCAAAATGGCATGCCATTTTGCGAAACTTGCCTATCATCCCCTCTTTCATTACAACGGTTTTGGGGAGAAGTAGGAAGGGGGATGATAGTGGTTTTGTGATTTTTCGTAGGCGATGGATGAGGGAAACAATGCTCCGTTTCGGAGGATTGTTTCTGCTCGTCCAATACCGGAGAAAAATCACTCGGTTGCGAAAGCAACCGACCTGCTCCCACATGGCTTACCCAAAATGTAAATATCAATTCCTGCAAAAGAAACACTTTCCCATGTTTAACAAGATATCCATTTGCTGCACCGTCTGTTAAACAGATTTCCTGTTCCGGAAAAGCTGTTTTACAGCCTGTGATACATGGTCTGACATACTGTAAAACAAAATCAATGTTTACTATTACAAAAATCAATGTTACAGGGATTGCTGTTACAAATTGGACAGGTAAAGAAGGGCTTCTTCCGGCAGGCTCTCATCAGCCCCATGATCCTCCTCTGGCATTTCCCCCTGCCCTGCTTTTGCCATCTCAAGTGCTTTTGCAGATTCAGGCATTTTTGCCATCCCAACCGTTTTTTCCGCTCCTGCCGCCATACTCTCCGCCAGACTGATATCAGCCTGTTTTTCACCATCCTCGGCGCCTTGCTCTCCATCAGCCCCAATGCCGGAAGTCTTGGCTTCATTAAATACGTTCATGACCGCCCCGACTACCATTGCCACCAGCCTTTTGTCATGTTCTGCCAGTCTTTCCAGAAACACCTTCCCCTGTTCTTCTGCCAGTTCCCGCATATAACCCTGCATTTCCCGTTGGTTTTGCTCCTGCAATTCCAGTTTGCTTTCCTGCTTATGGTAATATCTGAGTGCTGCTTTCACATATGCGCCACTGCTCCCATAAATGTCATTCTCTACACTGCGCCCATGCTTCATAATCTCCTGATAAAGCTCCCTCTCCTCTGATCGGGATAAATTCAGCCGAAAAGCAACTGTCTTCTGCACTTCCTTTTTCCCTGCCATCTGTCCACCACCTTCTTCCTGCCATCGCTCTGCTCTGCCACATAATTGTTGCGACATATAACAACCAGAATAACAAATAAACACACTTCTCACACAGCTACATCAAAGCTTACATTTCTGTCTTGCCAGATATTCATACCCTCTGGCATTTGCCCGGATATCCTCCAGATAATGCACATGATTCCCTCTTACCGTCCCATAGCGTTTCATTACCAATGCACCGCCTCCGGCATATACCACTGGCATTATCTCCAAATCAAATCCCAGCTCTGATAATTTCGCCTCGATTCCCTTTGCAAAATTCTCCAAGCAATTCTGGATAACCGCCTTGCAATCCCCCGGTATCATGGCATCCCCATCCACAATCATCTGCCGGATCATATCTTCGCTTACCTTCTTATTGCAAATCTGATATACATTGCTTTTAATCCCTTCCATGCACTGAATCAATGCCTCCGGGATACTGGTGCTTTCCCGTTCTACTGGCACATACTTCTGAACATGAATGACATCAATGGTCTTGCTCCCGATATCTACAATCAAGCTCTCTGCGCCATACATCCGCATCCTGTCTGCGATTGCCGCATAACATTGAGGAAACACAAGCACATCCTTAATATAGATCTGATAATCTTTGCCGCTGTACCGAAAACAAATCTCCCCTTTTCGGAACAGGTAATCATGAAACCCCTGTTTCTCCTGCCCGAACCGGCTGAATGGCAATCCCACCGCCAGAATGACATCCGCACTCCGTTTGTGGTACACATCCAGTTCCTTTGCCACTCCTGCCAAAGTAAGCAGGAAATAACTCTCGTCCTCTGTCTTGGTTTTCATCATGGGAAGCCTGCCCTCACCGACTTTGTAATGCTTTCCATTGTAAATAAGCGTATTGTTGGATAAGGTTGCCTCCCCTCCCAACTGTTCCACTCCATTATCAAAAATTGCGTGAGTACCTTTCATGGTAGAGAAACCATGATCCAAACCGCAAAGCAAAACATTCTTCTCGTTAAAATACATAGATACCTCTCTTTCCGCACAAACCATTGTGCTTTTAAAATCCATAACATTGCTTCATTCCTGCGTATTCCCGACTGTAGCAGACACTGATTCAACACCTGATATTTCAGCCTGTTTCCCACAGGTGTTTGTTCCTTCCCACAAATATCTTGCACCATCCAGCATCCACAGAATGGCTTTCAGCATATTTAGAAAATCTATCTGCATTTCCTGTAATCCCTCATTTGTCAGCGTTATCTCTTCTTTCCGCAGTTGCTCTGCCACATCCCGGATGACTGTCTGCATCTCCCGAAGTTCCTCCACCAACCGATATACTGTCTCTTTCTTCCCCACCACGCATACCCGGTTGTAAATGCAGCTACGGGCAAAATAATCCTTCTTGCTCATCCCACTGGCAGTAATTTTTGCTTCAATCTGTCGTCTCTCTTCCTCCGTAATCCGAAAACTAATGGTCGGATTTTTGTGTACTCCACTCATATCTCCAGCTCCTTTCTCTGAAATTCCCCATTTAATCTGTCTGCAAGCTGTGCCTGCTTATTAGGATATAAATGGGAATAGGTATTCAATGTCGTCTCTACTTTCTCATGCCCCAACCGGTCAGCAATTTCTTTAATGGAGAAATTCATCTCCACAAGCAAACTGGCGTGTGAGTGACGCAAGTCGTGTAAACGAATCTTCTTTACTCCCGTATTTTTCACACCCCGCAACATCTCACTGGTCAGATAACTCTTGGTAAACTGAAACATCCTTGCATCCGGCATAATGCCATAGAGTTTCGACGTATACTCTTTCAAATCCTCCACCAGAAAATCCGGCAGGGTAATGACACGATTGCTTTTCGGTGTCTTTGGTGTGGTAATCACATCCCTGCCCTGAATCCTCTGGTAAGATTTGCTAATGGAAATCGTCCTCTGCTCCCAGTTAATGTCGCTATAAGATAACGCCATTAATTCTCCAATCCTCATCCCGGTCCAGTACAATAGCTGAAATGCCATATAGGACACAGGCTTGTCCCGCACTCCCTCAAGAAACTGCAGGTATTCCTCTTTCGTCCAGAAATCCATTTCCTCTGCCCTGCTCTTTCCAATGCTTCCTGCCTTCTTGCATGGACTTCCCTGCAAATCGTAATACCGCTCCGCATAATTAAAAATAGCTGACAACTGATTGTTAATGGTTTTCAGATACGTTTCCGAATAACCCTTCTTCAACATTTCATTCTGCCATTTTCGGATATCAGCCGCCTTAATCTCATTGATGGCACGATTCCCAAAGTATGGAAGAATCTTCAGGTCAATGATGTACCGCTTTGTGCGTACTGTATTTTCTTTGAGCCTCGCCTCCATATCCTCCAGATAAATCTCCACAAACTTGTCGAACCGCATCTCCAGATTACTTTCCTGCTGCTGCAAAAAATCTCTTGCCCATGCCTCCGCTTCCGACTTTGTACGGAAACCTCGCTTAAACTTTTTCTTCCGGTTCCCCTGCCAGTCCGTATAATAAAACTGGCACAGCCATTTCCCCGTTTTCTTATCCTTACTTAAATTCATCTGCTCTCCTTTCCTGCCACATAAATGCCACTCCCTGTCCGGCATTCCGACATAAATCAAACTACCCGTTTCTCAGTTACACGCTTTCTGGCTTCTTCCAGCATTTCATCTGTAAGCTCCATACCGTAAAACTTTTCAAGGAAAAATTGTGTTGGAACTTTGCCCGGAATGACAATCTTATCCATCTTCTCCAACTCATCATTGAGCTTTGCCACCAGCTCATAACAGTATGATTTTGACATTCCCAGCAATCCCTGTATTTCAGCTACCGATAAAAACATCTGTCTGGTTATCCCCATAAAACTGCCCCCTTTCCTAGTACTAGATACTTTTGTATCTCTTCGTGTAATCCATATAATAGCAGATACAAATGTATCCTGTCAATAGAATTTTTCATTTTTTTATTTTTCATCCCATAAAATCCATTCCTTGTCCCTATTTCTATATGGAAATACCTTCTTTGACGTATTCCAATCATCCTGTCTTGTCACTGCCTTCCATCCTGTTCTGTCATTTACGTCCTTTTTGCTCTTATCCGTTATTTTTCTGTTTTCATTTCTCTTTGCCTGTGTTACAATACAAATGTATCTGTCAAATATGTTTGTTGGAGGATTTCTAATGACCGTTGGAGAAAAAATACGGACTTACCGCAAGATGCGTGGCATCTCACAAAAAATGCTGGGAGAACTGGCAGGCGGTATAAATGAAGTGACGATAAGGAAATATGAAGCCGGAGACCGCAACCCCAAACCGGAGCAGCTTCTGAAAATCGCTAATGCACTCGGCATCAGTATCAACATATTTATGGATTTTGATATTGAAACAGTGTCTGATGTACTGTCTCTGATTTTTAAGATGGACGAGCAGTTGGATATTGAATTTACGGGTAAGAAGAATAAAAAAGGAGAGTATGAGCCGGATTCCATTGCTTTGAAATTCAATAATCCGGCAATTAATGACCGACTTGCAAAGTGGGCAAGAACAAGGGACTTGCTTCAAAAAACAGTGGATGCCAGAAACGAGTTTGAAACGGTGGAAGAATACCAGAATGAAGTTGCTGATATGAGGGAGAAAGCGGATGAGATAAAGCAGCATTTGATGGATAGTAATATGGTTGTGAAGAAGGGTACCAAAGGTATCGTTGTAAAGAATAAAAATTAAAAGAACTATAGAGCATGAACGATACTAATAAACAATGTTTTTATTGTATATCCTTTCTTACATCATCCTCTTTGATGATATAAATAATAATTCATACCAAGGAGACATTTATGTTTGAACACCAAATTATAGAAGAAGTCAACCGATACTTAAAAGATGATTCCTATCAATATGCCATTCTTATAGATGGTGAATGGGGATGTGGTAAGACTTACTTTGTTAAACATATTCTTTTAGATAAAATCAAAGAATTCGAACAAAAATCCAGCAAAAGAACCGCAAAATACATTTCCCTGTATGGATGCAAGACAATTCAGGATATACAAGAGGCAATGGTATGGGTTTTTGCAGAGGAAGCAAAAAATTTTTTGGCACAAAGAACGACAAAGCACATAAATCCCATTATTAAAAACATCCCTAAATATATAAAACAAAAAACTCCAAAGAACATAGAACCTGCTATCGGAAACATACTGTCAACATCTAAAAGAGTTCTAAATAAAGTTAGGGAGAAATTTCTGCCAGATGTTAATGTTTTTGAATTCACTTCCGATTGGTTTTTAATGAAAGACTTCATATTCATTTTTGATGATTTAGAGAGATGCGACTGCCCTATCAATGAACTATTTGGATTTATAAATGGTCTTGTAGAGCATGAGAACACAAAGGTTATCCTTATCGCAAACGAAAAGGAAATCTCCATGAAAGAACTCAATGTCCAAAAAGAACTCCAGTACTTTTTAGTTTTAAATGATAAGATTGAATGGAAAAAGAAAGAAAACTCAAATAACTATTATCGTACTAATAATATAAACAGTGGTAAAATCAAAATTTCTGAACTTGAGGACAAAAGGAAGCTACTTTTTTCTGATGAAATATATGATAGTAAATACAAAAAAATCCGAGAAAAATTAATAGGCATTACTTTACATTATCAGCCAAATGTAAGAGAGATATGCAAACAGCTTATCGCAAATACCAGTTTAGACAATACCCTTGCCAAAGAATTAGATGAGCATATTGACATATTCTACAATTATATGAATCAGTATTCCCATCATAACCTGAGAACATTTCAATTTTACATTTCAAAAATATCATATCTCTGTCAAAGATTGTCAGAATTATCAATTGACGATGATTATTTTGATGCAGTAATGTCATTTTTGATTCAAGACTGCTTTATTTGGTCTATCGAATTTAAATCCGAATTCAAGCCACCAACAGATGATTGGCAGAAAATTCATTATGATGTAAGACCTAAATCCACAGCAGTAAAAAAATATGTTGAAACCGGAGAGTTTGTTTATGACGATTTTGAATCTGATATAAACAAATATATAAACGATCAATTAAGGGAGAAGCTTTCAAATAATGATCCTGTTAATCAGCTATACAATGGTTATTACTACCATCCCCAAGAATGGTGCGAGGAACAGATTCAAAGCATTAAAGATAGACTATCTAATGATAAATATCCTTTTTTAGCTTATCAAAAAATCATTATAACATTACAAAGGCTCATAGATATTGGGTTTTCTTCGGCTTATTTGAATGAATTTAAATCAATCATGTTAAACAATATAAATAACAGTAAAAATCCAGTTAAAATAGATTCTGATCTATTTTTTGTTGAAGATAAAGTATTTAAAGAAAAAATACTATCACAACTCAGAGAACTAAATAATGCCATTGCTGAAAAAAACAATCTTGCAAAAGAAAAAAGCATCATTGATATACTCAATGCCTCTAATTGGGCTCACGAACTGGATAATTTCGTTTCTGACTATAGAATAAATTATGATCCAGACGGTGTATTATTCAATAAAGCTCCAACAAATATATGGATAAAAACAATTACCAATTCAAATGCCGCGGATATAGATGAATTCAGACATATTTTAAACACTTTATACCCAACAAATATTATTCGCAGTAAAAATTGCCTTGATGACCTTTCTATACTAAAAGATATCGGTGAAGCAATAATTCCAGAGAATTGTGATGATTTAATTATACGAGCTAACTTAGGATGGTTAAAAAAACAAATTACGTCAATTTTAGAACTTTATCAAAAAGATTAGAATAAATATGCATATGGAGTTCCCCATATATAAATTGTATCTAATATCAAATCCAACTAAGAAAGCAAAAATGATAGTAAACCGGAAAAACATCTCGAAAGTGTGGTAACAGTTAGAATCTCTAAAAAGTGCAACTGGGAATGTATGCAAAAATATAAAATTTAGAAGCAAAATAGAAGCACTCGCAAAAAACAAACGCTACAACCCCTATAAACACTGGGCTGTAGCGTTTTTCCTATCTACTCAAACTCTATCGTTCCCGGCGGCTTACTCGTCAAATCATAGAACACGCGATTAACCCCCTTCACCTCATTAATAATTCTAGTCATCACCGTCTGCAGCACATCAAACGGAATATCAGCACTCTCTGCCGTCATAAAATCAATCGTCTTAACGGCTCTCAATGCCACTGCATAATCATAGGTTCTCTCGTCTCCCATGACACCCACGCTGCGCATATTCGTCAATGCTGCAAAGTACTGATTGAGTTCGCGGTCAAGTCCCGCCTTAGCAATTTCCTCCCGGTAAATAGCATCCGCATCCTGCACGATGCGGACTTTTTCCGCATTAACCTCGCCGATGATTCGGATTCCAAGTCCGGGGCCCGGAAACGGCTGACGAAAGACAAGGTACTCTGGAATTCCAAGTTCCAGCCCCACCTTGCGAACCTCATCCTTGAAAAGGTCACGGAGAGGTTCGATAATTTCTTTAAAATCCACATAGTCCGGAAGCCCGCCTACATTGTGATGGCTTTTAATTACCGCAGACTCTCCGCCCAGACCGCTTTCCACTACATCCGGATAAATGGTTCCCTGTACGAGAAAATCTACTGCACCGATTTTCTTTGCTTCCTGTTCAAATACACGAATAAATTCTTCACCGATAATCTTTCGTTTTGCTTCCGGTTCTTCCACACCTGCTAATTTCTCATAAAAGCGCTCTTGGGCATTGACACGTATGAAATTCAAGTCATAATCGCCCTCTGGTCCGAATACCGCTTCTACCTCATCCCCTTCGTTTTTGCGAAGAAGTCCCTGATCTACAAATACACAGGTCAGCTGGTCACCAATTGCTTTTGACAAAAGAACGGCTGCTACCGAGCTGTCCACACCACCGGACAGAGCACAGAGTACACGCCCTTTTCCCACTTTTTCACGAATGGCTTTTATTTGATGTTCTACAAAGGAGTCCATACGCCAGTCGCCGGAACAGTGGCATACATGATAGACAAAATTGGACAACATTTTGGTGCCCTCTTTCGTATGAAGCACCTCTGGGTGGAACTGAATCGCATACAATTTTTTTCCCGGATTTTCTGCTGCCGCAATCGGACAATCCGAGGTGTGTGCACAAATATCAAATCCCGGTGCTGCCTGAGATATATAATCAAAGTGACTCATCCAACAAACAGTATTTTCCGATACATCCGTGAACAAGGCAGAACTTGTATTCACATGTACATCTGTTTTTCCATATTCGCGGACAGGAGCTTTTTCGACCGTTCCGCCAAGCACATGCATCATAAGCTGAGCTCCATAGCATAATCCAAGTACCGGAATTCCCATTTCAAACAGTTCCCGGGAATACGACGGTGCCCCCTCTTCATAACAGCTATTCGGTCCTCCGGTCAAAACGATTCCTTTCGGATTCATTTCCTTTATTTTATCTAGATCCGTCTTATATGAATAAATCTCACAATATACATTACACTCTCTGACACGTCGTGCCACAAGCTGATTGTACTGTCCGCCAAAGTCCAGTACGATGACTAATTCTTTGTCCACCGTGATATCCTCCTCATCGTTGGTTTATTGTTTTGCGTCAATATGCTAACGCTTATTCTATCATATTCAAATTACCAAAACAAGTCCCGTGTTGCCACTGTTGTCAATCTAATCAAAATACCCCCTGAAGTCCACTCCATGTTTTCCCTTCGGAAACAACTCCTGATAGAGTGCTAAAAAGTAATCGTCAGTCACACTGGCAAGATAATCCACCACCATTTGATTCGGTTCTGTTTCCTCATAAGGAGCTGTGCCATCCGGTATCCGATAATTATTTTTATTCACATAGGAAATGTGATGCCTGTAAAGTATCGTATTACGGTCTCTGCTTTTTGCCTGTCGCAGCAATTCCTCATATAACTGGCCGAACATTGGACGAATTTCATTTTCATACAATTCATCTAATTCCTTATTCCGGTAAATCATTTCATAATTTTCTTTCTTTGCCTGCCGAAGTGCTTCAAAATATTCTGAATCAAGCTTTAAATATGGTTTTCGATAGCTGTTTTCTAAAAGATTGACAATAAGATTATTTATAATTTCTGCATTTTCAGTGCCAATCGCCCCTCCGCTGAAATTGGAATGTTCTAAAAGTCCCAGCCGGGAAGCATCCTGCCTATCCTTACCAAGATAAGCAATGATATCACAGATTCGCATGACACATCCTTCCAGTGTACATGGAATCAGACGCCCGATAGCCTGTTCCTCTACATAACACTTTTCTACCTTTTTATCGTATTCTACAAACGTCGTCATCTCACAGGGACGATAATCCTGCAATTCCAGTTCACCGTTATGGCAAAGAATCCCGTCAAGCGTCTGCAAGCTGATATTTCGATGGATAATGCCATCTAAAACTCTTACACTATGTACATTATGATTAAAATACCGCCCCGTATTTTCATAATACAGATCACTGAGAATTCTCTCTCCGGCATGGCCAAAGGGCGTGTGCCCAATGTCATGTCCAAGGGAAATCGCCTCAATTAAATCTTCATTTAACCCGAGAACATTTCCGATATTTCTCGCAATTCTGGCTACCAGTTGAACATGCAGGGCACGTCGCGAAATATCATCATTCTGATAAAAGGAAAACACCTGCGTTTTATCCGAATAACGATTATAATAAGGCACATGCATTATCTTCTCCGTATCCCGCACAAATGCAGGACGCCACAAATTCGCTTTATCATGTTGATTTTCCCGCCTAACAACCGCCTCATCGGCAAAAGCATAGGGGTTGATCCAATGATTTAATCGGTCTTCTCTTATTTTCTCCTGTAGTTCCTTCGTCAGGGAATGATAATTTGACATAATTCCTCCATTGATTGTAAAAACTTTATTCTTCCTCAGATGGTATTATCTCCGTACTAAGATTCATTTTACTCAACTTATGGGAAATGGAAATCGTCACATATAAATCCGTTGCCCCGCTATAAACAAATCCAATACCAAGCCACATAAGAAGCAGTTCCATTGTGCCAAACGGATTCATCAAAAGCAGTACGCCAAACACGATATTGATTATTGCCATGGCAAATGCCACATACCATGTGCCGTGTCCTAGGCGCAGCATATCAATGGAATTTTGCATTTTCAAAATTCCGCTGATGGTCACAAGAAAACCAAGTACCGCCGGAATCAGTTCGGTTAACTGCTCTACTTTAATAATAACCAAAATACCACCAAGAATAGCACTGAGCCCTATAACGAGATCATATCGGTAAATGATTCCCACAATGTCATTACGCAGATAGTTAGCAAGAAATACTACACCGACTACAATCAGAATCGCTGCCAAAATATAACAGATTGTTTTCATTGTCGCCCCCGGTGACAGGATAAGCACCACCCCAAGGGCAATAAAAAATACTGCCAATAAAATTAAATTCCATTTTAATTGTTTTAAGAACTTCATATACACTCTCCATTTCATATCATTTTTCTACTGAAAATAGTAGTTCGACGTTATATAATCCACCCCGAGCTCCTCCGTCATCTGCCGGAACTCCTTCTCCGTATTAACCGTCCACACATTAATTTCAATCCCTGCTGCCTGAAGCCGCATAATATTCCCTTTGTTTACCAGCGAATAGCGGGTGTCCAAATTAATACGGTTTTCAATAAGCCATTGTTCCAGTTCTAAACCAACCGGGCGGAACTTTATCTCCCACGGCACACCATAAACATACTGCAGCCGTTCTGCCGGAAAATTGTATTCCTCTTTCAACCGCAATAAAACAGACGGATACATACTGATAAAAATCGTCCGCTCCCACAGCCCATATTTTCCCACTAAAGAAACAATCTCTCCAAGTTCTGCAATTGTATAATCTACTTTCAGTTCAATAACCGGATGTATGGTTTCATTCCGTGTCATTATAGATAAATATTCCCGAAATGAAATCAAATATTGCACCGGATAATTTCCCCGTTTTTTCCCACCTGTCACCGGATAAGAGCAGACTTCAGCGTAAGTCATTTCCGGAATATATTTATCCACTCCGCACATACGCAGCAAATGTCCATCGTGAGAAACTACATATTCACCGTCTTTTGTTTTCCAAATATCACATTCCACACCATAAAAAGCCCCTTCCACTGCCATCGCAAAAGAGACACGAGTATTCTCCGGAGCTTCCGATGAGAATCCCCGGTGGGCAATTCGCTTAATCTTCATTCTGTCACCTCTTTTTCCAGTATACCGAGTTTTCTCAAAAAAATCAATCAATCTGTGACCATTTCTTCACAACTAGTGTATATAATAATGAAATGGCTAGTCGACAAGCTTTTCAAATGCAGCATAGGAGGTAACGATGGACGACGTATACTTTATTCAGGGGCTTAAAAAGAAGAAAGAAAAGGTACTTCGCCAAGTAATTGATTGCTATGGTGGTTATGTCTATACCATAGTAAACAACATACTTGGTGATGCCATGCAGCCGGAAGATGTGGAAGAAACCGTATCCGACATTTTTTGGAACCTATGGCGGTATGCAAAACAACTCGATAAACACCGCCCCCTGAAACCGTATCTGGTCAGCATAGCCAGAAATGCTGCACGTAATAAATTGCGTTCCTATCATCTCACTTCTCCATTGGAAGATTGGGATGCCGGAGAGGAAGATATTCTATGTGCGAATTTGGAGCAAAAAGAACAACTCGCCATTGTGGAAAATACACTGCAGGAATTTTCTCCTTTAGACCGTGAAATTTTTCTCCTCTACTATTATTATTACGAAAAAATACACAGTATCGCAGAACGATATGAACTGACGGATTCCAAAGTTAAGATGACATTACATCGAATTCGAAAACGCTGCAAACAAAGATTGGAGGAACATGGGTATGAATAGAAACAACAATTTATTCGATATCATGCAACAATACATTCCAGAGGATAATCTGTGCGGAGTAAATAACTCTCCGGATATTCTACAGAATGTAAAACATCAATTATTTGATAGGAAGGAAGTAGATTTCATGAAAATTAAAATTCATAAAATAGCCGTAGCTGCTGTACTCGCAATTACTTTACTTGCCGGCGGAATCATTGGTGTTGACGCTGCTACTGGCGGACACTTAATGAACAAAGTAAAAAAAATGGCTCAACCAAACATCGAGATATCCGATCCAGACTACCACTATAAGAAAGACGGTGTAGATGTCAAAATAAAAAAATACAGTGATGACTACGATATCGAAATTAAAAAACCAGAAGTAAAGGAAACAGATGACGAGAAAAAAGCCAGCACTACAATTATTATCAAAGAAGCCAAAAAAAACGCAAACAAATAAACTCAAAAGGCCGTACGGGAAAATACTCCTGTACGGCCTTTTAGGAACCGCTCAATTACTATTCATAACGCAGAGCTTCAATCGGGTTCATTTTTGCCGCCTTGTTCGCCGGATAATATCCAAAGAATACTCCAATGACCATAGAAAATACTACCGAGCCTGCAATTGCTGCCAGTGGTGCTGCTGCCGAATAGCCGAGCATAGAGGCCGCCACAGCTCCGAGTATCAATCCGAGAATAATACCAAGAACGCCACCGATCAGGCACAAAATAACCGACTCTATTATGAACTGGAGCCGTATGGAGCTGTTTTTTGCCCCCAGTGCCTTCCTCGTTCCAATTTCCCGTGTACGCTCGGTAATCGATACCAGCATGATATTCATCACACCGATTCCTCCTACCAAAAGAGAAATTCCTGCAATAAAGGCAATGGCAACAGAAACGGTTCCAATCATTTCGTTCATGGAGTCCGTCATGGTACTCATTGTTGTCGTACTGATCTGATAATCTTCATTTTGCACATAAAATTTCTGATTCATATAAGCTGCAATCTCATCCGCAAAATCCGTTACACTTTCCACGGTTGAATTTGTCACAATAGTAAACTTCTCATAGCCGTCGTCGGTATGCATTGTCTGCTTTCCTGTCGTAATCGGCAGATATGCTGACGTAGTCACATCCTCATCGGAATCCGAGGAAAAGGAATCAGCATCTTCATCATACTCATATACTCCCACAATATAAAAGCTGTAATATACATTATTAATATCAATATTTATCTTCTGACCAAGTGCCGCATTATTATCACCGTCAAAAATATTCTCCACTACTTTATTCGACACCATGATGACGCTTTTACTTCCGGTGACATCATCCTCTGTCAGAAAACGCCCTGTCAGCAATGTCAGCTCGTTCGTGTTAAAAAAGCCGGTATTGATTCCCGACAAGGTCACATTGGCAGAATTCTCTCCTGATTTTACTGTACCACTTCCCACGGACTCTTCGAGAGAAACGCATCCTACTTCTGTAGAATATTTTTTCTTTACTTCCTCTATCATCTCGTCGGTAATCCGGTCTTCTTCCTCCAAACTGATTCTCCGGTTAGATACACCAAATTTCATACCATTGCTCCGAGTCTCCTGCTCTTCGGATTGTTGTTTCAGTCCGACAGTAACATTATTGGCTCCCATTTCGGCAAATGTATCCGTAATGGAATTGGTCAGTGAGGAGCTCACGGTCATAATCGCGATAACAGAACCGATACCAATTATAATACCAAGCATTGTTAAGAGGGCACGCATTTTATTACTGCGAAGCCCCTGAAGAGCAAGCTTTATATTTTCCCATATCAGCATAACCGGCTTTCCCCTCTCTCTCCGATAATCTCACCATCCTTTAGTGTCACGATCCGCTCTGTTTCCTCTGCCAGCTCTCGGGAATGGGTAATGAGAATAATGGATTTTCCCTGCTCTTTATGGAGCTTATGAAAGATATCCATAATCATCCGTCCCGTCTTAGAATCCAGTGCCCCTGTCGGTTCATCGGCAAGAATAATAGAGGGATTATTTCCCATGGCACGGGCAATGGCAACTCGTTGTTTCTGACCACCGGACAGCTCATCCGAACGGTGGCTCATACGGTCTTCCATTCCGACCATAGCAAGAAGCTCTTTGGCCCGCTCCGTCCGCTCCTTTTTCCCGAGTCCTGCATACAACATCGGCAATTCTACGTTGGAGAGTGCCGTAGTGCGGGCAATCAGATTATAAGTCTGAAATACAAAACCAATCTGTTGATTCCTTATTTCCGATAAATACTTATCTTTCGCATGACACACATCCACTCCCGCCAGATGATATTCTCCCTCTGTCGGGCGGTCCAGTGCTCCGATAATATTCATGAATGTGGATTTTCCCGAACCGGATTCTCCCACAATAGAGATAAACTCTCCTTCCTTTACCTGCAAATCAATTCCATGAAGAATTTCCAGTTCGTTTGGTTTTCCAATATAAAAGCGCTTTACAATCCCCTGCAAGTCAATTACCGTAGGTTTCTCTTCCATGTCACACCTCCTTACATACCGGGACCGCCCGCTGGTGCTCCACCGCCAAAACCGCCGCCTTTATCGGAATGATTTCCTCGGCTGCCGCTATCCGGTATCAAACCATCTAGTGCACCGGAATTCTTTTCCGCTTTATTGGCAGAAGAGCCGGCAGAAGTTTCATCCGAAGGAATGATGACCTGTAAGCCTTCGCTCAAATCACTGCCACTTACCTCTACATAATAATCACTTTCCATTCCTTTTGTTACCGTCACTTCCTTACGGGAACCACTGGAAGAATCCTTTACATAAATTACATTACCGCCATTGGAATTGGTATGAATGGCATCGTATGGTACTGCATATACATCCGCTGCCTCTTCCAGAACAATACTGCATTTCGCTGTCATACCTATACGAATATTATCATTTTTCTCCTTTATCTGAATTCGCACCTCATATCCAGTGCTGCTGGAGGAGGAGCTGGTACCTGTTGACATGGATGTATTATTTCCGGTATTGCCACTGGAACTTCCGGAATCCAATGTACTTCCTGTCGTCATTGCCACATAAGTAATTGTTCCTTCCAGTTCCGTATCTTCCGTTGCGTCCGTCAGAATCACTACCTTAAGCCCCTTTTTTACCTTTGCAATATCATATTCACTTACAGTTGTAGAAACCAGTAAATCCATACAATCACTAATCTCAAGCATCGCACCGCCGCTATAGGTATCGCCCACTTCAGCATCGATTGCTGTCACAACCCCGTCCATCGGAGCTGTCACTGAACACTCTTCCAATGTTTTTTCTGCTTCTTCCACTGTTTTTTCTGCTTCCCGCAAACTTTTCTTCTTATTATTTTGCGCTGTGGTCACCGAGTCCTTGGCAGTTTGGATATTGGATTTGTTCTGTTTGTTTGTGCTTTCCTGTTCCGATTTCGCCTGTTCATAAGCGGATTCTGTCTGTTTCAGCGTTTCCTGTGCTTTCTGTTTTTCAGCCGCCGTTCTGGCAGTAGAGACCGCTTTTTTAGAAGCTTCATATTCTTCCTTTGCCTCCGATACATTGTTCGCCAATTTTTCCTTTTGTGATGTATACGTTTCCTGTGCTTCCGAAACCTTGCGTTTTGCCTGACGGAGTTCATTTGCCGTCTGTACAGTTACTTCCGAAAGGTTTTCCTTCGCTTCCTGTAAAGCCTCTTCCAGATCAGACTTGTCAAAAGTCAATAACGTCTGTCCTTTCTTTACTGCATCTCCTTCCTTAACTTTCACACTCTTGACCTCGACACCATTAACATTTGCACTGACAGTTTTTGTCGCAGCACTCTCAATAGTACCTGTAGCACTGATAGAACTCGTCAGATCCATCTTCGTTAGCTGCACCGTATTTTCTTTTACCAGTCTCTCGGGAACCTGTTCTGCTCCAACTATGCGGGGCAAAAAGATTGCCGCTGCGATTCCAATCAGTATGATAACTATAAACACTACGACAAGCACCCTATGCTTTTTCATCCACTGTTCCACTTCTTTGCTCCTTCCTCCACAATAGTCCCTGCATAACTATCATGAATTACTTTTATATTTGTCACTGCTGTAAGGATACAAAATAAATATGAACAGGTTTTGTAAAGAAGATGAAAAAAATTTCACATAATTTTCAAAAAAAAGACAAATGTTACCCATTTGCCTTTTTCTGGTTCCATTCAATCAATCTTAATTTCTATACGCTGCCAGCAATTTCTCCAATTCCTCATAAGTCTCGACCTGATTCATGGCTCTTCGCAGTGCTGCTGAATGAGGATATCCTGCCGTATAGCTTGCCACATGAGTACGCATTTCCCGCATTCCCCTCAGCTGCCCCTTCCACTCGATCTGCATTCTGGCATGCCGGAGTATTGTTTCGCATACTGTCGGAAAATCCGGTTTTTTCTCCAGATTCCCAGTAGAAAAATAAGTTTTCATCTGATGAAAAATCCAAGGATTTCCCCGTGCCGCTCTCCCGATCATAATACCGTCACAATGAGTATATTCCAGCATCCTCTCTGCATCAAGAGGGGTTACAATATCCCCATTTCCGATTACCGGAATCGAGACCGCATCTTTCACCTTTGCAATAATATCCCAGTCTGCTTTTCCACTATAATATTCTTCCCTCGTTCTGCCATGTACGGCAAGAGCTGACACCCCTGCCTGTTCCATTGCCTTTGCCATCTCCACCGCCTGTTCTTCTCCTTTTTGAAACCCTTTGCGGATTTTTACCGTCACAGGTTTATGAATGGATCTGACCACCCGCTCTATCACTTTAAATGCCAGTGGAATATTCTTTAAAAGTGCTGAACCTTCACCGTTATTGACTACTTTGGGCACCGGACATCCCATGTTAAAATCCAGTATATCAAAATTCCGCTCTTCGATTTTCTTCGCCATCTCTCCGCAGATCTCCGGGTCAGAGCCAAATAGCTGTAACGATACCGGCCGTTCCCTTTCATCAATCCGAAGTAAATCTTCTGTATTTTTGTTGTTGTAATAAATTCCTTTTGCACTGACCATTTCCGTACATATTAAATCCGCACCCTGTTCTTTGCAGAGTATACGAAATGGCAGGTCTGTAACCCCTGCCATTGGTGCTAATATCAAGTTTCCTTCTAATTCCACATTACCAATTGCCAGCTTTTTCATGCCTTTGTCCTCTCGTAAATAAGCCGCATTCCATTCAAAGTAAGCTCCGGATCATAAACATCGATTTTATCTGTTCCCTCCGAAATAATCCTGCCTAATCCACCAGTGGCAACCACTTTTACTCCGGTAAAGCCAGATTCTTCCTTAAATTTATCTATAATGTATTCAGCCTGTCCAATCGTTCCGTAGACAAGTCCTGCCTGCATGCTCGTTATCGTTGTTTTTGCCAGAATGGATTCCGGCTTCACAATTTCAATTTCAGGAAGCTTCGCTGCGTTACTCCACAATGCTTTTGCACTGATCCGAATTCCCGGAGCTGTCACCCCGGCAACAAAAGCACCGTCTGCCGTCACAAGGTCATAGGTAGTAGCCGTACCATAATCAATCACAATAACAGGACCTCCATACAGAAAATAAGCCCCCACTGCATCGACAACACGGTCAGCACCGATTTCCATCGGATTTGTTGTTGCAATACGAATTCCTGACTTCGTTCCCTGCCCGACAATCATCGGATCACAATCCAAATATTTTTTTATTCCACTCGTCAGCGAATACATTACCTTTGGCACAACCGAACATATAATAACGTCCTCTACATCTTTCGCGGAAACGTGCTGATGGGACAGCTGTTCCATGATCTGTACACCGAACTCATCCGAGGTTCTCGGAAGACTGGTAGTCAGACGAAACTTATGACAGATTCTGTCCCCATCAAAAAGTCCAAAAGTAAGATTTGTATTTCCTATATCAATCGCCAGTATCATCTAATTCCTCCAATGCTGTTTTCCTCTCTGCTTCATCCGACAAAATGAACAGCCGGTAATACGTTTCCAAATTCTCCAGTAACTCTGCATATTTTACCCGGTACTGTTTTATTTTCAAATGACTGCCGATTTCGTCATAGAGAAAATCATTTTCCTTTGCCGTCGTAGACATATAAAGGCTTCCATCGTCATCATACTCCATGGTGAATACACCACCCACATCCTCTGTCAGCGTAACTGCCAATATTTGCAGTTCGTCCTGAATCTGCTGGGGCAATGAAGCAAATCGGGGATTTAGATAATATTTCTGCTCATAAGCACTACAAGCACAAAGAATCTGTTCTTCCTTCATGAGGAATCCTCCTCTATTCTCGTTCGTTCATCGGAACATACGGTTTATGTTTTGCCACTGCTTTATAAGCCGGACGAATAATTTTACCAGCATTTACCAGCTCTTCTAAGCGGTGTGCACTCCAGCCTGCAATACGTCCAATTGCAAATAATGGCGTATATAATTCCAGTGGAAGCTCAAGCATACTATATACCAGTCCACTGTAAAAATCAATGTTGGCACTGACACCTTTGTAAATGTGACGCTCTTCTGCAATCACTTTCGGTGCCAGTTTTTCTACCAGATTATAAAGGGCAAATTCCTTCTGCATTCCCTTTTCTTCTGCCAGTTTTTCCACAAACTTCCGAAATGTTCTGGCCCGGGGATCTGAAATAGAATAAACGGCATGCCCCATTCCATATATCAGACCTGCTTTATCAAATGCATTATGATTCAGGAGGGCGGTAAGATAACTCCGCACCTCATCTTCATCCGTCCAGTCTTTTACACGCTTTTTCATGTCTTCGAACATCATGGAAACTTTCTTATTAGCACCTCCGTGTCTTGGTCCTTTCAACGAACCAAGTGCCGCAGAGATTGCCGCATAGGTATCTGTCCCCGAAGATGTTACAACATGGTCAGTAAAGGTGGAGTTATTACCACCACCATGTTCTGCATGAAGAACAAGTGCAATATCTAGAATTTTTGCCTCCAATGGCGTAAATTCACTATCCGGCCGAAGCATATGTAAAATATTCTCTGCCGTTGAATATTCCGGTTTTGGAGGGTGTAAAAAGAAACTGGAACCTTCATGAAAATAGCATGCTGCCTGATATCCATAGACAGAAAACATCGGAAACAGTGCCACCAGCTGCAAACACTGTCTTAATACGTTTTCCGTCGAAGTATCATCCGCCCTGTCATCATAAGAATAGAGCGTCAGTACACTTCGTCCCAGTGTATTCATTAAATCCACACTCGGGGCTTTCATAATAATATCTCTTACAAAGCTCGTTGGAAGGCTCTGACGGTAATTTGCCAGCATATCCTTCAGCTCTTCTAACTGCTGATAATTCGGCAATTTACCAAATAACAACAAATATACAACCTCTTCATATCCAAATCTCTTTTCAGAAAGAAATCCGTCTACAATGTCTTCAATATCAATTCCCTGATAAAACAGCTTACCATCACAGGGAACCCACTCATCATTTACCATTTCACGGGAACGAATTTCCGAAACTTCGGTAAGCCCTGTCAATACTCCCTGACCATTGAGGTCGCGAAGACCACGTTTTACCTCATATTTACCAAATAAAGTAGAGTCAATCGTACTGCTCGCTTCGCACACCGATGCCATCTTATGTAACCAATCACTTCTGTATCCGGCGTTTAAGTTGCTCATATTGGCTCCTTTCTAATATTAGACCTACTCTAAAAGAGTAGCGTACATCACTGCCTTAATCGTATGCATACGGTTTTCCGCTTCCCGGAATACTACATCGGCATACTTTTCAAATATTTCATCGGTCACTTCCATTTCTGTAAGACCATATTTCTCATATATTTCCTTTCCAATCGTTGTTTTTAAATCATGGAAGGCAGGGAGACAATGCATGAATACAGCTGTCTCCTTTGCATTTGCCATTGCCTTTGCATTGATCTGATAAGGGGATAATGCCTGAATCCGCTCTTCCCACACCTCGTCCGGCTCACCCATAGATACCCAGACATCGGTATAAAGAATATCGGCACCACTTGTTCCCTCTGTCACATCTTCCGTCCGTGTAATGCTTCCGCCACTTGCCTTTGCGTACTCTTCACACTCTTTTACCAATTCCTCATTCGGAAAATATTCCTTTGGTGCACAAGCGGTAAAATGCATTCCCATCTTCGCACAGGCGATCATCAGAGAATTTCCCATATTATAACGGGCATCTCCCATATAAGTTAATTTCAGCCCCTTCAACGAACCGAACTGCTCCTCAATCGTAAGAAGGTCGGCTAACATCTGGGTCGGATGATATTCATTCGTCAAGCCATTCCATACGGGAACCCCTGCATAAGCAGCCAGTTCCTCTACAATTTCCTGACCATATCCACGATACTCGATTCCATCGAACATTCTGCCAAGTACCCGCGCGGTATCAGCAATACTTTCTTTCTTCCCAATCTGGGAACCTTTTGGATCAAGATAAGTAACACCCATTCCTAGATCATGGGCGGCAACTTCAAAAGAACAACGGGTCCTTGTACTGGTTTTTTCAAAAATCAAGGCAATATTCCTGCCCTCCAATGGTTTCTCTACTACACCATTTTTTTTCTTTTCCTTTAATTCCTTTGCTACATCAAGAAAGTAACGAATTTCCTCTGGTGTAAAATCCTTTAATGTTAAAAAATTTCTTCCTTTTAAATTCATTTGTTACACACTCTTTTCTATTTTTCCTTAACCGTTTCAATGACGGATTTGGCAAGACCTGCCACTCCCTGAATCTCAGATGGTATAATAATCTTTGTTGCCTGGCCATCCGCCGCCTTCTCAAATGCTTCCAGACTTTTCAAAGTCAGAACTGCCTGAGATGGATTGGACTCATTTAAGAACTGAATACCATCTGCTGTTGCTTTCTGTACTGCCTGAATTGCCTGAGCACGGCCTTCTGCCTCACGAATCATCGCTTCCTTCTTCGCTTCTGCACGGAGAATTGCCGCTTCTTTCTCTGCTTCTGCTTCCAAAATTGCAGATTCTTTTTTACCTTCTGCCACAAGAACCGTTGATTTTTTCTCACCTTCCGCACGAAGAATCGACTCCCGGCGTTCACGCTCTGCTTTCATCTGCTTCTCCATAGAATCCTGAATTTCACGAGGTGGAATAATATTTTTCAGCTCAACACGATTTACCTTGATTCCCCATGGATCTGTTGCAATATCCAAATTGGAACGCATATGGGTATTAATGGTCTCACGGGATGTCAATGTCTGGTCTAATTCCAAATCACCAATAATATTACGGAGCGTAGTCGCTGTCAGGTTTTCAATCGCCATAATCGGATTTTCTACACCATAAGTAAACAGCTTCGGATCTGTAATCTGGAAAAATACAACGGTATCGATCTGCATCGTTACATTATCCTTTGTGATAACCGGCTGTGGCGGGAAATCCATCACCTGCTCTTTCAAGCGGACTTTTCTCGCTACCTTGTCAATAATCGGTGCCTTAAAGTGAATTCCCACATTCCAAGTTGCCTGATAACCGCCAAGACGCTCTACAATATAGGCATGAGCCTGTGGTACAATTTTAATACAAGATGCTAACAGACATAAAAGAATTACAACAATCAGTACAATAATAATAGGTGTCAAATTATCCATTTCTGTTTCCTCCATTTCTTTTTGTTTCAGTATTATTTGTTATCTTCGTCATCGGATTCCTTTGCTTTTGTAACCATAAGTTTTACACCGGAAAGACTCTCAATCGTTACGACTTCCTCTACCGGAATAATTTCATCTTTTGTACTCCGTGCCATCCACTCGATTCCGCGGTAACGGACCTTACCCGTTCCGGTCAAGTTATTAATCTCTGCAATGACAACGGCTTGCTGACCAATATACTCATCAATATTTGTCTTTACCTGATTTTTATTCTGAATTTTAACAGCATAGGGACGGACTAAAATCATAACGCCCACTGACACTACACAAAACAGAACAATCTGTAACCAGAGCGGTGCAGAAAAGGCAGAGGCAACAGCCGCTACTACAGCACCGAAACTGAACCAGATTGTCGTTAATCCCATTGTAAAAATCTCAATGATTAACATAATGGCAACAATAAGCAGCCATACTATCGTAGTCATATTCTCACATCCTCTCATATAGTGTATTCGCCACTTCCTTTTATCATACTAAAAAAACGGTTATTTTGCAAGTAAAATAACCGTTTTGCGTATCGGGTGCAAATGTCAAGTTTTCTTGCACATCTTTTTTCAATTAAAGAAAGAACAAAGAAAACAATCAACTAGATGAGTTGTAATTAAAGTATTATACTATATTTATTATATCCAAGCAACAAAATAAGGCTGTCCCATAAAGGCAGCCTGTATTCACAGATTCAGCAGCCTACTCTTCCAGCAAACAGGAACCAATAGGCTCTCCACGTATCATATCTGCAGCACTTAGAAACTTGAATATCTGTCTTGGATAGTCATTCATCCAATTTTGTATTCGCTTAGCCTCTGCCGTGGTGACGGAATCAAGGTTCTCCCCTTTAGGATGCCAGCGTCTCAGGAATTTATTACTGTTCTCATTTGTCCCCCGTTCGCAGCTACGATACGCATGACAATAGTAGACTTTCGTTCTCTTCTTCTTATTACGTCTAGAACGTTCCAAACCTTCAAAATCCGAAAACTCTGTTCCGTTATCTACTGTTATTGTTTTAAAAACAGACCGGAATGTTTTTTCTGTAAACTTACGTTCCAGTTTGTCCAATATCCTTACAACCTCTGCCGCTGTATGTTCTTTCAAAACTTCTACAATTTCAAAGCGAGTTTTTCGTTCGGACAGTACCAAAAAAGATTTTTTCCCTTTCCCCTGACCACCAACTACCGTATCCATTTCCCAATGGCCAACTTCTTCTCGGTTCAATATATCCAATGGTCTTTGTTCAATACTGGTTCCGGCATTTATTCTCTTTTGCACTTTTCTCTTCTTTTGTTTTGGTTTTATTTTATGATAAGGACACTCTGCCATAGTCACATTTAGAAATACATCACCTTTTATATAATTGTATAAAGTCGTTAGACAAATCTTAGTTCTAAACTCCTTTTTTTCATTCTCAATGTCCGCCAGCACAGCTGCCGGTGAATGTCTTTCCTTCAGTATTTTATCTTCAACATACTCTGCAAAAGCATAATCATTTCCAATTTTTAGTTTACGCCCTTTTTTCTTCTTATTTTCATCTGCTTTCTTTTGTGCTAAATCCGGACTATAAATTTCAACTTCTGTCCAGTCATAATTTCTCCTTCTAGTTCTCCCTCTTTTCAATTCCCTATATATAGCACTATGGTGAAATCCAAGCTGTTCTGCTATCTCCTGCGGCGAATGTCCGGCATTATACAATGTTTCAATCCGCAGCCGGTCCACCCATTTTATCGTTCTATATTTCTTATTGTTTTCTCGCATAGTAATCCCTCCATTGTAAAACGGCAGAGATAATCTCCGCCGTTTCACAATTGTACAATTTACTTTTTTTCAAGTACTCTTTCAATTGGACAAAGTAATATAATTCACTCCCTCGCTCATGGCTTTTGCTGTAAACGTCACCGCTTTTGCCTTTTCATATCCAGCTGGAGCAGACCTCTCATAAATTCGATACGTATGCCCCGGAATCAATCCTTTAAGAATAGTACGCTCTCCTTTTTTCGGAATACTGTACACCCATGAGGACTGTTCCCTATCTGCCGTATCATAAATAACAATATCTGAACCCGTTAAAAATTTACCTGTTGTTCTATCTTGACGCTTAACAACAACTTTGGCGGATGTTGTTTTATAACTTTTCCAGTTATCTATTTCCTGTGCTAAATTTGACGAAAACAAAGCTATATAGGTATGACCATATTTTACAATAGCACCACTCTGCCAATATGCAGTAATCATGTTGTCATAATGTCCTGCGCTTTTTCTCCACCCTTTCTTTACCGCTTCTTCCACATTTCCATAGCCGCTTGCTAGATTTTCTCCCATATCGTCAATTTTCAGAAAAAAATCCCCGAAATAATTATGAATATCTCTGTCTTTATTTTCATGACCATCATATCCACTCGTTTTTAATCGATATAGACCCACTTCATATAACGCATCGGACCATTTAAGCGGTTCTACTCCAGCATCTTTGCGATACTTATTCTGCAGAGCAAACGCTTTCTTTGCTTCCTTTTTTGCACTGGCACTTTTCGCAATATCCAAATGTGTAGTAACTGTCACCTTATATTTATATGTTTTGTACTTCTTTTTTGTCCAGTAGACTTTAACCGTTATTGTTGTCTTGCCTTTTTTCTTTCTAGTTATTTGGATATATTGCCCCATCTGTTTATCCTTTTTCAGCTTTGCCGTGGCAATCCCCTTTTTACTGTATTTTACCTTTATCTTTTTGATTTTATAGCGGAAGAAAAAGCAACGGTTGTTCGTTCCAGATTCCTTGTCTTTAATCAACGTTACTTTTTTTGTTTTCACTTTGGCTTTTTTTGCCAGTGCTTCTTTGGGTGCTGGTACTGCCAACATTGCCATAGCCAACACGAATACAAACATTCTATTTATCTTCTTTTTCATATAACATCAGCCTCCTTTAAAATTATTTACAGCTTTCATTAAGGATTTATTTCCATTCCGGTACTATCCAAACTAATCAGTACCGCACAATAATCCAATATTACTTGGAAAAAAACCTGCGACAGGGTACAGTGCTGCTCTTCTGCCACTTTTTTTAACTGTTCCCGCTGTTCGTCCTCCATGTGTACGACAACCATGCATTTTCTTTCCACATAATCCGGGTCACTCCTCTGTGTAATCCGCAACCGTGGTGATATATAGTGTGGTCCATCCATAAAATTCCGGATTGCTCTCCTGACAAATACTACTTTTGTTACTTCTTCCCGCTCAATCAAATAGTTCATGAGTTCAAAAATCTCTTTGGATACATATCCCGAAAATAATCTCTTTTTACTTCCGTTTGCCGACATGACTACCTCTTTTCCCTGCAAGGGGTCACGAATGACCCCCAAGCAGTTTTTCAATCTGTTCAATATAATAATAATATTTCTCCATTTGGATTCCGTCAAGGGAAACTTTCCTTTCTTTTAATGTAGAAGTAATGGATTTTATATCCTCCTGAAACATTTTGTCCGTGATAATTTTCCTTTCCTTTTGTGCTTTTCGGTTTGTCAAATCAGCAGTTGTAACGGTTTGCCCCTGCTCTGTTGCAGTCACTATCTTCCTTTGTTCTTCCTTATTTAGTTCTCTCGCTGCTTTCTCTGCTACACTGACTGATATCTTTCCATCCAGCAGGGCATTTTTCAGCTCTTCACTGCCTTTATTATGAACAGTTTCAAATTTATTTACCTGTCCCCTTGATACACCGGTTGTCTGACTTAATATATCTCTCGTCTTTCTTCCCTTGATTGGAATCGGCTTTTCATTCCCTTCTTCATCATATTGGGTGATATACTCAATCCCTTTTTCTCTCAGCTCCTGAATGATCAGTTTCCATTCCTGAATCTCCATATAGACATCGCCGTCCGTATACTCCCTTGCTTCCCGATTAGTTGTAATTATTGCATAACGTTCTTTATTTTCCGGACTTAAATCTAATTTTACGTCCTCAATGCCCTTTACGATACAAGGAATTAAAGTGTCCTCGTTCCAGTCTCTCGCTTCCGGGTCTTCAATCAACATATCAATTGCCGTAATCCGCCGTTCTCCTCCTAACAGCATATAAGTACCATTTTTTTCCGGTGCTACATGAATGGGCTGCACCAGTCCGTATTGCTTAATGGATTCTGCCAGTGCCGGTATACCTTTAATACTGTATTTGTTTTTCGGATTCTTTACAATTTTATTTCTTGGGAGATTGGTTATTTTCATCAGGACTGACCTTTTCGATACATCAGACAAAAGCCCTGCCCCAACCTTAAATTTTTCTCTTTGCGTTTCCTGCCCTTCCAGTTCCGTCTCCACATCCTTGACGGAAGGTATTTTAAATTTACCCATTTTCATCATCCTTTCCAACACAAGATTTCTATTTTTAATCTTTTTTTCTGCTTTTCCCTGCAATAATTATACCAGATACAATAACCCATAAAAGTATAATCATCACAAAATATCTCGTTTTGTTTTCGGATAACCAAGATACAAATTCCCGCCAATACACAACTCCATAAATACAAAATGCAAGCAATGAGATTCCTATCATCATGCCCCATACAGCACCAACTATTTCTTTTTTATCTAGCATTATGCAAATAGCTGTTCCTAAAAGGCCCAAAATAATAGCAAAACATATTACAATTTTCATAAAATCTAAAAAAATCATTATCATCCCTACTTTCCAAATAATTACTCATTTTTCAATACTATCTTCTCAACAAGGGGTTCACGAATGCCCTCTAATTTTTTTTATGCAAGATATAGTCTGTTAATTTCAAATAGTCCATTGTGGCTTTCGACTTATTTTTCCCCTTATCATAGGCCAGTAATGGAATCTGAACCAAACTGCTTTCTTCCAAATTTTTTGATGTACTGATTGTCACCGGTAGAATGTATTCCCCAAACATTTCACTTAAAAGTTCATAAACACTTTTAGAAACATTCTTTCTTCCGTTCCACTGGGTAAAAAACATTCCGCCTATTTTTAATCCTGCGTTATACTCAGATACGGCATCAAATAGATTCATCACAATTGCCACTCCTAGCAGACTGCCTCCATCACAACGCAGGGGAATATAAACTTCATCCGCTGCCACTAATCCATTTACATTTATAATAGATACTGATGGGCTACTGTCAATTATACAATAATCATATTCGGTTTGTACAGCCTTTAAATGCCGCTGCAGTCTAAACTGTTGTGGCGTCTTTACATCCGCTTTCATTAATTCTTCTGTCTCAGAAAGAGTAAGATAACTTGGTATAATATCCAAGTTTTCGTATGCCGTATGGCGGATACATTCATGGATATCAATATTCCGGTTCAGCAGTAAATCTTCCACCGACTTCTCTATCTTCTCACAAGTTCCTTTGTAGATGTTGTAAAACAATTTAACAAAATCAATTTCACTGTACATAGAAGTCGTATTCATTTGTGGGTCTAAGTCAATCAGCAGAGTTCTTTTATGATGTTCGGTTGCCAACATATGTGCAATGGTGGAAACACTCGCCGTCTTACCAACACCGCCTTTGTTATTTAAAAAAATTATGGTTTTCATTGGTTGTTCCTCCTGTCTTTGTTTTATATATATTATTATACATTATATATTATGCTATGTCAATATTTTTATGCAAGAAAAGTTGACAAATTTTTAGGGGTCATTCGTGACCCCTAAATCATTTAATTATCAATGGTCTGTTCTATCATACGATCGTGTTCTCTCTGCAACCGTGTTTTTTCCCATTCCGATTTTAAACCACGTTTCATTTTATTGATTGCTGTATATAGGGAAACCCCTGTCCGGATGTGTTGTTTCGCATGAAACCAATTCCTATTCTCCATATTTTTTATCATTTCATCCGCAAATCCATTTCCATGTTCTGCCGCTTTCGTAAGCCACTCTTTTGATTCTTTTATATCTCTTGGTACAACATCACCTTTCAGATAAAGAATGCCAAGATTTAATTCCGCAAAAGAATTTTCTTCCTCTGCTGATTTTTTCATGTAATTTATTCCCCTTTGAGGGTCGAAAATATTTCCGTCCGGATCTAAATACATTTTCCCTAAGTAATAATGGGAATATCTATCATTACATTTTGAAAAATGGATAACTGCTTTTTGGTAATCTTTCCTGTTGTAATCTATTTTCCCCAGTTTGTAGCTTGCATAAATATTTCCGTCTTCTTCTGATTGTGTAAACCAATAATAGGCTTTTACATCATCCTTTACCCCATAATCTTCCTGATAGTAAATATTTCCCAACTGATATGAAGCATATTCCGGATTTGGTCTTACTGCCGACCGACACGCTGCCTTTGTTTCCTAAGTTATCCAGTGTTACACTACTAGAAGCTGCCTCCACTGTTACTGGACTGCCTATTTGCGGGACTATGCCAACTGTTAGCGCCAGTGTAAGAAGAACCGCTATGATTTGTTTTTTTGTTCCTTTCATTTTCTTTTCCTTTCCACTTATTTTAATGATAATTGTGCTAAGTTTGCACTGTATGCTTTCTTTTCCTTAATCCACCCTAGTTTTTTCTCTTGTTCCAGCTGATAGGAACTAATTCCAAAATGTTCACATATCTTCATCGGTTCCATTTCTTTTTTTAATGCATTTTCCAGCCAAAGCCTGTCTTTATATGTAAGTTTTGCTCTAGGGCATATGCCTCACCTCCTCTCAAAGATTAGCCATTACAGATCCTATTTTCAACGCTTCCCCTGCGTCAACATCCACATCTCTCACAATTCAATATCACACATTTGAAGTGCCAATTGGGAAACTATAGGATTATCTGTCTTTGCTTTTTCACAATGAAACTGAAATCTCTCTGCAACCGCTGCTGTTTTTTCTATTGACCAATTTCTGTCATATCTCATAAAAATCCACCATGCCCTTTCGTCTTTTGCCCCAATTATTCCTATTTCTCTCTTTTTGCAGTATTATCTACACATTTTTGTACATTTTTACAGGCAATAATGTATTTTTCTGCAAAAAAAATAGCGCGAACACGCTATCTATTAGCTGTATTCGCACTAAATTATACTATTTTCAGTTTTGCGTATCGGGCAAAAGCTCTTACTCTTTTTCCATCTATGCAATGTTATTACCGTCTGCGATGAATCTCATACATAAAAAGTGCGGAGGACACTGCTGCATTCAGAGATTCCAATTTCCCTTCCATCGGAATCTTAACTTTACGGTCCGCTTTTTCCGCCACCCTTTCACTGAGTCCATTGGCTTCATTGCCAATTAAAATTGCCATTTTCCCCTCATAAGATTCTTCTGTATAATCACAAGTTCCCTCCAAATGGGCAGCATAAGTGGTAAAACCAGATTCACGCAGACATTCCGCCTCTGTAGCAATATCCTCGCAGATATAATAAGGTACACGGAAAACAGAACCCATCGTTGCCCGCACTACTTTGGGATTAAATAAATCCACGCAGCCTTTACTTAATACAAGACCTGACATACCTGCCCCTTCCGCAGTGCGCATAATCGTTCCCAAATTGCCGGGATCCTGAATGTCCTCCAAACATACCACCGCCGCATTGTCGGACATCAAAATATCTTTTTTATCATATACCGGCATCTTCACTACTGCCAATACTCCCTGCGGTGTTACCGTACCGGACAATTCCAAAAAAAGTCTGGAGGATATGTATTCTACTTTTGTAGCATCTTCAATTTCAGTTATTTTCTCTAAATCGATATCTTCTTCCTTTATCACCTTATTCAGATAATCTTTCCAGTCATCTATAAAGCGTTCCGAAATATATAGTGTTTCAACACTCTCCCGTTCTAATGCCTCCGCTGTCATTTTCCAGCCCTCAACAACGAAAACACCTTCTTCTCTTCGATATTTCGCATTTTTCTTTAATTTTAATATTCTTTTGACCTGATTATTCGTAATACTTTCAATCATAGAAACCTCCATTCCGAAGCAAGCGGCAGGCAAATACAGAGCCGGATTATTTTGGAACCGTTATCCTAACCTTCCTGCACCTTTACATCCTTCTCCACAAAATATTTGCGGAATGACACAATGAACAGCACAACAGCAATCGTTGTAGAAATATAATCGGTTACCGGCTGAGCGATAACAAGCATTTCAGCCGTTCCAAAAATAGCATTGAACAAAAATAATACCGGTATATATACCAATCCCTGCCGGCTGATGGACAGAATCAAGGACGGCAGTGCTGCCCCCATAGACTGAATCGCATTGATCATTACAAATAGGACGCCAAGAATCGGTCCGGATATAATCAGCATTCTGGCAAAAGACATACCGTACTCATAAAAAGCCGGATCATCCAAAAAGGCACTTACCATTGGTCCTGCCCCCAAATAACATATGACTGACATTACAAAACTCAGGCACAGAGCAAAAATAATGGAAAATCGCAGGATTCCTTTGAATCTTTTACGATTGCCTGCACCAAAATTATACCCTAACAAAGGCTGGATTCCGGTTCCCACTCCAATCAGAAGCATGACCGCGACCATATTCACCTTCATGGCAACTCCCAATCCTGCAACCGCCAGATTCCCATGTGGTTTCATCTGGATATTAATCAGAATATTGGATGTACTCATCAGTACACTGTTCAAAGATGCCGGTATTCCAATCGCCATAACACCAGAAGCAATTTTATTCCCGGCACGATAAGCCTTCGGGCTAATTGTCAGTGTAGACTTTCCTCTCATAAAATGTATGATATAAAATCCTGCTGCGACAACCTGTCCCACTACAGTAGCAACAGCAGCTCCCATGACATCCCAGCCAAAACCAAGAATCATGACCGGATCCAATACAATGTTGACTACATTTCCGAGAATCATACCGAACATTGCTTTATTTGCATTTCCCTCAGCACGAATAATATTACTGAAAGAATTTCCGATGACAAGAAACGGAACTCCGAAAGATACATAGGTCAAATACTCTTTTACCAGCTCGATCGTTTCCTGTGTCGCTCCAATCATCCAAGCCAGCGGCTCTCTTGCCACCAACATAACAATCATACCAACAGCACCGACCATTCCTCCTGTCCAAAAACAGAAAGAACAGGCATTGCCTGCTTCCTTTTTACGTCCCTGTCCCATAAGACGGGAAATCAGCGAAGTTCCACCCACACCAAACAGCATTCCCACTGCCATAAAGAACAGAAATGCCGGCGTCGCCTGTGAAACAGCTGCCACCATAAGAGGATCATTCGTTTTCGCAATAAAAAAAGTGTCTGCCAAGTTATAAATAAGTACCATCAACATACTGATAATGGATGGCAAAATGTTTACAAACACCGCCTTAGGTATCGGTGCATTTTCAAAAATTTCTGTCGTTCTATCTCTCATTTTACTTTTTCCCATATTTTTCCTTATAGTTTTCTACACATTGCTCAATAACAGCAACCGCTTCTGTCGGTCCACCAAATTCCTTGACCGCCGTTTCTTTGTTTTCCAGATCCTTGTAAATACTGAAAAAATGCTGAATCTCCTCGAAAATGTGATTCGGCAGCTGTTCAATATCGGAATAGAAATTGTACATAGGATCATTATATGGAATTGCAATAATTTTCTCATCGTTTGCTCCATTATCCAACATATACATAACACCGATCGGATAGCAGCGAACCAAAGAAAGCGGCTCAATATCCTCTGAACATATAACCAGAACATCCAATGGATCCTTATCATCTCCTAAGGTTCTTGGAATAAAACCATAGTTCGCCGGATAATGGGTAGATGTATACAGAATACGGTCAAGTATAATTAATCCCGTTTCCTTGTCCAGCTCATATTTTTTCTTACTTCCTTTTGAAATTTCAATTGTTGCAATAAAATCTGTTGGTGAAATCCTCTCTTCACTAATATCATGCCAAATATTCATTATAGCCTCCATTCTGAGAACGTATCATCCTACTCCTGTTGTACCAAATTCCAAATACTTGAGGTATGCCCCATAGCTCATGGTAACCGTGTCATCACCGGTTCCCACTGCCACCACTACCTGTTCCCAGTCGCTGCTTGTAGCTGACTGGCCCTTGTCAAAGGCTGCTACATCAGTAGAATCACTGTTCCCCGCATATTTATCCGTATCCTTTACTGTTACGGTCTTATTCGGAACGGTTACGCCCTCTTTCATATATTGATTAATTTTCTTTACATAATTCTGTGTTTCCTTATACGGCGGTACTCCCCCATATTTCTTTACCGTTCCGCTTCCGGCATTATATGCTGCTGCCGCCAACGTATAATCCCCGTTAAATTTCTTCAAATGAGCTTTCAAAAGCTTTGCCGCTGCCATAATATTCTGCTCGGCATCAAAGGGATCCTTCACACCTAATTCCTTACACTCCGCTGGCATGATCTGCATAATTCCCTGTGCACCAGCAGAAGAAACACATTTCGTATTAAAATCAGATTCCGCTTTTGCAACGGAAATCAAAAAATCATATGAGATATTGTACTTTTGTGACGCTCTTTTAAAAATTGACTTTAAGGAAACTTTCCCGGTCGAACCGCCGCCTCCTTCTGTCACTTCCTTTACTGCAGTATCTGAAGCTGATTTTTCTGTTTTTCTAACCGCTCCCATGCTATCGGAATTCTCGTTTTCCGATATCTTGTCCGTTTCCTGTTTCAGCACTTTTTGAAAAGGAGTAATCGTGGTCTTTTCTTTATTTGTTTGTTGTACTGCACTCGTTTGATACTGCTGAACTCTTGTCACGTTGTTCATGACAATCATGGAACTGCCACTCTCCTTCCTTTTAAAAATAACTTATACTTTTTACAATTATACCCAACTGTCTGTCTGAATGTCAAGTATAGACATAAAAAGCTGCCCTAACGGTAATATTTTTCTAAAAACTGATTCATTTTCTCCATGGACTCTGTCAGCACTGTCGTTTCCGGTAAATACACAATGCGGAAATGGTCCGGTTCCGGCCAGTTAAAACCTCTTCCGCACACGAGAAGAACATGCTCTTTGCGAAGGAAATCTAAGATAAAAGCTTCATCATCAACAATTCCGAACCGCTTTGCATCTACCTTGGGAAAACAATAAAATGCCCCCTCCGGCCTGACTACAGAAATTCCGTCAATACGGTCAATCGCTTCACAGATACACTTTCTCTGCTCATAAAGCCTTCCCCCTGGCAATAATAACGGATCCACATCCGGACGCTTTTTTAGTGCCGGAACAACAACATGCTGTGCCAGTACATTGGCACAAAGCCGCATGGAGGATAGCATATTGATACCTTCTATATACCCTTTCCCTTTGGACAAATCACCACTGAGTACCATCCAGCCACTACGAAATCCCGCAATACGGTCGGATTTTGACAAACCGTTAAAGGTAACAACGAACAGATCCGGTGCCAACGAGGCAATGGAAATATGCTTTTTGCCGTCAAACACCAGCCTGTCATAAATTTCATCGGCAAAAATAATCAGCTCATATCGTCTTGCCAGCTCAACTATCTGCTCCAACAATTCTTTCGGATAAAGAGCTCCCGTTGGATTGTTCGGATTAATAATAACAATTCCTTTTGTTTTATCCGTAATTTTCTTTTCCATATCTGCAATATCCGGATACCAGCCCGACTGTTCATCACACAGGTAATGAACCGGATTGCCGCCTGCCAGCTTGGCAGCAGCCGTCCACAGCGGATAGTCCGGTGACGGAATCAGAATTTCATCCCCATTATTTAAAAGTCCCTGCATCGCAATGGAAATCATTTCACTGACACCATTTCCTATGTAGATATGGTCGAGATTTACATTTACCAGACCTTTTTCCTCATGGTACTCCTTAATTGCTTCCCTTGCCGGAAGAATACCACATGACTCACTATACCCCTGACTCATGGGATTATCCAGTGCTTCCCGTACCGCATCTAATATCCACTGCGGTGCAGTAAATCCAAACGGTGCCGGATTTCCTATATTCAGCTGTAAAATCTCAATCCCCTGCTTTTTCATTTCATTGGCTTCATCCAAAACAGGTCCTCTTACATCATAACACACACCATGTAGTTTATCTGATTTTGCAAAAGTCCTCATTTCACACTAACCTCCTTGACCGGAACTGCCGAATCAGCGCAATTGTAACAGCCACGCTAATTACCCGGAACAAAATCATAAATACATCTAAAGAAAAACTTTCGTATTTTGTCAGCCATTCCTCAATATACTGCACGATATAAGAACTGCTGTTAAAGGCAACGTGCAGCAGGGTACATCCCCATATCGTCTGAGTCTTTTCATAAATATAAGCCAGCACAACACCGAAAACGGCGGCATAAATCCCCTGTACCCAGTTCATGTGAAATACCCCGAAGGCAATTCCAGATATAATAGCAGCCACCCATACAGAAAAACCGTTATGCCGGAGTTTTCCATAAATCATCCCCCGGAATACCACTTCCTCTACCAGCGGTCCAAATAAACAGACAACAAAAATCATAAAGATCGGTGATGCTGTACTGAGGTCAAAATTCTTTGCCAGTTCCTCGTATGACTTAAAAACATTTGGCAGTAGCACTTTTATTCCTATTATAAGCCACTCAATCGCGTACTGTCCAAAAAATCCGATTCCCAAAATACAGAAAATATTTTTCACGGTAAATGCCTTTTTGTAGTTCGGACGGAATGTGTATTTATTCTCTCTGAAATAGTACCATGTTCCAAAGCATGCAAGCATGACCATATCCGCCAACAGGGAAATGAGAATCAAATCTCCGCTGCTCTGCGTTATATTCTGAATTTTTTCTAACATACTTTCAATTGCTGTGGCATCTTCAAACAATCCGTTTTTAATAAGCATAGAATACATTGCTCCCACCAGCTGAAAGGACATAACTACTTGTATTGCCAGTGCAATTATCAGGTATATTGCCATCCAGCCAATGGCACACCATTTCTTCTTCATTCCCTACCTCCAAATCCGTTCTTCCATCTCTTATGCAGCAATTCATATTCTACTATTCTAACACGTTCCCTTACTATGGTCAATTTTCTATTGCGATTTTTTTGGGGAAATGATACTATAAAAAAAGTACATTAAATCGAAATCATTCGCTTAAGCGGGAACGGAGGAAACCAATGAAACTTTGGGGAGGAAGATTTACGAAAGAAACCAACCAGCTGGTTCATAATTTTAATGCTTCGATTTCTTATGACCAGAAATTTTATAAGCAGGACATTTTAGGCAGTATTGCCCATGTAACAATGTTAGAAAAACAAGCTATTTTAACTTCAGAGGAAAAGGATGCTATCGTACGTGGTCTACAGGGAATTCTGGAAGATATTGAAAACGGCACCTTGAAAATCACTGCCGAGCACGAAGACATCCACAGCTTTGTCGAGGCAAATCTGATTGAACGCATCGGCGAACCGGGAAAGAAACTTCACACCGGACGAAGCCGCAACGATCAGGTCGCTTTGGATATGAAGCTCTATACAAGGGATGAAATTGTTGCCCTGAATGATTTACTGAAAAGTCTGATGGTTGTCATCCATCGTATTATGAGTGAACATGTAAATACTTTTATGCCGGGATTCACCCATTTGCAGAAAGCTCAGCCTGTCACGCTGGCGCATCATTTCGGAGCCTACTTTGAAATGTTCCGCCGTGACCGCAGCCGTCTTCGTGACATCTATGACCGCATGAATTATTGTCCTCTCGGTGCCGGTGCTCTGGCGGGAACTACTTACCCTCTTGACAGAAACTACAGTGCTTCCCTGTTAAAATTCGACGGGCCTACTTTTAATAGCATGGACTCCGTATCTGACCGTGATTACTTAATTGAACTGCTCAGTGCCTTATCCACAATTATGATGCACATGAGCCGTTTCTGTGAGGAAATCATTCTCTGGAATTCCAACGAATACCGTTTTGTAGAAATTGATGATTCCTATTCGACCGGCTCCAGTATTATGCCTCAGAAGAAAAATCCGGATATTGCAGAATTAGTCCGTGGTAAGACCGGACGTGTCTATGGCGCTCTAATTTCCCTATTGACAACTATGAAGGGGATACCGCTTGCCTATAATAAAGATATGCAGGAAGATAAGGAATTAACTTTTGATGCAATTGATACGGTCAAAGGATGCCTCGCTCTCTTTACCGGAATGATTGATACAATGAAATTCAACAAACCGATTATGGAAGCCAGTGCGAAGAACGGTTTTACAAATGCCACGGATGCCGCCGATTACCTTGTAAATCATGGAGTTCCGTTCCGTGATGCCCACGGCATAATCGGTCAGCTGGTATTACTATGCATTGAAAAAAATATTGCTTTGGATGACTTACCTCTGGAAGAGTACAAGAAAATTTCTCCTGTATTTGAAGAGGATATCTACGAGGCAATTTCCATGAAGACCTGTGTTGAAAAACGAAATACCATCGGTGCTCCGGGAATGGAGGCAATGAAAAAAATTATCACTGCCAATGCCGTATATTTAGAAGAATCATAATTTCCCAGACTCACAATCGAAAACTTCTCTCTGAAAACAACAGGAACTCCCTCCCAGCAGACTTTTTTGTCCGGCTTGGGGGGAGTCCTTCTTATTCTAACGGATATAGTTCGTTCGAACCACCGGTTCACGTTCCGGAAATGCGATTCCCTTTTCTTTTCCCGCCTCTATGCATTTTATCAGCCATGCCATATTGTTTCCAAGAGTCCGCATCGTCTGCATTCCCTCTTCATCCTTAACAACTTCTTCTGCATTGCTGCCATGTACCTGATTCCAATACTGGGAGGATACAATCGGCATACAGTTAATCGTAAAATATTTATTTATTTGGTCAAAAGCAGCACTGGCGCCGCCACGTCTGCAGCTTACTACGGCTGCCGCCGGTTTTCCTGTCATTTTGCTTCCGCCGGAATAAAATGCCCGGTCCATAAAAGAAGTCAGTGCCCCGGAAGCTGCCGCATAATGAACTGGTGTTCCGAAAATATATCCATCTGCTTCTCCTGCTTTTTCCACAAATTCATTTACTACATCTTTACGGAAACATCCTTTCCCCGTCTTGGCACATGCACCACAGCCAATACAGCCAGCAAGGGCATCTACCCCCAGCCACATAATTTCTGTTTCAATACCATTCTTCTCAAGAGCTCCCGCTGCTTCTTTCAGTGCCGTGTATGTACAGCCTTCTTTGTGTGGACTTCCATTTACTAATAATACTTTCATTTTACCATTTCCTTTCTTGTATTTTAGCTGTTGAATTCCTTTATATTTCATGACAGAAAAGAAAAAAATTCAACTGTTTTCTTTACTATATGCTTTTATTATAGCATTTAGATATCAGAATTTCATGAAATCTTAATAAATTAACCCATTTTCCTGTAAATATTTCAAAAATCCCTCACAACCCTCACAAACATCCCGATAGGTCTCATCAAAATTTCCTGTATACCATGGATCCGCAATGTCTCTTCCATCACTGTTAAAGGAAAGAAACTTGTACACCTTCCCCTCCGGATCTCCTTTTAATATACGATTTAAGTTCCGCATGTTCCATGTGTCCATACCGATAATATAATCATACTCACCATAATCACAGAACCTCACCTGTGATGCTCTGTGAGGTGCCATAGGAATCCCCATTTCATTCATTTTCCGTACCGTTCCACGATGGGGTGGATTGCCTAATTCTTCGGTACTTGTTGCCTTAGAATCAATATAAAATTGTTCTGCTAATCCCCGCTTGTTCACCATATCCTGAAAAACAAACTGAGCCATTGTGGAACGACAAATGTTGCCGTGGCAGATGAATAGTATTTTTACCATCTATCTAAAAACCTTGTAAACGCTTGATTTTCCTTGATTTTTCAGCATTTTCCCTTTCTTTACGATTTTGCTAATACTTGCATATCTCTGCATAATTCTGCATAGTTTCTTCTGAATTTGAGTTATAAATTGAGTTAAATTGAAAATTTGTAACTCACGGCAAAATTGACATAGCACACATACAATCCTACACGGCAGATTTTCGCTTGCGTTTTAACTCACAAACATTCTTCATTTCTTTCTCTGCGTCTTCATACTGCAAATGGGTGTATGTATTGAGTGTCACTCCTATATCGCTATGCCCCATGATATACTGCAATGTTTTAGGGTTCATTCCTGACTTAGCCATGTTGGAGCAAAACGTGTGGCGGCAGACATGGGGCGTAACTTTTGGCATTTGCACCTTGTAAATTTTGTTGTATTTTTCCCGAATATGCTGAAAGTATTTCTCCCAATGCAAAGCCACCATAGGCATACCATTTTTATCGAGGTAAAGAAAGCCGGATTTTCCCACGATTATAGGTTCGGCCTTTGGCTTTTGCCTGTTTTGGAGTATGGTTTTAAAGCACTCATATACTTCATCTGTCATAGGGATTTCCCTAACGCCACAAGATGTTTTCGTTTCCTCAATCACATACTGCATATCCCTTGTGCGCTGCAGCTGATGGTCTATGGTTATCTTGCGGTTTTTCATATCCAAGTCAGAAATAGTTAAGCCGACAAATTCCGAAATCCTCATCCCTGTTTTGAACAAAATGAAAATTCCCTCATAATATTTGCGGAAATGCTTGTCATTCTTGACAAACTCCAAAAACTGTCGCTCCTGCTTTCTTGTTATAGCCTCTCTCGTCACGCTGTCATTGACAACCACCGTAGCAAGCTGAAATTCAAACGGATTCTTATTAAGCAAATCATCATCAACCGCCATCTGGAAAGCTGGGCGCACTACGCCACGGATGGAATGTATGGAGCTGTACCCTCTGCCGTCTTTCTGCAATTTAATTAACCACTCTTTAGCGTCAGACAACTTTATTTTATCAATCCTTTTCACTCCAAACTCTTCCTTTTTGATGATATTGATAACAAAATTGTAATTTGCCTGCGTGTTGTGCCTAACTCCTGTTTTTTGCGATATGTACTTTTTAACAAGTTCTAAAACGGTTATATTTCCGCCGCATGGTACAAGCCCGCTATTTATATCTGCTTCTATCTGCTTTTCTTTTTCCCTTAAAGACAAGTCTTTTCGCTTCCCGCTCGGTGTTTTGTCCGCCGGAAGAAGTTTCCAACTATAAACCGCCTTGCGATTGCCTAAAACATCTGTATACTGATACCTGTATCTGCCATCCTTCCCCTGTGTTTCTCCGTAGTTCAATACCCGACCTTTACTGTCTTTTCTCCTAACCATTGACAAATCTCCTTTCGTTTGTTGAAAGAAAAGAGCATTGCGAGTTAAATATATCACAAACAATGCTCGTTTTCAATGCTATATGCAAAATTATACAAACATATGCAGACTTATGTACTCTATATTGCGTCCACACTTTCTAAATATTTCTCAAATTTCCTCCGCTTAATAAGCGTCTTTGTTCCGTTCTTCAAAATAAAATCATAGTTGCTTTCGGCTATTCTATCCCGGAGCACTCTTTCGCTTATTCCGCTTAACGCCGCTGCTTCTTCAATCGTCAGATTCAGCTTGTCCTTAATTGGAACTTCTTTCATTGTGAAACACTTCCTTTCTTTCAAGATTCCCACATCTATGTACGCCTCTCATATCAAAATCTGTCTTTCGCTTACACTGTTTCCTCTTAACATCATTTTCCGACAGCCATACTTGATGCAGACGGCACCAATATGCAGGATTTTTACATATTTTATTATCAAGCCCCATGAATGGGTTTCTTTTGTCTGCAATTAGATAATCTATCTTGACGCACCCTCTTTCTTATTTTTTCTTTCTTAATTCACACCATTGAGGACTGTTTGATACTTTTTGCTCAATCAACCGAAGTTCTTTGACGCACAATCTCCGGTAGCCCTCTCCTTTATCTTTTCTCACAAGTATACAATGCTCGCATTCATCACAATGTGGCAAATTATCCTTAATCCGTTTTCTGTAATCCCTTTGCTTCTGTCTGTAAAGTTCTGGGTTGTTCATCCACCTCCTACGCTTTAATAAGGCGGCTATGTCCTTTTCTTCCATTTCACAGTCTGACAACTGACATTCTGTACAATTTGGATAAATACAATTTTTCATATCATTTTCGGAGTAAAGCCAGCTTTATTGTGCGCACAAACCTCTTTACCTCCTAAAATATTTTAAAACATTAACATTTTTCCTTGCTTCAATTCTTCTTTACAGAAATCAATCTGACATTCCAAGCAGTCTGTTTCTTGGCAGTAATCAAAACTCCTATTTGCGTCTTCGCAAAATGTATGCTCTTGAACGCATTCCAACATTTTTCTTAATCGAAAAATTCCCATTCAGCGTTTCCACAACGTACTTGCTGTCGGAATAAACCTCGACCGTAATAGACTTGTCCGTTATGCTCCGCACGGCTTCCAGAACTGCGGCCATTTCCATTTGGTTGTTGGTTTTACCTTTATCGCCGCCTGACTTCATTTTCTCATGCCCTCGGTAAATCAGTTTGCAATCCCATCCGCACCCACTGTCGGAACTTCCGTTGTTCAGGGATGAGCCGTCTGCGTATACTGTGATTCTATCCATCTATTCCACCTGCCTTTACAATATTTACAGCTTTGTCTACTGCTTGGTCGCAAAACCTAATGCTTTCGTCTTGCATAATATCCTTAATCTGTTCCACAACTTTGTCCACGTCATAGGCGGTTGGCTGTTTAAAAATAACATCTTTATAAAAGCAATTTCCATCTCCGTATTCACATTGACAGCATCTTTCGTCACAGTTCATCCATTTTCTTACTTCTTTTGATAGTTCGCTTCTATTAATCAAATCATTGCTCATCTTCATCACACTCCTTTAGTATTTCATCAATGCAAGCGCTGTAGGCAACTTCATAATTTTTTTCTAAACTGATTAATTGCTTGTTCCGTCTAGTAATCGTTTTTCTAATTCGACAATATCATAATTTCTCTGTGGAAAATTATTAAACGAATTTTTCTTCTGTTTTTCAATTGATTTTCTGGGCACATAATTTTCATCTAGATAATCTACATAGCCGGAATTAAAAAATGTGCTACCGTTCTGCGGTATCCTCCATTCGTCTTTCTCTAATTCTTTCTTGTATCTCTCAATTGCCCTAATCATTTCATCTCTGCCAACTTTCAGTAATCGCTTCTTCACTGAATCAGATACTTGTCCCTTACCTTTCTTATTTGGATATATTTTCCATAATTCTCCAAACAAGTTTTCGTAATCTTTTTTGCAAATAGCATTTTTGTTCTTCTTTATATTTTTATCTTCTTTATATTCTTTATTTGTTGCTAATGGTTTGTTAATAGTTTGTTCTTTGTTTGCTATCTGTTTGTCATCTGTTTGTTGTTCTGCTTGTTCATTTGCTTGGTATAAATCGTAATTTATTACCGTAAATACAGTGTTTCTGTTCGTTCCTTTGCTTGTTATTTCGCTTGTTAAATTTAGGTGTTTTAGTGCTGTTCTTACTTCCGCTGTTGTAAGTTCCAATTCATCTGCAATTTTACCTATGGAAGATACAAATGAGCCTCTCGGAATTATTTTCCCCTCAATTTTTGTGTCTTTCCAATACGCTTTCAGTAGGCAATGGATAAATACATTCTTGGTATGCTCGTTCTTGTACCATTCCCATTGCATAATTTTTCTGCTTAGCTTTATGTAACTGTTATCCATAAAAATCACGCCAATTTTTCATTGACAATCACTTCCTTTTCAAGTTCTGATTTCAAGGCTTGTGTGGTTCGGGTAATGGCTGCCATGCAATAACATCACCCATATAACGCTGTCCGAATGTTGGAGACTTAAAATCAGCATCCATGTGCCAATTATTTAAGAATTGTCCATCATGAAAATAATGTTCAATCACTTGTCTATTTGGTTCTAATCCTCCCTCATGCGTCGCCAATACCCTTTGTCCTTCCTCTGGCAACCTCTCGCTGCATGGAATCCACTCGCCGATTTTGGGCTGATTTTCAAAATACTCAACAATATCTTCAAGAAAACTCCTTGCAATCTTGATTTCGCTGTCTTTGTTTTCTAACAGGATTTCCTTTAATGCTTTTATTTCTTCTTGACTTATCATTCTTCCCCGCTCCAATCTATGGATTGCCCACAATTATGGCAAAATTTATGTTTCTGCCTTATGCTTCTTCTTGCTCCGCAATTAGAGCAAAAGTAATAATATTTATTAACCACTGGTTTCTTCGCCCTCTGCTTTTCCATTGTCTCCCGCAGTTCTTCCACCGTTCCCAATGCCCGGTACTGCTGGATTTCTTCAAGGGCAGATATTGCTAAATCATATGGTTCTCTTGATGGAATACCAATTCCGTCCTTTTCAAAAAACTTAATGTACGATTCAATATAATTTTTCGCTTCATTCTCCGTCATTCCGCAACCTCCAATCTTTTCAATCACAGTAACTATACTGACATTCAACTGCTCGCAAATATCTTCCATCATCTAACTTTATTATTGTTTCAAATGGTTCTTCAATATCATCTCTTACAATCGTCCCCATGCAATACTTAGATGTGTCATATTGAAAACAAACTTTAACTCTTGCCCCTACTGCAAACTCTGGATATTTATAATTTTTATCCTTTTGTTTTGGAAATTTATCATAGGAAATTGTATTTACACAACCCATATTATTCAATCCTTTCTAATCTTTTTTCTATGCAGTCAATACACAGTTCCTTACCATCAAACCGATACAGCGTATCAAACTCCTCGCCACAATCATCGCATATTAACAATTTTACTTTATAATACCTGCAAGCCTCATATCTGCATGGAAATCCGCAAGACACACACTGACTTTCATATTTAATTGCCATTCTTATCACCTTCCTCTGCATTGTTCATAAATCTCTTATTCCCCCAATTTGTTAATTCTGTCGGGTCAAACATTTCCCCACATTTTGGGCAGTATGGATACATGCCGCTCCTATAATTGCTGTCCATGTCTTTAAATGCTTTGTTCCTCATTCTTCTACGCAATTCTTCATCCGCCAATTTCCTATACAAATTTATTTTTTCTAACGCTTCATCTTGATACTTTTCATATTCTTCCGCGTATTCAGCAAAAGTCAAAAGTGCTTCAAATGGGTCTATTATCGCCCCACACTCCATACAAGTCACAATCCGGTTTGCTGTATCAATCTCATAACGCGGAGGATTGCATTTGCAGATTTTCTCTCTGCCACGCTCAATGCGGAATAGGTCAAAAGAAATAACTCTGTCTGTTTTGTTAATCATTCTGATACCTCGCTTTCTTTTCTCTCATACTTGCAATCCATTAAATTTTCACAATCCAAAAACCTGTCAAGAACAATTTTTCCACAATGTC
>CANRLR010000020.1 GCA_947631505.1 uncultured Lachnospiraceae bacterium | reverse complement strand
GTGCTTTTTATTCAACCTGTATAAAATTTTCAAAGTTCACAAATTTCTTCTTGACTTTTTATTTGCAGACTTTCAATAATCCTGTCCAATACACAGACAGGCAAAATATACATTCCTTACTCCCTGCCGGCACAGCAATTTTGCACAGGCTTCCAATGTTGCTCCTGTTGTATAAATATCATCTACCAGCAGAATATTGCGCCCCACTAATTGCTCTCTTTTAAACCCTTTGTGAATTTTAAAAGCCCCCTGTACATTTTGCATTCGTTTCTTGTTATCTAACCCATTCTGCGGTCTGGTATACCGCTTCCGTTCCAAACAATCTGTAAGAAGCGGAATATTCAGTCCTTCTCCGATTACTTCTGCTATAACCTCAGCCTGATTATATCCGCGAAACCATCGTCTCCTTCGATGAAGCGGCACCGGGATGATAGAATCAATTTCCCAGCCGGCAAGCTTTGTGCCACGATGTTTTAATAACTCACCGCCATAGACCGCACCATCCACCTGACAGCCTCCATACTTAAATGCCGCCATGGCTTTTTTGATCTGGTCTGTATACACAAATAAAGCCGTACCTTCCGACAGACTACTGTCCCGCTCTTCGCAGTCATAACAATACTCTGCTTTCACATCCGCAATCGGTTTACCACAATGTTTGCAGCAAGGCTCCATCACAACCGGAAGCTTGCGGTAACATACCTTACAAATCCCCTTCTCTCCCTTTATACTATGTATTTTCCCACACAGCGGGCATCTGGATGGAAAGAGTAAATCAAAGAGATTCATGTACTCCCCCTTTTTACGCATAACACTATTACAATACTATAATTATATCATATCAGATTTTTAAAGATTTTGCATCCTGTTTTTTTCCTCTATTTCAATAATTTGTTCTGCCAGAGAAGAATATCTTAATTGTTCTGATTTATTCTGTATCATATTCTGCACCGTTTCTTTGCTTCCCACGATTGTTACGCACTTTTTGCCTCTGGTTACCGCCGTATAGAGAATGTTACGGTTCATCAATGGTCTTGGCCCGGCAAGAAGAGGAAGTACCACGGCCGGATACTCGCTTCCCTGCGATTTATGAATCGTAATCGCATATGCCAGATCCAGCTCGTCAAAATTTCCCTGTGGATAAGTCACGTACTTCTCATCCTCAAAACGTACCGTCATCTCCTTATTAAAAACATCAATATCGGTAATAATCCCACAATCCCCATTAAATACTCCTGTCCCCTCTTCAATCACCATCTGATTGTAACCACGGAGTTCCCACTTGATCTGATAATTGTTTTTCATCTGCATAACTTTGTCCCCCTCCCGGAACAAGACACCGTGGCTCTCCATTTGATTTTTAGAAGAACTTTCCGGATTCAAATATTTCTGCAAAATCTCATTACAGCGATATACTCCCAGTTCTCCTTTTTTCATCGGTGTCAGCACCTGCACATCAAAGGGGGTACAATCTGTATATTTGGGCATTTTATCCCGGACCAGCCATAGCATCACTTCCAGTACACCATGACTATCTTCTCTTTTCAGGCAAAAAAAATCTTTACTCTGATTATCAAGAGAGATTTCTTCTCCATCGTTGATCCGATGAGCATTTACTATAATATCACTCTCTGCTGCCTGACGGAAAATCCTTGATAATTTTACAACATTAAAACAATGTGATCGGATAATATCTTTCAATACATTTCCCGGTCCCACACTAGGCAGCTGATTCACATCTCCTACCAGAATCAGCCGCGTTCCCACAGCAACCGCTTTCAGTAAATTATGAAATAAAAAAATATCTACCATTGACATCTCATCAATAATAATGACATCTGTCTCCAGCGGATTCCACTCATTCCGCCCAAAAAGCTCTGACTGATTTTGTTCCTCCCCTTTATGCTCATCCATCAGCGAACCATTGTACTCAAGCATACGGTGAATTGTCTGTGCCTCATATCCGGTAGCTTCTGACATTCTTTTCGCCGCCCTGCCCGTTGGTGCTGCCAAAAGAATTTCCATTCCCTCTTCCCGAAAACAGCGGATAATCATATTTATTGTCGTGGTTTTTCCTGTTCCCGGCCCCCCCGTTATAACGAGCAGACCATTACTCATAGATTCCCTCACTGCTATTCGCTGTTGTTCATCCAATTCAAGATTTTCTTCCTGTTCCAAGCTGCAGATAACACCATCAAAGGACTCATCTTTTCTGCCCATAGGCACATTCAGATCCAGCAGCATTCTGGCACAGTTTAACTCAGCATAAAACAAAGAAGGCAGATAGACATTCCTCTCCTGCGTAATGATAATTGACTTTTCCATTTCCATCTGAGCCAGAACATCCATTACCTGCTCCCATGATACTTCCAAACGGTATACAGACTCTTTCAAAAGCATCTGTTCCGGCATATACACATATCCCTCTCCCGTTCCAAGCCCTAAAACATATAAAATTCCTGCCCGGATACGTTCCGCTGAATCTAATGAAAATCCACTTTTTCTTGCAATTTCATCTGCCACCTTAAAACCAACACCACTGATATCCTCTGCTAACCGATAGGGATTCTCCTTCACAATGCTATACAATTCCCCACCATATACTTTATAAATTTTCACGGCCAGCTGGTTTGAAATTCCATACTGCTGCAAAAAAATCATGGCACTGCGCATTTCTCTCTTTTCTTCAAATTGCGTTGCGATCTGAATTGCTTTTTTTTCGCTGATTCCTTTCACTTCTGCCAGCCGTTCCGGCTCCTTTTCAATAATCTCAAACGTCCTTGCTCCAAATTTATCGACAATCCGTTTTGCCAGCCCACCGCGAACACCTGCAATAGCTCCTGAACCCAAATACCGCAGCATGGCGATTTCATCTTCCGGATCCTTTACTTCATAATGACTTACCTTCAACTGTTCCATATAAACAGGGTGATGAACCATCTGTCCTTGCAGAAAAACATACTCTCCCTCATTAATGAAAGGGAAACTGCCCACACAGGTCTCTGTGTCTCCATCTGTATTTTCCAGTTCAAAAACCGTATATCCATTTTCTACATTCCGAAAAATAATATGGGAAACATAGCCCGTTCTCTCCTCCATGGAAATCTCCTTTCTAAAATTTCTTAAATATGAAAATGTTCCCAGTATTACACCGGGAACATTCTATCCTGTCTATATTCGACGCACTCAGCACTTAACCCTCAGCTTCTGTACTGGTTACCCCCGTCTCAGCAGCCATCGCAGAAGTATCTGCTGCGGTCGCTGCTCCGGAATTTTTCTGTATGGATTCATATAACTGCTCCGCAATACCAAGTCCCTGTCCACTATTTACCATGCTTTCCGCAATACTCTGCAAATAGTTGTCCTGAAACATATCCACATACTCATTGCTGCTGTCTTCATCACCATCATCTGTAAGAATCTTGGCAGCCTCCTGCATATTTTTGTACATCTGCTCAATCATATAAGCTTCAAATTGTTTACAGGCCTCTAAGGTTTCCTCATCAGTATCAGCACTTTGAATCTGATTGCTCAATTTATCCGCTGCGGATGTATTGGCATCTACACTGTAATTCGTCAAATATGTATTTTCAATTGACATTGACATAACATAGTCACCTCACTTCACACATTAAGAACGTAAATTGTTCGCCTGCTGTAACATTTCATCCGATGCGATAATCGCTTTGGAATTCATTTCATAGGCACGCTGTGCAATGATCATATTGACCATTTCATCCGCCGCCTGTACATTAGATGCTTCCAGATATCCTGATTTAATAATAGAGCCTAACTGATCTGCTGTATAGGTCGTCGGAACCCCTGAAGCATCCGATTCCAAATAATTCGATTCGGAACCCTTTGTCAGTCCGCCGGCATTTGGAAAATATGCAAGTGCGATCTGTACTCCAATCGTCCGCTGATTACCGGTAGCATCCGGATAAGTCAGATTTCCTCTCTGATCCACACCGATCTTGCTTGTAATATAATCACCTGTCAAATTAATCGGCTGTCCATTGGTATCCAGTACCGGACGACCGTTACTGTCAGTAAGGGCAATTCCCGTAGTCGTAACCGACATATTAAAATGGCCGTTCCTCGTGTACGCTGTTGTACCATCCTCCAGCTGTACCATGAAAAATCCCTCGCCCTGAATCGCATAATCAAATGCTCCATTGGAAGCATTCATCGCTCCTTGGGTAAAATCGGAAGAAATAGAACCGATTCTTGTTCCCAATCCAACCTGAGCTCCTACCGGCTTTGGCTCTCCTGTCGTTGTTGTTGTCTTCTTCTGCATCGTCTGATAAATCAGACTCTTAAAATTCGCAGCCTGTGTCTTATATCCCGTTGTACTAATGTTTGACAGGTTATTCGCAATTACATCTAAATTGCTCTGCTGTCCTATCATTCCACTTGCTGCCGTCCACAATGAACGCATCATAATGAGTCACCTCCAAAAATTATCCCTGTAATCTGCCGACCTGATTTACCGCACGGTCCAACATGCTGTCATAAGAACGAATCACTTTCTGATTTGCTTCATATGCTCTCGTTATAGTAATCATATCGACCATTTCCTTTACAACCTTTACATTGGATTGTTCTGTATAACCCTGTAAAATTTCGGCAGTAGCATCTTTTTCTGTGGCTCCGTCCACTGGTTCGTACATCGTATCTCCATATTTTCTTAAATAATCATAGTCTTCAAAGTCTACTATCTTTAATGTATCAATCGTTTCTCCGTCTGCCGTTACAACACCGGTTCTTGATATGCTGACACTTTTGGCAGAAGGATTGATCCGAATCTCTCCACCTTCTCCCTGTACCGGATTTCCGTCAGCATCAACAAGCAGGCCTTCCTTTGTCAGCATAAACTGACCGTTGCGGGTATAACGGGTATGTACGTCCCCGTTCTTATCTGTGACATTTACCGTGAAAAAACCGTTCCCGCTAAGTGCAAGATCATATGTACCACCGGTCTGCCGAATTGAACCCTGTGTGTAATCGGTATATACCTCACCGATTTTCACTCCTAGACTTAAATGTCCAATCGCCTGATTGTGATACGCTTGAGATCCATCTCTTACTTTAATCGCCAATACCTGATCAAATGCCTGACTTGTTACACGTTCGTCTTTGTATCCGACGGTATCGGAATTGGCCATGTTATTTGAAATAACATCCAGCCTCTTCTGCTCATTTTCCATCCCTGTCCAAGCAGTGTAAAGACCTCTCAGCATATAATACCTCCTTATCGCATTTCTATTATTCTTCGCCGCTCTCGCCACTTAAGAATTCAACATATTTACCTGTTCCGATGGCAACTGCTGTCATTGGTTCTTCTGCTGTCATCGTTGTAATTCCGGTCTTGGATTCAATCAATTCTTCCAGACCGTACAAAAGACTTCCCCCTCCGGTCAGCACAATACCGCGGTCTGCAATATCTGCTGCCAGTTCTGGCGGTGTCTTCTCCAGCACACTGTGAACAGCTTCTACGATCTGTGCTGTTGTATCTTTCAACGCTTCTTCTGTTTCTTCCGAAGTTACGGTAATTGTCTTTGGAAGTCCGGTAACAAGGTTACGGCCTCTTACATCGACCGACACGCTTTCCGGCCGTGGATATGCCGTACCAATACGGATTTTGATATCCTCTGCTGTCCTCTCTCCGATCAGCAGATTATGTTTCTTACGCATAAACCTTACAATCGCATCATCAAAATCATCTCCGGCAATTTTAATGGATGTACTTACTACCGTACCGCCCAATGAAATAACAGCGATATCGGATGTACCTCCGCCGATATCTACGATCATATTACCACATGGTCTCGCAATATCAATTCCGGCACCAATTGCAGCAGCAATCGGCTCCTCAATAATTTTCACATCTCTTGCTCCCGCCTGAAAAGCAGCATCTTCTACTGCTTTACGCTCAACTTCCGTTACCTGACTCGGTACACAGATACTAATAAGCGGCTTGCGGAATCTCTGTTTGCCAACTGCTTTCTGAATAAAGTATTTTAACATTTTCTCGGTAACGGTATAGTCCGAAATAACTCCCTGACGGAGAGGACGAACCGCAACAATATTTCCCGGCGTACGTCCAAGCATAAGACGCGCTTCTTCACCAATGGCTTTAATTCGATTTGTATCACGGTCAAAAGCAACCACACTTGGCTCTTTTAACACAACCCCTTTTCCTTTTACATATACCAGAATACTGGCAGTCCCTAAATCTATTCCAATATCAAAAGCCACGATTAAACTCTCCTTTCACTATCTCCTGTATATTATTCCCATTTTTTATGTAGATAATCTTATTATAAACGCATTTCTAAATAATTCAAAGTGTTTTTTTATTTTTTTTGTTTTTCCCTTTAGCCTTCTCTCTCAATACCATTTTTCAATTCATTTCCTCCGCATAGGCAGCCTGTAACATAATCGCACATTCTACTCTTTTCCTTTGTAATTCACAGCCAATTTCATATGGTCTGTTAATATTATTATGACAATGATAGGCGTTCGCTGCACAGCCGCCACTGCAATAAAATTTTGCGAAGCAATTCCGGCACTCTTCTTTGGCATACACATTGCAGAGTTTAAAAGTATCTCTCAGCTCTGTATTCTGAATGCCCTCGTCCACATTGCCAAGACAGAATTCTTCTTCTCCGACGAACTGATGGCACGGATATAAATCTCCCCATGGTGTCACTGCCAGATACTCCGTTCCGGAGCCACAGCCGGACAATCTTTTGTAAACACATGGACCACCACTTAAATCAATCATATAATGGAAAAAGTGAAACCCTTTTCCCGCTTTTTTTCTCCTTAACATTTCCTTTGCCAGCGTATCATATCCCTCGCAAATAACCGGAATATCTTCCTCCCGGATGGCATACGGTTCTTCCGGCCCTGCCACAACAGGCTCCACGGAAATCTGCTCAAACCCTTCCTCAGCAAGACTCAGTACGTCTTTCACAAAGTCCAAATTATAATGGGTAAAAGTTCCCCTTACATAGTATTTGGACTGATTTCTGGATTCTGCCACTTTTTTGAACTTATCAAGAATAAAATCGTAACTTCCCGTTCCATTTTTGAAGGGACGCATCCGGTCATGAATCTCTTTTCGCCCATCAATACTGAGAACAATATTGTCCATCTCCCGGTTGGCAAATTCAATCACATCATCGTTTAACAGCACTCCGTTTGTCGTTAAGGTAAAACGAAAATGCTTGTCTTTTTCCTTTTCTATCTCCCGTCCATATGCTACTAATTGTTTTACTACTTCAAAATTAAGCAACGGCTCTCCACCAAAGAAATCTACTTCTAGATTCCGTCGGCTTCCGGAGTTTGCCACGAGAAAATCCAGTGCCTTTTTCCCCACTTCAAAACTCATAAGGGAACGGTCTCCCTTGTATTCGCCCTCACCGGCAAAGCAATACTGACAGGCAAGATTGCAGTCATGGGCTATATGTAAGCAAAGGGCTTTTACTACGGTCTGACGCTTTTTAAAATCAATGACACCTTCTTTATAGACATCCTTAGAAAAAAGTGTTCCATTTTCTTCTAATTCTTTAATATCCTCATATACTTCTTTCATGTCCTGTTCTGTAACAGACTGGTTTTTGTACTTCCCGGTCATCTTCCCTGTGATGTATGACAAGGTTTCCTCTTCATATCGATTCTCTTCTCTTTCTGTCATAAGTTCCAATGTATCATATACTACGTCATCCACTACATGAATGGAGCCGCTGTTTACATCCAGAACAATATTATATCCGTTATTTTTATATAAATGTACCATACGAACCCTGCTCCTTATATCTCTTAAACATGGAATGAGGACTTAATCAGAAGCAAACTAACTTCTAATCAGCCCTCCATTGCTCACCAAAATTATGTTTTTCTTATTTGTGCTCGCAGCTCTGATTTCCTACTGTACAGGAAGTCTTACAAGCAGACTGACAAGAGGTCTGACACTCGCCGCATCCACCTTTTTTCATAGATTCTTTCAGATTCTTTGTGGTCAAAGTCTTAATTCTTTTCATTATATTGCCTCCATTTTCCAAATAGTATCTACATCATAGCACAGGTTTTACTATTTTTCAATGCAAAATAATTTGATTCCTTATTTTTGTAAAAAAATTTACAATTTTTTTTGAAATTATGAATGACTTCGACTGAATATGTGTGGTATAATGTCCTAATACTGTGAAAAAATGTGTGGACAATCCAATTATTAGGAATACTTTGGATAAATTTTGAAATGTATAAGGAGGACTAAAGTATGCAGAAGCAGAATAAGACTACACACTTTTTAATGGTCAGCTTGATAGCTATCAGTATTTTTTGCATTGGTATTTTTTCCTTTCTGGCAATTTACACGACCAAACATAATGAAAGAACGATTAACCATGTAGGAAGTATTTACATGGCCAGTATGAATGACCGAATATCCAAACACTTTTCAGCCATGGTTGATTTAAGGCTGTCCCAGCTTAATACCTTGATAGATACCATTCCGTTCAGCCGCAGCAAGGACAGTAAGGAGTTGCGGGAATGGCTGGAGTATAGTGCCAAGATCCGGGGATTTGAATCGCTTGCGTATTACTTTGATGATGGAAGCTATGAAGTGCTCTTTGGCGAGCAGGTAGAGGCGGTCGATCCCGATGTATTTATGCAGTCTATGAAAAACGGAGAGAAAAAGATCTCCGTAGGTGTAAATTCACAAGGGCAACGGTCTGCTGTAATAGGAGCTCCCTTTGAGATAGAAATGAAAGATGGCAAGAAAACTCTTGCTATAGTAGGAAAAATGTCCTTTGATTACATAAGCGAGACACTTTCACTGAACGATGAGAGGGCACTGGTCTATTCCTTTGTCATACGAAAAGATGGAAGTTTTGTTGTTCGCAGTGCCGGTGCCTACCGGGACAATTATTTTAGTCGTGCCGAGGCTATCTATGACGAAGTGGAAGGAATGGAAATAGAGGAGTATGTTGCGGAATTAAAACAGGCAATAGCGAACAGAACGGACTACTCTGCCATGTTCGAAATGAATGGAAAACGACACCAGATGTACTGCTCCAGCCTGCCCTCATCGGAGTGGTATCTGCTGACCATTATGCCTTACGGAACGCTGAATGAGACAGTAGAAGCTCAGGGAAAACACTTACTTTGGACGTGTATAGGAACCTGTACGGCTATTTTACTGCTGATACTTATCATATTTCTGAAATACTTCAGTATAAACCGGGCACAGATCAAGGAATTGGATGAAGTCAGACAACTGGCAGAAAAGGCCAGTCGGTCAAAAAGCGAATTTCTCTCCAATATGAGCCATGATATCCGTACACCGATGAATGCCATTGTAGGCATGACATCCATTGCTTTAACCAATATTAATAACACAGAACGGGTGAAAGACTGCCTGAAAAAAATTGTTCTTTCCAGCAAACATCTGTTAGGATTAATCAATGACGTACTGGACATGTCCAAAATTGAGAGCGGCAAAATGAACCTGAACATAGAACTGGTTTCCCTTCGGGAGGTCATGGACAGTATTGTTACGATTGTACAGCCCCAAATTAAAGAAAAACAGCAGAATTTCAATGTCTTTATATATGATATCGTATCGGAAAATGTACTGTGCGATGGCGTACGTCTGAATCAGATACTGTTGAATTTGTTGTCGAATGCAATAAAGTATACACCGGAATGCGGTTCTATTGAGGTTACCCTGCACGAGCAGAGCTCTCCAAAGGGAGATGATTATATCCGTATATTGTTACAGGTGAAGGACAATGGAATTGGTATGTCGGATGAGTTCCAAGAACATATTTTTGATTCCTTTACCCGTGATGATAACAAGCGGGTTCATAAAATTGAAGGAACCGGTTTAGGAATGGCCATCACGAAATATATTGTAGAGGCCATGGGCGGTGAAATTGAAGTAAACAGCAGTCAGGGCGCCGGCAGCGAATTTTGTGTTACTCTGGATTTTAAAAAGGCAGATGAGCAGGAAATAGAGATGATTCTTCCTGATTTTACAATGCTGGTAGTCGATGATGACAAACAGCTCTGCGAGAGTACATCCGCTTCCCTGAAATCCATTGGTATCCGGGCAGAGTGGGCACTGGATGGTGAGAGTGCTGTTGAAATGGTGAAACAGCACCATGCTGCACACAACGATTACCATATTATTCTTTTGGACTGGAAACTGCCGGGAATGGATGGAATCCGAACGGCAAGAGAGCTGAGAAAACAACTGGGCAATGATGTGCCGATCCTGTTGATTTCAGCTTATGACTGCAGTGAAATTGAAGACGAAGCCAGAGAGGCAGGAGTCAATGGATTTTTGTCCAAGCCGCTCTTCCGCTCTACTTTATATTATGGACTGAAGCCTTATACGAATTCTTCAACGGAAACATCTGTAGAGGAAAAAATCGACATAGACTTTTCCGGCAAGCGAATCTTGTTGGCAGAAGATAATGACCTGAATTGGGAAATTGCCAGTGAACTTTTGCAGGAACTGGGACTGAAGCTGGATTGGGCAAAAAATGGACAAAATTGCGTAGATATGTTCGAGCAGTCATCCATCGGTTTTTATGATGCTATTTTGATGGATATTCGTATGCCTGTCAAAGACGGCTATGAAGCTACAGACATCATTCGCAGCATGGAACGTCCGGATGCTTCTCTTCCCATTATTGCTATGACAGCAGATGCCTTTTATGAAGACATTCAGAAATGTCTGAATTATGGCATGGATGCACATGTAGCAAAGCCGATTGATATGAAAGAAATTTCCCGTATTCTGACCAAATGCTTTGATAAACGGGATTAGCAGCTTTAATACAGCATTGCAAAAATATTTGCTCCCACCACCGTAAGAACACCAGATACTACAATTGACAGGCTGCTCATGGCTCCTTCTACGTCGCCGAGCTCCATGGCTTTTGCTGTCCCCAGCACGTGAGAAGAAGTCCCCAATGCAAGCCCGACAGCAATTTTATCTCTGACATGAAAAACGTTACAAATAAACTCGCCCAGCACATTTCCTACAATTCCCGTAATGACAATAGTTGCCACGGTTATTGTGACCAGCCCGCCCAGTTCTTCACTCATGGCCATTCCAATCGGTGTAGTGATGGACTGTGGTAAAAATGTCACGTACTCAATATGATTCAGTTTTAATATTACTGCCATAATAAGTGTTGTCACAAGACTGGTCACCACACCAGACAAAATACCTAGGAAAATAGAAATACTATATTTTTTCAGTAAATCCACCTGACGGTAAAGAGGAATGGCAAGCGCTACGGTGGCCGGTGTCAGCAGATAGGACAAGACCGAGCTTCCCTCTTCATAGGTGTCATAGTCAACATGAAAGAGAAGCAACAGGACAATTACCACCACAATTGCAATAAGCAAGGGATTAAACAGGGCGAGTCCTGTCTTCTTTTTCAAAAATTGACCCAGTTCATATCCCGCAAGACTTAAAACCAATGCAAAAAATGTAGAAGTCAGTAAAAACTCATTCATGTTCTTTCTCCTTTCCCTGTATTAATTTTTGTGTGACTACACCTGTTACAGCAAGAACCATGGCCGTTATTACAAATACGGACAGAAGAACCGGAATCAGCACACTTTTCAGCTCCGGCCATTTGGTCATAAGGGCAACACCCGCCGGAATGAGAAATACCGGCATTACTTCAATTAGAAAATCTGCTGCATGCTCTACTTTTTCAAGAGGTATGATCTTCGTGCACAATCCCGCAAACAACAGCAATAATCCATAGATTCCAGCTGGAATTGCCAACGGAATCACAAAACGGAGCAGCTCTCCCAAAAGAGTCACAACCAAAATAATGAAAAACTCTTTCAGCCATTTCATTTCCTTCAAGTCCTTTCTTTTTATAAATTTTTACCGATATATAATATAGTGCACAGATTGCACCGTGTGATATTTTAGCATATAATAATGGAAGTTACCATTGATTTTTAGTATTTACGTTTCAATAGATTTGATTCAAAAGGAGGCAGACGAATGGCACTTATGAGCAGTTCCATACAAAATAATACAGGAAATTCATCCGCCACGGTTCCTTCTTCCCGTACTCGGACTTTCCGTTCTGGTAATACCACCATACAATTACAGGAAGGCCAGACATTAAAAGGTGTTGTCAGTGATGTTCATGGAAATGAAATTACACTGTCTATGGAGGATGGTTCTTCCTTTACCGGAAAACTGCCGGAAGCCAGCCAGTATTCCATCGGACAGAAAGCTGCCTTTCAGATAACCAGTCTTGACCAGAATACCATTTACATGAAAGCAACGGGAAGTGCCTATCTTCTTGATATGGAAGATACCATTGAACAGGCACTGGAAGAAGCAAATCTGCCAAAATCAGAACGGAATCTGGAAGTAGTGCGGAGTTTATTACAGAACCAGCAGTCCATCAGCCGGGAAAACATTCTTTCCTCCATCCGCTTTTGTGCCCAGTTCCCAGAGGCAGATGTACATGCCGTCATTACTATGAGACGGTTAAATATGCCAATGACTCAGGCATCCGTACAACAATTTGAAAATTATCAGAATGAGACACACCAGTTATTACAACAAATGAACACACTGGGTGACTCGATTGGCCATATGCTGGCTTCCATTGGTACTCAAGTACCACGGCTGGCAAAAGAAGTGGGCACCCAATTGTTACAGCTTGCTCTTGAGGGAAATCCTTCTCTGGAGGAAAGGAACCTTACCGGGCAGCAAGAGCAGTCTGTAACCGGACAGAATGTCGAAGCTGCCGAAACGAAGCCAGAAAATCAGCAGATAGAGCAGGAAGAAAATATGGTTCTGAACGAAACCTTGCCAGAGGGGAACGTTTCGGAATCTGCCAAGGAAGTTGCCAGCCCTTTTGCCAAAATGCGTCAGCTGCTGACTACTCTTACAGAAAATGCTGTCGGAAAATCAGAAACGGATTCTGTCCAAAATTCAAACAGCCGCGAAACTTTTATTCACGAACAGACTGGCTTTATTCTGACACCGCAGGAGCGGGAAAGTTTCGCAGCCTTTTTAAAAGATTATCCGATAGCCGATGTCGTGAAACAGGAGCTTATTGACGGCACAATGACCGCACGGAATTTTCTTGAGACTATTTTGAAAGCCTTTCCCGAAATGACAGAGGAACAGGCAGGAAAACTTCTTGCCTCCAAATCCTTTCATGCAATTGTAAAAGGACAGTTTACCTCCAACTGGACCATTTCGCCAGAGCAGTTAAAGGAGGAAACCGGATTAGATGAACTGTATGGAAAAATGTCCAAACAATGGGATGTACTTTCCAAATTCAGTGAACAGGTCTTGGGGAAAAATATTTTTACTGACGTAACGAATCAGGCAAAATCTATGAATGATAATCTGGACTTTATGAAACTGCTAAATCAGACCTTCCAGTATATTCAGCTGCCTTTAAAAATGCAGGGACAGAATGCACACGGGGACTTATATGTTATGACACGAAAAGAATCCATAAAGAAAAACCCCGATCACCTGAAAGTTCTTCTTCATCTTGATATGGAAAATCTTGGTACATTAGATATTCAGATCGCAAAAGAAAATACCGCTGTTTCAGCGAATTTTTTTGTCGAAGAAAAAAATATTATGAAGTTATTAGAACGGAATATGAATCTCCTCTCCGATGCGATCAACGAACAAGGATATGCCTTTACTTCCGAATTATCGCTAAAAGAAAAACAACTGGATATTATAAAGGATTTCATGTCCGCTGACGCACCTGTCGGAGATATCAAACGCTATAATTTTGACCTTCGTGCTTAACCGTTAGACAGGGGGGCGATGTGCTGGTCTATAAATGTAAAAATCAGTTCCAACACCTCTCTGCTCCAAAAATTACTTTCGTGGTCTGCCCCCTCTACTGTTACCAGCTCCGGTTCATAACCAAGTTCCTTTAATCTCTCGTACAATCTTTTGGACTGCTCATAAGAAATCAGCATATCTTTATCTCCGTGCAACAAAAGCATAGGCGGATAATCTTTTCCTGCCTCTGCTATCTGTAACGGACTCATTTTCTTAATTTTTTCCTCTCTTGTGAATGTTTCATCCGGGGCTACCGCATGTTCTAATATATCATCAAATTCCGCATCCGGACTGTATTCCATCGTCATTTTCATATCAATCGGTCCAAAACAGTCCACAACAAAATTGACCTTTTCTGACTGCTCCGCATTATCTTCTGTTGTAAGTAACGCTTCTCCCTGTGTCATTGCCACCAGCATAGAAGCATTAGCTCCCGAAGAGGTTCCCCAAAGTCCAATCCGGTCCGCATCAATCCCATATTCTCCCGCATGTTTTCTCAAATAACGCAGTGCCGATTTCACATCCTGTAAATAAGCAGGATACGGGTGCCCTTCCATACAATCCCGATGGGTAATCGTTGCCACCACATATCCCCGCTCTGCCAGCCGGCTCAGCTGCGGAATCTCACCGTATACATCCGGTGTCGTCCATGCACATCCCTGAACGAACAATACTGTGGGAAATTTTTCTCCAAAATCTGCTGCCCACGGCTGGATAATCTGCATATAATACTCTCTGCCATCTCTTACAATATAAGGAATGTCCGGAATCACGCGGGACATTCCGGTCAATTTTGAATTAACGGCTATTTTTTTCATTCTAATTCCTCATTTCTGAGCGATTAATCGCGAAGAACCGCACGAGAAATCTCGAAGAGTTTCTCGTGTCGGATCAAAGCTATTTGTTTTCGCTCAGAAACAAATAGCCAACGTGAATAAATTCACGTGTGAAAAATATGCTATCAAGCAGATTTTTCACACTATCTCATTTCCGAGAAGACCACTGAATACTCATTTTTTCGTTATCGTATAATATCACTGAACTTTCTCGTTTTTTCCATGTTTTTCTTAATGTCAGGCTATCCATATATTTTCCCTGATAAGATAACCCATTGCTATTATAGACAAACACATAATACACCCCACTGTTATCTGTTGTCAATATTGCTAGTTTCCCCTCTTTCCATGCAAAGTCCCAATTGTCTGTAACGACATCCTCAAGTTTGTTGGTGGCATCCACATCTAAGGATATGCTGTATTTTCCGTCTGCTCCGTCCAGTACAATCAGCTGGTTGTAAGAATAAATCAGCACTGCTCCGTCCTTGCAGCGCAATGTCACCGTCTCATCCTCTGCTATCGATTCCATTGGAATTTCCTGTACGCATGCTCCGGTGTCACTGGAAAGAACCGAAAGAAATTGTTTTCCGCTTTTTTGAGTATGAATCAAAATGCGGTGGGCATTTTCATCCACAACAGAATCATAAAAAACAGTGTCCGCTGAAATGGAATAGACCTGTTCCAGTTTATCTGTCTCAAAATGAGGAATTCCCTCCTCTGTCCGATAAGGAAGCCGATATACACCCGCCCCTTCTGGAAGACCGTCCAGATACTTTTTTGTCATACTATCCGACACACCATCTATACTGGAAAAGGTAAACCAGATGGCTTGATCTGCTACAATACACTGCGAAGAAACCTTTTCACTCATTCCACAAGTTGCGTCTGACACATAAACCGAAAAATCCCCCTCTTCATCTGCCTTTATCACAAGGCGTAAGGTATCCTCATAAATTGGCACATGAAAATAAGCTGCCAGTTCCTGTTCTAATTGCCGCAGCATTTTCTTGTGATTTTCCGATACTTCAGAGCCAAAATCTGCCTGCAGACTGCCCAGTGACAATTGTATTTCCACCGGATAGTACGGATACTCATCCTGCAGTCGAAAAGTTTTCGTATACCAACCGGAAATATCATTCTCCTGAACGAGCTGCTCAATAAATTCCCCATCGGACCAATATCTGCCTTGATATCCCCAGTCCAAATGAAAATAATCTTCCGCCTTACGATGTGCCTCCTCCGATACATCCAATATATCCTGAGAAAAATCAGTAGTGAACTCCGTTTTACACAGGTCCTGACCTCCCAAAATATGTTCTGTTCTCCAAAATAACTGATTCGATAAATTCGCCTGTGAAGTAAACACAAGCTCCTCTGCCTCCTTGGAATCCCCATATAACACTCTTTCTTTCATTCGTATATCTGTCTTGTTCTGATTGAGTGACGACCAGACAAAGAAAATTCCTCCGAATGCACCAAAACATAACATGATTAGAACCACAAAGCCTTTTTTCACTGGAATCACTCCTCTTCTCCCGTTAATTGTTTTAGGGATTTACTTACCCTGTCCCCCTGATAATGATAAGAATCCTTTACATAATCTAACAAGCTCATTCCCTCTTCCTCCAGTCCTATCACATCCACATCCCCCACGATTTCTCCCCGTTGCATCAATACCGCCCGTCCTACAAAAGAAGCGACCTCCTCAATCAAATGCGTAGACAGTAAAATTGTTTCATGGGGTTCTAAAATTCCCAACAGCAAACGGTAAAAGTCCTCTCTGTTAAATACGTCATTTCCTGCAAAAGGTTCATCCATAATAATATAATCCGCCCCTTGGCAGAGTGCCATAATTACCTCGAACTGATTCTGCTGCCCTATCGAAAAGCTCCGCAGCGGTTTTCTCAAGGATAATTCAAAAAACTCCATTAACCCCGCAAACCGTTTTTCTAAAAATTGGGGAAAGTGCATTTTATAAAAATCTCTGTGTGCAAGGGCATTCAGATTCGGGAAAAAAGAATGTTCACAAGTAGCAAAGGAAAGTCTGTGAATATTGTTCTTTCCGATATTCTCCCCATCTAATTGTATACTTCCCTCATAATGAAGTAAATTCAGAATACACTTCATCAGTGTTGTTTTGCCTGCACCATTTTCTCCAAATAGTCCGATGATTTCCCCTTGCGGAATTTTCAGGGAAACATCCTTCAGAGCATTTTGTGCTCCCGTTCTGTTCCAATATTTTTTGCTTAATCCTGTAATCTCTATCATAACACTTCTCCTCTCTTTCTACCCTGTCATCGAATATAAATTTCCGGTGTCAGACCATAATAAATTCCCCGGTATATAAGAAAAATAATACCTGTCAAGCCAAGAACAGCTGCCGCTGTAAGAACGGGAAGTGTCAAAATTCGGATATACGCTTCCTTTTTACAGATTCTTTTCATCAAATAAATACTTTTACTTTCCTGATAGAAATATCTCCAATTCCAGAGCGAAAACAGCAGCATCACAGCAGCAAGCATATAAAAGCCATTCAGAGCCGGACCGAGCATAGGCAGAAATGCTTCGATAGCTGCATTGTTCGGTGCATTCTCCGCTTCGGAAACAAGAATCCTATATTGTTCAAAATAGGTATTCAAAAATCGTAGACTGTAGCCAAAAGATAGCGTAACTCCGATTAGCAACGTCATACCCTGCACTTTAAAAGACATTCCCGGCGGTAAATACCTCTCCCAATTAATCTTCACGGACATCACTCCTTTTCCAAACAGAACGAAGTGTCAGCACATATAGAACCAGCATAATAATTGTACCTGCTATACCAGCCTGAATACTGTCACAATCCCATAGTAAAAAAGCGAGAAAGAAAAATACAAGAATGGGATAGTAGAATTTTCTCCTCTGCCCAAAAAAACAAAAGGCAGCACTGACAATCAATAGTCCCAAAATCAGCACAAAATTCCACTCCCAAATATGGTATGCCTCCATTGGAAACAGACGATGTAAAAAATCATCTGTATAAAATGCAATTAATGTGCTCTGCGGACTCTCCATTCCTTTGATATGCGTAAAATACGCCCCCATGCCATAACATATTCCGACCTGAAATGACCAAAACAAGAAATAATACAACAAAGAAACCAAGATCCGGCACCAAAACATTCCCCACTCCGATATCCGTAACCTCCAAAAACTATAGAGCTGCTTTCCCCGCCCCTTACAGCCAAGAGTACAGAACATCACCGTAAGGAGCAATAAAAACAATAAAAAAACATTTTCTACCCCACTTTCTTTTACTGCAGAATAATATTTTTCTTGCGTCCGGCAGGCATTAGCAAGAAGCAGCACTTCCAAAATGCCCATTCCCGCAAAAACCAGTAGAACACGGTAAAATATCATCTGGTTATACAACACAATAACAGATGCATACTTTTTCATCCCTCATCCTCCTCCCATAATTTACTCATCATCTGAACCGCATCCTCCTTCCTCAACCCCATTTGTTTCCAATCAGAAATAATATGCCTCATTTCCTCTTCCAAAAGTTCCCGGCGGATATTTCTGACACTCTGCTCATTATACTCAATCGTACTTTTAGCACCGGAATGAGAGCAGACCAGACCATCCTCTTCGAGCATGCGATACGCCTTCTGCACTGTATTGGGATTCACTCCCAGCATCGACGATAACATCCGCCGGGATGGAAGGGAATCCCCCTTTTGAATTCCTCCGCTTAAAATGCCCCTTTTTACATAAAGAAGAATTTGCTGATAAATAGGAATCCGGTCATTTTTGATAAACGCTTCAAATGATATCATGTTATTCTCCATTTCAAAACTGTACCACGGAATATACAGAAATCTCTTAAATTTCCACATAGCAAAACTGTACTACACATATAACACAGTTTATAACCGTATTATACATGTAGTACAGTTTATTGTCAAGGGGTATTTCGGAAAACCGGTATTAGCGTTTTATCTCAACTCCCCAGTCAGTATTTAAGTTCAATCCCTGCAGCCTTGGGCAGCGACTTATGTCTAATTTCTTTATGTTGTTTAAGGCACACATTAAAGTATATAACTTAGGGCACTGCAGCAAGTTCAGTTCCGTCAACTGATTCGATGAACACCAAAAAGAATAGAGTTCGGGATGATTTCCAAGCAAAAGTGTAGTCAGTTGATTTTCCTGACAATAAATCCACTGCAACAGAGGACAGTTTCTGAAATCTAAAGTCCGTAATTTATTATTCGTACAAGTAAACCATGTCATCTTTGGTGTATTTGACAAGTCTAATTCCTGAATCGCATTATTTTCACAGCTTAGACTGACCAGATTTTTCAAGCCAGTCAAATCAAGCTCCGTCAACTTGTTATCACTGCAATCAATAGACTCTAAAGAATCGTCTCCCGCTATTTTCAAAGATGTCAAAATGCCCTTAGCACAAGTGATGCTCTTCAAAAGAGGCAGCCCACTGATATCCAAACTAGTCAATTGAGTATTTTTTTGCAATTCTACCTTCTCCAGTTTTTCACTTCCCATCAGTGAAACGGAACGCAGCTTTGCATTTTCCTGCAGTTCAATGGCAGAAATGCTCGGATGATTGCTAATGTTTAATTCTGTTATATTACTTTTCGATACAACTAATTTTTTCAGCTTCTTATTTGCAGAAACATCAAGAGATGTCAAATTCTTTCCGCAAGTCAGCTGTTCCAGTTTTGTATTTTTACTGAGTTCCAATGAGGTGATATTGTTATTATTGCAGACTAATTCTTCCAAGTCCACATTTTGGCTCACGTCCAATACCTTGATATTATTGTTGGAACAATTTATTGTCTGTAATTTCCCACACTTGCTCACATCCAAAGATGATATTTGGTTAATGCCGCAAAGAATCTCTGACAGATTTGAATTTTTTCCAAGAGAAAGAGAAATCAGTTTATTATTAAAGCAGGTAAGAGCCTCTAATTTCGTATTTGATTTCAAATCAAGATTTCTTATTTGATTTTTCTGACATACTAAATTCGTTAATTTCGTATTTTTGGAAATATCTAATTTTTTTAATTTATTCCCTGTACATACTAAAATTTTCAACGATTTATTCTTACTGACATCAATATTTGTCAAGAATGCTATAATATCATATGCTGTGCTCTCTTGTTCCGCCAGTTGTTACATAAGTTTATAATACCTAGAATAATGCCGCACCCTGTTACGGCACCTATACTATCAATCAGCACATCCTTGATTTGCCCGCTTCTACCTGCCACAAACAACTGATGCACCTCATCTGTCCCCGCATATGCGACTGTCAAAAGCAGTGACAGCCAAAAACACTTGCTTACGGGTACTCCATAAAAATATAGTGCCAGCGAGATAAGAATACATAAAAGTGCATATTCCATCGCATGTGCCGTTTTACGGATTCCAAAATCAATCTGAGATGCAAAATCCTGCTGCCTGTCCAACTCCCACTGTTCAAAACCAGACACAAAAATTCTGCCCACAAGTTCTCCCGCCCTGTGACTGGCAGCTGTTGATTGATCTGCCGGCTGAGCAGAAAAAAGAAATATTACTATCATCCAGAGAATCGCTGCTGTAGAAAAAAGGACCGAACAGATAACGTTACGATTCCTTTTGTTTAATTCATGTATTTTCATGACATTTATACCTCTTTCTTGTTATCATCATCTGCGAGCTTTGAAAATCCTTCAATAATGCCATTATAATGTTTCGTTTCACAAAAAATCCCCTCCCGCACCGACATTACGGTGCAGAAGAGGATTTTTCAGTGCCGGTAAAATGTGGGGCTATTACCCCAAAAGTTCCTTTGCCTCCTGTTCCGTCATCTCATATTCATCCATGATAACCTGAACAATCACTTCATCCGACTGATTTAGTTTTCGGCATTGTTTAATCAAAATTTGTATACCTCGACGTTTTTCTTCCTGTTTCCCACGTTCATAATGTTCTCTTCGTTCCATTTCCATATGCTTTTCTTCGTCATACTCGTATAGGCACATTGCTATCGCCTCCGCTCGGTGCTTTTTCAAAAAATCCGACAATACATTTTCTTCTATACACGTATCTATTGTTTTCTTGGCTGCTGTTGCCTTATCATAGCATTGCAGATTTTCACGAAACATCTGCACAAATTCCATATATTCTTTTAACGTATGACAGGCTTCCAGCAATTCTGTATTCATACCTTTGTTTATGTTGTACACTGTAACTTTTAGTTCTAATTCCGGAGATTCTTCCGGTTGTGAAAATGAATCCGAAAGTCGTAACAGCATTCGCTCCGGCATCTTAGTCTCTCCGTTGTAAAATACAACAAAACGCGGCGTTGGAATGGAAATCAGACTATCACTGTATATGTTCTCGTCTGCTATGATTGCCTGCAACAAATCACTTACATAAAAGAGGTTTCGCAACGGCATGTTAGGGTTCAGACTTGCCTGATGTTCATATAGATTGAGATATAAATTGAAGACAAAAGATACATCATTTTTTATCTTTAGATATATCACATTTTCTAGCGTATTAATCTCCAAATCTTCCTCATTTTCGTAGGTGGTGTGGTTTACTGCATTATACAAAGACAACAGATTCTTCCGGTTGTCAAAAAGGCAACGGAACAGTGTATCTTTGTACGTTCGTTTTACTTTTGTCAATAGGCATCCTCCTGTTCTGCAGCAGGAGTCTCCAAAAATCTCATCTTCTGAAAATCCTGCTCTTTTCATTGATTTTTGAAAGCATAGATTTCCAGATATGTGCAGTGCACAATAGACATTTGATATAAGACTTTAGATAATTTATGCTTATGGCTTCATAATATACCGTTTGCGTTTGGTTGTCAAGAACTATATTATGATATACTGTTCTCCCGCCCTATGACTGGCAGCCGTTGATTGATCTGCCGGCTGAGCAGAAAAAAGAAATACTTCTTTAATCTAAGTTTTTCAATCTCATTTTGTCTTGCTTCAATGACATCCATCATAATCTGTATAACATTAGTATATCATATTAGATACCTATTCCGTATATGCTGGCAACAGCATCACTCCATTGATTCGTTTCACGAAGTATATGTTCAATTACATCCCGCACTGCTCCATATCCACCTTTTACCGGACTTACGTAGTTAGCAATTTCTTTAATTTCAGAACAGCTGTCAGCCGGACATCCAACATAGCCCGCTAATAACATCGATGGTAAATCATTCAGATCATCCCCAATATAGCCAAGCTCTTCCTTTTTTATATCATTCTCTTCCATGAATTTCATTAAAAACTTAACCTTATTTTTCACGTTCTGGTATAGATAATCCACTTTCATTTCTGTCATTCTTCGTGTTGTTGCCTCACTTTCCCTACCAGTGAGCACCATTATTTTCATACCGACTCGGCGAGCTGCAAAAAAACCCGCTGCATCTTTCGTACAGAATTTTTTTAATTCATTGCCGTTTTGGTCATAATAGATACCAGCATCTGTCATAGTACCATCGACATCTACAACTAAAAGTTTTATTGTATTCATCCGTTTCCTCATCTTCTTTCAAAAAAATGGATTCGCATACTGTATACTCCTAATCATTTATTGTATTCAGAAGGAGTTATAAAATCCACAGTAACTCTTAAATTATGTATTGCTTCTTTCACTGCTAAGTTAAATTTATTATCATGTACTGTAGAACTCTTTATAGTATTGCTATAATAGTTGCCCGCATCCACTTTATATCCGTCTGCACCTGCTAGATTAATTTGTGTAACACCTATGTTCTTGAGCAATTTTAATAACATTATTAAACTATTGCACCCTTGAACAAACGCACCGGAAACACTATTATAATTAATCTTAAAGTCAGGGCATCCACTTGTCAAGTTAGAAGTTACAATTACTTTACAAGCAGGCAGTTCAACTTTGCTAAATCTTTTATTATTACTAAAGAAAGCGAAATCCACTTTATAATCTTGGGGAATAAAATTTGTTCCAATAACAATTGGTCTATTTTGAATAATAAATTGTTCTATAATTTCCTTGTGCGTTCTGATGGTTGAACCAGGTGCCAAAACAAGGATATTCTTTCCGAAAAGTTCTTTCTTTAATTTTTCCCATGCTTCACTATCATCAATTTGGTTGTTTTTATATGCTTCATAAAGGCTATCAGCGTATTCTACATCAAATACGGCCTTTTTGGAATAAGTAAATTGAGATAAAATATGATTTATCTCCCGGTTTGTCAGATCACCTTTTGTTAAATAATGCTCAGAATAATTACGATGAAGATTATATCTGGCAGAAAGGAAATATGCCGGTGCATATCCCCACTCAGATGTACCCTTTATTGGAGCAATATATTCATTAATCGCATCCATCAAAAAATCAATATCATATGCCTTTCCTGCATAATCATTTGCGTAATCGGCAATAAGTTCAATTGGCAAATTACCTGGTATTCTTCCCATGCCCATCAGACTTCCATCAACAGCAACCGCTCTCTTTAGATGCTTATCAATAAAATTTTGTGCCAGACAACAGCTGAGCGACATATTTTCATGTAAATGAAGAGCCACCCGAATATTCCTGTCTAAGTTATTATCAACTAAGCTTACTATTCTATCCAAATCTCTTCTCTTCATACTGCCAAATGTATCCACAATAGAAAACTGATATGGCTGAATCTGATTTACCTGATTAATTATCCAAAGAATTCTTTCATCTGAGTATCCCATTATATTAATCGGATTTATACTTAATTTATACCCCTTGGCCTTAACTTCTCTGGCAAAATCCATACCATCTTCAATATCATAATCATGTGCAGTAATACGAATCATCTCAATGCCCCTGCCAGAATATGGAGATAGCTTATTAATGTCATAATTACTACGCATTGCCATTGCAGAATAAATAGTATTTTCCGTATTCTCAGGAAGAAGTCGATTAAGTTCTTCAATATAATTACATACTGTGATATTCGGATCATAGTCTTCAACATTGCGTAAAAAGCCTACTTCTACAACATCAATATTTGCTTTGGTAAGCTGTTTTATAATATCCCTTGCCCCATCAAATCCAAATTTCCAGTCGTTTACATATCCTCCATCACGCAGCGTACAGTCAAGTAATTTTAAATCATAAACTGCCATTAATTATTACCTTCCTTCATCATCTTGAGTACCATCTCAAGATCTTTATCTGTGTCAACAGATAAGCTGTGACAACTGGATACGAGTGAAAGCTTTAATTGCTTTCCATAATCTAAAAATCTAAGTGTATCGATTCCTTCAATCAATTCAAATCTACCGGGAACTGTTTTTTTATAAAAATCAAGCATCTTTTTGTTATATCCGATAATGCCCACATGTTTATAAAACTTAAAATCAATCGCTTTAAATGGATATGGAATTGGTGCTCTGGACATATACAATGCATTCATATCATTATCAAACACCATCTTTATATTTGATGAATCCATTACCTGTGCTGGATCGTTCATCTCAGTAATGATATTCGTACCGAATTCAACATCCTGTGGAACATAATCAGGAATTGATGCTGCAATTGCTTCCGTATTTATCAGAGGCTCATCACCATTCAGCTGGACATAAAAATCCGCCTTTATGACCTCTGAAACTTCCTGAAGTCTGTATGCTGCAGCCCTATGAGTATTTGCCGTCATCACAACAGGAATATTATTTTCCTCGCATACAGTCTTAATTCTGTCGTCATCAGCAGCAACATAAACTTCATCAATTTTATGTACTGTACAAACTCTTTTATAAACCCACCAGATCATTGGATGACCTAAAATATCTTTTAAAGGTTTACCTGGAAGTCTTGTTGAGCCATAACGGGCCGGAATAATTCCTACAACTTTCATAAGTTTTTTCTCCTATCTTCTACAATGCTGATTGTGCTTTATGAAACGCTCCGGTAAATATTGTTTCATTCTATTACGATTCATCCATATATAAATGATATACATAATTCCATTTACTAAAAATGCGGACAAATTATTACAAGTTAATGATGACAAAATGAATATTATAACTAGAATGCTCTCTTCCATTATTTCCTTGATGACATTGACATGCAAGACCTTTGACAAAACTATTTCTGACAAGATACATCGGAAAGCTACACTAAAAGTCATACCGATAAGCACATAATTCAAATTATGATTGATGACCGCTGATGTATAAACCGTCATAAGGCTCACAAACATGCTGCTGACATTTACAGCCAAAAGAATCTTCTCACGTCTTAATACTTTAAAAAATGTACTGCACATTATGTTCATTTTTCCATCATAAGTACAGATTGGCAAAAGAAAAATTAAATAGTAAATGCTTTTCTCATATTGCGGCAGCCACCAACTCACTAATATTTTAATTGGAATATATAGAAAAAAAACAGAAGAAAGTGTCACACCTAAAACAAGTCTCATCTTATGATACAAATTAACAAGCTGCTTTTGTGTTACGCACCGTAGTGCCGGAAATAAAACGATACTGGTCTGGCTGATAAATATGAGAAAAAAATTCACAAGTGATAAAGCTAATGAAACCTTTCCAAATGTAATGACATCCCATCTCTTATCAATCAAAAAACGGCCAATCCCTAGTATCATACTATTCGATATATTTGCAATCATCAAATGAATACCAATCGAAATATTCGTTTTTATCTCAAAAAAAGCGGTCTTCAAAGAGTACATTTTCGAAAAAAGCAGTTCTCTTGATACTATCATCAGATATACGAATGATACTGCCTTACACATAATGTAAGCATCAACATACAAAGTAAAAGCTTCGGTTCTCTTCCATATCAAACCAATTATTATGATACAAAATATGGCTTTTTCAATAATGATTGACTTAGAATATTTATTTACCAAATTAACTGCCTGCATTATATATCCAAGAAAACCATGCAGATTAAATATAATGAGATATACCGCTACTCTTACTAGAACTAAAGCCCGAATTATATCCGTTTCAAAACATTTTGCATAAAGCATAATCAGCAACATTACTACACTTTGCATAATCACAGACAATTTGAATTGTGTTCCCAAAAGAGATTTATTGATTTCACTATAGGTCTTGCCGCCGATACGTAAATAAATTCCATCATTCAGACCAAATAAAAATAGTCCAACATAATTTGCATAAAAAAGAAACAGCTGCCAATATGAAAATTGTTCTACATCAATTACTTTGGGAACTACAATTGACATTATCATGCTGACTAAAAAGGAAAATAACTGTGATACAAATGCAGCCTTTAAATTTAATAAGGTTCTTTTTTTAAGCGTTTCCATTGTCTCCATCTTCTTTTGACCTTTCATGATAGAAGTCTGTTTTACAGAATTCCTTGATATTCAAGTATAATTTTTCTATATCATCTTTTATATCCTTTGGCTCAAGAGACGAATAATCAAACCGCATAAGCATATCAATTGTATGACTATCAAATCTATATTTTTTTATATTGTCATTGCAATAGATAGAATAGGGAGGGACATCCTCACGAACAATGCTTCCTGCACCAATTACAGCACCTTGCCCTATCGTTACACCGGAAAGGAGCATCGCCCCATATCCTATCCATACATCATCTTCGATCTTAATATCTCCCCTGCTAAAAGTTTCACAACTGTCATGTAGATAACGGAATTTGAATGGATATGTCGACAATCTTTTGTAATCGTGTTCCCCAGCCAATAAAAATTTCACCTTAGGTCCAATCGAACAATAATTTCCAATTATTAAACAAGAATTCATATCATGAAAAATTTCAAAATCAATTTTTCCATAGGTACCTTTTCCAATAGTTACTCTTGCTATATCTAAGGATGATTCTTGAGATAAAACCGTAAAATTATGTTTATTCTGGTTTCTCCACTGTCTCTGGGCAAAGAAATATTTTATGTTGTGTCTTATTTGTTTCAGTAGATACATCACTTATTTATCTCCTTATCAGATATATTGTTTAAAGTTATCATATTGTATAAGGCAACTTGGGACATTATTAGAAAAATTATAATTTCCCAACTAAATACATCATAAAAAACAATTGCAATTATGCTGCTTATTAAGGACAATCCAATATACTCCAGCAATCTATGATTCGTAGTTAATGTTCTCTTAAATACTCCGATTAGAAATAAAAACAAGATAAAAATTGTAAATATACCGAAATTATACAAAAAACTTAAATAAAAATTATCCGTTGTTGTCATTGAATACTGTCCAATGCCACGTACACTAACCACATTTTCCATCATAACTGTTGCCGCACCATTCCCATTTCCAAATAAAATTCTAAGGAACGAATTATCATGAAGAAAGTATTCCAGCAAATTATTTATCGCACTAATTCTAAGGAAATACGAATTGGATGAAAAAGCTTCAATAAATCTCCCCCAGATCTTTTGTACAATAAACTCATCTAAAAAATAATAATATCCCAACAATAGAACAACAGGCATAGCAAATAAACAAATCAGCGTCCTTTTTTTTATTTTATTTCTGCATAAAATATTTTTTTTGATAAGGTAAATAACTGCTACAACTGCAATAGAAATCCAAATAGATCTCGCTTTTGTCAGATATATATTTACTAATAAAATTGTGCAGTTGATTATCTTATACTTGCTTTTATCAAAATAGAATCCATAAATCAGCATAAGCATCACAAAATGTGCGTATACAATCGGATGAATAAACATAAGACTGACACGATATAAATCTGTATGTTCGGCATACGCAAAATAATTTGAATAGATTAAATCACGAAATAGATTTTCTCTTATCAATCCTTCATATATTCCAGCGAGCGATAAAAAAATACTAGCTTTATATAAGGACAAAAATAACCAATGATAACTATTTTCTCCATTTTTTATATAAAAAGTAGAAAAGAAAATATAAAACAAGAAAAATAACATTATTTGATAAAAGAACGAAATTCTTGTTTTCGATTCTATTACAGATATTAAAGTCATTAACACAAGAAAAACAAAAATTGCACAAATTTTTAATCCATATTTGGATATGCAGAAAAATATGTACTGTTGATTCAAAAAAAGATAGAATAACATGAGCAATCCGCATAGTACATAGGTCTGTATTCTATAATCAAAAATTCTTAAAACTAAAATTGCTATGAATATTATTAGCAAAAGTATCATACTATATAATTTTTTCATTGTGATTTTCATCGCTTCATGTTAAACTCCTTTCTTACACTAATTCGCTCGTTTCCTGCTTAGTTTAAGCAATATTTTGTAAAGTTTAAACCGAAACAAAATCGACGCCATCCATCTCTTAGGAAAATTGTGTATCATAAAAAAACAAGCATTACTTTCCCCGTTTTTTATACAAAAATCTATTTTTGAATTTTTTCGAATCCTTTTTAATTCTTGGATCTGTGTCTTTTCATCTGCGCCTGACTGCACTAACACAGTCAATATTAGAGATAAATTTGCCATCCGCTCACATGCTATAGCAATTTTTTTCCATTTATTATCCTCAACATTATCCCAAATAATTTTTTCTTCCATCTCTGAAAATTTTATAATTGCATCAATTCGGTTTTCATTCAAGAAAGTAGATGCACTTTGACCAATTCGTTTGAAGTGATAATAAAGTATCTTATCTGTTGTAACAATTTTATTTGCAAATTGCAATAATTGATAATTTAGTGTAATATCCTCACCACCAGATTTCATTGTTTCATCAAAGAATATATTATTTTCAAGAAATAATTCCTTTTTATATAATCCGTTCCATACAGACTGAAAACTTTTTCTCATAAAAGGTATTTTTTCTAATATTTCCTGTTTTGTATATATACCTGTTTCTAGTCCGGCATTTATTTTTTTTATATATTGCCCACTTTGGTCAATATATTGAATAGAATAGTTGGCAAACGCAATATCGGCGTCATTCTTTACAATTATATTTAAGAGTTCCTGTATCAGATTGATATCCATACAATCATCATGATCGCAAAAGGCTATATACCTGCCCACAGCTTTATGAATAGCCACATTTCTTGTATTGGATATACCTGTATTTTTCTTTGAATAGAGTTTAAATCTTGTGTCTGAATCAACAAATTTTTCACAGATTTCCTTACTTCCATCGGTGGAGCCATCATCTATAACTATCACTTCTATGTTTTGATAAGTTTGATTCTGTATGGATCGAAGCGTTTGATAAATATATTTTTTTGCGTTAAACAGTGGCAAAATTATACTAACAAGAGGCTTATCACAATCATCCGAGAACATCTTCTAATTTTCTCCTTTCAAATACGTCCAATTTTCCTCCTCTTGTCAAATTGAATATTTTAATATTTCTTTGTTCTGCATATTGCTTCACTGTCTTGTAGCAGGCTGTTGTATCATCAACATACAATATTGCCTGCTGTTCACCACCTTTCATACCCGGAAAATAATTTTGTACCGTTTTATCTTCTTTCAATTTACCATCTGCGTCAACATACCTGGAAAACTTATGATCGACCCCTAATAAAAAAATTTCATTAAAACCCATATACATTGCCAATTCCATACTTACACAGGTAACTGTCTGCGTTTTCGTAGAATACATCGCCACATCTTTGCTGACTCCGTTTTGAACAAATTTATTTCTCACAAGTTCAAACCTTCCTTTTAGGAACAGATATATTGTTTTATCAACTTCGTCTTTAAAATATTTATGTGCATCATAATTAATAAACTTAACCGGCTGATGAATCTTCTTTATTGTATTGAATTCCTGACGTATTATATCCATATCCGTACTTACATAAAATGTCGGACGCCAGTTCGTTTTATCAAAGATATTATATATCCGATTTGCAGCAAAGCTGAACTCATTTTTAATTTGTTCTAAATCGTTTGGATTTAAACTTGGTCCATTACCGATAATAAAACATCTTTTCCCGCTGTACTTGTTCTTATATTTTCTAATTATCTCAGGATAGACCGAAACCTGAAAAGATTTTTCTTTATATAAAGATTTCAATTCCATGAATGGTTTTAAAAAAAATCGTATGAATCTATTATGTTTGAGATGAAATATACACTGATGCATAATTTATATCCTTTTCCTTTGATAATCGTTAAATTCTTTCAGAAATATTTTGTACTCCCGGCTGTCTTTTGACATCGGTGCTCTTATTACCGTATTGTGGTAATAAGCAAAATCCGTAGCAACTAATCTCCTGCTTTTATCCCATACATTAAATCCTGCAACCTTAATATCTGAAGAAGGAAATTTTTTTATTATATATTTTTTTACAGCAGCAATTGACGCCCCAGTATCAACAGAATCATCCACAATTAAAATCTTCTGTCCCGATTTATATTGTTCACTATGGCAATCGTCAATAAATCTTACTTCTCGCCTGTTATTTCTTTCATGTATTCCGTTTTTTAGTTCTACTGTAATCAGAAAGTTTCTAATAAAGTCTGGCATTATACGTAAAACTGGTGCTGCAAAATCTTTAATGCCATTTCCTTTTTCCCTAACTGTTTCTATTCCTAACATCGGAACTTTCATATTTTTAGAAAGTTCATAACCAATTAAAAATCCTCCCTTTGCAACATAAATAATCAAATCCGGATAATATGTATTCTGAATGGCATCAGCCCAATCCTTGCATTGTGTTTTTAATTCTTCTATTGACAGCCTCAAATATTGCATTATAATCACCCTTCATTATAAGTTTTAGTATTTTCACAATTTTTGTTATCTGGTGTGCGATCCAAATACAATCTCTCTTGTGAAAAACCGCAGTTTTTATGTTCTCTCTAAATTCAATCGGATTCACTGGTACATTTTCAATCTCTATATAATTTCTACCTATTTCAAGCCATGTATGTGCATCTGAACCTATGATATAGGGCACAGCATTTTTTTTTGCAATTTCCAACTGCTTTTCCTCATAAACAGAAGAAATATTTCGCCCATTATATACTTCTATACAGTCAATTCTTTTCGCATTTTTTGCTATTACAGATTCCTTTAGAACTGTTTTATTTCTTTTTTCATCATAAGGATGTGGGACACATATTACCCCATTTTGCTTTTTTATTTCATCCATTGTTTTTTCAGCTGTCATTCCCGGAGCTATAGGTTCCGAAAGATATAGACCTATTACCTCCCCCTCTGATGTAAAGATTTCCTCACCTACAATTACAAAAATACGTTTACCATGTTTCTCACAAAAATTTTTAAATTTTTTTGCACCATCAATATTGTTATGTTCTGTTATTGCAAGAGCATCTATATTCAACAGTCGGCATTTTAAATATAACGGCCAAAAGCAAAGTAAACTATCCTTTGAATATCTTGTATGTATATGCATTTCCATTTTCATACGAAGAATCCTTTCTAAAATTACTTATAACAGCCTGCCTATTACCTCCGAGTCCCGCCCCCTCCGCCCTTTGTGCGGAGGTTTATCAGCAAAACTCGTTTGATTGGAGGACGATGCTATAAAAATCTCCCAATCTATATCAAAACCTCATCCTGTATAAAATACAGAGGTCGGTTCCCCATTTAGTCTCTACTTTGCTCCCTCTCCTCTTATCACTGTCACTATCGTTTTTAGCAGAATCCTTATATCCAGTCCCAATGACCACTCAGCAATGTACCGGCGGTCCAGTGCAACCACCTCTTCAAAATTTTGGACATCACTGCGTCCACTGACCTGCCACATACCTGTAAGTCCCGGCTTAATTGACAGCCGGCTCCTGTGATGGGGATTATATAATTCCCATTCATCCAAGGTAGGCGGCCTTGTTCCTACCAGACTCATTTCTCCTTTGAGTACATTGAAAAACTGGGGAAATTCATCCAGTGAAGTCCGACGGATAAAACTACCGATTCCCCGGCCCGGTCCTTTTTCACTTCCGATAATGCGGGGGTCGTTTTCCATTTTGAACATCCGCCCGTCTTCTAATTCATTCCGTGCCAGTAATTCTTTCTTCCGTTCCTCTGCATCCATATACATACTGCGAAACTTATAGATCCGAAAAAGCTTTCCGTTACGGCCGACTCTCATTTGAGAAAAAAGAACCGGTCCCGGTGACTGTATATAAATAGCCGGAGCTAAAAACAGAAACAGGATTCCTGTCAACAGGCAGCCAACCAGCCCTCCCGCAATGTCCATAAGCCTTTTGACAAAGGCCTCTCTCATATTCCGAATCTGAGAGCTCATGGTAACCACCGTGCTGTCCCCGATTTGCTGTATCGCTTTTTTCTGAATCGGGAAATCCTCGCTGTCACCAATCCTCAAATGAATTACCATATTCATGTCTGCCATCGTATGTATGAGAGTTCTACAATAAGTATCCATTTCTTTCACATCAAGAAACACTTCATCGACCCAGTCCCGGCATAAGTATTCTGCTGCATTATTGTATCCGGCCACCACAGGGATTCCTTTCAGCTCACCAAAAGTTGAGTTCCCGCCCTCCGGCAATACCTCGCAATCCAATAATATAATTCCGGTAAGCACGAACTCATTGATATTTTTCTCCCGAAGCTTACACACTGTCTTTTCGGCTCTTTTTTTGGTAGTTACTACAATCAGGGACTTTTCTCCCTGATTTTCTGAACTCTTCAATCGCAGATAATACTTTCTCAAGCCACGAAATAAATAACAGAAGGCCCAGTAGTATCCTGTCGTTGCAATCAGCACGAACCGGGAGAACGTTACTCCCTGCTGAATCAGGAACAAATAAAATACCATCAATAACATTACCATGACTACGGTCTTCACGGAATTTATAAATTCCTTATAGTAGCCACGCCACAAAATATCATTAAAGACATTAAAACCAACGATAATAAAAATCTGTATCATAGCTGCGACAATAGCAGTATTGCGATAGAGCACACTATAATATGGATTGATCCATCCATGACGCATTATACAGGCGATACAGAATGCCAGCTGAAAACAAATCAATTCCTGAACTAAAAAATCCATATGTTTCATCCAGCTCTGAACTCTTCTGTGGTACATCGTCAGTCCTCCTGTCTGTTACATTCCCGTTATTTACACAACGACATCATCGGAAACCGAATCTGATGCCGTTGTGCTTTTCTCAGGCTCTTCTTAGGCTTTTTTGATTTTGCCCTTGAATCCGGCTTTTTTCAAAGCTTTTTTCAATTTAGCGAACTCTTTCTTGGACATTTTTTTATTTACTTTGATTGTAATTTTCTTTGTGTTCAAGCCCTTGAAGGCGCCCTTCTTTACGGTAATTGACTTCTTTCCCTTCAGAACAATTGTCTTTACCTTTTTCGCACCCGTGAATGCACTCTTGTTGATTTTTTTAATCGTAGCAGGAAGTGTAATCTTGGTTGCTTTCTTTGCCTTTGCAAATGCTTTGGCATTAATCGTTGTTACTGTATACTTGACACCATTTACCTTGACCGTACCAGCAACAGACACGCTCTTCTTGTTTGTTTTCTTAACAGCACTTAAAGAAGCGGTTCCATTTTTATTTGTATTTACTTTGTTCCCATTTGCTGCCTTAACATTCTTTTTTGTTACCGGTTTCACAGATGTTGTAGGACTAGCAGTAGCCGCAGAAGCATTTGCAGCTGTTCCCAGAGTAAGTACTGCTGCCATTGCACATACAAGCACTTTTTTCATTGCCTTAACCACTCTTCTTTCCTCCTTTCCTAAAAAATATTTATAGAGAAAACCAAAAGGGTAACAAATCCCCATTTTGGATAACTCACCAATTATTTGCCATAGTAAGTATCACTGTAATACTTCCCACTATAATATCTGCTGCCATAATATTTACCCCCATAGCGTTTGTAATAATATCCTGCCTTAGCTCCCTCGACACGGTTCAATACAATTCCTAACAGTGGGCAGCCCGCCCGCTCTAACTGGCGAATCGAATTTTTTACGATATGCTTTGAGGTCACACCGCCCCTTACTACCAAAATCGCCCCGTCACAAAGATTACCGATCCGCTCTCCGTCAGAAACCAAATTAAGCGGCGGCGAATCCACAAAGATATAACGGTACTTTTCTTCCACATAATGAAGCATTTCTTCAAACCGCTCACTCTCCAAAAGCATGGACGGATTTACGACGTTATCCACATTGGGAAGAATGTCACCATTCTCCCACTGGGTGTGAAGAATCGCATCTTGAATTGAATAGTCATTGGCAAGGTAATGGGAAGTTCCTTGTATGGTGCCCTGCTCTGATACAATGTCATATTTATCAGTCATTACTGATTTTCTTAAATCGGCATCCAATAGGAGTGTCGATGTTCCTGCCACTGCGATCTGATGCCACAGCTGCATTGCCACAAAACTTTTCCCCTCGTTTGGCATTGTACTGATAACCATTATTTTTCGTATATCCGTTCCCAAAAAACTAATATTGATGCGAAGCCTGTTGATGGCTTCTTCCATCGCATAAGGAAGCTCCGGCATATTTTTAACGTTTACGGTTTTCATTCTTTCGCTTTTCCTTTCCTCGTCTTTTCTTTTTTTTCTTTTGAATCTCTTTTTCCCGCTCATCGGAAATCGCTTCCACGTCTCCTTCCGGAATTACGGTAAGAGGCATGATACCAAATTCCTTTTCAATATCCTCTGCAGATTTCATCGTATCATCTGTCACATAGAAAAAGGTTAATACAGCGAGCACCATTGCCATTCCTGCCAGAGCACCAATTACAACATTCCGAAAGAGACTTGGCGAACTCTTATCCTTTGGCAATATTGCATTCTCGGCAATATTCGGTTTGGAAGTATCCATCAGTCTTGGCAATTCAGAAACTGCCATATCTGCCAGCCGGTTTGCAATTTTCATCGCCTCCTCCGGCTTCGTGCTTTCTACAGAAATCGAGAGAATACGGGTATCTGTCACAGTAGAAATTTTAACCATATCCAATAACTGCTCATACGTATAAGAAAGCTTTTCTTTTTCAATTACTTCTTCAAAAATCGGCCTTACCTGAAGTAACTGCTCATAATCCGTTGAAAGCGACGTTCCAATGTTTAAGTCCGTTAAATCCACAATTGAATCACTGGAAGCAGATACCATGTATAATTTGGATGTTGCTGTATATCGTGGAGTAATAAAGTAAAAAGTAATAATCGCCGCAATAACAGCACCAAACAGAAAGCCTGCCAGAATAATGCCGATTTTCGTCCAATAGTAGGATACCAGCTCAAAAAGATTAATCTCGATATCCTCATCTTTTTCTTTCATCTGCACAATTTCCGTCTTTTGATTCATTTTAACTAATCTCCATTTCTCTTTTTCAATCCATATAATTCTGTCATTACCTGAATTAATGAATTTTTATCCACATAAAATTCCACATGATTGATGCCATCCCCCAGTGCCTGTCCGAGTTCAAAACGGCCTTCTAATTCGTAGAATCCTTTTTCTTCCGCCTGCGGCATCTCTTTAGCTAAGCGGGATACCTTTTTCCCTTTTATATTTGTAATAGCATTCTCTTCCATTTCCTGATACAGTGTATAGAGAAATGTCTTGTTCTCCTTCAGCTGTCTCCTCGCCTTTTTAAACATTGCCTGTATATATTGCTGCTGCCTTCGCATACGGGAAATGTTTTCTTCATCCCCGATACCATACCGGTCATGTATATAATGATATGCCTGTGAGTCTGTCAAGGTCATGCTCCTTCCTTTTGTCATTTGCTTATCCACTTTTGTGAAATCCTCCAGCAGTGTAACTTCAACTCCTCCAATCGCATGATTCAGCTCAGGAATCGCATTCATTGAAAGACAATAATATCCGTTAATCGGAATATTACCCAATAGATGTGAGACAGCCTCTACTGTATTTTCACAGCTCTGCTCTTCACTTCCTCCGTACCAGTGTGCCGTACAAATCTGAAGTTCTGCGGATGCCTTGCCAGTCCCATCCTTTTGCAAAAGCGTTATATCTGTCATCGTATCGCGGTTTATCGGCAGAAACGAATAGGTATCTGCTGTCTGATCTAAAACAACAAGAAGCAAAAAATCGCTCATACTTCCCTGATAATTTTCATTCTCCGATGTTCCTGTATCATCGGTTCCGATAAAAAGATAGGTTTCATATTCGTGCGTATAATCATAGTGTTTACCTCCCAGCAAAACACTTCCCTTGGCTTCTTCTTGCTGCACCAGCACATCTTCTGCCAAAAATCCGGCATCCGTAACAGCTGCCTCCGGCATATGCTTTTCCAGCAATGTCATAACAATGCCAAATACCACTATAATTGCCAGCATAGCAGCAAGGAGAAGAAGCACTTTTCTTTTCTCTTTTTTACTCATGCTGCTGAAACAACCTTTCTCCTGTTCTATCAATTTCCTCAACTGCTTTCTCACCACAGAGTGCCTTTATACAAGCTCTTCCCTCCTGCATATTGGGTAAACGGTCTTTCCTGTTATGGCAGTCACTTCCTAGAACAACCGGTACATTTGTTTTCATAAACTGTTCCACAAAGCGTCTCTTCTTTCTTCGCCCCATTCCACCAGTATTTATCTGTGCATACAACGGCAGTTCAAAAATACGATTCCAAATTTTCTTATCTTTCTGAAATTCATAATACCGTTCCACATGGGCAAGTAAAACTGTTATTTTCTGCTTTTCTATTATTTTTTTCACATCATTGTAAATCCCCTCTGTCCACGGAACAAAGGGAAGCTCTAACAAAAGAACGGAAGACTCTTCCACGCACAAGTCCACAAGCTGCTTTGCCTCCCCGATTCCCGGGAAATAGTACACCTCTGCCCCTGCAAGAATAGGAACCTCTTTGTCCTGCCCCTGCAAATGCCCAGCAAGTTCCTGATAAGCATTCTGCCGGCACTCCAAAAAATGGGCAACGGTATCCTTCTGCGCATAAAAATGAGGAGTCGCCACTATCTTTTTCACTCCCTGTTCACGCTCCCTTTCCAACAGGAACAAGGATTCTCTTACATCGTGGCTTCCATCATCAATTCCGGGTAATATATGGGTATGAAAATCAATCATTCTCTTCACACTGCCTCCATTCCAAAGTGTCAACTGAATGTTTTAATGCAAACAAGCACCCCCCCCCCAGAACAAACGTTCTGTGTTGGAAAAGGTACTCGTGTCCGGTTGCGATTATTATATTACAACTTTAAGTTGTTGTCAATAATAACTTATAGGTTTTAGTTATTGTTGTATCAGATTGCTACAATTAAATTATTGACGATATACAGAATAGGAGGAAAACCCTTGAAAAACCTAAAAAAATTAAGGATAGCACGACATCTCAGCCAGCAGAAACTAGCCGATGAATTCCGATTAAGTCAGCAGTCCATTTATAAATATGAAAACAATTTAGCAGAACCAGATATTCAAACTTTAAAAAGTCTTGCTTCCTTTTTTCACACTACTGTTGATTATCTCATTGACTATTCTTCCAGTGACAATACACTATCAGAACAACAATTAACCCCAGATGAAATTCATATGCTGCTTCTTTACCGCACACTTTCACCGGAAATCAAACAGCATTTGGGAGCTTTACTGGAAGAACTTGCTGTAACATCAAATAAAACCTAACATATTCTATTTATAAAAGAAAAAAAGAGGAGAACCGTATGAACCGAAACTCTTCTTTACATGGAATTGATATAAGCCGCTGGGAAGGGCGGATTGATTTTGAACGGGTAAGAAAAAACGGAATTCGCATTGTCTATATAAAAGCAACGCAGGGAACCGATTATGTGGACCCGGACTTTGAACGAAACTACCGGGATGCCCATAAAGAGGGACTTGCCATTGGTTTTTATCACTATGTAACGGCCCGCAGTATCAATGAAGCACGGGAGGAAGCACGCTTTTTTGCATCTCATATCCGGGAAAAAGTCCAACACGTGAAGCCCGCGATGGATTTTGAAGTATTCGGTGAACTTACGACAGCAGAGATTCGAGAAATATCCCAGCATTTTTTAACGACCTTGGAAGAGAAAACCAAACATAAGCCTGTCATTTACAGCGATTCTTCCAACGCTTCCAGTCGTTTTGCCGATGACCGTTTCCGCGAATATCCACTTTGGATTGCCGAATATGGAGTCACACGTCCCAACATGGAAAATCCATGGCATCGCTGGAGCGGCTGGCAGTATACAGACCGGGGCAGAGTACGCGGGATTTCCGGCTATGTTGACCGGGATTATTTTCGCCGGGATATCCTCATTGACTCAAAAGTCCGACACTGCGAATAAAAAAGGAAAAAGAGGGCAGCTTCAGAAGCATGCCCTCTTTATAATGATTCTAACAATCCTTTTATCCCTTTTTCTTTGTATATTTTCTTATAATAGCTCACCTCATCACGAATCAGTTCATCAATGACCTGAATTCCAAGCAGCTCAACCGGTGCTTTATCATCTGTCATCCGGTAATTCCCCGCCTCATATTTTATCAGATTTTCCCCGACTTGATTCATCCTGCTTAAAAGCTCTATCTCCCTTTCCTTTTTTACATTTTCTGAAAACCTTGCCACCATATTATCATGATTGGACGCAAATAGCTCTCTGTTCGTAGACCTCTCTACATCGACCGTATACACCTCCTGAAAAACGGAAGAAATCGTATCGGCAAGATATTGGTTGATGTTTCCCTCTTTTTTGCTCCGCATGTTCATATTCACAACCATTACACCATCTTTCGTCAGATGCTCCTTTACTAATGTAAAAAATTCCACTGACGACATCTGAAAAGGAATGGTAATATCCTGATATGCATCTACCATAATAACATCATACTTTTCTGATACCGCATTTAAGTAAGCACGTCCGTCATAGGTCGTCACCTTTACATCCTCTGGCAGGTCAAAATAAGTAGCTGACAGATCCGTAATTTTTTCATCAATTTCCACTCCCTCTATATTCATATTATCAAAATATCGTCTGCATTGCACAGCATAGGTTCCGGTTCCCATCCCCAAAATCAGAACATTTAATGTTTCCTTTTCATGGACTCCCGCCATATAGGGGGCTGCCATGGCATAATCATAGTACATACCGGTCAATCCCTTTTGCTTTTTATAGATGGACTGCACCCCAAAAAGGACGTTTGTCGAAAGAACTACCTTATCTTCCGTTTCATAAACCTGAAGATAGTTGTAAATGGACTCACCTTCGTAGGTCAAATCACTTTGCCAAAAAGCAAAACTATTGTCATGTCCAAATACACAGCATAATAGAAACAAAAGAATGCTTACAACTACCTTTTTTGTATTTTTCATAAATATCTTGGAACAGGTAAAATAAAGGATGGCAAGCAGCAGCAAAATACCGGCAAAAATCAAAAAGGTAATGGAAGTTCCCACTGCCGGAATACTAATAAAGGTTGGTACAAAGGTTCCAATAATACTGCCAATGGTATTCGACGCATTTAACATCCCTACCGTTTTGCCATTATCTTCTAAACTGTCTACCGTGTATTTTACCAGCGAAGGTGTCACTGTTCCCAATAAAAATAACGGGAATACGAAAACTGCCATACAGGCAGCAAAACCGGCAACAATCAGAAAATTATGATCGACCGTAAATATCAGCAGAGCCGATATCCCCAAAATAATATATTTGCCCACTACGGGAATTGCTGCAATCCAAATAGCAGCAATTATGATACGGGTATACAGCCTGTCTGGATTTGGGTTTTTGTCTGCTGAGCGTCCGCCGTAAATATTTCCCAATGCCATCGCTATCATAATCGTACCTATAATAATTGTCCATACAATCTGTGAAGAACTGAAATAGGGCGCAAGAAGACGACTTGCCCCTAATTCTACTGCCATCACAGACATTCCGGCAAAAAATTCGGTAAGATATAAATAAACCTTATTCTTTAATATATTTCGATTTAGCTGCATACCGGTTCTTTTCTCCCTTTCTCATTCCTGCACCACAATATTAAGATTCAAATTTGATCCGTTCTTATCTTTTTCTCCATGATTTCATAAACCAGCTTCACATCATTTTCTAATTCATAAATTCCATGACCTACAGTTTTATAACCCCTATGCTCATATAAGCAGGCTGCGGGAAGTGAAGCATCTAGGATAGCTATATCATGCTTTTTTGAGATTTCGGTTTCCAAACAATTCATAATCTGCGTACCGCAGCCTCGTTTTTGATAAGAGGGCAGCACGTATACCCCTGTAATATGGCTGCTATCGAAACAACCCGTTCCGACAATCACATAGCCATCCACCAATACGCCCATATTTCCAGACGCTATACCATCTAAAATGTGTTCTTTACTATGATGTTGGCAAAAGAAATCTACTACCTCTTTCGGATAATACTTTGGATATATCGTTTTGATTGTTGTATGTAAAACATTGCAAATTGCATTTGCCATATCAGAAGTTGCTGTTACATATTTCATACCATTCCTCCGAAAAACATATTTTGCAAGTTGATTTTTTTTCATTATACACAAAAGCATGAAAATTTTCAATTGTCCCCTCTCCCAAATGTTCCGATATGCTTTGCTATTGCCTATGTCAATCATATTCTTTCGTATATTTCTAATTTTATCCCCCACATAAATTATTGCACAAGTAGGAGATAGTAAATCAGCCTCCTTTTCTAGCTGTAATAATTGTTGCACCGTCAGGGTTTTCTAATACTTTTTCAACTACAAGCCCGACGTTTTGCAATAGTTCCCTTTCATGTTCCAAGGTCAACGGAATATCAAAATGAACGAAACAATTATCTGGTATTGCAGACTGCTTCCTCCTCTTCAGGTATACGCTGTGCAAAAGTTCTTCTTCCTCATGACAACAGGCAATATAATCCCCCAAAATGAAAACGCCGCCATCTTTCAGACCATTACAGACTTTTTGGTACAGTTCTTTTTTACGCTCCGGCAGGAAATGATGCAGGCTTTCAAAAGAAATTACAGCGTCCCACTTACTATAACCAAAATCGTATTGGAAATAATCCTGACATACTGCGGTAAGATGAATATCCGAATGCTTTTCCAGCAGTTTATCCAACATACTTTGACATAAATCTACGCCTGTCACATCTATGTCCGGATTTTTTTGCAAAATCTTATCCAGTTCCAAACCAGTTCCACACCCCAAATCTAAAATTTTATGACATTCTGAAGGTAATGATTCAGCAAATATCTCATATGATTTTTCCCAAATCGACATATGTTCCTCATAATCATCCAATCGCTTTGAAAAAAAGTCAGACATCTCCTCCAAGGGAGAAGCCGATGTATCCTCAAGCCATTGCTTTAAGTCCTGCAAATATTTTTCATTTGTTTTCATACTGTTTTTCTCCTATCCTTTTGCTTGTATACAAACCTCTTTATGGGCTAGTATAACATATCTAAATATTGCATGCCACCTCACACATTATTATAAAAAAATATGAGCCAGCAATTAATGTCAGCTCATATTTTTTACATCAATAAAACTTCAACCGCTTAAATACAGTTATAAAACAGTTTCATCTGTTCAAATGCCATAGTATCCTCCGACGCAGCAGAAACAATCATATTGGCAAGTTGTTCTCTGTTCGGGCGGTTCACAAAGTTCAGTACCATTTTTTCTGTATCGCTCCAATCTCCTATGATAGACATCATTTCTCCGGCAATATTACTTACCTTGTTAAAATGTTCTGCTATATTCAAACACATAGCTTCCTCTTGTTTTGCATACTTTACAGAGAGTTCTTCAAAATACTTTGCAGCCCATTTTCTTCCATCACCTATACATGTCATTGCATCATTTTGAACAAGCATTTTTGAAAACAGATGATTGAAAGCAGCATTATTTTCAAACCACTTTTCATCCAACAACATATTTTTCCATGCTTCATATGCCTGAATTCCCTTTGCATATGTTTTTTCTTCCCTTGCCCGCATAATATCTATTGCCATTTTTATAATTTCCTTATCACTATAGGATGGAGCAGCAGACAAAGCACCAATGCACATTGCCGCCTGCGTATCCGTATTTTCCCACCATGTACTGCACCTGAAATATCCATTATCCATCGTACTGGCCTTGGAAGAAAATTCAGGATCATTCTGAAAGAAATTCCATCCCATAACAACATCCCCATCCGATTCAAAACCGGCTACAATACATGGCTCTGGCGGACCGATTATCCCCAATGCAATAACCGGATATCCTTTTGAAATAGTCGATTTCATATAGCCTGCAAATTCTTCCTTCGTCGTTTCTTCCTTTCTGCCTAAGAATGAAAACTCTCTTCCCAGTGCTCTCGCACCATATTGATAAATATCATTGGATTCTCTTAAAGCATGGTATATATCAATATTGCTCAAATCCCATGTTGCTTGATTCCATACCAAACGGAATGCTGCTCCGGTTGCTGCCATAATATATGCATAAGAAACATCATCTCCCAGATACTCCGATACTGCTTTCACGCAAATTGGAAACATGGTATTGCTCCCATATGCTCCCTGTTCAATTTTTCGGATATCATACAATATAGTATTTTCTTCATCCTGTTTCATCATCAAACCATCACTCCTTTTTTCTTTGCTGGTGGGATACTCCAAACCAAACACACCCATATCCAACTGCTTTCTTCCAAGCAAAGGCCTGTCAATACGAAATTGGGACGGTGTCATATTAAAAATTTTCTGAAAAGACCTTGTATATGATTCATGATTCGAAAACCCGCTTTCCAAAGCAATATCAATTATCTTTTTATCCGAGTGTAATAGTTCTGATGCCGATACAACTATTTTTCTCCTTTTGTAATACTGCATAATCGGCATATCCATATTTTTTTTAAACAGCTCCCGGAGATAGCTTTCTGAATAGCCGAACCTTTCTGCCATTTTTTTCATATCAAGGTTTCCAAGATGTCCTTCCACATAAGCAATCAGAGCATGTGCCATAGTTGAATAACCCATTTCTATACCTTCTTTCCATCGCGATGTAAAATCAGTATATCAATTCTATTTTACAATGTCTTGACTTATTTATGGTTTAATTTTATTCGGCCACATCTTAATTCCTATGGCAATCACCTCATGCCTAAGAACATATTCTTTTTAAATTCAAAACTATATTTTGCCATAAAAAACCGACCTCCTAATCGCTAGTTTTTAGGTCTAACTTTTGGAGGCCGGTTCGTACCATTTGCTTTGCCGTCTCTTTCCTATACAGTTAACAAACTCCGGGAATGTCGGGCTTGTTATTTCACTGTTACTGTTATCTTCTTACATACGCCGTTGATGGCTATGACATAGACCGTACATTTTCCCCTGCCTCTGGCGGTAATCTTCCCGGTCCTGCTTACCTTTGCCACCTTTTTATCATCCGTATAATAACGAAGCTCTGCGGCATGGGTCAGGAGTTTCTTTTTGCTGTTTTCTTTCTTTACCTTTGCCCTGATCTTAAATGTCTTTTTGTATTTCTTATTTGTCAGAGACAATACCACCTTTGCCTTATTCAGCGTGATTTTCTTTGCATTCGTGCGCTTTTCATATTTCATCGCCACATGAATAACCGGGGATTTTGCCACATATTTCTTTTTCCCATTTACCATTTTATAAGCGGCAATGTAATATTTGTACGCACGGTTCTTTTTCCGTTTGTTATGCGTATAGGTGCGCTTTGCTTTCGCTTTCACGGTCTTTAATTTCTTATAATTCTTCTTGCCGTCACAATAGGACCAGTACACCTCATAACCTGACGCCTCTTTCCATTTTGACCATGTTAGTTTAATGCCGTTGCTGCCCTTCTGCTTTCCGGCTGCCAGCAGGATGGACAGGTCTTTCCTTTTCTCAATCTTGTTTCCTGTCTGACCGGATTCTCCTGATGCAGGTGTTGGCGTCCCCGGCTCTGTTGTCGCGCCCGGTGGATTATCATCCCGGTCATCCGATGGTCCTGACGGTTTCTCAACCAGAGCGATACCCTCCACCGTCACGGTATGGTCCTGCTTAATGTTCTCAATGGTATAGGTTCCATCCTCCTTCAGTGCCACAGCTTTACCGTTTACCTTCACGGCAAAACTGCCTGTCTTTTCATAACCGTCACTTAAAGTGAATTGAAAGGTAAAGCTGCCGCCCTCCTTAACGGGACTTGCACTTCCCTCCTGCGCCGTCAGGGTATAGCCCGCGCCGCCCTGCAGGATTATGTTATAGCACAACGTATAGCAGGCGTAAAGCGTTGTTTCTTCTGTGATGTTTGTCAGGTCTGCGGGTGTTCCGTTCTCATCGATGCACCACTCGCCTATATAGATTCTGTCTCCGGCATCCGCTTTCTCCGGCACAGGCGGTATCTTCTCCGGTCCTTTCCCGTAGTATGCCCATGAGGTAGTACAGGTCACACCGTTTACCATGAAAGTTAGCGGAATATGATATCCGTCCACTTTCACAGGAGTGCTGGTAAATCCACAGAAACTGCTGTCCGTAGCCGCCACACGCACGACATACTCCGCAGGCGCATCAAGGTTCTTAATTTCACCGTCTGCATCCGCTGTCTGCTTCGTCCAGCTTTTGCCACCGTCCTTCGAGATGTCATAGGAGGTACCCGCCGTCAAGCCGGTCAGCTTTGCATCCTTTTTATTGATTCCGGTCTCATTTTTCACGGAAGGCTCCGGTGCATCCGGCCTTACCGGCATGTCGAGGGTCTGCGGCTCACTGTCTGATTTATCTTTGCCGTTGCTATGCTGCACGACGGAAACCTTCTGTCCGAGCCATTCCTTCTCTACATGGATATTTCCGTTTTCATCCGCCTTCAGGATCACAGTGACCACAACCTCCTCCTCACCGGCGTCCGGCTCGCCCGTACTGCCGTCGTATTCTATGATATACTCCGCATCCGGCACGAGTCCGGAAAGGGTCTCCCTGCTGTAATCAATCGTCACATCCGGCTTCTCGTAAGGGACAGGCGGCGTGGTGCCTACAGACACCTTTACCTCTTTGCTGTGGAAGCTCTGATTCTCTACTGCCCTTGCCCGCACATAATAATCCTTCGCCAAAAGGCCCGTTATCTGCTTATTCTCATCTGTCTGTGCATCCTTCCATGCGATGCCGTCAAATGAAAACTGGTACACCTTATCCTTCTCTGTCATTGTCAGTACACCATCATCCGCATCGGGATAGGTCTCATCTGCCACAGTAACAGCGGGAGCCTCCGGCCTTGCCGGAAGGCGCAGGCTCTGGGGCGCACTCTCCGTCATTTTCTCCTCACTGCCCATCCGTACCACGGAAATGGTTTTGCCAATCCAGCCCTCTTCTATAGGCACGCTGCCCTTTGCATCCGTTCTCATGCCCACGTCATCAATCCGGTATTCCGCATCCGGCTCAAGACCGTTTAAGGTTTCCGCCACGTAACTGATTGTGGCCTCCGGCGTATTCTCCGGCGTCTTTACCTTCACCTGAACCTGTTTCTGTGCCGTATTTCCGGCATGGTCCCTGACCGTCACCGTGATGGTGTTAATTCCGGTAAACAGCTTATCCGCCGGAATAGTAAAGCTGTCGCTTTCCTTCATAGCTGCCGTATAATCTGTCTCCGGAGTATAGGATGCCGTCTGGGAACCGTTTGTAATAGCGCAGATCACGGAAGCGATGCCTCCGGTAGTCAGGACGACGGCCTTCGTCTTGCCTGTCTGCTCTGTCTGGTCTTCCTGATCTGTCCAGCCTGTGTCATCCACAGATACGTCCACCTGCGGTGCAGTCTCATAATAGGTCTGGGCCACTTCACCGTCATCGATGCCGAAGTGGATATCCGGCGCGTTACCCTCTACGATTACGCCGTTCTTTCCGTTACCGTCTACTCCGAGGGTTTTCTCAGCCGAAGCATTATCGGCCTTGTCCTTCGCCGTCACTTTGATCTTTCCTTTGAAATCAGCCGGAACGGTGATTGTCGCTGTAAATTCGCCGTCCTTAACCTTCTCCACCTTGGCAGTTCCGGTAACAACGGACGCAGCACTGATCGAACTGCCTGTGCCACTGCCGGAATCATCTGAATCACCTGTGCCGCCGTCCTCAGTAGTCAGAGTATAATCCACGGACTCCAAGCCGCTTCCCGACTTTCCATCCTTGCCTTTATCTGTAACGGGTACTGTGATAATCAGGCTGTCTTTTTTAATAATCCAGTCCCAAAGGTTTGCTGCATCTTTTTCATAGGAAGCCGTGCCCATAGCGGGCGCAGTAGTGTCCAGTCTGGCGTTGAGCCTTGTCATGGTTTCATTTCCGGCTGCGTCCACCGCCTTGAAGGTATAGGTATGTTCCCCTTCCTTTAAATCATTATCATAAATCCGGTACTGAACGCTGCCGTCCGCACCCTTTCCGGCCTGCGCCGCACTGTCCAGAGAAAGCTGCGTATAGCTGCTGTCCTTTTTCTCCGTCTCGCTGTCTAAGTCCACGCCCACATAGAGAGCCTCCACTTTCTCATTATCCGAATAGGTGAGGGCAGCGGATAAATTATTATACCACTGTTCCCCGTCCGCACTGCCGTTTCGTCTTGGATTCGTCAGCACTGCACTGAGCGCAGGAGCCGCATTATCCCGCCACTTCGCATAGAGTGTTATGTCGTTCTCCATCACATTCTCCGGATTTTCGCCCTTAAAATGCCAGATATTCTCAAAATCAGCTTCCTGATACCAGCCCTCGAAGGCATAGCCCTGCCGCACCGGATCTTGCGGCTTAGCCAGCTTATCATTCCAGCACAGGCCTGTCATCTCCGCAACCTCACTGCCGCCGTTTTCCTCAAACAAAACGGTAAGCGCCTTCCCTGCGCCGATAATGACCTCCGTCGTCTCCCCGTAGGGCGCGGTGTCGCAGACAGGTATGCGGAAGAGCCATGCGCCCGAAGCACAGTTTTGCATCTTTCCGTCCGTCAGCATTTCATCCGTTACCGGCTTCCAGCTTTTCCCATCATCCACGCTGTATTCTAATGTCGTTAAGTCAAGGTCCGAAGCGTCGTCTAACGCACCGATCACGCCGTCCTCCTGACTCTTAACGGTCTCGGCCTTTTTCGCCTCTATTTTCGGCGGTGCCGGCCTTGCCGCAGGCTTTACGTCTGTCTTAGCACTGTCGAGCGTCGTGCTGGTCCCTGCTTTACAAATCTGTACCTCTCTGCCAAACCACTCCTCGGCAATCTTAATATGGCCGCCCCCGTCCGCCGTTATCTCCTCTTCATTTCCTTCCGTACCGAGCACTTTATATTTCGCGTTTTTCACAAGATTTGTCAGGATTTCCTCCCGGTAATCAATCTTCGGCGCAGGCTGTTTTTCCTTCGTCTTGATATAAACAGCTTTTGTTACCGTCGTCTCGTTCCCTGCCTGATCTACCGCCTTTACCGTCACACTTACCTTTCCTGTTCTGCCCTCCAGCGAAGAAATCGTAAAGCTGTGTGCGGTCTTGACAGTGCCGCTCTCAAAATTCACCCCAGCGTCGCGGTATATTCCGCCATTTATATTCCATGTCACAGATTGTAAGCCGGAGGTAATCAAAGCGTTATTATCTGCCGCCTTATCGTCCGTCACCTCCACATACAGTTTCGGCGCAGTGTTATAGTAGTCCGTCGAAATCCCGACTCCGGCATCTTCCGCCTTCGTGGAGGAATCGTCCCCGGTCTCGCGGTCTGCCAGTACCGTAACGACAGGTGCATTATTTTCCACAATCACGCCGTTTATGCCGCTGCCATCCGCACCGATGGTCTTTTGTGCCGTATTACCGGCGTTATCATAAGCAGTAATCCGGATCGTTCCCTTAAAGTCCGGTTCAATCTGAATCGTCACCTTCGTATTATCGTCGGAAAGTTCTGCACTCTGTTCCGCCTGCTCCGTACTATCCGCAGGTGTAAGTGCATACTTCACGCTTTCAATCCCGCTCATTTCGATACCGCTTCCGGCAGACTTATCCTTCACCGGCACCGTAATCTGCAAGCTCTCGTTTTTCACAATCCAGTCCCAGAAGCTGTGACAGCCCTGCGAAAAATCCGCCTCACCAAGCTCCGGGTTCACCGTATCCAGTTTTGCGGTAACAGCATCCGATTCCGTCACGTTTCCGGCTGCATCCCATGCTTTAAAACGATAGGTATGTACACCCTCTAAAACGGGATACATATAGTGGTATTTCGCCGGATTACTGGGGGCATCAGGTATTAACTCCCCGATATCCAGCTCTTTATATTCCCCGCCATCTACACTGACAGACAATCTGGTTACTGCCACATTATCGGAATAATCCGCCGTCAGAGTGAGATTGCTGTACCAGTTCTCCTCTTCCGCCTCTGTTACAGTCCCGCTTCCACCCGTCGTCGTCAGCTTCGGCGTAAGCGTCGGAGGAACATTCTCCCGCCACTTCGCATAGAGGGTTATCGTAAGAGCTTCGTCCACAGTCGGCGGGTTAAACGTCGTCTGGGTTTCGTCCTCTCTCCACTCTTTTACCTGATGGGGCGTCTCATCTCCCTCAAACCGCCACTCGTTCACGCAGGCCGGTTCCATGTACCAGCCGATAAAGTCATAGCCCTGCCGTGAAGGGTCAGCAGGCTTTTCAACAGTAGATTTACCCGTCAGACCTTCCAGCGTGGCCGGTGCACCGGCAGCATTCTCATAATTCAGATTGAAAGCAGCATGAATACTTCGGGAGCCTTCGTCAATCGTTTTCGGCTCACTGCTCAAACCATGTGGCGCAGTGTCTGTCGCCTTCACGCGGACGGTAATTTTCCCCGGCTTTACATTCTGAATCGCGTTGTTATCCGGTACATCTGTCCATGTCGCCTTTTCATCAATGCTGTACTCCTTCGTTCCCTCTACATCCTGAATTGAAAGATTAATGATAGCGTTCTCCGCGTCCACCGCAAGTTCCGGCTCTACATCTATCTTCTCTTGCGCTATTTTTGCCGGACGATCTGCGATACGAATAGACTGTGGACTGGAAGTCTGTGTATAGGTTACGCCATTCTCACGAAATCCGCTCCTATAAATATAGACCGCCTTACCACACATATCGCCGGTTCCGCCCTCTTCCCCTGTAAGGACAAAAGGGATTCTTCCGTCTTTATCTGACATTACCGTATGGACAGTTCCACCGGGAGCGGGAACCGTAATCTTATACTCCGAGTTCGGTGCAAGGCCATACAGCTCATCCGCAGGATAATCCGGCTTCGCAACAGGTGTTGACTCCCGTCCCTTGATTTTCAGCACAACAGACGTCGATGCGGTATTTCCGGCATGATCTTCGGCTGTCACCGTAATGTATTTGATACCGGTATAGCCAGAGGTACTATGCACAGCCTCACTTTCGCTTGTCAGGGTATTAAAGGTTTTCGGCGAATGTCTATAGCCGTTTATGGTGTAAGTAATACTCTTGATTCCCGAAGTCAGGGCAGTTCCGTCCGCACCGCCATCCTTCACAGTCGCTTTCAGGGACGCCGGCGCACTCTCATACCAATCTTCGGACAGCGGATTTCCGTCGCCATCCGTCAGGGTGATTTCAGGCGCTGTATCCTCTACAATAATACCTGTCCAATGGTTATAGGTATTGTATGACTTCCCGCCGACCTCAATGGTAGCATAATCTCTGGTCCACGGACTATTCGTTGCCTTATCCAGACAGTAAACATCCTGTATCGCCACCTTACTGCCCGTGCCAAATGTGAGCTTCGCCGTCTCCTCTTTTTTTCCGGAAAGCGCCATCTCCTTTAGTCCTGTTGTTGCAGTGCCCACTTCTTTCTGTCTCCATCTCATCGTATGGAGGCCGCTGACACTATCTGACATCGGAACAGAAAGAACAACTTCTTTGTTCCCACACAGATATGTGGTACCGCCAGCGGTCACTGTACCCGCCGTGCCATAGTCAATTTTTCCAATCTCAGGTTTACTATTATCAAATTTGACAATGGATGGTTCACTAAACCCTTCGTTGCCTGCCGCATCCACGGCTTTAAAAGTTACGGTATGCTCACCCTCCGGCCAGACGCTATGATAGGTGCCAACCTCGTCAGAATTATAAATTAGCACGTTTTTTCTCTGCGCGAGACTATCCGTTAGAAAGCATTTCCCTAAGTGTTTGAACTCCCCGTCATCCCACTTCATATACAGGTCTGCTTCCATTTCCGTCGTCTTCTTATTATCATGCAGGGACAGATACATATATACACTGTTGATGTTGCCTGACCACCAGTCCTCAACCTTCCCACCTGCCGCAGATATTCTTTCCAGTGCAACCGTCGGTGCCTGCACATCCTTAAACCGTCCCCAAAAAAACTTATCCCCATACTCCGTTTTCCCGATGGAGGTATAGGTCTTCCCTGTCCATTGAGTCTCATACCAGCCGTCAAATACAAACCCTTTTAGTTCCGTCGTAGGCGTAGGCAGGGAATATCCCTCCCCGTAGGTGTAGTGGTTTGCACCATAATTAACATTACCGTTGGGCTGATACAGCCCTGTTTGTACTTTATATTTATTCGGTATCCACCACGCATAGAGCGTCGTATCTTGTCTGACCTGCGTATTAAAACTAAATTTCACATTG
>CANRLR010000019.1 GCA_947631505.1 uncultured Lachnospiraceae bacterium | reverse complement strand
CGTGCTTGTCGCGAATGCTTCTTTGTTTTCATTCAAGATTGCGAACGAGCTGAGCGAGTTTCGCAATTACCTATTAAATACTGTTCCGTCAGCTGCTTCCGATTAATCTTTCCATTATCGTTATAAGGGAAGCGTTTCAGCGGGATATATATCGTCGGAACCATGTATTTCGGAATGATTGTCAGTAGATAGTCCCTCAGTTCTTCCTCACGGATATCACCCTGGTAGAAGAGGACAATCTGTTTTTTTCCGTTGTGGTAGGCGGCACAGACAACAGAAACTCCCTCCCTGCCCATGGCTGCCGATTCAATCTCCCCCAGTTCAATCCGGTACCCGGAATGCTTGATCTGGAAATCTTTCCGTTCTATGAAAACCAGTTCACCACGTTCATTGTAATATACCAAATCCCCGGTACGGTATATTTTTTCCAGGTAATGCTGGTTCATTAGATTCTGTACAAAGACCTACGATGTCTTTTAAAAGTCATTCCAATACCCCATAGCAAGAGAGCTTCCGCGCACACACAATCCCCCCCGTCTGGCTCGGCGCGGAAACCAGACAGTCATTCTCATCCAAAACGAAAACGTCCGAATTGATGCACGGTTTTCCAATCGGCAGTGGTTTATCATCCTCAAACTGCCGGTCAACGATGTAACATGTACAGTCCACCGTAATTTCAGTGGAACCATACAAATTGGCATAAACAGCGTCCGGCAGATACCTCCACCAATAATTCAAATGCTTGTTCGGAATTACTTCCCCGGCAAGCAGAACATACTCCAGACAAGAGCAGTCCAGCCGGCTCAGTATGTCCCTATATGATATATTTCCAAGCAACAACGGGCATCTCCCCCATATTACAATTGGTAGGTCAATTTTTTTATTTCCTCTATGCTATACTTATAATTGCTCAAAAGAACATACCCCAAACTATATTCCGATACACCTTTACATATATACTACTTTAATCCTTGCTTAGTATTTTACCAATTGTAAAGATTGCATTACTTATATCCTCAGCAGAGGGAGTGGAATAATTCATACGGATACTCTGGCAAGGGGCATTTTGGTTTACAAAAAATATATTTCCCGGTACCACGGCCACATTTTGTCTCAATGCTTTCTCAACAAGATCAGGCATGGAAAAGCGCTCTGGCAGAGTTACCCACATAAACATTCCGCCTTTTGGGTAAATTAGCTTAATATCATCAGGAAAATTTTGTTCTATTCCATTTCGCATAATATTACATTTTTCTTTATAATAAGCGCAGATATTATTAATATGTTCATCCATATCGATGTTTACCAATATTTGTTCGCATATATATTGTCCCCATGTAGAAGTATGGACATCGGCACATCTTTTTGCAAGAACAAGTTTCTGGATGATTTTTTTATTGGCAATACACGTGGATACACGGAGACCCGGCGCAATAATCTTTGACAATGACTGTGCCAGTATTACCGAACCTTCCGTGTCAAAACTTTTAATTAATGGTAGCGGGTAATCTCCAAAATAAATATCGCCATATGGATTATCCTCAAGAATAAGCACGTTGTTTCTTGTACAGATATCATATATTTTCTTCCTTTTTTCAGAAGAAGTGGTTATTCCTGTCGGGTTATGGAAATTAGGAATGGTATAAAGCATTTTGGGCTGATATCTGTGGATTGCATTCTCCAGTTCTTGTATATCCATGCCATCTTCTTCCATACGGATACCAACAAGGCAGACCCCGTGGCTCCGGAATGTGTCCAGAGTCAAATAGTAAGATGGGTCCTCAACAATAACAATATCCCCATATTCCAAGAAACATTTTGCTGCTAGATCCGGAACTTGTTGGGAACCTGACGTGATAATGAGTTCATCCTCTGATTGGAAATGCTGTCCTCTTGAATTAAAATACTCCCAAGCTGCCTTTCTTAACGGAGCATACCCTTCCGTAACAGAATACTGTAAAACATGAATTGGATCGGTCTCTAATAACAAGCCGGATGCACGCCGTATTTCATCTATTGGAAATGTTTCCGGAGAGGGATTCCCTCCAGCCAGAGATAAAAGTTGTGGGTTATTCATCTGTTCAAGCATCCGATCAGCAGCAGAAGGCTGGATACCTTGGATTAATTTTGAAAACTGATACTCCATTTATTTCACTCCTTTAGATAATTCACTGGCAATCTGTACAATGATGTCTTCCTGACCGCCCACTGCCTTCCTTCTACCTACTTCCATGAGAATTTCCTTGGGATCTACCCCAAATGCCTTACCTGCTTTCAATGCATGCTCTTTAAAAGCAGAGAAAACACCGGCAACTCCGCTGGCAATGCTTATCGGGGGGATGCCCATTGCTTCATGCATAATACTGTCCATTAGCTGGTCTGATTTTTTTAGAAGTTGAAAAAAATCAATATTTGTCTGAGAATCACGTCCCATTTTATAAAGAAGGGCACAGATTGCTTCCAACTGACAGTTTCCTGCGCCTGCCCCATAACCGCGTAATGTCCCATCTATAATCTGTGCTCCGTGTTCAAGAGCCGTATATGTATTAGACACGGCTAGTCCAAGGTTATTATGTGCATGTAAACCAACCGGAATGGAAAGGTTTTTTGTAAGAAGATCTATGTATTCCATTGTCATTTCATTTGTTGATGCACCTGCTGAGTCCATGAGTATGACACCAGTAGCACCATAGCTTTCCATTTTTTTTGCATTTTCCAGTACAACATCGGGGGAAGCCATATGAAACATCATGAGCGTTCCGTATGCTTTCCTCTGACTCCTTACAATGTAATTTATATGTTGTTCGGAAATATCTGCTTCTGTGCAGTGACACCCGATCTCAAAAACATCTACTCCGAGATCAACTGCTTTGGATATCTGATCCCGAATTGTCCCGAAACCTGGTATTAAATAAGCTCCCAACTGTGTTATCTTCAAATGTTCTCGTGCAACCTGCAACATTTGTATTTCATCAACAAGTGAAAAACCAATCTGTGATGAGGACGCCCCTAGACCGTTTCCGTGACCAACGAAGATTACATCCATTCCTGCATCATCTAAAGCCGAGCAATAGTCAGCAATTTGCTGCTCTGTAAACTGGTGTTTATTTGCATGGGAACCATCGCGCAATGTGGAATCAAAAACAAATATTCTATTCATGGAAATCACCGGCTTCCTGCTGTTCTGCATATTCTTTTGCCATTTCTAATGCTGCACACGTTATGATATCGAGATTCCCAGCATAAGAGGGAAGATAATCAGCAGCTCCCTGCACTTCAACAGTAGTAGTCACCCGTCCATTCTCTAGAACCGGTTCCACCAACAAATGATATCCCGGTACATATTTCTGGATTTTTTTCACCATTGCATCTACACTCTTTCGAATCAATTCCATATTGGGGTCGTCAATATAACAGTATAAAGTATTTCTCATATTAATTTCCGGAACAGCCGGATTTAAAATTATAATTGCTTTCGTGTTTGATATTTTCGTAAACTGAGTCAAGGCATCCTTAGTCGTCTGAGTAAATTCATCTATATTTTTTCTTGTTCCAACCCCGGCTGAATTGGATGCAATACAAGCAACAATTTCCATATAATGTATTTGGGTCGTATCCTGATATAATTGGCTAATAGCGTATGCAATTGGGATGGTAGCCTGACCGCCGCAAGTGACCATGTTTATCTCATTTAGTTTCAGACATTCTTTTTTATTGAGTACAGGGATACAAAATTCTCCTGTTTTGGACGGCGTGAGATCAATGATACGTTTTCCCAGCCGTTTAAAAACTGGCTGGTTTTGTGTATGAGCCAGCGCAGATGTTGCATCACAAATAATATCAATATCATCCTTATGTTCTACAATTGCATCAATGGAATGTGAGGAAACAGTCACTCCTAGTTTCCCTGCCCTCTTCAATCCCTCAGAATCAGGGTTTTGTCCAGCAAAAAGCGTGCATGTTAACCCCTTTGTCCGTTGAATTTTATATAATAAATCAGTGCCAACGTTTCCACTTCCGATAATAGCAACGTTTGTCATTATAAGTCACTCCCGTCATCATTTTTTAAATACCTTTTAGAAAGATATTGGCGGTCTATTTTACCAGATTCCGTCATAGGGAAGGAACGAATGTATTCGTATCTGGAAGGTATTGCATACTGGGGAAGGATATCAGCCAGTTTTTTGACCAGTAAATCCCTGTCAATCTCATTTGCAGCGCAATAGGTCAAAACAATACTTTTATTCATGGAATCATATAAAACACAGGCATTATCCACGATTTGTGTTTGTAAAATAGCACTTTCAATCTCACCCAGTTCAAGACGATACCCCATATGTTTGATCTGGAAGTCCTTTCTACCTGCAAAAACGAGTTCCCCCTGCTCATTGTAATATACAAGATCGCCAGTACGGTACATAATTTCAGGTAAATAAGGGTTTAAAGGGTTTTGGACAAAAAATTGGCTAGTCTTCTCAGGATTATTCCAGTAACCTCTTGACAACGATGTACCACAGACACAAAGTTCACCTATTGTCCCTGCCTGTTCAGGGGTGATTTTCTTTTCTTCTTCATCCAGAACTATAATCTCCTTTATATCACATGGTTTCCCTAAAGGCAGAAATTCATCATCGCCGAATTCACGATCGACGATATAATATGTACAGTTCACGGTTGCTTCAGTTGGACCATACATATTGGCAACAAGGGATAATGACGGTAGATTTTTTCTCCAGTAATTTAATGTTTTGACTGGCATAACCTCTCCACCAAAGACCATTGTCTTTATTTCATCCAATTTAACAGATTCCAACAAGTTAAATGTTGCAACATTCACATAGGCAGAAGGAACCCAGTACAAAAAATTAACATGTTTTTCTTTCAGATACTTGAGAATGGCTGCTGGAAATGCTTTGTACTTTTCTGGTATCATAACCAGAGTGGAAGCCTTTGCTAAACACGTATACAACTCATGAGTAGACAAATCAAAATATAGCGGTGCCAGACTTCCCATAACTGTATTTTCATCACTATGGAACACTTCGGTTACCCAGTCAATATACTCTATAATATTCAGGTTACTAATACTGACACCCTTAGGTGATCCGGTGGAGCCGGATGTGAAAATTATATAAACTAAATCTGATAAAAGACTCTGCTTGCTTAATTCAAAACTTTTTAACTCACAAGAAGTTTCCATGATGTTTTCTAATAATAATAGCGGAATATCAATTCCATAGTCGGATAATTTTTGTCCATATTTTTTATCTGAAATAATGAGGGCCGGTTTCAGTATTTCAACAAGGGAGAGAATTCTTTCACTAGGGTATTTAACATCTGTAGGCACATAGATATTTCTAGAATAGACTATCCCCATAAAAACGGCAAAGCTTTCCTTGAGTTTAGGAAGAAAGACTAAAATAGGTCGTTGTATTCCATCATATAGATTTATAATGGCATTTGCTGTCTTTAGTGCCAAGGATTTCATGTCACCAAAGGACAGTTCACCATTCTTGTCAATAATTGCTGTTTTGTCCTTATATTTTGATGCTGTCTGTTCTAAATAACAAAGAACTGAGTTTTTCAATTGTTCCCCTCCTTGTCTGTCCTCACTGCTTATCTAAGTATCATCACAGATTTGAAACTATATTTTTGCAAAAATCCAAATTGCCTATATCCATGACTATGGATGCCCATGTAAGTCCGCCGCCAAATCCGGACAAACAGCAGTGATTATTCTTTGAAAGCAGGTCATCTGCAACATCAGTAGTCATTACAGCTGGTATAGTACCTGAATCAGAATTCCCTAGTTTTTCAGTGATGTCCATAGGCAATTTTTCATAAGGAATTTTCAATTTATCGGCCAGTTTTTGCAATATAAATTTATTGGGTTGATGAAACAAGAAATAATCAATATCATTCTTTTTCATATGGGCTTTTTCTAACAATTCATGTATTGTAGATGGAATCTCCTTTTGTATAAAATTAAAAACAGTTGATCCGTCCATGGCAACGCCCATAAAGGGAATATTACTTGTTTGTAAACGGATTTTATCGGGCGTCATAGGACTTTTAAACCCTCCATCATGTATTACAAGCGCATCTCTTTGTGATCCATCATTATATGTACTAGCAAAAATCTTTTTGGGAACATTAGAATTTTCTATAATGGAAATATTAGCAATGTCACCGCCAAATGATGGATGTTCAAACTTGGGTTCATTATCGTCGGATTTCCTATTAAATATTTCGCCTGTACATAAAAGTACTTTTTTGTCCCCAAGATGTTCTAATAGCATGAATGCCTGAATGAGTCCAACCGTATATCCGGCACATGCCTGCATAATATCTACACAGTATATATCTTTATTAAAACCCAGTTTGCCATGTATAATGTTACTGATCTGTGGTACAAAATAATCTGGTGAAAGAGAAGAAGCGACAATTGCCCCAATATCTTCCTTTTTAAGTTTGTCATGTTCTAAAAGGTGGTTGATACCATATAGAAGCATATCAGATAAAGTTGTTGTTCCCTTTACCCTGCGGCGGGTACCAAAACCAATAATTTTTTTTAACCTTCGATTTTTAATATCTTTAGGATCTGCGGTCTCATCTTCAAAAAAATATTCATTTTCTGGTAAAATAGACAACACACCTGATATTATTTTATTATTAAATTCAAATATCATTTTTCTCCCCTGCTTTCATTAACCAAACGGCAGATATCTTGAACCGTTTCAAAATTATCAGGCATAACATCCAAACCATCAATAACAATATCAAAAGCCGACTCCAGTTCGGAAACTAATGTGATAATATCAAAGGAATCCAAGTACCCATCCTCCACAAAATTATCACTTTCCAAAAAATCAAATTCCGGGCGTATTTCTTTTAGCATACTGAAAATCTTTTCTTCCATATTACTCCATCTCCTTTATGTAAATTGAATTGAATATTTGTTTAATACTCGTTATACATTTTTCAGAATTTTTATTATATCTTGTCAGTGCTTTAGAATTTTCCATGTCAAACCATGCATAATATACCCGTATTCCTTTGTCCCACATGGTTTCAAAGGCCCTTCTCTCCATATTATAAAGATAATTTGCCGGTCCCTGATTCACGGATATATTGCTGTATAATTTCTTCCCTTCCAAACGCCAGACATAATATGAAATAATCTTTCCCTGTTCTCGGTAAACCAGACACTCCTTCTTCCGGATGATGCTTTTCCACACATCAATCGTAAAAACGTCGTCTGTCAGGGGATCAAATGTTTCCTTTGTCAGCTCGTACAGTTCCCGTGCATCTTCAATTGAGGGATATTCCCCGCAGGCCGGGTCATACAGTTCCTGTAATAGCTTCCTCCTCCCCTTCTCCGGAATTTTGTGAGGATTTTCATTATAACAAATGGTTACCCTGATATATTTTTTATAAAAGCTGAAACCGGATTCTAGAATAAATTTTTCCATTTCATTTATCATTTCTTTCTGGTGAATACATTCCAAAACAACCCCGCTCTCAACTTTATGCAACAGGGAGATAAGTACGGATGTATCGCTCACCGCATAATATGCCCTTTTACGGTTTGGCTCCTGTACGATAAAAACCACTCCTTTTTCATCCCAAAGGGCCTCTGCCTCTTCCTCAGAATCAATTTGAGAAAAAATGATATTTGATACCAACTTTCCTTCCTTTTTCTTTAATTCGTCAATTCTTTTCTGGATATCTATAAACTTCATTATGTTTCCCTCTTTTTCTTTAATATGACCGGCCGGCACCTATTGTCAACAACTCGCCTGTTATGTAAACTGCCTCATCTGATAGCAGAAATTCAATGTGTGAAGCAATTGTTTCTGCCGGAATCATTCCAAGAGGCTGTGGATTCGGTGATATACCATTTTGCCTGCTTGTTTCTCCAGCCGTCAGTCCCGACAACAAGTCGCCTTTCTTCACCGCCATCGGCGTACTTACTCCCGCAGGCAACACGGCATTCACACGGATCCTCCGGCGCACAAACTCTTTTGCCATAATTTTCACATAAGTATTCAGAGCTGCTTTTGATGCGCAATATGCTGACATCCCTGTATCATTTAAAAGGCTGGCAATTGACGAAACAGCAACAATGGAGGCTCCATCGGAAGAAAATCTTTTACTGTAGAAATTCCTTGCCATTTCCACGAAAGCAAAACAGTTTACTTTCATCATTTCCTCCATTAATGCAGTATTATTTATCTTGACAGGCCATGTCCCATCCATTCCGGCAGAATATACCATTCCATCCAGTTTTATTTTACATTCTTTGCAAACTCCGAAAACCATGTTGATATGTTCCAAATCCGTCACATCATATGGCACGGGAAAAATATTCACTTCCCCTTCATATTGATTCTGCAAAGTATTTAACTTTTCTTCATTTCTCGCCACTATAATAATATTTTCTGCTTCTTTCGCGAGTTTGTGTACACAAGCCTCACCGATGCCAGATGAAGCCCCGACAATCAAATAATTTTTTTTCATACGAATCCCCTGCTCCCTATTTTGCCTCCAGAACGCCGAAAAGGTCGCCGATTGTTTTTAACTGGAGAATTTCATCTGCATGGAGAAACTGTCCCGTTTCTTCACTGACTGCGGAGATCACTCCAAGAACAGCCACCGAGTCCCATGTATCAAATTCCTCCAGCACCGCATCCTCTTTTACTTCCTCCGGCTCTATCTCCAAAATATCTGCTATGGTTTCAATTTTTTCTTCCCTTGTCATTTTACTATTCCCCCTTATAATCCAAATTTCTTTCGATCCTCATAAACATAATTACTCTCTACGATTGGTAAAACCACATCCATGTCAATATCCAGTAAAATCATACCCCATGTAAGGCCAATACCATAACCGCATAACAAAACTTTCTTTTTTCCGGCAAGCTCACGCCCCTCTTTTTCCAGACAGATGGTAAGGGGAACGGATGCCGAAGAAGTGTTCCCATACATCTGGCAGGAATTGAAAAGTCTGTCCTCCGGTATTCCAACCGTCTGTGCAATTCCGTCCACAATCATCTTCTGTGCCTGATGGAATACATAATAATCAATATCTTCCACGCTAAGATTATTGTCACTCATAAATTCTTTTACAGAATCAGCAACATCACTCAGTCCAAACAACAGCACTGCATTTCCATCCATAAAAGAAAAATTATTATTTGTCTTGTACAGATAATCTGCTCTTGAGCCGTCACTGTAATTAATAAACTTCATAGCAGCTGCCGTTTCTCTATACTGCAGGGCTGTCGCTGATGCGGCATCTCCCTCAAGAAGTGCACTTCTGTCTATCCCCTCACCGGCACTCGCATTGCTTTCTCCTACTAACAGTAGCCCTTTTCCTTTTGTAACCTGTAAAATACTGCAAATCGTCGTAAGGCCTACTATGTATCCTGCACACCCTTGGTTTATGTCATATACCATGCAATCCCTGCTGATTCCAAGACGATCCTGAATCAGGAAAGCGGATGACGGCCTGACCAAATCCGGCGACTGGGTAACAAAAATCATTACATCTATATCATGGCGATCCCATTTCAGATGTTCCAACAACCGGTCTGCAGCCACTGTTGCCAAATCAGAAGCTTTCTGTTCACCTGTCGTCACTCTGCGCTTTTCGATACCGGTAAGTAAAATTTGTTTTTTTGCCCTACGATTTTGTATCTTGGCAACATAATCATCATTGCAGACTTCATTTTCAGGTACAACGGAAACAATTCCTTCTATGCAAACATGCTCGAATTCTCCTCGCATCGTTTTTCCTCCTAATCAGGAATGAACTGACAGACATCGCCAACTGTTTTAAAACCCTTGATCATTTCCGTTGTCAGAAATTTATCGTACCTTTTCTTCATCTCTACCGTTAAAGACAGAGCACTAAGCGAGTCCCATTCCTCTACTTCGTTTAAAACTGTTTCTACAGTCAGGGTATCCTCCTCTACATCCATAATCTCTTCTAAAAATTCGATTTTTTCCTGCAAAGTCATTTTTATTCTCCTTCTTTCCATAACATTTTCAATTGGTTAAGTATAGCCTCTGTAGACCGGTTCTTTTGAAAAAAACCTACACATTTCCTGCTGAAACAGGAATAACCGATCCAGTAATATATTTTGCTTCATCAGACAGCAAAAAACCCACTAAATATGAAATATATGCAGGTTCAATAAGTCCTAATGGTTGTGCGGCACAGACCGCTTCATCATTTAAAAACGGGGCATTGTTGACCATCTCTGTATCAACGCATGCCGGGGCAACTGCATTTACTCTGATCCTGCGTTTTACAACTTCCTTTGCCATCACTTTTATAGTTGCCTCTAATGCTGCTTTCGAAGACGTATATGTACTCATGCCGGCTGCTATGATATTGGTTGCAAGAGATGAAATTGCAACCACACTGCTGTTATCCTGCGAATATTTCTTGCGAACAAAGAATTTTGCCAACTCAACAAATGACATATAATTTACAGCCATTGTCTCTTTCATTAATTCAACATCATTATTGCGGATCGGTGTATCACGATTTACCCCGGCACAATGTACCATGCCATGAAGCTTAATTCCATGTTCTGCACAAAATTCGAAAATACTTTCTATATGTTTCAGGTCACTAAGATCATATGGGAAAATATAGGACTCTGTGGCGATATCCTCCTGCATTTTTTTCAATTTTTCCCCGTTCCTTGCTGTCAGAACCACAGTTGCCCCATGCCCAGATAAATATTTCGCGGTTTCCGCACCTATTCCTTGGGAGGCGCCTGTTACCAAAATGTTTTTCCTTTGCATCCTTCTTCTCCTTTTCAACACGGACAATGCAAATAATAATCCTTAAGATAAAAACTTAAGGATACAACCAAATTTTATATCGGTCAAAACTTGTCCTTACTTAACCAGTCTCAATCATTTTTCAGACTTTTTCCACAAATTGCTGTTTCTTGTCTATGTCACTATGTACATAAGTACGAAATGTGGTATTGATATCCGCATACCCTAGAAGATCACTGTTCGTTTTATAATGGCAGCCACTTTCAACCAGCCGGATGAAATGTATGCCTCAACCCAGAAAAAGTTACATATATAATTCCATTCTTTTCCATCAGGCGGATATAACACGTGCACGGTTCAATAAACTTATCTGCTTTTCCAGTCAGTAAATAAGCATCCGGAACCGCACCCAGTCTCTTCAAGAATTTCTGATTTTTAAGACAATTCATTATCTCAAATTCTTCTTGTAAAGTCAAGTAGTTTTCCTTCCATATCATTAGACACAGGTATCATGATCTATCCCGGGCATGGCGATAAACAGCCTTTGGAGTGTTATGCCGTTTAGACTTCACAATCAATCTGCTGGCGTTTCAATGGTCTGAACCCTAATTCAGCATGGCCGATCCTGATCCCCGTCTCCCCGGAACAATCTCACCCCCGCCATCATAGGATCCACCATTTTCAACACAATATTTTTCTGTACAAACGGATGAAAATAATTGGGAATAATATTAGAACTTTCTTCCGTGCAACAGACAAATCCTCCCTGTTCATATATTTCTACCGGGATCCCGTAGGAATATATATCCACAAATTCATATCCCCTCTCTTCCATCAGCCGGTCAAGAGCTCCTGCTATCTTTCCCAAATCTTCCATCTTTCCATAATGATCTACAATCTTACATACTCTTCTGTCCTGCATTACTTCATCCCTTGTGATAAGGACAGACTGGGACTCTCCTCCTGCATCCACGATTTTCCAGATATCATAGTGATAAATCGGATGCCCAAAATAGCGTTTCTCAATATAACTGTACTCTTTGCTCAGAATGCAATTCGCAAGCATCTCCTCCGATATAATTTGTTTCATTTCCTCTACAGAATTGATCTGTTTCAGGGAATACCCTGTACTTTCCGCAACTGGGATCACCTTGTCCGCCACCTTGGCAATCTTATAATCCCCTATGTCCGCCAGCCGGTAATAATGATCCATTGCTATGATGCTGCACCCAAGCATCTGATTGATTTTAACGGCCTTTTCACTAAGTCCTGCCCCAAAGCAGTATCTCACATTCAGTTGGCTTCGCATATAATCTGACAAATCCATCCCGAGAATCGGATTGCTGCTTTTGATCACCTGCCATGTACAGCCTGAAATATCCGGATTCGCACTTTTATTATATATGATGGCACCTATCATGCCATAGATCGTCCCACCCTCTTCATCTATACCGATAAACATATTCAGTTTATCCCCATCTACAAACTGCCATTCAAAGAAATCCCGGTTTTTGGCAAGGATGTTCCCTGGTTTCCAGTGTTCGTCCATAAACCTCATAATACTAGAGATATCATCATATTCCGCTCTTCTTATTGTAATCATAATGTCTTCCTTCCTCTCCTTAACCATGGTATCCTGCCCTCTTCCCACTTCGTGAACACCCAGTCCTCTGAATGACCTACAATCATTTTACCATAATAGCAGGAATTTTCAAGAATTGCGTCAAGTAAGGTTACATTTGAAGATTTTTCTTTCAAAATTGCATTTTCCATATCTTCTCTCCTGCCTGAAATCTTTCCAGCCAATAAAGCTTCCGTTCATATCCCATTAAAATACCATCCAGCCGCCTCTCCATCTCCTCATTGCGCGCCAGCCATTCGGCAAGTTCTTCACAATCCGGCAAAAGGCTTACATTGAGCAAATCTGGATTTTGTACATAGCGAAGCAAATCGGTCTCCTTCGTTCGGAAACTGGAGACGGTTATATTTAAAAAATTGCAATCCTTTGGAACAGAATCCAAATTCCAGAACATACTGTTTCCTGTATCAAAAATAGGAGCCATTCCTACAAATTGCAGCGTATTTGTATCACGTAGCACACCAAAGTTATTAAAATGCCGATCCACATTTGTCATAACAAAATCCGCCAAAATCTGGTATTCCAAAAAGCATCTGACATACTCCTCAGCCAGACCATACGCTGTGCACAGCCCAATAAAATGCTCATACTGAGACACATCGTTTTTCTTTTTTGCCGAACTGACAACATCATACGCCGGAATAAATTCCAGCCTCGCGGAAGAAAAATTCTCACATACGCAACCAAGCTTATGTTCCGATTCTGCCCCCAAATCACACAACTGATAGTTCACATATGGCATTTTCTCTTGCCTTTTATGAATCTGAGATGCCACTGTTTCATTAATACTTTGCTGACATGATGCCCCCTTATTTCCCTTCACCAGATATCTTTTTTTATTCCTGCCTATAACCCATTTTTTTAACAGTTCTCCCTGAGATGATGCACTGGGACAAAACATTATTCTTCTTTCTAAATCCGTTTGCCTTACGGTTCCAATTTCCATGTCAATTCCGCTTTGTATCTGAAACTCACCGATCTCATCCAAAAAATCATTTTCATACAAATTGACATCTGACCATGTGTAATCGGTTCCCATAGGCTTGATCCAATAGTGGTCAACAAGGCTTAACCCCATGTTCTTCACCAAAAGACTCTGCGGCGTAGGAGTATGATACTTTTCTAATATTTTCTCTATCTGTCTCTGCCGAATGGGTACGGCCCGTCTGCTCCACCAGATTTTCAAATAATCCCCAGATAATCTTGCTCCCAACGGAAGAAGATCTTTCTTAACATTTTTTGATATTTTTATAATATCTCCCGATGCCTCATCCAGTTCCAGCATACAGACTACTTCATCACGATGCATCAGGCAGTAGATATTACCATTCATCCCAATCACTCCCCGTCATAAAGGCTGCACATTGCTTTTGAAAATCCATTTTATCCAAGTAACTTTCTGCCATCATTTGTGCGGCTTCCATAAGCCATGGCTTCGTTTTGGGGGTTACATAAAAGTCCATCGGAATACAATGGATTTCTCCTTCATATTCAAATCGAATATAATATGTCCTGCCTTCTGAATGTTCCACGCTTCCGGTAACTCCATATTTCTCCAAATAAAATTTCCGTTCCTCCACAACATCACCTGCCTGTTACATTATTCAATCATATTATCCGCCTTTCTTATTGCTGGCAATTCATCCTTACCGCTTCCAGCTCTTCTACCGTATCAATCTCTACAATCTGTTCTCTTCCTACTTCGTGAACACCCAGATTGAACCGATGAATATGCCGATTCACCACATCATCCCAAAAAAGAACCTCATATCCTGCTCTGCCATACTCCTCAAGAATGCAATCATACAATATTCTGGCATCTTCTGCTCTAAAATAGGCAATTCCCGTCATATTATACTGGTCATCACCAGCCTTGCCTACTCTTGTGATTATACCTTTGTTATCTAAATCAAATACCCAGTCCTCTGAGTGACCTACAACCATTTTACCATAATAACAGGATTTTTCAAGAAGCGCGTCAAAAATGGACAAATCTGCCACATACAGATCTGCTTCACAGATGAAACAGTCCCCCTGCAGCAAAATATCCCTTGCCACGTATACCGAAGATATATTATTCACCTTCTCATAATCAGGATTATATAAAATAGTTATATTTGGATATTTTTCTTTCAGATAATCAAACTGTTCCCCGAGATATCCGACCACAACATAAATCTGATTCACGCCCCGATGCTCCAGCCCCCGAATCACACTTTCAATCATAGGGATCCCGCCAACCGGAACTAATGGCTTCGGAGTTTTCTCTGTTAAGGGACGCATTCTGGTACCCAGACCGGATGCCATCAAAATCGCATTTTCCATATCTGCACTACTCCTTTTTTTCAGCTTTAGCCCATCCTTTTACATCTCACAAAAAACAAAGTAAGATGTCTTGCAATCTGTTACCAAATGTGATATAGTAATTATAGAAAAAAGAGGGAAACCATAGAAGCGGCTCTACCCTCAATAGTATTAGCTTAAACCCTCCGAAAAGGGTCAGCCGTCACTATTGCGAGTAGTGGCGGCTATTTTCTTTTTCCCTTGCAAATTTGATAAATCAAATTTGCAAGGGCAATACCACCTTTTGCTCTATGGTTTTCCCGCATCAATAATATACCATAATTTATCACATATCACAACATCTTTTTCAGCTTCTACTATCCCCATATAATACAGGGACAGCAACATGATAAGAAAGCAATGCCTCTTTCAGTATCTTGAAAAAGTCCACAATATCACTCTCATCAATTGCCCCTAGCGCACATAAACGAAAAGTGTCCGCATTAGAAATCTTACCCGGATAAATGGTAAATCCCCTTTCGTAACAGTAATCATGGATTTTCATAAAATCCCAATTCTCATCATCGGGATAACGGACAGAAACTACAAGCCCGGACTGCCATTCCCGCTTAATTACATCTTGAAAGCCTAATTCCTCAAGTCCTCTGTGAATGGCTTCAAAAACTCTCTGATGACGTTCCCATTTATTCCTTTCACCTTCTTCAAAATATTCTTTTATTGCCTGTCTTGCTGCATAAACGGTCTGGACCGGCGGAGTAAAATGCATTTCCCCTGTTCTCTCAAAAAAGTCATACTGCATAAATAAATTACAATAATAAGACCTTTTGGGATAATCCTTTGACTTTTCTATAATATCCTTTTTCCCGATCACAAAGGAAAGCCCTGTCATTGCCATAAGGCCTTTCTGAGCGGATGCCATGCAAAAATCAATATTATCCTCCTTTATATGAATCGGACGCATTGCGTAAGTAGATGTCGTATCGACCGTAAAAACCGCATGATACTTGTGGACCAGTGCACCGATCTCCCGGATAGGATTCAGAATTCCGGTCCCGGTTTCATTATGCGTTGTATATACCAGTGCAACATCCGGGTTATTTTTCAAAGTTTCTTCGATGATTGCTAAATCCGGAAGTTCATCGACCGGGAACTCTAAATTGATAAAATCCAGACCATAATATTCACAGATCTCGACCGCCCGTGAACTATATGCTCCATTATTGACAACAAGTATTTTCTTCCTTTCAGGTAAAAGGGAATTCAGGCACACATCCATATTCAATGTACCGGAACCGCAAAAAAGCACGGAAGTATATTCATCCTGACTGCCGTGTACGATTTTTACAAGGTCCTGTCTCATTTTTTTCATCATGTCAGCAAACTCTGACTCGCGGGGACAGATATCAGGAACGACCTGTGCCATTTTTACTGTATCGGTTGTCGTTGATGGACCTGGATTTAGTAAAATATTGCGTTTTATATTCATACCTATTTCCTCCGTTAAAACAATTCTTCGGCTCCATTATAATGTACCATACTATACGTATGAATACAATAATTTTGTACTGCACCAACGAATTTATCGTGCAAAATCTCCCTATCTATGGTATACTTTTAATAAGTTCAAAAAACAAATTGCTGTCAATCATACACAGCATAGAAAAAGCATAGAGCGAGGACACAAAAATGAAAATGGTATATGCCTGTTTTACAACAGATGTGATTCACGAAGGACATATTAATATAATTCATGAGGCACAAAAATATGGCGAAGTAGTAATCGGTGTTTTATCGGATGAAGCTATGATTAAATATAACCGGTTCCCCACCATCACCTTTGAGGAGCGGCAGAGCCTTGTACAGTCAATTCCGGGAGTCAGCCGTGTGATAACGCAAAAGGACATTATGTACAACGAAATTATCCGCACCTATCATCCCGATTATATTATCCACGGAGATAACTGGAAGACCGGCCCCATCAGAGCCATCCGGGATAATGTGGAAAAATTACTTTCTTCCTATGGTGGTCAGATTATTGATGTGCCCTACACCTATAATGAAAATGTAAAGCACATTGACGATAAAATCAGAGAAAAGCTTGCCATGCCCGAATTCAGACGGAAACAATTAAAGCAGCTGCTGAACATCCGGCCTATTGTAAAAGCTTTAGAGGTACATAATGGGCTCACGGGGCTTATCGCCGAGAAAACGGTTGTTGAACACGAAGGCGAGTTGGACCAGTTTGACGCCATGTGGATTTCTTCCCTTTGTGATTCGACAGCAAAAGGAAAACCGGATATTGAACTTGTCGATATGACATCCCGTTTCCGTACCATTGATGATGTGATGGAAGTAACGACAAAACCGATTATATTTGATGGAGATACCGGTGGACAGATCGAACATTTTGTATATACCGTAAGGTCATTGGAACGAATGGGGGTATCTGCCATCATTATTGAAGATAAGACCGGATTAAAACAAAATTCTTTGTTTGGAACAAAAGTCCCCCAAACACAGGATACCATCGAACATTTCAGTGAAAAAATCAAGGCAGGGAAGAAAATTCAGCTGACCGATGATTTTATGATTATCGCAAGAATTGAAAGTCTGATTTTAGAGCAGGGAATGGAAGATGCACTGAACCGGGCAAGAGCGTTTGTCGAAGCCGGAGCAGATGGCATTATGATTCACAGCAGGAAAAAGAATCCGGCAGAAATCATTGAATTTTGTGATACCTTCCGAAAAGAAAACAAAGAAACACCTTTGGTTGTAGTCCCTTCCTCTTTTAACACAATTACAGAAGAGGAATTAGCGGCTCACGGCGTCAATATTGTAATTTATGCGAACCAGCTGACCAGAAGTGCTTTTCCGGCAATGGAGCAGACTGCAAAAGATATTTTAAAATACCACCGTGCCAAGGAAGTGGATGACCGGCTGATGCCAATCAGCAAAATATTAACATTAATTGACCGATTATAAGAATGGCAGAAAAAAGCGTCGTGAAAAACCGACGCCAAAGCGTCAAAACACAGACGCTCAAGAAGCGTGTGCAAATGGAGGTAATTATGAAGGTAGAAGATTTTGTAGACGTACTGGGGAGTGATTTTTATACCGGGGTACCGGATTCCCAGCTCAAGGCTTTATGTGATTATCTGATGAACCGGTATGGGATTCACAAAAATCATCATATCATTGCCGCAAATGAAGGGAATTGCACGGCACTGGCAGCGGGATATCATCTTGCCACAGGTAAAATTCCGGTTGTCTATATGCAGAATTCCGGAGAGGGAAACATCATAAATCCGGCTGCCTCCTTATTACATGATAAAGTTTATGCAATTCCTATGATTTTCGTAATTGGCTGGCGGGGAGAACCGGGAATCAAGGATGAACCCCAGCATATTTTTCAGGGAGAAATAACGCTGAAACTACTGAATGACATGGACATTTCCTATTTTGTAGTGGGAAAAGACAGCACAAAAGAACAGCTTATCGAAGCTATGACAGAATTTAATCCGCTGCTGAAAAAAGGGAAGAATGTAGCTTTTGTTATACGGAAAGATGCCCTATCCTATAAAACACCCCCACAATATGCGAACGAAAATAATATAATGCGCGAAGAGATTATCCGGCATATCGTTCAGACAGCCAGAACCGATTCGATTATTTCCACTACAGGAAAGGCAAGCCGGGAACTTTTTGAAATAAGAGAATCAAGAGGGGAAGGACATCAATATGATTTTTTGACGGTCGGTTCTATGGGACACAGTTCTTCCATTGCTCTGGGCGCCGCCTTGAACCAGCCCGCAAAAAAAATCTGGTGTATCGACGGCGATGGTGCCGTTCTGATGCATATGGGGGCTCTGGCACTGATCGGAACCAATCAGCCAAAAAATCTTGTACATATCCTTATCAATAATAGTGCCCATGAAACAGTAGGCGGTATGCCGACTGTCGCAGGGCAAATTGATTTCGTGACAATAGCCAAGGGCTGCGGATACCCAAAAGCGGTACGGGTATCTTCTTTGGATGAACTGGACAGGGAACTGAATGCCGCCAAAACAGGTAATGAACTTACCATGATTGAAGTGTTATGTTCAATTGGTGCCAGAAAAGATCTAGGAAGACCTACCACAACAGCCAAAGAAAACAAGAAAGGATTTATGGAGTATCTGAGGAAATAGCCTTGAATATTTTTTCACCAATCGTCTCCTGCTCATTCTTCTGCTCCTGTTCCTTTTCTTTCTTTTCCATTAATTCCAATAGTTGTTTCACAAATAAATCTTTGGGACATGCAAGGGACAGGGAAGTAAACGTATGATTGTGACATTTCAAAATCGGAGCCATTTTATCATTGGATATTACATAAAAAGTATCCTCTGATATTTTTGTGATAACGAGCCAATACGCATTATCCGAAATGTTGTAACTGTCATCAAATTCGATTTCGATCTGATTCATAGTAAAATTGCCCATATCGAGTACATAGATTCTTTTTTCCCTTAATCGCGGAAACAGGAACACTTGATTTGTGCGGTCATCATAGTACATTACAATATTTAGTTCACTGGTATCTTCTATATCAATTTTTTTTCTGACACACGCATTGACATTCAAATCAATATCCAAAATGTCATTTGGTAATTTCTCAGGGAACAAATAGAGATGATTCTCTCTCACAACGATATTTCTATATACCCGTTCTTCCACCGTACTGCCTAATTCTTTAAACTCTTCTGTTTCTAAATCAAAAGAAAGAATTTTATTATAATCCCATGGACACAGATATATTTTGTTATTATGTTCACACCCTTGTGCTGCAAGGTAATTTATTCCTTCATAATCACTGATTGGCAGATCAATTTTTCTTAGTTCCCTGTTGTTTAGATTCAAACAAAGAAAGGCATCATAAACTCCCGGCACAAGCCAGACGAAATCTCCCTTTCGAATCAGTTTTAAAAACAGATATCCATTTGCGGCAGTTATTTTTTTAGTCTTCGTCTCTGGTATGTCAATATATTTTATGTTCAAAGATTCTGTGTTAAAAACCGCAATTTTATCACCCCAAAAAGATGGTATGAACCATATCTCATCATTCACGGAAAAAGCATGTATATGAATATCCGTCTCGTTTTCTGTGTCAAACATGGTAATAAACTCACTTTTTCCGGTTGATAAATCCGCTCGGAATAGTCCATTCGTATCTTTTGCAGAATAATATAGATACTCTCCCATTTGTACAGCAGCATTAAAATATGCCCTGCCTTTTTCTAAAACAACCTTGTCCTGTTCATTCTTCATATCCTTGTCCTGACCTTCCTCAAATCAACATATTCTCCGTTCTTGCCACTTTGCCCATATTCCGGCACCGGTTCACGATACTCCCGCCATCTCCATAACAGGCATCACAGATTTGTACCGCCTGTTCAGCTTCGGAGCAATCCGCATAAATTCCCCAGCCGCCATTACAATACTCCTGTATCAGATTCTGATACTGCTCCCAAAACTCGGGGGCAGTATTCTGCAGTATCTGCTCTGCCTTGCTGTCCGGCAGCCACAAGAGTGCAACATCCGCCTGATTTTTTTGAAAAGTATATAACACCTCTTGCATCTTGTCAAGCTTCGCCTGTCCATAATGCAGCACTGCACTGGCACTCGTATTGTACAGAATAATCTTCTTCCGGCTTCCATCTGGTCTTTCTATGATTTGCCGCCATTCGTCCGGCAAAGTCATGTTCTCCCTCTGCACTGCCTTTTGATCATATACCGGAGAACCAAGTCCCACTATTTTCTTTTCCCAAACTGACCTTGTAGTCTCCCCCGCAAATTCGGTAAGAAGTTCAACATAGACATTTTTCATTTGCTCGGACTGTACAATCACTTTATCTGCATGCACCACTCCCGGCATATTACAGTAAGATTTTAATGTTTCCCTCGCACGCTCATCTCCCGGACCAATCTCATCCATTACAAAAGCAGGGATATAAACCAGTCTGTCTGTATATTTTGCCAAATTTTTTGCATAAAAAAACGGATGTAACGTCATACCGTAATTGTACTCATCATAAGGACATTGGATTATGATAATATCCGGATGATGTTCCTGAAAATTATAGTCTTCGTAAAAAGTTACCGTGACATTTTCCGGATACCCCTCCGTTTCATAATGAGGCTCCTCTGTTTTTGCTGTTCCGTATGCATCTTTATAATAAAAGGATGCCGGAACAACATACACATCCGTATCCTCCTCCGCTGTCGCCGCCTGCCACACACTTTCCATGCTGCTCCACAGGGTGGCTCTGTAAGGCACGAACACCACTTCTTTTCTTTCTTTTAATTCATACTCTATGTGTCGGGACAGTTCATCCGTAAAGTCCGTCAATTCCTTATAACTTACATTCGCAAAATCTTCTTTGTCAGCAAACATCCTCTCCCCGATTTTTGTATGAATGTAAAAAATAAATTCACAATACTGTTCCAGTTTCCTGACGACCGGATGTCCTTCTCCCTGCTCCTGTTCAATCAATGTACCAATCTGAATTGCTGTTTCCTGACACTCTCCTAATATTAGAAGGGCAGCATCAAAATCCCCTTTTTTTATCCCTTCACAGATTTCCTTATGAGCAGTTTGAAAAAGCGGGATAAACTCTTTTACTTTATGTTGCAGCGTATCCTTTGGCACACGTGCTGCCCGGACTTCTTCTATCTCTCTCCGTGAGAATCTGTATTCAAATAATTCTGCCGCCTGTTCTTCTTCCAAGAACTTCTGCTGTTTCGCATAGGATGGATAATCATGGAGTCCTCCGGAACGTACCGATTTCATCCAATTTGTCCCATATTTATCAAAAAGAAGCTTATCATACCCAGCCGGCACCATAATGCGGGCATTTTCAAAGGGCAGTAAAACCCCCTCATCATAACATTTCTTAGGCAGCCGGTAATTCCGGTTCTCCCGCCATGCATAAAGATTCGTAACTTCCTTTATGTCATCCCCTTGAACAACGGCAAGCGTTCTCCTGTCCAAAAGGGCGTACAGCTGCTTAATCAATGGTTCTTTTCGATTCAATGAGACCTGACACAGCTTTTCCAGTTTCTGTATATGGTACTCTAATTGTTCGGGTGATATAACATTTCCGCCTTTTTTGCTCTGCACAATCCCTCGTATCAGTCTGCAGATGGATTGTATCTCCTTATAATACTGTTCTTCTGCATCAGAACCGGCAGGCAGATAGTCCAGCCAGAAAATGTCAATTCCTGCCACATAAGGAAAACCGTGGTATTTTTCCAGATTCTTTCCTTCCAGTACGTGTACCTTTGAATTGATAATACGACCCAGCATATTATCAAAGCCATCCAAATTATGATAGTCAAAAAACATACACTCTTCGGGAAGCTCATCTTTTACCACTTCACGGAACCGATCATAATCCTGCCGGAGCATACAGATATCGATGTCATCATCCCATGGTATTCTTCCTCCATGGCGCACTGCACCGAGCAAGGTACCCCATTCGGCGAAATAGCGGATCTGATGATTTTCACATATTTTCTGGACCATTTCCAGCACTTCCATTTGTGCCGCCCATGCCCGTTTCATCAGGCTGGGAATATAAAACCCTTCCCTTACCTCGTCTTCAAAATAGGTATCTGCAAACTCCATAACAACCCTCCACAACAACTAAATGTTTTTAAAACACATCCTGCAGCTTCACTGGTTTCTTTCTGGTACGGCAGGTATTTATAACGGTCCCACCATCCCCATAGCAGGCATCACATAGAGCAATTGCACGCTCTGCTTCACATGAGTCGTCATAAATTCCCCATGCCTCCTCCCGGTATTCCTGTACCAAACTGCGATATTGCTGCCATAATCCGGGATGGCTTTTCCGAAGCAGTTCCCTCACTTTAAAATCGGGACGCCATATGAATGCTATTTCTTCCCGGTATTCTTTAAAGGCAAGAAATACCTCTTGGATTTTCTTTATCATCTTCTCCTTATGGCACAACAGGGCACTTGCACTCGTACTGTACAATACGATCTTCTTCCATGAACCGTCTGTTTTCTGTAGTACAGGCAGCCATTCTTGTGGCACTTCCCCGTCCTCTTTATGAAAATTGTTTTCCCAGTCATACACCGGAGAACCCATGCCGAATATTTTATTTTCCCATATTGATTCTGTGTGCTCACCGGCAAATTCCGTCAAAAGCTCTACATAAATCTTTTTCATCTGTTCCGATTGGACAAATACTTTATCTGCATTTACCACACCCGGCATATTGCAATAAGCTTTCAGCATTTCTTTGGCACGCTCATCCTTCGTATCCATGTCATCCATCACGAGAGCCGGAATATACACAAGCTGATTCGTATATTGTTTCAAATTTTTAACATAAAAGAACGGATGAATCGTCATGGCGAAATTGAACTCATCATAAGGACACTGAATGATAATTGTATCCGGATGATGCACCTCAAAATTATATTTTTCATAAGAAGTAATCGTTACCTGTTCCGGATACCCCTCTATTTCATAATGGAGTTCTTTCATTTTTTCTTTTCCCAGTGCATCTTTATAATAATAGGGAGCAGGAACCACGTATACATCGGTATCCTCTGATTCCATCGCTGCCTGCCATACGCTTTCCATCGCATTCCAGTGGGCTGGTTTATAAGGAATCAATACAACTTCCTTTCTATCCTTCAGTTCATCTTCTATACTTCGTTCCAATTGTATCTCGAACTGTCTCAAGCGCTCAAAAATTTCATTTATTTCTAATGTTTCCTCTTCCCCGTTCCCAAACAGGTTTTCATGAACCCGAAAGAGAAATTCACAATATTCTTCTAATATTTTAACGGTACTGTGGCCATCTCCCCGTTCCTCTTCAATCATCGAACCAATCTGAATTGCCGTATTCTGACACTCCTCTAAAAGTCCGGCAAATAAAGAATAATTTTCTTCCCTGATCAACAAATCAAGGTTTTGATGTGCTTCCTGAAACAGAGGCAGAAAACCTTTTATCCTTTGCTGCAGCGAATCCTTTTTCACATTCTGATTCCGTACACCGCTCTGTTCCATAATCTCCAGAACATCATCCGAACAATCATATTCAAAAAATTCCAAGGCAGTATTTGCCGTCAGATACTTCTTCAATTTCTGAAAATAAGGATATTCATGGCTGTCCCATATCCGAATTGGCTTCATATAACCAATTCCGCCGTATTTTTTCCGCAATAGTTCCTCATAGCCGACCGGCACACGAATTTCCGTATTTTCAAAAGGTACCGAGACACTCTCAGCAAAACATGCTTTTGGCAGCTGGTAATCAGATTCATCACTCCACTTGGGCAGATTCGTGACCATCTCTGCCTCTTTATCCTTATAAAGAACCGGTACGACCTCCATAAGCAGATAATGAAGCCGTTTCTTTATCTGCTCATCCCGGGGAATGCTTTTCCCACAGATTTTTTCAATTTTTCGCAAATAGTCATTGATTTTATTCTGGCTTACTGATTTTTCGTCTTTCTCTTTTTGTTCGATTAACCCAATCACTCCGGCAATATACAAAACCACCGTCCGGTATTCTTCCTGCAGTTCTTCGGATTTCGGAAGCGAATCAAGACGAAAAATATCAATACCTGCAATGTAGGGAAACCCATGAAACTCCTGCAGTGTCTCTTTGGAGACAATAGCAAGATTCGAGTTTTCCACTCTTGTCACCATGTTATCCGTATAAGACTCTTTCTTACGGTAATCTGACACATAACAACCATTTGGCAATTCATCTGCTACGGTCAGAAATTTATTATATTCTTCACTTGTCATGCAGATATCAAAATCATCATCCCATGGAATCATACCGCCATGACGAATTGCCCCCAACAAAGTACCCCACTCCGCAAAATATTGTATATGATGTTTTTTACAAACTTTTTGGATTCCATCTAACACCTCAAGCTGTGCCGCCCATGCCCGCTTCATGAAACCGGAAACGTAAAATCCATCCCTTACTTCATCTTCAAAATATGAATCTGCAAATTCCATCCTAATCCCCCATTCCGAAGCGTACCCCTTGTTGCTCCTGATTTATTTTTATAGAGAAAAATAGGAGACATTGCTGTCTCCTATTTTTAATACAACCAATTTGAATTCGTTTTTCAAACAAATGATAATCAAAACGATTACTGAAGGAGAGAAAGAACTCCCTGATTTGCCTGATTTGCCTGAGCCAGCATAGAAGTAGCTGCCTGCTGCAAGATGCTCTCCTTGGAGTATCTTGTCATTTCATCTGCCATATCAGTATCACGAATCAAAGACTCAGCAGACTGTAAGTTCTCAGCGGCATTATCATCTACCTTAATTCTGTACTCAAGACGATTCTGAACAGCACCAAGATAAGAACGTTTCTCAGAAACTTCTGTAATTTTGTCATCAATATCATCTAACAGACCGGAAGTCGTCTCACCAGAAGAACCTACAGAAACACCAGCCCAGCTAACAGCGGAAACTGTAACTTTAATTCCCTGCTCTTTATTCGCACCTACCTGAAGATATGCTTCATCCAAATCACCATTCAATAAGTTTTTCTTATTGAACTGTGTTGTACTGGTAATAGAGTTGAACTCTTCTTTCAACTGATCCAACTCATCCTGAATCTTGTCGAAGTCTCCTGTCGCACTATCCAATACAGCACTGTTGGAAGCCTGAACTACCAGCTCACGAGCTCTCTGTAAGATTGCATGCTGCTGCTCCAAAGCACCCTCAGCGGTCTGAATCATGGAAATACCATCCTGTGCATTATCAGATGCTCTCTGAAGACCACGAACCTGACTTCTCATTTTTTCAGAAATTGCAAGTCCTGCAGCATCATCTGCGGCACGGTTAATTCTGTAACCACTGGAAAGTTTTTCAGTTGCTTTTGAAAGATTTTTTCCTACGATTCCTAACTGTCTGTTAGCGTTCATAGATGTAATATTGTGTTGTACTATCATAATATAGCCCTCCTTGTTTTTACAACCGCAAATCCGTTTGCGGTGTTATTTTTATTTTAGTTTCTTTTTTTATAATATCTAAAGAGAGCAGTGAGTTTTGTTACGGGCCCGGCAACAAGCCTCGCCACTCGCTTTAGTTACTATCACAGAACATTTTGGAAATGCAACTTTTGTTACTAAAGTGTTGCATTTTCTTTCTGACACTATATATATCGGAGCTGTTCTAAAATACTTAACCCCAAATTGAAATTTTTTTCATTTTTTTTGGATCACCTGCTGAAAGTAACGTATTTTCGTTTTTTTCGTCACAAAAATATGTTCAAATACACTTCATCTTTTTCCATTTGGTCAATGCAGAGATATCTTTTTGTAATCTCATAGGAAGAATGATTATAAATATTCATAAGCAGTGCCGGAGGAACTCCATTCTTCCATGCAAAATATCCAAAAGTTTTCCGCAAGGAATGACAGCTGATATGATTGTCCAGTCCACAGCATCCGGCAGCCTTTTTTATAATCCGAAATGCCTGAGAACGGCTCAGTGGTTCCTCCGGGTATTTCTGGCTGCAAAAGATATACCGGCTCTCGTTGTATGTTTGGATAGAGCTGCGGTATAATTCCAATGCCTCGATGGCTGGTGGATTAAGTGCAAACACGTTCTCCTTTCCTGTTTTTTTCTCAATTACATAAATATGCTCTCGATAACAATTACATTCTTTGATATAGACATCTTTCCATCGAAGAGCCAAAATATCGCTGATACGAAGAGCCGAATTTAATCCTAAGACAATTAAGGCATAATTTCTCGGTTTTCTTTCCTTGTATTTGTAATAGTTTCTGAATTTCTCCAGTTGTTCTTTGTTTCTAATCGGTTGTGTCGTACTCATTTTTTTACCTTCTTTCTCTATATTATTGACTCCATTTTACTATAGTTATCCACAACCTTTTAGCAACAACTATAATGAAAAACTGACTGCTTTACCAATAGTATGAACAGCCATCGGTAATATTATAATTCCAAACTATTTTGTTCCAGTAAAAATTCTTCAATTCCTATATAAAGTATGCCATATTCATCATGCCACGGAACTATATCATCCTTTACCACTACAATTTTTTTGTAAGAATCATCTACCCGCTTCAGCGAATTAATTTCCTGTAATCTCTTCTCTTCTTCAGATACCGTCAAAGCAGATTGAATATAATACCTTTGGCTTCCCTTATTGGCAACAAAATCTATTTCAAGATTTGTACGAATACTTTTCCCGGCATCATTTTTTGAATTGTATTCCACAACACCAACGTCAATATCAAATTCTCTGAATTTAAGCTCATTAAATATAATGTTTTCCATAATATGATTTTCCTCCTGCTGCCGGAAACCTAATCTGGCATTTCGCAGTCCGATATCTGTAAAATAATATTTGAGGGGACTTCCGATATATTTTCTTCCCTTAACATTATACCGCTGGGCTTTTGTAATAATAAAGGCATCTTCAAAGTAATCCAAATATTTGTTAATTGTCTCCGAAGAAATGGATACATTTTTTACACTTTTAAAGGTTTTTGCCAATTTACTTGGATTTGTCAGAGAACCAACTGCCGAAGAAATGTAATTTAATAAATCTTCTAATAGTTCCTGATTATGATTCATTTTATTTCGTTCAATCACATCTGTAATGTAGGTTTTTGCAAATAAATCTCTCAAATATTTACTCTTCTCCTCATGCGTCTTTTTCAATGTTACAAGGGGAAGCCCCCCATAGGTAAAATACTCCCGCCATGCATGCCGTTGTTCTCCCTTATAAGACTTATAAAATTCCTTATATGTCAATGGACTTACATGTATTTCATCTCCCCGGTCTTTAAATTCGGTTAAAATATCAGAAGAAAGCATTTTAGAATTGCTTCCGGTAACATAAATATCGGCATTCTTTAATTTCATGAGTCCTAACAAAACATCCACAAACCCTATTTTTGCACTGCTGTGTTTTATATATGGGTTCTGAATTTCGCTGACCATCTGTATTTCATCAATAAAAACATAATAATATTTATCCGTATCCGAAACCTTTTCCCGGATATATTGATCTAACTCAATAGGATTACGATACTTCATATTTTGAATTTCATCTAAGGGAAGTTCAATAATGCATTCCTGCTTTATCCCCGAGCCAATTAAATATTGCTTATATATTTCAAAAAGCAAATAGGATTTTCCTGACCTTCTAATTCCCGTAATAATTTTAATCAGACCGTTATTCTGTTTGCTTATCAGCTTATCCAAATAACTCTTTCTTTCTATCATAGCTACACCTCTCATGGAATTTTTGCGTATATACGCATTTTTTTCCTGTACCAAGACCTTTTGTAATATTATATGTCATTCTCTTTTGATTTACAATATCATTTTGCAACCTTTTAGTAACAACTATTGCATACTAGCTGCCAAAAAACAGATAGTAGCTAAAGCGAGTGACAAGGTCTGCTGCCGGGCCCGCAGCAAAAATCTCTACTCCTTTAGATATTATAAACAAAATAATGAAATCAACACCGCAAATGGATTTGCGGTTGTAAAAACAAGGAGGGTTTATTATGATCGTACAACACAACATTACATCTATGAATGCAAACAGACAGTTAGGAATCGTAGGAAATAACCTTGCAAAATCTACGGAAAAACTATCCAGTGGTTACCGGATAAACCGTGCCGCAGATGATGCCGCAGGATTGGCCATTTCTGAAAAAATGAGAGCTCAGGTCCGCGGTCTGAACCGTGCTTCGGACAATGCTCAGGATGGTATTTCCATGATTCAGACAGCAGAAGGTGCGATGGACCAGCAGCATGCGATTCTGCAGAGAACCCGTGAACTGATCGTACAGGCGTCCAACACCGGTGTATTAGATGCTTCACAGGAAAATGATTACCAGAAAATTCAGGATGAAATCGACACACTGAAAGAAGAGTACACTCGTATCAGCACAGATACGGAATTTAACAAAAAGAAACTGTTAGATGGTTCTTATAAAGATCAGTATTTACAGGTCGGTGCTAACAAAGGACAGGGTATTGAAGTTACCATTAAAGCAGTTAAGTGGTGTCTGGCAACATTTGCTTCTAGTGGTGCAGCAGGCGTAAAAACATCTTATACAGCTTCGGTATCAACAAGCATCATTACCGGCAGCTTTGTAGAAGCCACCGGTATTGCCCAGACTTCGGTTCTTACAACTTCCGTTGCCAGTGGTGATCTTATGAGTGCTATGCTGAAAACGGTAGATGATATGATTAAGGATGTTTCTACCGAGCGTTCAAAATTAGGTGCCATCCAAAACCGCTTAGAGTACACCGTTAAAGTGGATGATAACACCGCTGAGAACTTGCAGTCTGCTGAATCCCGCATCCGTGATACGGATATGGCAGATGAAATGACAAGATTCTCCAAGGAGAGTATCTTGCAGCAGGCAGCTACTTCTATGCTGGCTCAGGCAAATCAGGCAAATCAGGGAGTGCTTTCACTGTTACAGTAATGTACGATTGGTTCAGTAAACGGATTTCAATTGGTTGTGCAGAAAATAGGGGACAGCAATGTCCTCTATTTTTCATAACCGGGAATCAACTGGGGTAATATCAGAAAGAATGGAGACCAACTATGGAATTTGCAGATTCTTATTTTGAAGATGAAGTACGGGAAGGTTTTTATGTACCGAGTATCATGAAGCGGGCATGGGCAGCACAGATGGAAGTGCTGCATGTCATACAGGATTTATGCCAAAAGCATGGTATTACTTTTTTTGCGGATTTCGGAACACTGTTAGGTGCTGTCCGCCACGGTGGGATGATCCCATGGGATGATGATTTTGATATCTGTATGTTAGGAAAAGAATATGACAAGTTAGTTGCCGTGCTCGATGAATTACCACCGGGTTATTTTGTTTCGGACTTCCATTCAAAAGAGGATGACAACATGGTCATTAAAATTCAAAATTCCAGATCCGCTTTTGTCTCAAAGGAAATGCTGGAACAATGCCATGGATTCCCTTATAGTGCGGGAGTGGATATTTTCCGGCTGGATTATCTGCCCAAAGACAAAAAAGACCTGATTTTTTTTAAAAAGTTAATGGTACTGGTAACCGGTGTAGTATCTCTGATAAATACAGGAAAAATCAAAGAAGGAAGAACTTTAGAAGAATATTTAAGGAAAATAGAAGAAATTTTCAGGGCAGAGATCGTGCGGGACAAGCCTATCAAAGAACAGCTGTATCATCTGGCTTTTGAACGGTTGTCTGAAGTTTACCACGAAAACGAATCCGATGAAGTTACCATGTTAGCAATTTGGTGCAATCAGAACGAACATTACAAATTTCCGAAATCGTGCTTTGAACAATGTATTAAAGTTCCCTTTGAACAGATGCAGATAGAAGTTCCCTCCGGTTACGAACAGCTGCTGCAGATAAAATATGGAGCGGGCTGGATGCGTCCAATCCGTACGTGTGACTCTCATGCCTATCCTTATTTTAAAGAAGGGGAAAAGCATCTGTTTCCTGTGTCCCCGTTAGAGCATTATATGTATGAAACCGATGGGGAAATTGTTCGTGCAATAATGCAGTCAGCAAATAATCGGAAAATTGATAAAGCGGTTCAGTTTCGCAATCAGATAAGGAACATTCTGATGCTCCTTACAGAAGCACATGATAATATTATAATGCTATTGCACAGCGGACAAATTAATTCTGCATGCCTCCTCATTGGGGACTGTCAGGATACTGCCATTCAGATCGGTCATTTGGTGGAGAAACAGTGTGGACAGAATCATGCCGGTATTCCTGTGTTAGAACAGTACTGCGAACAGCTATTTCTCATTTACCAGCAGCTGCAGGAAAGAACGGAACTACCATCTTCCTCTCTTACAGAGGAAATATCCGGAAAGCTGTCAACATTCGCAGAACAGTTAGACGATATATTCCGGCAGGATTTCCCGGTACAAAAAGAAATTGTTTTTATTCCCTATAAATGTACTCACTGGAATGCCTTGGAATCCGTATGGCGTGCAGCAATGAAGTCTGCAGATACGGATGTATATGTCATCCCGTCACCTTATTATTACAAGGATTCTCTGGGAAGAGTCAAAAAGGATGAAATGCACTACGAAACCGATGGCTATCCAAAAGAAGTAACGATTACTTCTTACGAGGAATATCATTTTGAAACACACCATCCGGATGTGATAGTAATTCAATGCCCCTATGATGAATTTGATTATACCCTTACCCTGCACCCGTTTTTTTACTCTAGCAATCTCCGAAAATACACGAACCAGCTCATCTATATACCGGCACTGGTCATGGATGAAGTGGCTCCAGAAGATAAGCGTACACGGGAAGCACTAAAATACTATTGCAATATGCCAGGTGTGGTAAATGCAGACAAAGTCATCGTTCAGTCGGAACAAATGAAAAACGTATATGTCGAACTATTGACCGCATTTGCCGGGGAAGATACAAAAGAAATCTGGAGAGAGAAAATCGCCGGCATTGGTTCTCCGGTATACGATCATAAAACCAACACTCTCATGGAAAAGGAAGAAATTTCAGAAGAATGGCTGCCGATTATCCAGAAACCGGATGGCACCCTCAAAAAAATTGTATTATATAGTACAAGTACCAGTGCCTTATTGTACCACAAAGAAAAAATGCTCATGAAAATGGAACAGACCTTTTGTGCTTTCAGAAATTATCAGGATGAAATAGCACTGATATGGCATCCGGATTATAATGCCCGGGAATTGCTGCGAAAAAACCATCCGGGACTTTGGCGGCAATACCGTGAACTGGTACAGCACTACCAAAATAGCGGATGGGGTATTTATGATCATTCTCCCGAAGCTGCTGCTGCAATTTCACTTTGTGATGCCTGCTATGGAGATGGCGGAACGGTGTTCCATACCTGCCGGCTACAAAATAAAGCGGTAATGCTGCAAAAAATTTAATAGAGACAGAGATGGGAAATGATGTTTACAAATACTCACGAATATCTGCGACCAGTCTCTCTTCCAGTTTGATCAGCCGCTTTGTGATATCCTTCGATTTTTCATCGGCCGCCTTATACTGGTTCAAATATTTACTCAGGGATTTTGTCCCCATATTACAGCCATCGGTTATTAAATCCGCAATTGTTTGGTCGGATTCATTCATAACAAGCTTTACATTTGTCTTCATCCACGACATTCCTTTTGCTATCGGGTTAGGCTCTTTTCCCTCATCCTGATAACAGTCCAATAGTGTCTGTATTTCCGCTTGCAGCTTCACATGTTCATTTTTGCAGTCCGTCAGATAGTTTTTAAATGTTTCATTATTCACATAGTCCAGAACCTCGTCAATTGACGCTACTCCCATTTTAATTCCCGCGTCACACTCCCGCAGCAATTTTATTGTATCATCTTCTATCATTGTAGTTTTCAACTCCTTATTCTATATTAGATAGAATCAGTATCCCCCATTACCATTACATTATTCGTAATTTTCTATTCCGAACCTCTATATTCCTTTCCAGACACCGTCTCTCTCCTGATAGACCCTGCTCTCATAAAAAGCATGAATTGCCTTTGTCATAGAAAACACATCTTCACAGCCGGCTGTCTCAACCGCACTGTGCATCGCCAGCTGGGGAAGACCGATATCTAACATAGGAATACTCAGCTGATGACTGAGAAGATTTCCTAATGTGCTTCCTCCCGGAGCATCTGCCCGATTGGCAAAATGCTGAAGCGGAACATCCGCCCTTCTGCATATCTCCCCAAATACAGCCGCTGTCATTCCGGTTGTTGTGTATCTCTGACTGGCATTATATTTCATCACAATTCCATGGTTCAAAATTACCGGAAATTCCTTATCACTCTTCTCCGGCAGATTCGGGTGCGTGGCATGTGCATTATCCGCACTGATCAGCAGGCTCCGGCTGCGAATCTGTCTGCTCTCTTCTTCTGTCATTCCCAGCAGATTTTCCATCCGTGAAATGACAGAGGGAAGAAAATCCCCCATTGCCCCCTGCCTTGTCCCACTTCCTACTTCTTCATTATCAAACATTGCCCAAATACGAATCCCATCACTTTTAGCAGTATCAACTGAATTCAGATATCCTGAAAGTGTCGTATATGCACAGCCAAGATCATCGATCCGCGGTGAAATATAATACTCGCCCTTTGCCCCCAGCACACTGGCTTTCTGACGGACTGCCAGTACCAAATCCATATCGAGAATATTTTCGTTCTTTCTTACCGGTTCCCGGCAGTCCCGTAGCTCATCCCGAATTTGTTCCCGCAAGTCACATTCACAGCTGCCATAAAGAGGTTGTAAATCAATCTGCGGATTATAAGAATATCCCTTATTGATCTCCCGGTTGAAATGAATGGCCAGATTCGGAATCACAAAAATATCTTTATCCGGTGCAACAAGATGAGTCATCAATCCCTCCGGTGTTTTTACCACGACCCGCCCGGCAAACGTCAGCGGCCGGTCCATCCAGCTGGAATAAATGATGCCGCCATATCCTTCTATCTCTGCTCTGGCGTAGTAAGTTCCTTCCATCTTATTTTTCTTAATACGAAATGTCGGACTATCACTGTGGCTGGCTGTCATGTGATAATAGCCCGGTTTCCCGTCCGGCACATCAAATGCAAGGATACTGGACTGATTGCGGGTGACATAATATCTGCCGCCCTTCTGAAGCTGCCATTGTTCACTCTCTTCTATTTTCTGGAAGCCCTGCTCTTCTAACCTTTTTACTGCCTCCCTCACGGCATGAAAGGGACTGACACTTTTATCCATAAAATCAAAATAATCTTTCACTCTTTCCAACTCCTTTTCCATCTCGATATACAGCCGGCTACACAAGAAACGGCGGCACAAGTGCTTTTACAAAAATACCGCCCTCCTGATATTCTTCCGATTCCAATTTCCCATACTGGCGTATCTGTTGGATTTTACCCGCCTCTGCATAGGGGATCAACTGTTCCATTCGTATCATGCCGTCATTCAGCACTCTCTCAATGGCTTCCAGCAGCTGTTCTAAACCAATCAACTCCTTAGCAGAAATCTGCAGGACACAATCACTTCGTAAATCCTTTCGTCCCCCTTTATCTTCCGAACTGCTCTTGTCTATTTTATTAAAAGCGGTTATCACGGGCTTATCTCCCACCTCCAGTTCCTGCAGGGTGTCATAAACGACCTGCATCTGCCGCTCATAATGGGGATTGGAAGCATCTACCACATGCAGAATCACATCGGCATATTTCGCCTCTTCCAGCGTAGAACGAAAGGCCCGAATTAACGAATGGGGCAGTTTACTGATAAATCCTACGGTATCCGTAAGCAGAATTTTTTGTCCATTTTCCAATTCCAACCCCCGTGTTGTTGGATCTAATGTAGCAAATAACTTATTCTCCGAGAGCACTTCTGCTTCTGTCAAAGCGTTCAATAATGTAGATTTTCCCGCATTGGTATACCCTACAATTGCCACTGTCGGCACAGCATTCTGACTCCGTTTCTTTCTCATCGTATCCCGGTTCTGTACCACATCTTTTAGTTGACGGTTCAAAATTGAAATACGGTCTTTAATCAGACGCCGGTCCATTTCCAGTTTTTTCTCTCCCGGACCTCTCGTTCCAATACCACCGCCCAAACGGGATAAAGATTTTCCAAGTCCAATCAGTCTGGAAGAACGATATCGCAGCTGTGCCAGCTCTACCTGCAATTTACCTTCGCTCGTCCTTGCATGAGCAGCGAAAATATCCAAAATCATCACCGTCCGGTCAATGACCTTTCTTTGTAACTCCTCCTGAAGATTCGTAATCTGTGCCGGTGACAGCTCATCATCGCAAACTACAGCATCTGCCTGTTTCTCCTCCACCATGTTACGAAGTTCTTCCATTTTTCCCTTTCCGATATAGGTCGCCGGATGAATGGCATCCCTCTTTTGAACCAAGCGTCCTACCGTGACAGCTCCTGCTGTTCCTGCCAGCTCTTCCAGTTCATCCAACGATATATCTACATCCGTAGAATCATTGTTCTGCGATAGATCTACTGCAATTAAAACCACCCGTTCCTGTTCCTTCTCTGTATCATATATTTTTGCCATACTCTCCTCCAAACTCTCAATCACAAAACCCGCAAGGTAATTTCCCCGGTCCGAAGCACCTGCTCTTCTCCATTTTCCATCCGAACAACAAGACCACCATCACGGTCAATATCCACTGCTTTGCCATATTGCCATTCTTGATCCGCTTCCTCCTCAACTACTGTATAGTTGGAAGAAAACTTTATTTCCTTGCCAAGGACATAGGACCATTTTTTATAGTCCTTCAAAAAAGTACGATCCGCCAGACCATCATACAGTTCATACAATTCATTTAATACAGCAGCTGCCAGATCATTTCTGGGAATCTTGTTTTCATCCGTACACACAGAGCCTGCCACAGCCCGAATCTCCTCTGGAAATCCCCCTTCCGGCTCACGATAATTAATTCCGATTCCTACAACCACCGTATCAATTCTTCCCGTTTCAAAATCCGAAACGGCCTCCGTAAGAATACCACATATCTTTTTCCCACGAAGATATACATCATTGACCCACTTAATCTGCGGTTCTTCCGGCAGCAGCTTACGAATCGCCCGGCATACTGCCACAGAAGCTGCCGTCGTAATTAACACCACATCTTTTGTCTTTTCTTCTGACGGATGAAACAGAACACTCATATAGATTCCTGTCCCGACAGGGGAATAAAAGCTTCTCCCTCTTCTGCCCTTTCCTGCCGTCTGCTCTTCCGAAAGCACTGCCAGTCCTTCTTTGGCACCTTCTAATGCCCGCCTTTTCACTTCCTGATTCGTAGAATCAACCGATTTGTAAACAATAACTTCCCGCTCCTGATACGCTTCTTTTAGTTGTGGATAAATTCCCTCTGCCGATAAAACATCATTTTCCATATGGAGACGATATCCTCTGTTATTCGCAGCCTCAATGCGGTATCCCTCACTTTTCAGGGAATTTACAGCTTTCCAGACGGCTGCACGGGTAACACCGAGTTTGTCCGCAATCTGCTGGCCGGACAAATCCTCCTGCCGATGAGTTTCCAGTAATTTCAGAACTTCTGTCTTAACACTCATGCTTCACATTCCTTTCGCATAATTAAGCGTTCCTCTGCTTCTACGCTCAGCTTCATGCCAATACGCTCACCCGGATGAGGACAGCTCTCTACCGGTTCACCGTATTGATTCCACATAGCTTCTACGACTGCAAATCGGTTTTCACCATTCCTCATCATAAGCTCAATCGTATCTCCCACAGCAAATTTATTCTTCTGCTCAAAATACACCAGACCATCTTCCGACACTTCCTCTACCATTCCCAGATACGTATAACTTTGTTCATATGTATTATTGTCATAAATCTGGGTTTCATGTGTCGGCTTTCCAAAGAAAAATCCTGTAGTGAACTGCCGATACGTACATTTTGCAATTTCCTCTTTATAATGGGGAATATTGTTCCGATATTTTTCTTCACTTTCCATATAATCATCCACTGCCTGACGATACGTTCTTGACACTACCGCCACATAAAGAGCCGTTTTCATTCTTCCCTCAATTTTAAAGCTGTCGACACCGGCTTCGATTAACTCCGGTATATGCTCTATCATACACAGATCTTTGGAATTAAAAATGTAAGTTCCTCTCTCATTTTCTTCCACCGGCAGATACTCACCCGGTCTTGTTTCCTCCACTAAATGGTAACGCCAGCGGCACGGATGGGTGCAGGCTCCAAGATTCGCATCCCGTCCCGTAAAGTAATTACTCAAAAGACATCTGCCGGAATAAGAAATACACATAGCACCATGAACAAATGTTTCGATTTCCAGATCTTCGGGAATATGAGCATGAATATCCGCTATTTCCTGTATCGAAAGTTCTCTTGCTGTCACAACACGGGCTGCCCCCTGCTCCTTCCAGAATTGAAAGGTCAGATAATTGACATTGTTTGCCTGTGTACTGACATGAATATCAATCTCTGGACAAACCCTTCTTGCCACGGTAAAAACGCCCGGGTCGGAAATAATCAGAGCATCCGGTCTTATTTCTTTCAACTCCTTGAAATACTCCTCTACCCCTGCCAAGTCTCTGTCGTGTGCTGTAATATTAGCCGTCACATAAACCTTTTTTCCATGGTCATGAGCATATTCAATTCCTTCTTTCATGTCTTCTTTGGAAAAATTCTTCGCCTTCGCACGAAGTCCATACATTTCTCCGCCAATGTATACCGCATCTGCTCCATAATAAATTGCTGTTTTTAATACCTTCAGGCTGCTGGCCGGTGCCAGTATTTCCGGTCTCCTCATATTATATATCCGTCCTTTCCTGTTCCTTTTTGGTCGATATTGTCATGCCGTCTCCAATAGGAAGACAAATGGTTTCCAACTGTTCATGCTGAGTTATTACCTGTAAATATTCTCTCATTCTTCCATGAATCGTCCGGTCCCGTCTCATGACTCCATAACGGGATTCCAGTACATCACCTTCATGCAGAATATTATCCGAAACAAGAACTCCTCCGCTCTCTAACAGAGCTAAAATATCCGGCAGAAAATTCAAATATTGCCCTTTCGCCGCATCCATAAAAATAAAAGAATAAGTTTTTCCTTTTTTCACCAAGTCTTTCAAGACAGTCCGGGCATCTCCCTCCAGCAAACAGATTCTGCCCTCTTTGTCATATTCTGCCAGATTTTTCCTTGCCTCCGTCAAACGCATGGCTACTTTTTCTACAGTTGTAATACTACTATTTCCCGGCAGACACTCTTTCATAAAAAGAGCAGAATATCCAATCGCAGTCCCTACCTCCAACACCTTATCCGGCTTTAATGTCCGCAGAAGATAACGAAGCATATCTCTTGTTCCCCGCCGGATGATCGGCACCTCTGCCGCCAATGCCTGTTTCTCCAATTCCAAAATATAATCCGGTGGTTGTTCCCGATACCGTTCTAAAAATACCTCAATACGGTTGTCCATACTGCAATCACCTCCATTTTCAAGTATTCATCCTGCACTTTCAACACAAAATCCCAACGCTATCCCGCCAATAGGCAGCAAAACGATGGGATTTGAAACGTGTGCAAATCTGCACACTACTTTCTAAGATGATGTTATCTTACCTCTGCTCAGTTCTGAAATAATTTCCTCATATGTCATACTGGAATTCAATGTAAATGTTCCTGCCTGTATAGATGCATGTTCTCTCTCTTCCAGTTTTGAACGGATATAAAAGGTATACCGTCCCTTTATCAAACCCTGCTCTTCTAAATGCTGTGCCACCTGAAAATCCGTATCCTGAGGTGATACAACGAATTCCTTATCCTGTCCCGGCGGCAGTTCTGCCATGGTATCTCCCAGAACATCATAAGCAAAGACATATCCGGTATGACAAATATGGTATCCAACAAATACGACCACGCCGTAAAATATAATATTCAATATAATAATCAGCATGGTCCGCACTGTTTTTAACATGGATTATACCTCCATTATAATCGGCAGAATCATTGGATTTCTTTTTGTTTTTTTCCACAAGAAATCATTCAGTGAGTCTTTTATTTCTGTCTTTATCCGGCCCCAATCCGTCACACCTCTGTCATACAGACGGTCAAGAGCGATATTCACTACTTCTCTGCATTCATCCATGAGATTTTCCGATTCTCTCACATAGACAAATCCACGGGATACAATATCCGGTCCTGCTAAAATCGTGTTGGAACCGCGTTCTAATGTAAGCACCACAACTAATAAACCATTTTCTGATAAATGCTGACGATCACGGAGGACAATATTACCAACATCTCCCACGCCAAGTCCGTCTACCATAATTCCCTGTGCACGAACTGTTCCTGTTACCTTCGCACTATCCGCTTTTAATTCCAATACTTCACCGGAACGAAGAATCTTGACATTATCTTTATCCACGCCCATTTTCTGAGCGACCAGTCCCTGTCCCAGCAGATGACGATATTCACCATGAACCGGAATAGCGAACTTCGGGCGAACTAAAGAATAGATAAGTTTGACTTCCTCTTCACAGGCATGCCCGGACACGTGCGTATCCTGAATAATGACTTTTGCCCCTTTTTGGGATAATTCATTGATTACTTTGGCAACCGATTTTTCATTCCCCGGTATCGGACGGGAACTAAAGATTACCACATCCCCCGGCATAATTGTCACCTTACGGTGAATACTGGCCGCAATCCGGGATAATGCTGCCATAGCTTCTCCCTGACTTCCAGTTGTAATCAATACGATCTGGTCATCGCTGTAATTCTTCATCTCTTCCAGACTTATCATCATATTGTCCGGCATCTGTATATAGCCGAGCTCAATCGCCGTATTAACAATATTGACCATGCTCCGCCCTTCAATTACTACCTTACGCTTCTGTTTTGCCGCGGAATTTATAATCTGCTGCACGCGGTCCACATTAGAAGCAAAGGTCGCTACAATAATTCTGCTTTTTGAATTTTCCTCGAAAATCGTATCAAAGGTTTTTCCTACCGTGCGTTCTGATTCGGTAAATCCCGGATTCAGAACATTGGTACTGTCGCACATGAGAGCCAATACACCCTTTTTCCCAAGCTCGCCAAATCTTGCCAAGTCAATCGTATCTCCATATACCGGTGTATAATCCACTTTAAAATCTCCGGTATGCACGATAATTCCTGCCGGTGTGTAAATAGCGAGTGCGGCGGAATCTGCAATACTATGATTGGTACGGATAAATTCAATCCGAAAATCTCCTAAATTAATATATTGTCCATAGGTTACTACTTTTCGTTTTACATTATTAATGAGATTATGCTCTTTTAACTTATTTTCAATAATCGCCATCGTTAATTTTGTTGCATAGATCGGCACATTCAACTGCTGTAGAACATATGGCAGTGAGCCGATATGGTCTTCATGTCCATGCGTAATCACAAATCCCTTTACTTTATCTCTGTTATCCAGCAGATAAGATATATCCGGAATTACCAAATCAATTCCCAGCATATCGTCTTCCGGAAAAGCCAGACCACAATCAACAACAATAATGCTTGACTCCGTTTCAAAAGCAGTGATATTCATACCGATCTGCTCCAAGCCTCCCAATGGGATTACCTTCACGGCCCCATTCCCCATTTTTTCTTTTTTCTTCAACTACTGACACCTCTCTATTCTTCTACTTTTAATTCTATATCCTCTAATAGTTCTTCAAAATATTTTGAAATTATCATTAATTCCTTTTCATCTTCCACTACTTCGTATGTAACCATCTCATCTTCCTGACTTTCTTTCAAAATCAGGGCATCTGCTTCTTCTACCTCTGTGTCCTCGTCATATGTCTCTGTCACAAGAAGGTAACTGGCTCCCGCAATCTCAGCTTTTTCCAACACAAAAAAAGCCTCCTCGCTGCCATCGTCAGCCGTAAGCATGATTTTACCATTTTCTGACATGTTGTCCTCCATTTCTGCTCTCTGGCAAATTATTTACTTTTTCAAAAATTGATTAAGGAGTTAAAAATTAGTGAATGGAATCCAAATATCCCTGCAAAATAAGGGATGCCGCTATCTTATCGACATATGCTTTCCGGTTCTCCCGACGCACTCCACCTTCTTTTAACACGTCCATAGCAGAAACCGTTGTCAGTCTCTCGTCCCACAGCACGACCTCCAGACCGGTTCTGGCTATCAGCTTTTCTCTAAATTCCTTCGTACGCTGTACACGTTCTCCCTCTGTATTATTCATATTTTTCGGAAATCCGAGTACAATATACTCCACATCATTCTCATCTGCCAGTTCCTTAATACGGGCAAGAGTCTGACGCAGTTTATTTTCACTTTTTCTTTTTATTACTTCTACCGGCTGTGCTGTCAGCTGCATCGAATCGCTGATTGCAACACCGACTGTCACAGAACCGTAGTCAAGTCCCATAATCTTCAACGTACTATCCTAATCCTATTTATTCTTCAAATTGTTCTCTATATAATCTTCTAAAAACACTTCGATAATCTCATCACGCTCTGCACGCATGATCAAACTGCGTGCTCCCTTGTGACTCGTAATATAAGTAGGATCACCTGACATGAGATATCCTACAATCTGGTTTACCGGATTGTACCCCTTTTCGGTCAATGCAGTATAAACTGACGCAATGACATCCTTAACATCGTAATCCTTTTCCGCATCCACTTTAAAATACTGTGTATTATTAATTTCCTGCATCTTCTCACGTCCCTTTCCTAATACTAAGCCGTTAGTAATATTGTAATATATTCATAACAAATTAGCAACCCCTTTTTCTTATCCATTCTCCCCCAAAAATATCTTTGTCACTGTAATCTCATGGATTGTATTTGGCTCAAAGCCTTTTTTTTCGGCTTCTTCCAGTTGGACACCTATCTTCACATAGCGTTCATTATGCCCTACAAGATAGGCTCTCCCGTTTTCTACTGTTGTATCCTCAAATAACACTTTTTCCCTTTTCCCAAGAAAAAATCTACTGTATTTTTTCCGATATTCCATCGTATCCTGAATCAGCATTTCTGTCCTTTTCTTTTTTATTTCCGGCAGAACCTGATTGTTCATTGCCGCCGCTTTCGTACCATTCCGCATCGAATAAGGAAACACATGAATATCAGCCATATGCATTTCCCGTAAAAAAGTTCTTGTCTCCTGAAATTCCACTTCACTTTCTCCCGGAAAACCAACAATTACATCCGTTGTAACTGCCGGATGCTCAAAATAATGCCGCAGCAATTCCACCTTTTCTTTATACTCTTTTGCCGTATAATGCCGGTTCATCCGGCGGAGCACCGTATCACATCCACTTTGTAAGGATAAATGAAAATGTGGGCAAAACTGTGGTATGTGCGAAAGGGGTTCCAGAAAAGTTTCTGTTATAATTCGAGGTTCCAGTGAGCCCAGCCGGATCCGTTCAATCCCCGGAATCTGCACCGCATCCTGAATCAGGTCCAGCAGAGGCCGTCCCTCCAGTTTCACAAAATTAATCTCCTTTGAAAAATCAATTCCGTAGGAAGATAAATGAATTCCTGTCAGCACCACTTCCTTATACCCCTGCTCTGCCAGCCTTTGAACCTGCTCCAGCACATCTTCTTTTGATGTGCTCTTCAATTTTCCATTTCCCCGCACATAGGGAATCATACAATAGCTGCAGAACTGATTGCACCCATCCTGTATTTTAAGATAAGCTCTCGTACGTTCTGTTTTTAATGGTTCTACTTTCGTAGTACCAACACCCTTCGCCAGATGAAACCGTTCTATAACAGCATCTGCCAGCACGGCTTTTTCCTGATTGGAATATGCGGCATCAATCGCTTCATCCTGAAGCAGGGCCTCACCTCCACTTTCTACATAACACCCGACAGCAACAACCAAACTATCTGGATTTTTCCTCTTTGCCCGATGAATCATCTGTCTGGATTTACGGTCTGCGATATTGGTAACAGTACAGGTATTAATGATATAAATATCCGCTTTCTCCGAAAACTCACAAATACTAAAACCACGTTCCCGAAACTGCTCCATCATTTTTTCTGTTTCGTAATAATTGACTTTGCACCCCAGTGTAAGAAAGGCAGCTGTTAATCGTTCCATTTTTCTTATCCGTCCCTCCGATTCTAGGCAACTTGCACAAAAAATCCACCATTTATTGTTAATTTGCACAAAAAACCTTTGTAAATTTTATTCACCTCGTAAATATTTAATATTGACATATTTTCCAGTTCATAATAGTATAATACATGAAGAGAAAATGTACTTCAAATATCAAAGGAGGTAATTAGTATGAAAACAGTTAAAATTTCCTTGAACTCAATCGACAAGGTAAAAGCATTTGTAAATGAAGTAACAAAATATGATGCAGAGTTTGACTTGGTTTCCGGCAGATATGTAATTGATGCGAAATCCATTATGGGTATCTTCAGTCTTGATCTATCGAAACCAATCGATTTGAACATTCATAGTGAAAATGAGGTTGATGAAATTCTTGCTAAATTGGCACCATTTATCGTTCAATAATTTTCACAGTTAATGATTGGGATTGTTACTTACATGGGGCGGCTCGGTATGAGACCGCCGCTTTTTTACTTTATAGGAAAGTCATTGCGGTCTCACATCCAATATTTCTCTCTCCTCAATCGCTTTTTTCACCATATCGTCTATTTTTTCTGCCAATTTTTTTTCAGAGTTTTCCATTTTTTCAATATTCGGTTTTGTCACTGGATGCTTTGCCACAAATATCGTACAGCAATCTTCAAATGGCTGAATCGAAGTTTCAAACGTATTAATTTTTTCTGCTATATCAATAATCTCATTTTTATCAAATGCGATAACCGGACGGAATACCGGCATATGGCACACCGCATCGGTAGCTGCCAGACTTTGCATCGTCTGACTTGCCACCTGCCCCACACTTTCTCCGGTGATCAATGACAAGCAATGCCGTTCCTCCGCAATTGTCTGAGCGATTCGCATCATATAACGCCGCATAATAATGGTCAGCTCATCATGTGGACACTGGTCATAAATATAGAGCTGGATATCCGTAAAGTTCACAATATGCAGTTGAATCGGCCCGGTATATTCCGAAATGATCCGTGCTAAGTCCACCACCTTTTGTTTCGCACGCTCACTCGTGTACGGAGGTGCATGAAAATAAACGGCTTCAATGCGAACTCCTCTTTTTGCCATCATATATCCGGCGACCGGACTGTCAATTCCACCGGACAGCAAAAGCATCGAACGGTCTGCTGTCCCCACCGGCATACCCCCAAGTCCTTTGATACTGGTAACATACACATAAGCACGCTGGCGTATTTCCACATACACTTTTACATCCGGATCGTGTACATCTACCGTTGCCTGCGGCATATGGTCGATAATATATGCTCCTGCATCAATACAGATTTCCGGACTCTTCCTCTCATATTTTTTATCGCTCCGCTTGGCAAACACTTTAAAGGTAAAAGGCTTCTCTCCCAGCTCCTCTTTCATATGATTCACCAGTTCCTTACACACATTATCAAAGTTCTTATCCTCCACAAGAACCACCGGACAGATATGGGCTATCCCAAATACATGGGTAAGTGCCGTAATTACTTCCTCCTGATCAAAGGCAGATTTTGCCTCAACATAAATACGCCCCTGTTCCTTTTCTATGATAAACTCGCCCTCACAGCGTTCCAGCCGCTCGGACACTCGGCGAACCAGCGCATTTTCAAAAACGTAACGGTTTTTCCCCTTTATTCCGATTTCTGCATATTTTATTAAAAAAGCCCGTACCATGATTCTTCTTTATCCTCCTTATTTTCTCGTATACCGTGCCAGCACAGGCACCAATTCTTTCAACGCTTCTATTGCCATATCGATCTGTTCCCTTGTAGTATTTGCGGAAAAACTGAATCGCAAAGTCGAATCCAGCAATTCCTTCGGTACCCCGATTGCTACCAGTGTTCCACTTATACCCGGATGATGGGAGGAACAGGCAGAACCGGAAGACACATAAATTTCCTTCTCCTCCAATGCATGCAGCAGCACCTCACTTCGCACACCTGCAAAACTGACACTCACCACATGAGGAGCCGTTTTTCGTATTTCCGAGAAATCAGCAACCGCATTAACCACTGCTCCCTCTACCTCATGGATTCTCTCAAGGAAATAACTTTTTAACTGGTATAGATGTTCCTGCCGCTCGGTCAATGACTTGTCCATATATTCCGCAGCAAGCCCCAATCCGGCAATTCCCGGCACATTTTCCGTACCGGAGCGCATTCCACCCTGCTGCCCGCCTCCGTGCATATAGGCGTGCATTTTGACCTTATCACCACGATACAAAAAACCGGTTCCCTTCGGACCGTGGATTTTATGGCCGCTGGCACTCATCAAATCAATCCCTAACTTTTTCGGCACTACTTTTATCTTCCCATATGCCTGAATGGCATCTACATGAAAAATAATGTCTTTGTTATATCCTTTTACCACATCACATAAAGTCTTGATATCAAGAATGGAGCCCACCTCATTATTTACCATCATGACCGATACAAGAATGGTATCTTCCCGAAGAGCTTCTTTTAATGTTTCCGGCACAAGATGCCCCCTCCCATCTACTGGCAGATAAGTCACGTCAAAACCCAGATTCTCCAAATAAATGAGCGGTTCATGAACGGAAGCATGTTCAAAACACGTTGTTATAATATGCTTTCCGGCACGCTGATTGGCAAATGCAGTTCCGATCAAAGCCATGTTGTTGCTCTCCGTACCACCGGAAGTAAATATTATATTCTTCGGTTCACATTTCAGTGTCTTTGCAATACGTGCTGCTGCCTCCTTTACATAATTTTCCCCCTCCATTCCCTTCCGGTGAAGAGAAGAGGGATTTCCATAATCCTCATACATCACCTTTGTTACCAGCTCACACACCTCAGGCAGCGCTTTTGTCGTTGCCGCATTATCCAAATAACATTCCACGTTCATCTATTCCTTTCCGGAAGCTTCTATAAGAAACATCAGCACCGACAAAGCTGCCAATCCTGCTGTTTCTGTCCGCAAAATCCGTTTTCCCAAAGAAATCGGCACGGCTCCGGCTTCCATGGCTTCCTCTACCTCACTTCGTTCAAACCCGCCCTCTGGTCCAATGAAAATACCAATGCTTTCTCCTTTTGCCGCTTCCTGCATCACAGACACAGAGCCGGTCATATCCTCACAGAGCTCATAAGGAATCATTAATGTTTCTATGTCCCCGCCATAAGCAAGCGCTTCTCTCAATGTCATAATCGAATGAATTTCCGGCACAAGTGCTCTCCCGCTTTGCTTCGCTGCACTCTCAGCAATCGTTTTCCACCGCTGTAACTTTTTTTCCTCTTTCTTAGCATCCAGCTTCACAATACAGCGCTTCGTCTGCACCGGCACAATTTCCGAGGCCCCCAGCTCAATGGCTTTCTGAATCACAAATTCCATTTTATCTTTTTTCGGTAAAGCCTGAAATAAAATAATTCGTACCGGCAGTTCTGTCACCGCCGGTTCCTCCCGCTGAATATCCAAAAGAATCACTTGCTCTTTTACTTCCTGAATCACACAATTATAATCTATTCCTCTTCCGCAGGAAACCACTACCTGTTCACCCTGCCTCATCCGCAGAACATTTTTTATATGATTGACATCATCACCGGTAATCTGAACCTCATTTTCTGATATTGCTTCCGGTGATACAAAAAAACGATACATAATTGACCTCTTTCTGAAATGCACACAAACGGCACAAACAGTCCTCTGCTTGTGCCGTTTATTTTTTAATTAAATACTCATTCCCGGATTTTTTCGACCTCTGTAAAAAGTGAAACTTAACTACTGTAACATTCCAAATACATTATACATCCGGTTCCCATTGTTTACTGACAATTGGTTCGCACTCTGAGTTGCCAGCGAAGAGGCTTTTGAAGCAATACGGGAAGCAAAGGAACCACTTCCTGAGAAAATTGCTTTCAGATCCGAACTTGCTGCTTCCTTGAATTTATCTTCATCTAAGGACAATGTATTATCTGCATTAATTGAAATACCAACCTTATTCAGAAGCCCTTCACCAACACTCATCTGGTCTGTCATCCAAACAGCAGTCTGCAAAATGCTGTAGGAATTCATTTTTTTTGTGTTGTTCAATGTACTATTATAGCTCGATACAAAATTCTTGGCATCTTCTAAAATATCTTTCCCCGTCGCTTTGTTATAATCAACTGCCTGCAATTTTGACGTTGCCTCATTTAACTTGGCAGCGGAACTTTTCAAGGTAGAAAGACTGGCATTACTGTCTGCTGTACCCGACTCACTGACAGACTCTGCTTCTTTCCGGTTCGCATATACCTTTTTCAGTGCCTTTTTATAAACACCGCTTTGAATCATCTTTAAATCACCTAAAGAAGAAATCAAAGAAGAACTTCCTGAATTTTTTGAAGGCAATGTCTGAAATAAAGTGCTGATGGAATCATTTTTCATATTCTGTAAATTATAACGGAAAACATTTGAATTTACATGATTTATCGTACTCATAATAATCACTCCTTTGACTATACACAGTAATCCCTTACTAAGTTATATATCGGCAAATCCGTTGCCGAACATTATGATTTTAATAATTATAGCATATTTTTTTGCGATACGCAAGGTTAGAAAAACAAATTTTCAGCCCTCTAAAAGCCAGCCGCATTCTTCTTTTGTCAGTGATACATCCAACGCCCGAATGTTTTCTTTCATATGAATCTCGGAAGATGGGCTGACAATCGGATAAATAATCATTGGCTGTTGAAGCAGCCATGCCAGAGCGACTTGAGATACCGTAACAGATTTTTCTCTTGCCATGTTCTCTGCTCTCGCCAGCCGTTCTCTGTTTGCCTTTGTATCGTATTCCTCAATCGGTGCCCACCACAAACACTCTTCAATTGTTTTCTCTCCGTCTGTTCTGAATTTTCCAGACAAAAATCCACGCGCCAGACCGGAATAAGGGAATACCGGCATACAATTGTCCTGACACCATTTTCTCGCTTTTTCATTTTCTTTACCGGAAAGCGTCACGCTTCTCCCCCATGGATCACCTGACAGCTCCGCCAGACTATAAGCAGGACTGTATACGGAAAATCCCTCTAATCCATGAGATCCGGCATAATCATTCGCCTCCTGCAATCGCTCTAAGGACCAATTCGATACACCAAAGTGCCGAATTTTCCCTTCCTCCTTTAGGGCATTCAGCACATCCATAATTTTCTCTACCGGATACCCGGGTTCATCACGGTGAAGTACATAAAAATCCACATAATCCGTTTGCAGCCGTTCTAAAGATTCTTCATTTTGTCTGCGAATCAATTCAGGAGACATAATATCCTCTGAACCCTTTTGCCCCGGATTACACCCTTTATCAAAGAGAATCATCTCTTCTCTGTGTCCCCGCAGTGTCATCCATTTTCCTATATTACTCTCTGCATTCCCATAGGAATATGCTGTGTCATAAATCGTAAAACCATTCTCCCATGCCAGATCCATACAGGCAACGGCAGCACCCGCATCCTCTCCCATGATAGCGTTGTTTCCAGTGCCATACACCAGTCTGGAATATTTTTTAGTGTCATGTTCAAACACATTACTGTTATATTGCATGCTCACACACCTTTCTAATATCCTTTTCCTTGACAACAGTCCTCATTGTCCTATATACTGAATCCATTATCGAATAATAGAAAAGAGGTCCTGTTTATGTCAATTATAAAATCTACAAATATCCGGCAGTTAGTGTTTTGTGCCATTTGTCTGGCTCTTGCGGTCGTAACATCTTATATCAAAATCGCATCCCTGCCATATGGCGGCTCGATTACATTATTCAGTATGCTGTTTGTCACTCTTCCCGGCTATTTCTATGGTCCGAAAGCAGGAATCACCGCCGGTATTGCCTGCGGTATTTTAAATTTTATCCTGAATCCCTATGTATACGCGCCCATTCAGGTTCTGTTGGATTACCCTCTCGCTTTTGGTGCTTTGGGCTTAAGCGGATTCTTCAGCCAGAAAAAATGGGGTCTTATCGTTGGTTATATTACCGGTGTCATTGGAAGATATATTTTCCATGTTATTTCCGGATATGTATTTTTTGCTTCCTACGCACCGGCAGGAACAAACTCCCTTGTCTATACATTGACTTACAATTTGACCTATATTTTGCCGGAGCTTGTCATTACGGTCGTACTTCTGTGTATTCCGGCTGTTAAAAATTCTATCCAACAGCTGCGGCATCAGGCAATTACTTGACTTTTTTGCTCTTTGTCTTTGACCATGCAGAGTAGTATGTTGAGGATGGCATTTTGTAATAGGTGCGGATTCTCACATAATATTTTTTCTTTGATTTTAACTTTTTCAGGGTGACACTGCTTTTATTACAGCCCGTTACCCTTTTTCTTTTGACTTTTTTTTGAAATTTCTTATTGGTGGAATACTGAATTTCATATCCCATTGTATTTTTCTTGATTTTTTTCCACTTGACCTTCAGCTTCTTTTTACCTGCTGTCAACTTTGTGATAGATGTTTTTTTCATATCAGAAAGAGGAATTTCTTTCACTACCTTCAAGGTAAAAGAAGCCGACTTCCCGGAAGCTGTCGTTGCCTTTATTTTTGTTTTTCCGGGTCTCAACATTTTCACCTTTCCATTGGCATTCACGGTCGCAACAGATGGTTTGGAGGAAACCCACTTCACATGTTCCAGCCATTCCACATTACCAGTCTTCCCATTTAAGGAAAATTTACGTATCAAAGAATAATTCTGCGTTCTCCCCACATATCCCACCTTCGTGGAAACCGGAAAAATCTTTGGTGCACTGAGCGCTGATTTTACTACTTCTATTGTCTGCATGCAATTCGACACTGACGGCATCATAGAAGTGTCATATCCCGTTCCTCTTGCAAATCGTCCGCAGGTCGTATTGTTAAAGTACCCTTTTTCCGAAATAAAGGTTCCAATACCAACATACGTATTCTTTGGATCAATCATGCTGGTATAATGCCCTGTGACTGCCTTATCATTCTGCTTTACCCAGTCCTCTTTTTCACTGTACCATTGTTCAATTCCACTCATCATATTTTCTGCCAGATTCCATGCCAGCACCTCTGCGCAGGTAAAAATATCATTGGGAGACTTTACTGTAAAACAAGATTTCCCATTTGGTCTGTCATGTGCCGGATATACACTTGCCTCTGCCGCACGGATTCGAGACATATATTCTAAATCACGGGACCATTTTAGAGGAACATAATCCTTTTTTGTCAATTTTTTAGAGGGATTCTCCGGATTCGGCGCTCCCTGTTCACAAGCCTCCAAACGAATTGCATTCAGACGGGCCAGTGCTCTCTCTGCCTCTGTAACATATTTTCCGTATGCTCCAACAAAGGTTGTTCCGGACGATGGGGATGTTACATCTGTCGCCAGCGTTCTTATATCATCATTTTCTGCCTGTATTCCTCCGGTTTCTCCCACCACAAGAGAAATACCCAATAAGATTCCCAACACTGCCTTTGCAAACTTCCTTCTCATTTTCCGTTCTCTCCTCTATTGATTTCCCCTTCCCGTAATAATCCATGGTGCCGGCTGCTGTTTAAAGGCATGATTGCTTCCCAGCCTTGACACCGCAATCTGAATCGTTTCTACATCAGTAATTCCATATTTTTCCAGTATTGCCGCACCATTTGCCGCCACATGAAAATCTAACGTATAGATTACGACCTGAATCTGTGGATTCCATTTTGTAAGATAAGAAAGCTCTTTCTCCATACTGGCGGATGCTACCATAAAGACAAGAGACGGAACCGGACAGTCTTTCATACTCTCCTCATCCACATGGTCAACAATTTTTATATTCTGAAGGCCGAAATGCTCCACATTTTCTTCCATGATATCTCGGTCGGCACTGCTATACTCTACCGCCACTACCGTACCCTCTGCCGCAATTAAAGCCGCTTCAATCGCAATACTTTCTCCACCAATGACACAGATATCATCCTGCGTGTCTACCATCATCTTATTCAAGATAACAGCCCGGATCTCACTGCCCACGTAATGAATCGAACCCTTTTTGAACCGGTCATTTCCCATACCGATTTTTGCTGTATTGCGGGCATTTAGGTTTACGATCAGCATACCTGCTGAAGCATTAATTCCCCGGTCAATCAGTTCTTTTACTTTCTTGTGAAGAATTTCACCTTTCGGCTCGGAACCCTCATTATACCACACGTCACATTCACCCAGTCCGGCATTCCAGAGACGATAGAAAATATCTTCTATTCCGGCATTGGTAAATACCATCGTTGTCTTATGTGACTCTACAGTCGGAATAATGTTTTTGTTCTTCTTTGTAATGTCGATAATTTTTACATGTTCCAGATCAATCGTCGTATTTCCGGCATAATATTGAAGCCATGACAAAATTACCTCATTTGTAAAAATTTGCTGTTCCATAAGTCTTTCCTCCTTATATCCATTTCCTATATAGGCGTTTGCGAAACGCCACAAGCCGCATGAATACGGCATTTTTTTGTTGCTAAAATCAAAAATCTCCTCAC
>CANRLR010000018.1 GCA_947631505.1 uncultured Lachnospiraceae bacterium | reverse complement strand
TGAGGAGATTTTTGATTTTAGCAACAAAAAAATGCCGTATTCATGCGGCTTGTGGCGTTTCGCAAACGCCTAATAAAAGAGATAAAGAAAGGAGGATAAGGATGAATCGGATTTTAGTGGTGGAGGATGAAGAGCCGATTGCAGATTTAATTAGAATGAGTCTGGGGAAAGCGGGATATTACTGTGATGTGTCTGGTGATGGAGAGGAAGGAGCAAACCAGCTTCAGGCAGAGCATTATGATTTGTGTCTGTTTGATATTATGCTGCCGAAAGTAGATGGATATGAATTACTGGCTTATGCCGAAAGTATGAAAATACCAGTTATCTTTTTGACGGCAAAGGGAAGAACAGAGGATAAGGTAAAGGGGCTTCGGGCAGGTGCAGATGATTATATAACAAAGCCCTTTGATGTGCTGGAACTTTTGGCAAGAGTGGAGAATGTTTTAAGACGATATGAAAAGACGGCTGCAAGTATTGATGTATTGGACCTGCATATTGACATTGCTTCCCGGACAGTGACTAGAAAGGGAGTGCCGATTCGTCTGACTTATAAGGAATTCGACCTCTTGCTGCTTTTTGTCCGGAATCCGGACGTGGCCCTGTACCGGGAAGTAATCTATGAGCATGTGTGGGAGAGTTCCTATATGGGGGATGGCAGGACGGTAGATCTGCATGTACAGCGGCTTCGTAAAAAGGCGGGACTGGAAAAGTACATTGAAACGGTGTATAAGGTTGGATATCGGTTTACAGTCAGAAATGAGGAATAAATGAGAGTATTTGCAAAACAATTTATTACAATGATGTGTGTACTGATTCTTTTTTTTATGATATTTGGGAATATTCTTGTACATACCGCATTTGAGACGACAATCGACAGAGAGACCAGCCAAGGTATGGAAGAGATGAAAATATTTCAGTATGCAATGCTGGCATCACTGGAGGGCCTGCCAAAGGATTATCAGGCAGTGGATCAGGCAGTTGTTGAGATAGCCAGTTCGATCAGGCAGAGCTTCTATGGTGAGAAAGGTGGGATTGTTATATATGATGACAAGGGTGCGGTGCTTTTTCAAGACAGCACTTATCGGGGCAAGTTAATCCGGCAGGAGCGAAAAGGACATAACAATGCGTGGCAGATTACAAATGAGAAGGGGCATTATTATTTGGAATCGCTTTGTGAGATACACAGTAAGGAGGGGGATTATGTGCTGGAGTTTCATCGCTGTATTGATTATGTATATCAGGACAGAGATTGGCTGTATGAACGGTATATGGTGCTGCTTACTTGTGTTTCTGCTGTTTTTGCGATTGTCCTTTTTATTTTTTCTTTCTATTTTACACGTCCGATTCGGAAATTGTCGCAGGCAACGAGGGCTTTTGCCGATGGGGATTACAAAAGACGGGTGTGTATCAAGGGGAATGATGAGATGGCTGTTCTGAGCAGGGACTTCAATCAGATGGCAGGACAGTTGGAGGAAAGTATAGGACGTCTGAAAGAAGAGGCCAGAAGGCAGGAGGAATTTACGGCAGCATTTTCGCATGAATTAAAAACACCTCTGACCTCTATTATAGGATATGCGGACATTTTGCGTTCGAGAATATTATCCGACGAGGAACAAAGTCTTTCGGCGAATTATATTGTTATGCAGGGACGGCGCTTGGAACGTCTGGCACTGAAAATGCTGGAGATGTCATATGTCGACAAACTGGAATTTTTATCAAAAGAGAATGATGTTTCAGCGCTTGCAGACCAGATAGAACATATGACAGAAAATCTGCTGGAACAGAAAGGCATCCGGCTCCTTATAAAGCTGGATGATGGCGTAGTATATGGGGATGCAGACCTCTTGCTGTCATTATTTTCTAACCTGATTGATAATGCAAGGAAGGCGTGCGGTGACGGGGGAACGATATGGCTGGAAGGTGAGTGCCGGAAAGAGGGATATTTCTTTGGTATAACAGATGATGGATGTGGAATGCCGGAGGAGGAAATACACAAAATTACGGAGCCGTTCTACATGATTGACAAATCCCGGGCCAGAAAAGAAGGCGGAGCAGGAATAGGTATGGCACTTTGCCAAAAAATTATTGCCATACATCAGGCTGAGTGGAGCATACAGAGCAAGCCGGGAGCCGGAACAAGAATTACAATCTTTTTCCCCAGCACATCAGAGGATTTTGGAAAGAAAAAAGGAGATGGCAGTGAATGAAAAGAGACGATAACAACCGGCATTGTTACAGACAGCGGATGTATACGGCAGGGGGGATTCTGTGCGTTCTTGCCCTGTTTGGGATAGCGATGGTGTTTCCGAAGTATTATAGTGAGCTATATGATAAGAAGACTTTAAACCACGTGTCTTTTACGGATGTAAATGTCAGCACCTACAAGACATCCTATGATTCCTTTGCCAGTAAACTTTATGCACTTTCAAGAGCCTATGTTCAAGGGGGAGAACCGTTACGTGCCATCCGTACCAATGAACTGGGCTTTGGCATGAATAAAGATGAACTGACGGCAATTGTTAATGAAGAATTACAGAAATTAGATGAAAATAAGGTATTGGATTCCAAAATAAGACCGAAGGAAAAGAGGATGACCTTGTGTGAACGGTATACTATTTATGGTACACAAGAAGCAGATGGTATGAAGGGGATCAGCTGCTGGAAACTGGTGTATGAAAACAGCAAGAGAACACTTACGATTTATCTGGATGAAGAATACCATAAAATTTATTCCATGAAGATTTTATATCATGAAATTTATGATGCTGCCTCGAAGCGTGCAGCTATCTGTGCAGAGTCTACGGACATATGCCAAAATGTCGGGAATAAGATGAGCACCCGCAGTAATACTTCAGGTGTTGTTGATGCAAGTGCTTATGACGGTATGCAGGAACAATATAGGATTCCCTGGGATGGAATGTTATTGTATTATGACTTTTATTCCTTCAAGGATGTGCCGTATGTATCCATGATAAAGGATTGGCATACCGGTATGATTGAATTTAATAATCAATATCAAATATTTCTGTATAAAACTTATATGCAGGACCAAAAGGGGAGAGCAATGTGTATGATAGGTCTGCCGCTGGAGAAAATGATACAATTTTGATGCAGCTATGAGGGGAATCTGCTACAATGGGCAGATATACTTATCTTGAATAACGGTTGAGCGTAATCAAGATAAGGGGGAAATTTTCATGAAAATGAAAAAATATTTTATCGGAATGATAAGCGTATTTGTGATGGAAGGCTGTATTTTGACCGGATTGTTCACTTTGCCACCGGCAAACAGAATATATGGGACACAATATGAAGCCAGAGAGGGGGGCTCAAACAGACAGAAACAGTCAAAAAAAACAGGGGGACAGGAGCAGAAGGTTCAGGACATATATCAGAAGAATAAGAGAAACTTAATTCTTGTTAATGCCGACCACGCATTACAGGAAACATATGATGCGTCCCTGCAGACAATTTGTAATGGACGGCTGCAGGCATCAAAAAGATTATATTCTTCCTTAGTGGACATGCTGGAGGCGGCATCGGATGAAGGGTATCACTATTATATTGCATCCGCTTGGCGCAGCAGAGAAAAGCAGCAGAAATTAGTGGATGAGGATGTGCAAAAGGAAATGCAGAAAGGACTTTCCTATAAGAAAGCACTGGAAGAGACTTATAAAGAAACAATGCCCGCGGGGCACAGCGAGCATGAAACGGGGCTTGCTCTGGATATACTTTGCAAAGGAAATCCACATATGGATACTTCTCAGATGAAAGAGCCTGCCAACTTATGGCTTCGGAAGAACAGCTGGCGGTATGGTTTTATTCTCCGCTATCCAAAGGGGAAAGAAAGGATAACAGGAGTTAACTATGAGCCATGGCATTTCCGCTATGTGGGGAAGGAGGCAGCCGCATATATGCATCAGCATGATATGACACTGGAAGAATTCTGGGAAAAACTTTAGAAAAATAAATAGAGTAATGCTGGCAGATAGTGGAAAACTGTGGTAAACTGTATATATGTACATTGCAGTGGTAAAGGGTGTTGGACGTGAAATTCTTTCCAGAACAAATAAATTGAGACAGGAGGAATGAAGCATGAAGGAAACTTTGCATTTAGTAAGAAAAGTCTTTTTTTGGATGGGACTTTTCTTTGTGCTTGGTATCGGTTGTCTGCCGGGCACAAAAGCTCAGGCGGCACAGGCACTGAATACCCCATTGGATTCATCTGACCCGGTGTATTTCTACGGAGATACGATTGAGTATCAGGGAAAGACGATTACGCTGGGGGAAAAGAGTATCTATATTGATGGAACGCTTACGGATGCCCAGTGCAGCCAGTACAAATATGTTTATAATGACTTTAAAAAGGCGTATGAAGACGGAGCATTTCAAAACGGAACCAGTCTGACTGATCCGATGAATGTGTACATAGCACCATATGTTTACTGGATTGATGACCCGGATGATGAAGCCATCCGAGAGGGTGTGAATGGTGATAAAGTGCCATACGGCCTTTGGATGAATTGCAACTATCTTTCCCTAAATGGTTTGTCAAAAAATCCCGACAATGTAGTTCTTGCTGTAAATAGAGGACAGAGCCATGGTGCGATAGGGAACTTTACCATGTTCTACATTAACGGAACAGGTACCCATACGGAAAACCTGACAATGGGAAATTACTGCTGTATGGATTTGGTTTATCCACTAAAACCGGAATTGGGAAGGGAAAAAAGAACGAGTACGATTACACAGTCCCAGCTCTGCCTGACGAATGGCAGCAAAATTACAGCGGAAAATTGTAACTTTGTCAGCCGTTTGAACTCCTGCCCGTTTGTGGGAGGAAGCAGAATCCTGTTTCAGGATTGTCATTTTGAATGTACGGATGATTCTCTGCCAACAGGAGCCGTGTATGTAAACTGCGATTTTGATTTTTATAGTTCTAAGCCGTTTTATAATACGACGGGAACCGGTTCGGTAATGCTTGGTTGCGATTTTAATCTTATGCATAATTCAAACCAGTATCTGACAAAAGTAGATGGAGTTGTTGACATTATTGACAGTACCTTCCATTTGAAAAATAAAGATCAGTATGTCGGATGGACACCGAACCCATCGGCATGGCTCCGCTGTGTATCCGGCAATGTAAAGACCGTATATGAATATGTGGATGAAAATGGTACGAAACAACAGGAAGTGAAGGAGAATTATCTTATGGATGCCGATGCACCATATGATAACGTAAATATAACAGGAACAGCTGCCATGAATGCGTATGTGGCAGAGATAAATGGGGAAAAGGTATACAATGTATACAATCTTCTCAAGGGAAGTGATGACTGGGATCCATTGAATCAGAAAGAAGCACTTCTTGCTGCCGAGGGAACGGATACCGGGAAGTATACGGATGTTCCGGTGGCGTTATCCTGTAATTTAACAGTAACATCCATTACCGATGGACAGTCAAGAAATCTGACCACCTATGTAAAAGCGTTTACAGGAACAACAGCGAAGACGGAATCGGTTACCTGGTCCATGGAAGAATCCTTGAAAGATTATATTACGCTTACAGCAAACAGCGATGGAAGCTGTACACTGACATGTAAGAACGAGACATTAGATATTGTAAAGGGAATGGTGTATGCAACGGGAAAATCCGGTCTGATGGGAGGATGTTATGTTTCCGCAGTACCGAAGACCCAGCCGGCACCGACCTTTGTAAAAAGTCCGACCCTGACCTTTAATGGAGAGGGACAGATTGCGGCGGAATATCTCTTGTCCAATGCGGACAAATTAGAAGATCTTTCCAATATTGCATGGTATCGATGCAATGATGCCAAAGGGGAGATCTCTGTTTTGACGGCTACGACCAATACGGAAACGCCGCTGAAGAATTATACGCTTAGTTACGGTGATGTGGGTTATTATATCAAGGCTGTCATCACGGCAAAAGAACAGTGTACGAATCCGGCAGAATCGGTAACGGTAGTATCGGGCCGACCGGTCACGCTGGAAGATGTAAAAACAAGTCCTTATGCTATGGACCTTGACTTTACGGAATTTGCCTGTCCGGCACAGGGGATTTTGGCGCCGGGATTCTGGATTCGTGATACATATACAGGATGGCAGGCACAACCGGTACAAAAGATTCAGAACAGCTGGACGTATGGGGAAGGAGATGCTGCCTATGGAGCAGCCGGAGTGTCCGGGCTTTTACCTACACAGCGTGGTTCCAGACTATTATATGAGCCGGCATCCGGAACGTATGGTGATATGAGCCTTTCCTTAACATTAGAGACAGAGAAAACAGCCGGTCAGGGATTTGGCAGTGCGGGACAGTATTTGGATATTTATATTAAATACGATGCGGCAACAATGACCGGTTATGGATTCCGTTTGGAGCGTGTAAAGCAGACCGCTAATGGTGTACAGGCTGCTCTTGTGAAATTTGACAAGGGAGCGGTAACCTATATCAGCGATAAAGTGCTGACCTCTGCTTTTAACTCAGAAGTTACCCTGCTGGTGGCAGTGACAGGAGACACACTTTCTGCCCGCATGACAACAACACATATCCAAAGTGAAAAACAGCAGAATGAGAATCTGGCACATAGTGTTGATCTGCAGGCTGCAATAGAAAAAAACAGTTTTGGTGGTCTTGGTGTATTGGATACCAGTACAGCCGCAATTGGAAACCGAATTTTATTCCACCATCTGACTGTGAACTGGGCAGAGAAGGATACCAAGCTGGAATCACCAAAAGCAGCTGACCTTCGCACAGAAGAACAGAAAAAGGCTGATAATCAGCCTGCTCCGCCGATTACACAGGGAAACAATAATTCAACTTCCGGAAACGGTGGAACGACTACAACACCAACGAAAAAGAAGGCACCGAAGAAAGGGACCGTGATTACTGTATCCGGTTTGAAATTCAAGATTACGAATGCTTCTACGAATGGAAAAGGAACAGTAGCGGTATCCGGTGTGAAAAAGAAAAATAAGAAATCCGTTGTTATTCCGGCAACGGTTACTTATAAAGGGGTCAAATATAAGGTAACAGCAATAAATGCAAAAGCTTTTTATGGTTGTAATAAGTTGAAAAAAATTACAGTAAAGAGTAAAACAATCAAAAAGGTCGGAAAAAATGCATTCAAAAAGATACACAAAAAATGTGTGATAAAAGTTCCGGCTTCAAAGCTGAAGAAATATAAAAAGCTTATGAAGAAAAAGGGACAGGCAAAAACCGTTAAAATTAAAAAGTAGTCCGTAAAATTTGGAAATGGTCTGTTTGAAGCTTTGTGAACAGACCATTTTTCTTGTATAACAGTACTTGCAATCAAACGTATCTTTTGATAAACTATTAGATTAGAGAACAAACTATAGAGAATTTGGAGGAAGATATGGAACTGACAAGTATACGGAGCTTATTCCGGAATAAAGAAACTTATTTGAATCAGACAGTTACCGTGGGAGGGTGGCTTCGGAGCGTAAGAGATTCCAAGACATTTGGATTCCTTGTAGTAAATGACGGAACATTTTTTGAACCATTACAGGTGGTTTATTCCGATAAACTGGAGAATTTTTCAGAGATTTCCAAATTGAATGTAGGGGCAGCGGTTATTGTTACCGGTCAATTAGTACCGACACCAGAGGCAAAACAGCCTTTTGAAATTCAGGCAGATGAAGTATTCATCGAAGGAGAGAGTGCACCGGATTACCCGTTGCAAAAGAAACGTCATTCGTTTGAATATTTGAGAACAATTTCTCATTTAAGACCGAGAACAAATACCTTTCAGGCAGTTTTCCGTGTACGCTCTCTCATTGCTTATGCCATCCATAAGTTTTTTCAGGAGAGAGAATTTGTCTATGTACACACACCATTGATTACCGGAAGTGACTGTGAGGGAGCAGGAGAAATGTTCCGTGTCACTACATTGGATATGGAAAATCTTCCGATGACAGAAGACGGCAGTATCGATTATACAAAAGACTTCTTTAATAAAGAAACAAATCTTACAGTAAGTGGTCAGTTAAATGGCGAAACATATGCGATGGCATTTAAAAATATTTATACCTTTGGCCCGACATTCCGTGCGGAGAATTCCAATACGACCCGCCATGCGGCAGAGTTCTGGATGATTGAGCCGGAAATTGCCTTTGCTGATCTGGAAGATGATATGATGCTGGCAGAGAGCATGTTAAAATATGTCATTACTTATGTGCTTGAGCATGCACCGGAGGAAATGGAGTTTTTCAACAAATTTGTAGACAAAGGACTGATTGAGCGTTTACAGCATGTTATAAACTCTGATTTTGGTCATGTGACTTATACAGAGGCCATTGAACTTTTGAAGAAGCATAATGACAAATTTGAATATAAAGTTTCTTGGGGATGTGATTTGCAGACAGAACATGAGAGATATCTGACGGAGGAAATTTTCAAGCGTCCGGTATTTGTTACGGATTATCCAAAAGAAATTAAAGCATTTTACATGAAGATGAACGAGGACAATAAGACGGTTGCAGCTATGGATTGTCTGGTTCCGGGTATTGGAGAAATTATCGGCGGCAGCCAGCGTGAGGATGATTATGATAAGCTTGTTCAGAGGATGAAAGAGTGTGGACTGAACAAAGAGGACTATGATTTTTATTTGGATTTGCGCAAATATGGCACGGCACGTCATGCCGGATTTGGCCTTGGCTTTGAGCGCTGTGTTATGTATCTTACCGGAATGCAGAATATTCGTGACGTAATTCCATTCCCTCGTACTGTGAACAATTGTGATTTGTAATAAAGAAATATGGAGGAAGATAACATGAATTTAGTAGTACCTGAAGATTATAGACCGGCATTGGATGTTCGGGAAACAGAAGTTGCCATAAAAGTAGTGAAAGATTTTTTTGAAAGGGCATTGGCTGCAAATTTGAATCTTACCCGTGTCTCGGCACCGCTTTTTGTTGTCCCGGAATCCGGGCTCAATGATAACTTAAACGGTGTAGAACGACCGGTTTCTTTTGGAATTAAAGAGCAGGGGGACAGAGAAGTGGAGATCGTCCATTCTCTTGCCAAATGGAAACGTCATGCATTGAAACGATATGGTTTTCATCACGGAGAGGGCTTGTATACAGATATGAATGCCATTCGCCGTGATGAGGATACGGATAATGTACACTCTATTTTTGTTGACCAGTGGGACTGGGAACGTATCATTGACAAAGAAGAGAGAAATGAAGATACATTAAAGAAGATTGTTCGGAATGTATATCAGACGTTACAGGAAACAGAAGATTATATGGCTATCAAGTATGATTATATTCAGAAATTTCTGCCATCGGAAATTACCTTTATTACAACACAGGAATTGGAAGATAAATATCCGGATAAAACACCGAAGGAACGGGAGTATCTGGCGGTCAAAGAGCATGGAGCGGTATTCCTCATGCAGATTGGTGATAAGCTGGCATCCGGTGAACCACATGATGGTCGTGCACCGGATTATGATGACTGGACTCTAAATGGTGATATTATTGTTTATTATGATGTGCTGGATATGGCATTTGAAATCTCTTCGATGGGAATTCGTGTGGATGAAGCTGCATTGAAAGAGCAGCTTATAAAAGCAGGATGTCCGGAACGGGAAAAACTTCCATTCCAGAAAGAAATTTTGGAGAAAAAGCTGCCATATACCATTGGCGGAGGAATCGGACAGTCTCGTATCTGTATGTTCTTTTTAAAAAAAGCACATATCGGAGAGGTACAGTCCTCCATTTGGCCGGAGGATGTTCATAAGGAAGCAGAACTGAAAAATATCAATTTGTTGTAAGAGATCTTTGTGAGATAGAAATGAGGCTTTGAATGGATAATTTTACTTTTTATGCTCCCACTTATTTTGACTTTGGCAGGGGAGCGGAAGAACATGTGGCAGAGTTGATTCAGCAGTTCGGTGGCAGCAGGGTACTATTGCACTATGGCGGCGGCTCAATTAAAAAGAGCGGGCTTTATGACCGGGTAGTTTCTACTTTGCAAAAGGCGGGGATTCCGTTTGTGGAGCTTGGTGGTGTAAGACCAAATCCAAGAAGCGGTCTTGTATATGAAGGTATTGAACTCTGTAAAAAAGAAAAGGTAGATTTTATTTTGGCAGTGGGCGGCGGCAGCACGATCGACTCTTCCAAAGCAATCGCAGCGGGAAGTTTGTATGATGGTGATTTTCTTGATTTTTATCAGGGAAAAGCGGTGATTGAAAAAGCACTTCCCATTGGAACCATCCTTACGATTGCGGCAGCAGGAAGTGAGGGCTCACCAAATACTGTTATTACGGATGAAAGCACTCAGATTAAAAAGGGTGCCAAAAGTGAATTGCTTCGCCCTAAGTTTTCTGTCTTAAATCCTGAATTAACCTGCACGTTACCAGCTTATCAGACAGCGGCAGGGGCAACGGATATTATGGCACATGTGTGTGAACGCTATTTTTCTAACACGGAAGAGGTAGAGATCACAGACCGTCTCTGTGAAGCCGTATTAAAAACAATGATTTACGAAACGCCCCGTGTCATTGAGGACCCTGACAATTATGAGGCAAGAGCAAATATTATGTGGGCGGGAATGTTAGCACATAATAATATTTGTGGAGTGGGACGTTCTCAGGACTGGGCAAGTCACCATATTGAACATGAGTTATCGGCTCTATATGACGTGACTCATGGAGCGGGACTGGCAGTGATTATGCCGAAGTGGATGCGTTATGTATTGGAGATTAACCCGGATAAATTTGTTCTGTTTGCAGAGAGAGTGTGGGATATTAAACCGGGCATGAATAAAAAGAAGACGGCACAGAAAGGAATCGAGGCATTTGAAAACTTCTTAAAGAGCATTGGTATGCCGTCTACGTTTGATGAAATCGGGGCAAAGGAAGAAGACATTGAACTGCTTACGGATAAATTACTGGGAAGCAGAAAGACAGAGGGAAATTATGTAAAGCTGACAAGGGAGGATGTTATTCATATCTATAAGAGTGCTCTGTAAAGGCTGCGACGCTTCGGAATGGAGGAAAGCATGAATCAGAAAAAATTTTTACAACAGATGCAGGAATTAGTGGATTTCGGAAGGACAAAAGGAAATTGTCTGATAAAGGAAGAAATAGCGGATTACTGTAGTGATCTGTCTTTGACAGCAGAACAGCTGGAACTGGTATATGCTTATTTGAAGGAGCACCAGATACAGGTTCCCGGCTATCATGCACCATCGCTTGAAGATGAAATGTCAGAGGACACACCACATACCGATAATAAGACACGGGAGGACTCCAAGTATCTCAGGATGTATCGAAAAGAACTGCGGGATCTGCCGGAGCGGACATCCGAGGATTTAGAGGAGCTTTACCGGAAACTGCGGATGGGGAATGAGGAAGTTATTCCGGTTGTTGTAGAGGCTCATTTGAAGCGTATTGTAACCTTGGCAGGTAAATACAAGGGACGGGGAGTGCCGTTGGAGGATTTGATTCAAGAGGGAAATCTGGAGTTAATGACTTGTGTAACGATGCTGTGTGGGAACCGGGAAGTCGTAGATTATAAAAAGGCAATTGACCATGCGGTCAGAAGCCGTTTGATTGAACTGGTCGACGCAGAATTGTATGACAGTGATAATGTCAATACGGTTCTGGCAAGAGTCAATCTTTTGCTGGAAGCTACGAATATTTTGGCGGAGGAGTATGGCAGAGTCGCAACTCTTAACGAACTGGCGGAATTTACCCATATGGATGATGAGGAAATAAAAATGTATGTGGAATTTTCTCAAAATAAAATTGAAATTGGTACCGGTGAAATCAAGTAGGAAGGGATAATTGCAGATACGAGGTGAGTATGAGTAAGTATGATTTAGGGGCTTTGGTCAAGCCCCTTTGTTCTTGGTATGAGGAAAATAAGAGAGAGCTGCCATGGCGGGAGGATGCTACACCTTATCATGTCTGGATTTCTGAAATTATGCTTCAGCAGACGAGAATTGAGGCGGTCATGGGGTATTATGCTCATTTTACAGCAAAATTGCCGAATGTAAAAAGTTTGGCAGAAGTGCCGGAAGATGAGCTGTTAAAATTATGGGAGGGACTTGGATACTATAACCGGGCACGAAATCTAAAAAAGGCTGCAATACAGGTTATGGAGCAATACGAGGGGGAGCTGCCCGCAGATTATGAGAAGCTAAGGGGTCTGGCAGGAATTGGTAATTATACGGCGGGAGCCATTGCTTCGATTGCTTATGGGATACCGGCTCCGGCTGTAGATGGCAATGTACTCCGGGTAACAATGCGTTTTTTGAATTGTGACGATGATATTTCTAAGATGTCAGTGCGTCATCAGATGGAAGAATCCATTCAGAGCGTAATTCCGGAAAAAATGCCGGGAGAGTTTAATCAGGCATTAATGGAGCTGGGGGAAGTGATTTGCATTCCGAATGGGATGCCGTTGTGCGATCGATGTCCCTTAAACGATCATTGTGAGGGAAGAGCGGCAGGACGGCAGCTTCAGCTGCCGAATAAACCGGAGAAGAAGGCAAGACGGATTGAGAAAAAGACGATTTTGATGTTGGAGTTACAGGGCAGAATCGGCATACGGAAAAGACCAGCCGATGGTTTGTTAGCCGGCATGTGGGAATTTCCTTCCCTGCCGGATTATAGAACGAAAGCGGCGCTGCAGAAGGAATTGGAAGAAATGGGGCTGGAAATCCATGCTCTTTCCAAGCTTCCCAATGGCAAGCATATATTTTCCCATGTGGAATGGCATATGAGGGGATATAAAGTCGTGCTGAACCAAGAACCGGAACAACATATTGTGCCGGATCTTGTATTTGTAAAGAGAGAGGATTTAGAGCGGAAATATGCCTTGCCAGTGGCATTCCATGGCTTTCTACAATCATAGTAAAACTCCATTATATTGGGTCAAAAAAACAAAAATCAGAAAAAAATCACAATATATAGTGGACATTGAAAGTCTGTGGTGTTATAATAAGCACCATAGGCTTTTTCAAATTAAATAGAATCAAGATAGATGTTGAAAGGAGAGGAAAATAGTGAGGGTTATTAAACGTGATGGACGAGTTGATGAATATGACAGGAATAAAATTCTAGTTGCTATTCGTAAAGCAAATGCAGAGGTGGAAAATTTTGATAAAGCTTCGGATGATATGATTGATGGGATTGTTGCCGGCATTGAGAACATGAAAAGGGAAACGATGCAGGTAGAAGATATTCAGGATATTATCGAACAGAAGTTAATGGCAGCGGGTAAGTTTATTCTGGCAAAAAAATATATTATTTATCGTTATACAAGAGAATTAGTCCGCAAAGCAAATACAACGGATGATTCGATTATGAGTCTGATTCAGAACAGCAATAAGGATGTTATGGAAGAGAACTCCAATAAAAATGCTTTTGTGGCAAGTACACAGCGTGATTTGATTGCCGGTGAGGTTTCCAAGGATCTGACAAAGCGGGTGCTGCTGCCAGAGAAAATAACGCGGGCACATGAAGAAGGGGTTCTTCATTTTCATGATATGGATTATTTTATCCAGCCGATTTTTAATTGTTGTCTGATTAATATTGGAGATATGTTAGATAATGGCACGGTTATGAATGGAAAATTAATTGAGAGTCCGAAAAGTTTTCAGGTTGCCTGCACGGTCATGACGCAGATCATTTCCGCTGTGGCGAGCAGTCAGTATGGCGGCCAGTCCGTCGATACAAGACATTTGGGCAAGTATTTAAGAAAGAGTGCGGATAAATACCGTAAGCATTATCTTGGTAAATATGGGGATAAGCTGGATGCCGAAGTTATTGAGCAGTTCGTACAGGACCGTGTGATGGATGAGCTCCGTTCCGGCGTTCAGACAATTCAGTACCAGATCAATACATTAATGACTACGAACGGGCAGTCACCGTTTGTTACCTTGTTTTTGAATTTGGATTCGGAAGATGAGTATATCGAAGAAAATGCTTTGATCATTGAAGAGATTCTCCGCCAGCGTCTGGAGGGAATTAAGAATGAAAAGGGTGTTTATGTGACACCGGCATTTCCAAAACTCATTTATGTATTGGATGAACACAATGCCTTAAAAGGAGGCAGATACGATTATATTACGAAACTGGCTGTACAGTGCTCGGCAAAGAGAATGTATCCGGATTACATTTCTGCCAAGAAGATGCGTGAGCATTATGAGGGGAATGTATTCAGCTGTATGGGATGCCGTTCTTTCCTTACTCCGTGGAAGGATGAAAATGGAACTTATAAATTTGAAGGACGTTTCAATCAGGGTGTTGTCAGTTTAAATCTTCCACAGCTTGGAATTCTGGCAAAGGGTGATATGGAATATTTCTGGCAGCTGTTGGAAGAGAGACTGTCTCTTTGTTTTGAAGCCCTGATGTGCAGACATCGTGCACTGGAAGGGGTTACCAGTGATGTGAGTCCGATTCATTGGCAGTATGGGGCCATTGCCCGTCTGGGAAAAGGAGAGAAGATCGATAAGCTTCTCCATGGAGGTTATTCTACGATTTCTCTTGGATATATCGGGTTGTATGAAGTGACGAAGCTAATGACAGGAGAAAGTCAGACGACAGAAAAGGGAAGCCAATTTGCAAAGGCTCTGATGAATCGTCTCCGCCGTGCAACGGACACATGGAAAGAGGAAACCGGAATTCATTTCGGATTGTATGGTACACCGGCAGAAAGTTTATGTTACCGTTTTGCTGAGATCGATAAAAAACGTTTTGGTGTCATTAAGGATGTTACAGATAAAGGATATTATACCAATTCTTATCATGTAGATGTGAGGGAGAAGATTGATGCCTTTAGTAAGTTCAACTTTGAAGCACAGTTTCAGGTGATTTCTTCCGGTGGGGCGATTTCGTATGTAGAAATTCCGAATATGCAGCACAACTTACCGGCACTGGAGGAAGTAGTGAAATATATTTATGACAACATTCAGTATGCAGAGTTCAATACAAAATCCGACTACTGTCATGAATGCGGATATGACGGAGAAATTATTGTAAATGATGATCTGGAATGGGAATGTCCGAATTGCGGTAATAAAGACCATGATAAAATGAATGTAACAAGAAGAACCTGCGGCTATTTGGGTGAAAACTTCTGGAACGTAGGAAAAACAAAGGAAATTAATTCCCGTGTTCTTCACTTATAAGAGAAAGGAACCGGTAAGATGAATTATGCAGATATCAAGCAGTATGATGTGGCAAATGGCATTGGCGTACGGGTATCTCTGTTTGTCAGTGGCTGTACTCATCACTGCAGGGATTGCTTTAATAAAGAGGCTTGGGATTTTAATTATGGACAGCCTTTTACGGAAAAAGAATTAGAAGATATTATAACGTATTTAAAACCATCCTATGTGGCAGGATTATCGCTGCTGGGTGGAGAACCGATGGAGCCTCAGAATCAGGAGGGGCTCCTTCCCTTGCTTCGCAGGGTTCATTCAGAATATCCGGAAAAAAATATCTGGTGTTATACCGGGTATCTTTTTGACCGGGATCTTGTTGGGAAAATGTGTAAGGAATCGGAGATAACGAGAGAACTTCTTTCCTATATAGATATTTTGGTAGACGGTGAGTTCGAAGCAGAGCATAAGAACCTAAAGGTAAATTTTAGAGGTTCGGACAATCAGCGTATTATTGATGTGAAAAAATCTTTGGCTGCAGGAGAAGTAATACACTGGGAAGGTGAAGTTGTATGAATACAGTAAAAATACATTATAGAAAATTGGATGAAAAGGCACAGGTGCCGGCTTACGGAACCGAGTTTTCGGCAGGTGCCGATTTATTTGCCTGTATGGAAGCCCCATTGACCATTGCGGCGGGAACGACAGAATTTGTCCATACCGGAATTGCCATGGAAATTCCGGAAGGCCTTGTTGGTCTTGTATACGCCAGAAGTGGTCTTGCCTGTAAAAAAGGGCTGGCACCGGCGAATAAAGTGGGAGTAATTGATTCCGATTACCGGGGAGAAATCATGGTGGCACTTCACAATCACTCGAAAGAAGCCATTACGATTGATGTTGGAGAGAGAGTGGCGCAAATGGTTATTGCACCATATTTATATGCCTGCTATGAGGAAGCAGAGGAGTTAGGGGACAGCCTTCGCGGGGAGGGCGGTTTTGGCTCTACCGGGACAAGGTAACGCATGCTTTCCCTTTACAAATCTGTAAATTTCTGATATGGTAATGTAGAAAAATATGGAACGGAGGAATCAATCATGGGAATGACAATGACTCAAAAGATTCTGGCGGCTCATGCAGGATTGGAAACTGTATCAGCCGGACAGTTGATTGAAGCAGACTTAGATCTGGTGCTGGCAAATGATATTACAGGACCGGTAGCAATTCATGAGGTTGAGAAATTAAATAAAAAGACAGTGTTCGATAAAGATAAGATTGCCCTTGTGCCGGATCATTTTGCACCGAACAAGGATATTAAATCAGCGGAACACTGCAAATGTGTAAGAGAATATGCCAAGGCGCAGGGAATTACCAATTATTTTGAAGTGGGAGAGATGGGAATTGAACATGCCCTTCTTCCGGAAAAGGGATTGATCGTAGCGGGAGAAACCTGTATTGGGGCAGATTCCCATACTTGTACGTATGGTGCACTGGGAGCATTTTCCACAGGAGTCGGCAGTACCGATATGGGTGCCGGTATGATTACCGGTAAAGCATGGTTCAAAGTACCATCTGCGATTCAGGTAGTCCTGACTGGGGAGTTAAAGCCTTGGGTAAGTGGAAAAGATGTTATTCTTCATTTAATTGGAATGATTGGTGTAGATGGAGCATTATACCGTTCGTTAGAGTTTACGGGGGATGGTGTGAAAAGTCTTTCTATGGATGACCGTTTCAGTATTGCTAATATGGCAATTGAGGCAGGAGCAAAGAATGGCATTTTCCCTGTAGACGAAAAGACGGTTGCCTATATGAAAGAGCATTCTGCAAAAGAATATACGGTATATGAAGCAGATGAAGATGCGGAATATGATGAGACAATTACAATTGATCTGAATACATTGGAGCCTACGGTTGCATTTCCGCATTTACCGGAGAACACAAAGACGGTAAAAGAGGCCGGTGAAGTGGTAATTGATCAGGTAGTCATTGGCTCTTGTACCAATGGACGTATTGAGGATATGCGCGTGGCTGCGAAGATCTTAGAAGGGCGCAAGGTGAAAAAAGGAATCCGATGTATTGTAATTCCTGCGACACAGGCGATTTATCTTCAGGCGATAGAAGAGGGTCTGACACAGACATTTATTAAAGCGGGAGCGATTGTCAGTACACCGACTTGTGGTCCATGTCTGGGCGGATATATGGGAATTTTAGCAGAGGGAGAGAGAGCGGTCTCTACGACGAACCGTAACTTTGTCGGCCGTATGGGACACGTAAATTCAGAAGTTTATTTGGCCAGTCCTGCTGTGGCAGCCGCCAGTGCGGTAACAGGAAAAATTTCTGAACCGGCAGAGCTTGGACTGTAATTCATGATGAAACAATGGAAGAAAACAGAGTTGTCTTATGCCATTGTACCGCTCAGTATTTTGGCGGTCATCTGGGTAGTTGCCGCCTTTACGGGAATGTGGCCCTGGAAAGAGAACCCCTATAATTCCTATACTCTTCAGGCATGTGCCTGGTTAGAGGGAAGATTGGATCTGGGACAGGATTACCCATGGCTGGAACTGGCCGTCTATGGAGGGAAGTATTATGTTAGTTTTCCACCATTTCCTTCTGTTTTAATGCTGCCATTTGCCTGTATATTTGGAAAGAATACGCCAGACCATTTTATTGCCCTTTTTGTGATTGGAATCGGTTCTGTATATGCGGTAAAGCTGTATCGGAAATTGATGAAAACGACAGAACAGGCAGAATTTTATGTATTTTTTCTATATCTGGCATCCGGTATGCTTTTTGTTTCCGTAAATGGGTATGTGTGGTTCATTGCTCAAAATCTTTGCTTTACACTTTCTCTTATGGCGTTGTTCTATGCTGCAGAGGGAAAGGCTGGCTGCTCTCTTGCCCTTTGGGCGTGTGCGGTAGGATGCCGGCCAATGGTCGCATTGTATCTTCCCCTGCTGTTGTATTTACTGTGGAAGAAATGGCAGAAGCAGAATCCGGAGGGGACATGACCTGCCATGCTTCGTCAGAGGTGGAGCAGCGGCATGGGAGTTCTGGTGATTGCTGCCTTTTATATGGTATTGAATGAGAAACGTTTTGGCAGTATTTTGGAGTTTGGCCACAACTATCTGCCTGAATTTACAAGAACTGAGACGGGACAGTTTCATTTGTCCTATTTGGCAGAAAATTTAAAATTACTGTTCCGGCTCCCACAAGCGGGGGAGAACAGCGGCAGCTTGTATTTTTTTACATCAAATGGAATGGCATTCTGGCTCGTCACACCATTCTTTCTTACGATGGCTGCTGCTTGGGGATATGGTATGGTAAAGAAGAGAAAGGAATATTTGCCGGTTCTTCTTTTTCTGCCGCTGCTGGCAGTGGTTCATGTGCTGTTTCTCTGCTGTCATAAGACACTGGGAGGATGGCATTTTGGCAACCGGTATCTCATGGATTTTCTTCCTTATCTCTTTGTGGGATTTCTTCTTTGGAAGCCGAGAGATAAAAGTTTTGACCAGTGCAATGTGCCGCTTTTTATGCTTGGATCTGCACTGAACCTGATTGGAACTGTAGCAACATATAATGCTTGGATTTCATAATATCAGATACAAATAATTTTGAAAATGAATGGAGGAATATAGTGTGAAAGCGTTAGGAAAAGTATTTAAATACGGTGATAATGTAGATACGGATGTTATTATCCCTGCCCGTTACCTGAATTCATCAGATCCGGCAGAGCTGGCAACCCACTGTATGGAAGATATTGATAAAGAGTTTGTGAATCGCGTGAACAAAGGTGATATTATTGTGGCAGCGAAGAACTTTGGCTGTGGTTCTTCCCGTGAGCATGCACCGATTGCGATTAAGGCTTCCGGGGTAAGCTGTGTGATTGCGGAAACCTTTGCCCGCATTTTTTACCGAAATGCGATTAATATCGGATTGCCGATTATTGAGTGCAAAGAGGCTTCCGAACGTATTGAGGCAGGCGATGAGGTAGAGATTGATTTTGACAGTGGAATCATTACCAATAAAACAAAGAATGAATCTTATCAAGGACAGGCATTTCCGGAATTTATGCAGAAAATTATTAAGGCAGAGGGATTGATGAATTATATCAATGCAAAGGGCTGAAAATATTTGTGAACATCACTGGTCTGCCGTGTATGTATAAAGGAAGAAGCTATCTGGTAGTTTCTTCTTTTTTTTTACACAAATTTGTGATACACTAGAAAAAAATGAGAGGAAAACGTGTAAATATGGAAATCAGGGAATCCATTGGGAATTTTCAGTTTGAGAGCCGGGAATCCTATGACAGAGCGAAAAAAGAGGAGGAGATGATTCTCCAATTGTATCAGAAAGCGGATCTGTCAGATGGAAAGACGGCATTGAAATTATATAACAAGCTAGTGGCGGATAAAGTGTTCAGCACGGTAATCGGCTATTGTTTTTTGGTACAGCTGCGCCAGCATATTATGGAATGTGGTCTGGCCACTTCCGATATGCTTTCCGATATTCCGGTAAAGGAAGTAAAGAAAAAGCAGACAGATACTATGCCGGCACGTTCTCCCCATGGTGACCGGTATCAGAGAATGTATGAGGGGCAGAGAATTTTAAATAAAAAATTTAAAATTGCCCTTGCTGCTGTGATAATTATTTTGGCTGGATTTGTAATTATCAATTTCAGATTTCAGTATTCAATTTTCACATATTTTACAAATTATAAGGCTAATATGGAAGAAGAACTTATTGATAAATATGAGAATTGGCAGGCAGAATTAGAAGAGCGGGAAAAAGAATTAAATAAGTCTGGAAAGGAGTGATATCCTGTGACGGGAAATACGATATTAGTTGTCGATGATGAACAGAGAATGAGAAAGCTGGTAAAGGACTTTTTGGTCAAGCAGGATTTTAAAGTATTAGAGGCTGCCGACGGAGAAGAGGCAGTGGATATCTTTTTGGAGAACAAAGACATAGTATTGGTGATTTTAGACGTAATGATGCCGAAAATGGATGGCTGGCAGACCTGCCGCGAGATTCGTCAGTATTCTAAGGTCCCGATTATAATGCTGACTGCCAGAGGAGGCGAAAATGACGAGCTCCGCGGGTTTGAATTAGGGGTGGATGAATATATCGCCAAACCATTTAGTCCCAAAATTCTTGTGGCAAGGGTGCAGGCACTGCTTCGCCGTGCCAATGCAGCGAGTGAGGAGAACTTAGAATATGGCGGAATTGTATTGAACCGTGCTGCTCATGAAGTGACCATTGATGGTGAGAAGGTAGATCTGAGTTTTAAAGAATTTGAGTTATTAACGTATTTTATGGAAAATAAGGATATTGCGTTATCAAGGGAACGAATCTTAAATCATGTGTGGGATTATGATTATTTTGGAGATGCCAGAACGATTGATACCCATGTCAAGAAATTAAGGAGCAAAATGGGGGAACGGGGAAGTTATATTAAGACCATCTGGGGTATGGGGTACAAATTTGAAGTCTAGTGGAAAAGGAGAACAGCATGAGAAGTTCAATGCGCACAAGGCTGATTACAATATCATCCGGTATGCTTTTGGTTGCGATCGTCTGCATTTGGGTAACCAATGTGCTGCTGCTTCCGAGATTTTATCAGAACAGTAAGGTCGGTAAAATGAAAACTGCGTATAATCAGACTGTGAAAATAGCCAGTGACGTGGACTGGGATAATCTGTCACAGGAAGAACTGAATGCAGTTTATGATAAACTGGATATTTTGTCCAACAATTACAATGTCAGTGCTTATATTATGCAGATTGAAGCCTCAACAGTATCCGGCAGCATAGCGGATGTGATCTATGTATATCCCTCGAACACAGAGCGGTTGAAGGATGTCACCATGGATCAGCTGGGAAAATATGTGAAGGCCCGCTATTTTGGAACACCCTTAGATGAGAACTGCCAAATGCTCAGTAAGACCGAAAGCTGTGAGGTATATAAAGTTTATGACGAGCGGCTGCAGTCCAATTTTTTGGAATTAACAGGCGGCCTTTCAAATAATTACTGGGTATATTTGAGAACAAATTATCAGGGGATTCAAGAAAGCACATCGGTATCAAATCAATTTATGGCTTATGTTGGTGCGATTGTTCTGATCGTTGGAATTTTTATCATGCTTTTTGTCAGTAATCAGTATACAAAACCAATTTTAAGACTGGCAAAACATGCGGAAGATATGCAAAAACTGAATTTTTCATTTCGTTATGAAGATGACCGGCAGGATGAAATCGGCATTTTGGGCAATAGCATGAATGCACTTTCGGATAAGCTGGAGGAAACGATTTCTGAATTGAAAACTGCCAATAATGAACTGCAGCTGGATTTGGAGAGACGGACAAAGCAGGAGGAAATGAGGCAGGAATTTCTTGCTAATGTTTCTCACGAATTGAAAACGCCGATTGCTTTGATACAGGGTTATGCGGAGGGCTTACAGGAAAATATTAATGATGATCCGCAGAGCCGTGAATTCTATTGTGATGTTATTATCGATGAAGCTAATAAAATGAACAAAATGGTGAAACGGCTTCTCAGCCTGAACCAGCTCGAGTTTGGCAATGGACAGGTTCATTTGGAACATTTTGATTTAAATACTGTTGTGGATTCTGTGTTGAATTCGACGGAAATTTTATTCCGGCAAAAAAATGTTGCACTCTCCTACCAGCGCAGGGAGGAGCCGGTTCTTGTGTGGGCAGATGAGTATATGATAGAAGAAGTCGTAACAAATTATATTAGCAATGCGTTGAATCATGTGAAATATGACAATAAAATTGAGATAAAAATGTTAAAGGGAGAACGAGTTGTGCGGGTAAGCGTTTTTAATACCGGTGACCCGATCCCGGAAGAAGAAATCAGCAAAATATGGACTAAATTTTATAAAGTGGATAAAGCGAGGACAAGAGAGTATGGTGGCAACGGAATCGGACTTTCTATTGTAAAAGCAATAATGGAAGCCCATAATCAGAGCTATGGTGTCAGAAATTATGATAATGGAGTAGAGTTCTGGTTTGAACTGGATATAAAAAGTATGGATTGAAATAAAAGTGTGCGTTGCTGAATAGAAAAATATGTGTTATAATAATATATATTTGTAAATGCGGAGTACAAAGGAGGGGAAACATGAAATACAATAAAATAATGTTTCTGTTTCTTATGTTGTTTTTGATGACATCCCTCTGTGGGTGCGTAAAGGTACAGGAAATGACAGAGGAACAAAGTGATCTTGTAGCAGAGTATTCTGCTGGAGTATTATTGCGGTATTCTTATCGTTACGACCGGAGATTAGTGACAAAAGATCAGCTGGCAAAAGAAAATCAGGATGAGAATGGAGCTGGGAATACGATTACTTCGGAAGCAACGGTTACTCCTGAGATTACTCCGACACCACAGCCGGCGGCATCAGGAGATACAGCATCAGGAAGCGGTGTCGATGGACAGCAGACAGCAGAACATCCTACGGTGGCATTGAATGATGTGTACCATATGGAGGGATTGGATTTTTCTTATCAATCTTATCAATTCTGTAAAAAGTATTCAACACAGATAACAGCGGAAAAGGGACAGACACTTTTGGTCGTTGAGTTTAATGTGAAGAATCGGTCGGGTAAAAAACAGAAGGTTAATTTGGGAAAACGCAACATTTCCTATCAATTAACAGTGGATGGCAGTGAATATCAGCCGACAATAAGTATTTTGTCCAATATGGGATTGAATTTCTTAAATACTACAATTCCTTCGGGCAAATCAGAAAAAGCAGTATTGATTTACCGAATGTCTGAGGAAAGAAAGCAGGCTTCGGAGATTACACTTTCTGTAGAGGATGGCGATAAGGTATCCATTGTGAAAATAAAAGAATAAAGAGGAAAAGAATGAAGTAGGAGGAGGACCTTATAATGGCAGAAGAAACAGGAATTTTATTAGAGAGTGGAACCAATGAGTTAGAGTTGTTGGAATTTGTAGTGGGAAGACAGCACTATGGAATTAATGTGGCAAAGATCAGTGAGCTGTGTCCATATGTTGAGCCAACTCTGGTACCGAATGCCCATGAGTTTATTGAGGGAATTTTTATGCCGAGAGAACGGATTATTACGGTAATCAATCTGGCTAAGGCTCTGGACGTTCAGAAAGGTGATGACACATCAAAGGATATGTATATTATTACCAATTTTAATAAAATACATACCGCTTTTCACGTGCAGCAGGTTCTTGGAATTCACAGAGTATCCTGGAGTGATGTAGTGAAACCGGATTCTACTATCAGCCGTCAGGGTAAAGGTATAGCAACAGGTATTACTAAAATTGACGGAAAAATTATTATTGTACTGGATTTTGAAAAAATCGTTACAGAGATAAATCCGGAAACCGGTCTTAAATTGTCTGAAATTGAAGCGATGGGTGAACGTTCCCGAAATGAACATACGATTTTACTGGCAGAGGACTCGCCATTGCTGCTGGAAATGTTAAAGAAGTGCTTAGGCAAGGCAGGTTACTCACATTTAATTCCGACTACCAATGGTCAGGAAGCATGGGAAAAATTGGATCGTATGATGAGTGAAGGTGCGATTATCGGGAAAGATATCTCTCTTGTTATTACCGATATTGAGATGCCGCAGATGGATGGTCATCATTTGACGAAAAAAATCAAGTCGGATCCACGTTTTGATGGACTTCCTGTTGTTATTTTCTCCTCTCTTGTGAATGATGAGATGAAGAGAAAGGGTGAGGCTCTTGGTGTAGATGCACAGTTGTCTAAACCGGAAATCGGAAGATTAGTACATCAATTAGATATGTTATTAAGCTAGTGAAAGAAAGGTGAGTATTCCCGCGGCGTTTTTGTCGTGGGAATATTTCGGAATGATACGAAAAATGAAGAAATGGATAGGAGGTGTGACAGGTGACCATTTGCAGAAAATGCGGAAAAGAAATTCCGGATGGACAAGAACTGTGTGAGGAATGCAGAACTCTAGATGCCAGTTCTGGTGAGTCCTACTTGGATGAGCTTATGCAAACTATGGGACTGGCAGAAGAAATGATACAAGAGAAACCTGCTGCATCAAAAAAAGTGTCAGAGCCTGTCGCAGAAGAGCCGGTGATATCGGCAGAGGAGGCTTCTGACGGTGATGATATCAATGAATTATTAAATCTATTGGAGAAGGATTATACAGAAGACGTTGATTCTGATTATGAGGAAACTGAGATGGAAGAAACGACGGAAGAGCCGGAGCCTATGGAGGAAGCAGAACTGTCCTTGTTCAGTGAAGATGAGGGGGCAATTTTTGCGGATGATGCCGGAACTTCCGTAGATGATATTTATCAAGAGGCATTAGCTGCTGTAGAGGATTATGAGGAAGATTACGAGACTGAGGAATTTGATTCTGCCGAATCAAATTCAGGTGAAGCTTCTGCGGATGGGGATTCCGTAGACGATTTCGATATGCTCGCAATGAATGCCTTTGGGATTGACGAATCTGAGATCAGTGACATGGATGGAGACCATCCGGTGGAAGTGAATGATGATTTGCCATCAGAGGATTTGTCCAAAGCAAAGAAAGAAAGTTTTTGGAAGAAAATTTTCGGTAATATCATTACGGAGCAGACAGCAGCAGAAGAAGCGAAAGAGCGTGAACTTGAAAAGGTAAATGCGAAACAGAGAGCCGCATTAAAGGAAAAAAAGAAACAGCAGGCTGCTGTTGAAAGGGAAGAAAAATCACAAAAGGCCAAAGAGGAAAAAGCTCAGAAAACAGCACAGAAGGCGAAGCAGGCAGCAGAAAAAAAAGCTGCAAAGGAAGAGAAAAGAAGGAAGAAAGCGGAACTGGAAGCAGCAGAGGTTGTGGGGAAAGTGAATCCGGTCGGTGCTGCCATTGTGATAGTCTTTTTTGGAATTATCTGCTTAATCGTAATATTCGGAACACAGAGCTTTTCTTACCGCAGTGCTGTTAATCGTGCAGAAGCAAATTTTGAAAAACGGGATTATCAGGCTGCGTATGAGTCATTGGCAGGTGTCGAGGTCTCAGAAGCTTCTGAGGAATTAAAAGATAAAGTGCGGATTTGTATGCAGTTACAAAAAGAGCTTAATTCCTATACGAATTATTATAAAATGAAAATGTATCTGGAGTCTTTAGATTCGTTGATGAAGGGAATCCGAAGTTACGATGAAAATAAGGAAAAAGCAGATCTATATGGTATCATGAGCCAATATAATGAATTGGAGGGCAAGCTGGCAGAAGCATTATATACGGAATTTGGTGTAAGTGAAACTCAGGCAAGAGAATTGAATGAAATTGAAAAGCAGGAAGAATATACCGCAAAGCTGGAAGAAATTATTCAGAATTGGCGGGCAAAGGCTGGGCAGGAGGAATAATAAACAGCACAAAAAGGTGCGAAAGTGAGGAAGATATGATTGCGATTGTAGATTACGATGCTGGTAATATAAAAAGTGTGGAAAAGGCACTGCAATATATCGGAGAGGAGCCGGTTGTCACAAGGAATGCAGAGTTGATCTATCAGGCAGATAAAGTAATCGTTCCCGGTGTAGGTGCCTTTGAAGATGCTATGAATCGAATGAATCACTACAATTTAAAAGAAGTTCTTCAGGATGTGGCAGGAAAGGGAACACCTATTTTAGGTATATGTTTAGGGTTACAGTTGTTTTTTGAGCGAAGCGATGAATCTGAACATGATGTGGAGGGACTTTCTTTACTGCCGGGAGAAATCGTGCGTTTCCCAGAAACAGAGGGATTTAAAATTCCGCATATGGGCTGGAATTCGATTGAAGTAAATCCAAAATCCCGATTGTTAAGGAATATTCCGAACCAGTCTTATGTCTATTTTGTCCATTCTTATTATTTACAGGCCAAAAGGAAGGAAGATGTGGCAGCGACAACGGATTATATTGTTGATGTTCATGCGGCGGCAGAGCACGATAATATATTTGCGACCCAGTTCCATCCGGAAAAGAGTGGGGAAGTGGGATTGCAGATACTGAAGAACTTTATTTCATTGGAGTAGTGGAGGTGTCCTATGTTTACCAAAAGAATAATTCCTTGTTTGGATGTGAATAACGGACGAGTTGTAAAGGGGATTAATTTTGTAAATTTGATTGATGCTGGTGATCCTGTTGCCGTCGGAGCTGCCTATGGGAAGGCGGGGGCGGATGAACTGGTTTTTTTAGATATAACAGCCTCGAGTGATGCAAGAGAGATTAAAGCCAACATGGTGCGTAAAGTAGCAGAAACAGTTTTTATTCCGTTCACTGTAGGTGGTGGAATCCGAACAATTGATGATTTTCGGATGATTCTTCGTGAAGGGGCAGATAAAGTGGCGGTGAATTCGGCAGCTATTTTAAATCCGGCACTGGTATCGGATGCTGCTGATAAATTTGGAAGCCAATGTGTTGTAGTGGCCATTGATGCGAAGAGAAGAGAAGATGGCAGCGGCTGGACAATTTATAAGAACGGCGGAAGAGTTGATATGCAGACAGATGCCGTTGAATGGGCAATGAGAGCAGAGCAGCTGGGGGCAGGAGAGATTCTTCTCACCAGTATGGACTGTGATGGAACGAAGGATGGATATGATATTGAACTAACGAGAACAATTTCGGAGAACGTAAATATTCCCGTAATTGCATCAGGGGGAGCGGGAACGAAAGAACATTTTTATGAAGCATTGACAGATGGAAAAGCGGATGCTGTATTGGCTGCATCACTGTTTCACTTTAAAGAATTAGAAATCAATGAATTAAAACAGTATTTAACAAATAAAGGTATTAGTGTACGAATTTAAGGAGTAGAATCAATGGCTGCACTGACAGGAACATGGGAAAAAGCATTACAGGAAGAGTTTTCTAAAGAATATTACCGAAAACTTTTTTTGTTTGTGAGAGAAGAATATAAAAAAGGAATTGTTTATCCTTCCTCGGATGAAATCTTTACCGCATTTCATCTGACACCGTTAGATAAGGTAAAGGTCGTTATATTAGGGCAGGATCCCTATCATAATGCCGGACAGGCACATGGACTCTGTTTTTCTGTAAAACCTCAGGTAGATATTCCGCCGTCTCTTGTGAATATTTATCAGGAGCTTCATGATGATCTGGGATGTAAGATACCGAATCATGGATATCTTACATCATGGGCAGAGCAGGGAGTGCTTATGCTGAATACAGTTCTTACTGTTCAGGCACATAAACCGATGTCTCACCGGGGAGTGGGCTGGGAAGAGTTCACGAATGCGGCGATTGCCAAAGTGAATGAGCAGGACCGGCCGATTGTATTTATCCTATGGGGAAAGCCGGCACAGGAAAAGGAAAAAATGCTGACAAATCCGAAGCATTTGGTATTAAAGGCACCACATCCAAGCCCGTTGTCAGCGTACCGGGGTTTCTTTGGGAGCAGACCGTTTAGTAAGGCAAATGATTTTTTGGTAAAGAATGGTGCTGAACCAATTGACTGGCAGATTCCGGATATCAATTAGGAATTGCGTGTATTATTAAAAAACAGCAAGTTATATCCAGATATAACTTGCTGTTTTTAGACTATTTTATTGTGTTGTTCTTAATTTTTAAATGGCAAAGTCCACATGCTGAACAGTACCTGCTTCACCTGTGGATTCGTGTAAAAAAATTCCACTGCTTTGGATTTTAGCATTGGTTTCATTGGTCATATCATTGTTGAGACTGAACTCAGTTGCTATATGACCAAGAAAAATTGCTCCTACATCGGCTTCTGCCAGATTGAGGAGTTTGTCTGTTCCGTCAGCATCTTTGGTCCATACTTTAAGGCGGGAAAAGATAGAATCATTTTCGTCAATCCATCCGTTTCCGTCTTCGTCATAGGCGGCAAGTTCTGTGAAACCGTCTCCGGTCTTGGTTCCAAATAATTCGCTGCCATCATTGATCATGCCATCTCCGTTTTTATCCAGAGCAAGGAATCCGCAGCCGCCGGCAAGAGTAGAAATAGCTTCTTTTGTTCCGTCAGCATCCAGATCAAAGAAAAATTCCTGATCTGTCACAGCAGCGGATGGTAAGTCCAGATTTATCACAAGAGGATCCCGCATTACTAATACTTCCGTATCCTCTGCGGAAGTGAGGTTGGTTGCCTCCATGAAAGAACGTGACATTCCGACCTTTAATCCAAAGGAAATTTCTCTGCCATCCGATGTTCTGACAAGCCCGTTTGTACGAAAACAGGTGTTTTCCCGTTCTTCATAGTAAGAAGTATAGGTAGTTTCCTGATGCCATACCTGAGTTTCCCAGTGAGGAGATTCCGGCTGGGCAGAGTAGGTCAGGTATTCGGCCGAATCGGAAAAACGGGTACTGTTGTTACCGGCTAACATTTCCTTCATCATTTCGATAATGTGGTGGAATAACCTTTTGTGAAACTGACTCATAGACTCCTCCGAAGTATGTACCGGACGATTTGTGATAAACCGTGTCTGATAAGAGAAGCTGTTCCCAAGATAAAAAGTAAGTCCTCCTGATGATGAGCTTCCGGCAGAATCTTCTGCCCCATTGGAGCGGGCATCTGCCTGAGCCGTAAGATAAACAGATTTTGAGTTCAGCTCCGTTCTGCTGTTCTGGCTGGCTGTATGTACCGCATCCATTTGAATTGTACTACTTTCAATTTTCATTGCAATCGCTCCCTTTCTTGACGCAGGATACATACAGACATAAAAAAAGCTATATTGCAGTATCCGTGCGTTTATTGCGCATCCTTGCGATATAGCAAATCCCTACCATGGTCAATGCGATGACACAAGTAGTAATGTCATCAGTATATATATCGGCATGGACGGAAAAAAGATTACAGGGAAAGTTCTTTACAAATAGGAGAAAACTGTGTTATAATTATAAAAATATAATATAACTGTCGACTTGTTTATTTGAATCAGGAGGAGAGCATGAAAGGATTTAGAAAACGTACGGTTGCGAAAGCAGGTGCCGCGGTGATTGCATTAATAGCAGCTTTTGCTATTATCAGCGGTGTGACATGGGCTTCTAATAGGGGAAATGAGCCCTTCTTAGGTGACTGCGTTCAGTATGGAATTGTCTGTAACCGGTTGAATCAGACTGCACATATGGAAACAAATTTTATTGCAGGGAAATATGAATCAAACGGTCAGGTAAATGGAAACACAGTCAACGAAAACATGGCAAATGCACCGGGAGAAATTCGGATCGGAGAATTGATAGGCGAGTGCAGGTTCAATAATGGACCAAAACCAGTAGTTGTAGTTGATGAGAGCGTGAAAGAGGAAGCGAGAGAAAAAATTGCAGAGGTGAAGGAATATGCAACATCTGTTGTAAAGAAGAATGATTATGATGCACCGGATGTGACCGATCAGAACAATTACAATATTGACATTTCAGGAGTCGATAAGGATGTTGTTTATGTAGACATGTCAAAGTTTGTAGAAGCACAACACGAAGGCAGAGTTCAGGAAGGTGCTCTAAAGATTAAAATGTTGAAAGAGCAGACTTTGGTTTTCAATATCAAGGAGAAGAATGAGTTTCAGATTTCCCGCTATACGCTGGATGTTATTGACGGAAGGAAAACGAGACAGGAAAAGGCAGAGACGATCATATGGAATGCTCCTTATGTGAATAATCTTACGATTAAATCGGACGGTATGCATGCAACGGTAATTGCACCAAGTGCCTTTGTTAATATTGTGACTACTGCCGAGGGCTGGCTTGTTTGTGACAGTGTTGTGGAAAACAGTGGTGAGTGGCATATGATTTCCAGAAAAATCGGTGATGTGACACCGTCTCCTTCTCCGACAGCGAAACCGACAGCAGAGCCGACGGAAAAACCAACGCCGAAACCGACAGCAAAGCCGACGGAAAAACCAACGGCAACGCCGACAGCAGAACCAACAGAAAAACCAACGGCAACGCCGACAGCAGAGCCGACCGAAAAGCCGACGGCAACACCGACAGCAGAGCCGACGGAAAAACCGACGGCAACACCGACAGCAGAACCAACGGAAAAACCAACGCCGAAACCGACAGCGACACCGAAAGAGGAGCCGACGGCAACACCGGAGGTTACACCGACTAAGAAACCAGCGGCAACAGCGACACCAAAACCAACAGCTTCTCCGACGGCAACGCCGACTCAGGGGTCAACGGAAACACCGAATGTGACAGATCAGCCGACGGGCACTCCAACTGTGGAGCCGGGAACAACACCGACGGAAGCTCCAACAGCGACACCGTTTGAGGAACCATCATATGGTCCGGAAAAAACTCCGCCAGTTTCATCTATTGATAATCCAGAGGATGAACCAACACCATCTCCGGCAGATGATTCGGAAAATGAAGAGGTGACAGCGAAACCATCACCGACAGATGAAACTTCAACGATTAATGATGAAAATACACCGCTCTCTTCTAAAAATTCATTGAAGAAAGCAAAACAGAAGAGCAAGGAAACGACAATTTTAGACGAAGATGTACCACTATCGGATTCTGCACCGGAAACAGGAGATACAACGAACCTATTATTCCCGATTTTGGCAATGGGAGTATCCGTATTAGCAATTGTGATTTGTCTGATTGTCTGTAGAAAAAAAGAAGATTGATTCAAATAACAAAATATAAAAAAATGAAGGGACACTTCTTGATATGAAGTGTCCCTTGTTGTGTGTAATGAGCCTTGTTATTGATTATAAATTCTCGTTTGCAGTGGCAAGCATCAGCTTAATACGGTTTAACTGGTTGACTTCACTGGCACCCGGATCATAGTCAACAGCTACGATATTAGCATCCGGAAAGGCTTTACGAAGCTGCTTAATGACGCCTTTGCCGACTACGTGGTTTGGTAAACATCCAAATGGCTGTGTGCATACAATATTTGGAACATTGGAATGGAGAAGTTCAATCATCTCTCCGGTCAGGAACCAGCCCTCACCTGTCTGATTGCCGGTTGACACAAATGGTTCTGCATATTGTACTAATGTTTCGATTGCGGGCGGTGCATCAAAGCGTTTGCTTTCCTGTAATGCTTTGACCATTGGTCTACGAAAACTTTCCAAGAACCGGACGGCAGCTTTTCCAAGGAATTTACTACGTTTCTTAAATCCGAGGTGCTCTGCTTTAAATACACTGTCATAGGCACTGTACATGAAGAAGTCAAGCATATCGGGACATACTGCCTCAGCACCTTCAGACTCTAAAAGATTGACAACATAGTTATTAGCGGCGGGGAGGAATTTAACAAGAATTTCTCCTACAATACCAACACGAGGCTTTTTGACTGTTTCGTCCAGCTCGATTTCATCAAAGTCCTTTATAATACCACGGACAATTTTCTTTAATTCCGATTGCTTTGGATTCTGTACTGCCTGAATACAACGTTGTTTCCATTTTTCATGAAGTGCATTTACGGAACCGGGAACCTTTTCGTATGGTCTTGTACGGTATACAACTCTCATAAACAAATCACCGTAAAGGATGGAATGAATAGCACCCTTTAACAGGCGGTAATTAATTTTAAATCCCGGATTAGATTCGATACCGGCACTTAAAGAAATAACCGGAATCTGTTCCATTCCTGCTTTTTTCAAAGCACGTCGAATAAATCCGATATAGTTCGTGGCACGGCAGCCACCGCCAGTCTGTGTAATGATAACAGCGGTGCGGTCCAGATCATATTCGCCGGATAACAGAGCTTTCATAAACTGCCCTACTACTAAAAGAGATGGATAGCAGGCATCATTATTTACATATTTCAGTCCGTAGTCCAATTCACCGACACCACTCGGCAATTCAACTAAATTGTAACCACAGGCTCTCAATGCCGGCATCAGAATGTCAAAATGAATCGGTGACATCTGTGGAGCAAGAATCGTATATTCTTTTCTCATTTTTTTTGTGAAGATAACACGTTTATGGGAAGAATCTGCCACATGAGGCTTGATTCCTTTTCGGGCACGGTCTTTTACAGCAGAAATCAGGGAACGGATACGGATTCGTGCAGCCCCTAAGTTGTTTACTTCATCAATTTTCAGTACCGTACAGATTTTGCCGGAACTTGTTAAAATGTCGTTGACCTGATCTGTTGTAACGGCATCTAGTCCACATCCAAAGGAATTTAACTGAATCATTTCTAAATTTTCCTGAGTACGGACATAGCTTGCGGCAGCATACAGTCTCGAATGATACATCCATTGGTCCATAGCAATTGTTGGACGGTCTACGGATGCCAGATGGGAAATACTGTCTTCAGATAGTACGGCAATATCATAGGAAGTAATTAATTCCGGTATACCATGGTTGATTTCCGGATCAATATGATATGGCCTGCCGGCAAGAACGATACCACGTTTGTTGTTCTCTTTCATCCACAGCAGAACTTCTTCGCCCTTGCGGCGGATGTCTTCTCTTGTCTTTGTCAATTCTTCATAGGCTTTGTGAGCGGCAGCACGGATTTCTCCGGCAGGAATATTGTTTTCTTTACTGATATACTTCACTAATTCATCAGCAAGAATTTTATCGCTCTCAAAAGAAACAAAAGGATTCTGATAAATAATAGAATCATCCTGTAATTCTTCTACATTATTTTTGATGTTTTCTCCATAAGAAGTAACAATCGGGCAGTTGTAATGATTTCCTGCACCATCAATTTCCTTTCGCTCGTATGGCACACACGGATAGAAAATATAATTTATATCATGTTTTAATAACCACATAATATGACCGTGTGCCAGCTTGGCCGGATAGCACTCGGATTCACTCGGGATAGATTCAATTCCCAAAGAGTAAATGTTCCGGGTAGAAGCGGGTGAGAGCACGACCTCATAACCAAGTTCCGTAAAGAAAGTAAACCAGTACGGATAGTTTTCATACATATTTAACACTCTTGGAATACCGACCTTGCCACGGAAAGCTTTTTCTGAGGTGAGAGGCTGATAATGTTCAAAGAGCCTTTGATTTTTGTATTCATAAAGATTTGGTATATCTTTGTTTGTTTTTTCTTTCCCAAGACCTCGTTCGCAACGGTTGCCGGAAATAAACTGCCGTCCGCCGGTAAATTTGTTAATTGTCAACAGACAGTGATTGGTACAACCTTTGCAGCGAGCCATGGAACTTTCGAATTTCAGATTGATAATATCTTCTAGAGAAAGCATTGTTGTCTCCATGCCTTCCTCGTAATGTTCTCTCGCAATCAATGCTGCACCGAATGCTCCCATAATGCCGGCAATATCAGGGCGTACGGCCTGACATCCCGATACTCGTTCAAAACTGCGGAGAACAGCATCATTATAAAAAGTGCCGCCCTGTACAACAACATTTGTTCCCAGATCTTTTGGATCGGTTAATTTGATTACCTTTAACAGTGCATTTTTTATGACAGAAATTGCCAAGCCGGCAGAAATATCTGCTACGGTTGCCCCCTCTTTTTGTGCCTGTTTTACTTTGGAGTTCATGAACACGGTACAACGGGAGCCGAGGTCAATCGGATTTTCGGCAAATAGGGCCAGCTTTGCAAAGTCCTTGACATCATAGTTTAAGGAGCGGGCAAAGGTTTCGATAAAGGAACCGCAGCCGGAAGAACAGGCTTCGTTTAACTGTACGCTGTCAACGGATTGGTTTTTGATCTTGATACATTTCATATCCTGTCCGCCGATATCCAATATACAGTCAACATTTGGTTCAAAAAAGGAAGCGGCATAATAGTGGGATACGGTTTCCACTTCACCTTCATCCAGCATGAGAGCAGACTGAATTAATGCTTCTCCGTAGCCGGTCGAACAGGAACGCACAATGTTGACACCCTCTGGAAGCTGTTCATAAATTTCTTTCATTGCTTTTATAGTCGTTTTTAACGGACTGCCGTTGTTGTTATCATAGAAGGAATAAAGCAGTGAACCGTCCTCGCCCACTAAGGCTACTTTCGTAGTCGTAGAACCGGCATCCACACCCAAAAACACATTTCCTTCATAATCGGAAAGATTTCCCTTTGCTACACTGTGTCTGCTGTGATGCCTGAGAAATTTGTCGTATTCTGCTTCGTTTTTGAAAAGCGGGTCCATTCGGGTAACTTCAAATTCAATTTTTATTTCATTGGATAGGCGTGCCAGTAACTGGGCCAGAGTAGTAACACCTTCGCCCTTTGAATTCATGGCAGCACCGCTGGCAGCAAAAAGATGAGAATTATCCGGTGCGATAATGGCCGCCCCTTCTAATTTCAGAGTGCGGATAAAAGCTTCTTTTAATTCTGTTAAAAAATGAAGAGGGCCGCCTAAGAACGCTACATTGCCACGGATTGGCTTTCCACAGGCAAGACCACTGATTGTTTGATTTACAACCGCTTGAAAAATGGAAGCGGCAAGGTCTGCTTTAGCGGCACCTTCGTTAATCAGTGGCTGAATATCTGTTTTGGCAAAAACGCCGCAACGTGCAGCGATAGGATAAATTGCCTGATAATCTTTCGCATATTCGTTTAGACCGGCAGCATCCGTCTTTAACAGAGTTGCCATCTGGTCAATAAAGGAACCGGTACCCCCGGCACAGATTCCGTTCATTCGCTGTTCGATACCATCGGTAAAGTATATGATCTTAGCATCCTCACCACCAAGCTCAATGGCAACATCGGTTTGAGGTGCATAGTCTCTTAGTGCTGTGGCAACACTGACAACTTCCTGAACAAATGGAATATTCAGATGTTTGGAAATGGTAAGCCCGCCGGAACCGGTAATCATAGGAGCGATATCCCGGTCGCCCAGTTCATTGTATGCTCGTTCTATAATATTTCTTAATGTTTCTTGAATATTGGCAAAATGTCTTTCGTAAGCCGAAAAGATAATCTGGTTCTCGTTGTCAAGAATCGCAATTTTGACAGTTGTGGAACCGATATCGATACCTACTCTGTTCATATTTACCTCCTTATTTTCTTCCTAAGTTGTTAAATTTCTTGAACTTATATTATACGACAAAAAAAAATCTTTTGCAACGAAAAGAACTTTTTTATAAGTAAAGAATAGGATAGTAGAAAAAGGTTTTTAAAGGTATATAATGAATCAGAGATTTTGCAATGGAATGGTACATGTGATAAAAGAGGGGGAGACCCTGTATCAATTGAGCAGGATGTACCGTGTTCCGGTGGCTCTTTTGCTTCGGGCAAATCCTTATGTGGATGTGTATAATTTACAGGTCGGACAGGAAATTTGTATTCCGGTCGGCCGTCCGGTATTTCCGGGAATGATGCCGCCGTTCGGAAGACCGCCAAGAAGAAATCGGATGACTCCGCCAATGCAGGAGAGGAATTCTATGGAAAATCAGCCTGTTCAGGAGAATTCGGAGGAAGAAGACCGCTCGTCCATGCAGTCTCCGTTCGGAGAAGAGATGGCGGAAAGGATGAGAGATAGAATGGATGAGGAGGCTGTAACAGAGGGAACTTTGGTACAAGAGCCTGAAGTGCAGGAGGATGAAAGAGGAGAGGAAGACGCTCCTTATCTGATTATGGATGGAAGAAGAAGTCTTGGCGGGGTGCTGCGGGATGAAAATATTTCTCTCTCCGAACTGTTGGAAATGAATGATGGAGATGAGCTGATTCTGGCAGAAGGTGTACGGATCTATCTGCCAAAGAGGGTTTGACAAAGATTACGATAACATTTATAATAAAAATATCTATGCGAACGTGGCGGTGCCCCTTGGCTGGTGGCATCGCTTTCTATGTTGGAAAGAAAGGAGCAGACTATGATTTCGATCTATAAGACAGTAGAAGCTGAACTGACATCCGTTGACAAAATCGAAGAGGGATGCTGGATTTCTGTTACGAAGCCAACGAGTGAAGAATTGGCACGATTACAAGAAGAAACCAAGATTGACTTGGATGATTTACGGGCACCGCTGGATGATGAAGAGCGTTCCCGTATTGAGGTGGAGGATGGTTACAATATGATATTGGTGGACATCCCATCTTTGGATGAAAAAGACCGCTATGTTACGATTCCTCTTGGTATTTATATGACAAAGGATTTGATTGTTACGATTTGTCTGGAGGAATCACCTGTATTAAAAGCCTTTGAAAATAAGCGGGTAAGAGAATTTTATACCTTTAAAAAGACGAGGTTTGTCTTTCAGATTCTGTATCGCAATGCTACCTCTTATCTGCGCTACCTGCGTATTATTGACAGAAAGAGCGACCAGATTGAAGAGAAGCTTCATGTGTCACAGAAGAACAGTGAACTGATAGAACTGCTGGAGCTGGAAAAGAGCCTTGTATACTTTACGACCTCGCTCCGTTCAAATGAAGTAGTGCTGGAGAAACTTCTTCGGACAGAAAGTATCCGAAAGTATCCGGAGGATGAGGATCTGCTGGAGGATGTCATTATTGAGAATAAACAGGCGATAGAGATGGCTAATATTTATAGTGGAATTCTAAGTGGAACGATGGATGCATTTGCTTCGGTTATTTCGAATAACTTAAATATTGTGATGAAGTTACTGGCAACGGTAACAATTGTTCTTTCGATTCCAACGATGATTGCCAGTTTCTTTGGCATGAACTTTGACAATATTCCACTGGGACATGCTTCTTACGGATTTGTGACGATTATCATTCTGACATTATTAGTTTCTCTCCTTGTGGCATTGTTCTTTAGAAAGAAAAATTTATTCTAGATTTTATAAAAAATTGGAGGTTGCGGATGAATTTTATTGATAAATTAGAAAGAAAATTCGGACGGTTCGGAATTCCGAATTTGATGAAGTATGTTATCGGAGTCAATATTATCGGATTGTTTTTTGGTATTTTCGGCGAGATATATAAGTTTAATCTTTATTATGATTATCTCAGCCTTGATGTGTATCAGATTCTTCATGGACAGGTGTGGAGACTGGTGACGTTTGTTTTCTATCCATCCGGTTTTGGAGGTTCCGGCCTGATTTCCAGTTTGCTTTGGTTCGCAATCTGGATTTTTGTGTATTACAGTATCGGAATGTCTCTTGAGCGTTATTGGGGAACTTTCCGTTTTACGCTGTTCTATCTTGGCGGTGTGGTGTTTGTCATTCTGACGGCCTTTGTGTATTATTTTGCAAATGCTCTTATCTATCCGCCGGAATATATGAGACTGATCAGCTATTATACAGAGGCAGGCATTACGTTGGAATATTTGAATCAATCTCTGTTTTTGGCATTCGCTTTGGCAAATCCGGACGCACAGTTCTTAATTTATTTTGTAATTCCGGTAAAGGCAAAATGGCTGAGTATTCTCTATTTTGTAATGGACGGTTATTATATTATCAGTGGAATATTAAATCAAAATTATATTGCGGTGGCATTGGTGGCTGGCTCTCTTATTAATTTAGGGCTGTTCTTTTTCTTTTCCCATGGTAAGCCCGGGGCAAGGGGAATGTATAAAAATCATAAGAGAAAAACAGAGTTCCGGCGTAAAATAAATCATACAAAGCAGACAGGACCGATTCACCGATGTGCAATCTGTGGAAGAACCGAATTGGATGCTCCGCATTTGGATTTCCGCTATTGCTCCAAATGTGAAGGTAATTATGAATATTGTTCCGAGCATTTGTTTACTCACGAACACGTTCATCGGTGAGGAAAGGTTTGACAGGAAAGGGATTATACAGGTATGGATAGTTTTGAAAAAATCGTGCTAATGGTGTTCGTTACCATTGCTGTATTCACTGTGATCTACTGTTTTAAACTACATTATGAAGTGGCAGGGATCCGTGTATATACCAAAGAAAAGAAGCGCGACTGGACGAACATTATATTGATATTGCTGGCAGCCTTTTTGGTAAAGGTAATTTATGCTGCGCTGTATGAAGGCCATGGAACCGATATGAGTTGTTTTAATGCATGGTCAGAAATGATTTATAAGAACGGCATTGGAAAATTTTACTATTTGGATGCTTTTACGGACTATCCACCGGGATATATGGCTATACTTTGGGTAATTGCAGGAATCCGGCATCTGCTGCGGGTTGATATGGGCTCTGAAATGGGACGTGTCCTGATCAAACTGGTGCCGATGTTATCGGATCTGCTGGCAGGGCTGCTTTTGTATCTTATGGCAAAAAGAAAGTTCTCGGAGGGTTCTTCCCTTTTGCTGGCAGTGAGTTATGTGTTAAATCCGATTGTTGTTCTGGATTCTTCCATTTGGGGACAGACGGACGGAGTGTTCACTCTTTGTGTCCTGGCGACCTGCTTTTTCTGTATGGAGGAGAAACGAATACCGGCATATTTTGTATTCTGCGTTGGTGTTCTGATCAAACCACAGATGCTTATTTTTACACCGATTCTTATTTGGACAATTGTTGAACAGGTGTTTTTACGGGATTTCAGCAAGAAAAAATTAATTCGTGATTTAATAGGTGGGATATCGGCAGTTGCAGTCATGCTGCTTCTTGCGTTGCCGTTCGGGCTGGAAAAGGTTATTCCCCAGTATGTTGATACATTGGGTTCTTATGAATATTGCACGATCAATGCCTATAATGTATGGGCATTATTTGGAAAGAACTGGGCGTCCCAGTCGGATATGTTTCTCTTTATGGAATGCCGTTATTGGGGAATGCTGGCGATTGTCATAGCAGTGGCGTTGAGTGCATTTATTTTCTTTAAACAGAAGGAAGATAAGTCGAAGTATTTCATGAGTATGAGCGTAGTTGTAAGTACCGTATTTCTGTTTTCCGTGCGTATGCATGAGAGATACCTGTTTCCGGTCGTGGTGCTGACACTGGCGGCGTTTCTTGTAAAACCAACGGTAGAACTGTTTTTTACCTATGTAGGTTTTTCTGTCGTACAGTTCATCAATGTTGCTCATGTTCTGTGTGCTTTTGTGGAAGAGGAATCGACTTGGCCGCAGGGCGGGACAATCGGTGTGACAGCATTACTGACACTTGCTGTTTATGGGTATATGTTTTTTGCTGTTTTTACAAAGACAAAAATAATAGAAATGAAGGAATATGTACATCAGAAGGAAAAGAAGAAACCGGCGAAGAACTATATTGTGAGAAAGAAACCGGTAAGGAAAGAAGAAAAAATAACATCGGACTGGAACGGGATTCATGCCAGCCGGAAAAAAATTCCATTTACCAGATGGGATCTGATTGTGCTGGGGGGAATTGTTCTGTTTTATTCTCTCTTTGCTTTCTCTAATCTTGGGAAAATGAGTGCGCCGGAAACTTCTTGGAGCAGTACGGAACAGAATCAGGGAAAAATTGCTCTTGATTTTGGGGAAAACAAAAAAATTGATATGGTTCATGTGTTTTTGGGACAGTATGAAAATAGAAAATTTCAGCTGGAGTTATCTCAGGATGGAGTGAACTATGACTGCATTAGTGAGACAGAAGCAGGAAGTGTGTTCGCATGGAACAACATGCGGAATACAAAGGAGGGGGAAAGCCCGGATACTTATAATCTTGCAAAGGAATACCGCTATTTGCGGATTCAGTGTTTAGATTCCATGTCTGTTCTCAATGAACTTGTGATTACCGATTCGGAGGGGAATCTTCTGACCCCGGTGAATGCATCGGATTATGCAGAGCTTTTTGATGAACAGCAGGAATATGAAGCACCGGTTACCTACCGGAGCGGGACTTATTTTGATGAAATTTATCATGCAAGAACGGCGTATGAGATGATACAGAAGGATTATAATTATGAAAATACCCATCCGCCTCTTGGCAAATATATTATTAGCATTGGCATTCGTATTTTTGGAATGAATCCTTTTGGATGGCGGATTATGGGAGTTCTTTTTGGGATTGGTATGCTGCCGTTTATGTATCTTTTTGGCAGACGTTTGTTTCAGGGAAAGATATGGGCAGCAGGTATATTGACATTCCTTTTCGCGTTTGATTTTATGCATTTTACGCAGACAAGAATTGCCACAATTGATGTGTATGGCACTTTTTTCATTATTGCGATGTTCTTCTTTATGTACTGGTACAGTCAGATGAGCTTTTACGATACATCATTGCCAAAAACTTTTGTTCCTCTAGGGCTCAGTGCCATTATGATGGGACTTGGCTGTGCTGCGAAATGGACAGCGGTATATGCCGCTGCCGGACTGGCAATTTTCTTTTTTGCCATTATGGGCTGGCGGTATTATGAATATCGTCTGGCTAAAAAGGATCCGGATGGGGAAACTTCAGGGATTTCCCATTCCTATATTCAGAATGTTTTTGTCAAGAAGTTCCTCTGGACATTGGCTTTTTGTGTCCTGTTCTTTGTTGTGATTGCGGGGACGATTTATATCGTTTCCTATATTCCGTTTTCGGATGGGTGTGAGGGAAATATTGCCCGGTTCAGCCCGCGGTTAGCGGATACTTCCCATCCGGTAGGAGGACTGTACCGCAGTGTGATTGAATTTTTGCAGAACCATCAGAATGCAGTGACAGAAACGATTGGTAAGATGATACGCAATCAGGATGCAATGTATACGTATCATTCCGAACTGGAGGCAACTCATGCATTTCAGTCTGCCTGGAATGAGTGGCCGATTATGCTCCGTCCAATGTATTATTATTGTCAGACTTTGACGAATGGATTGAAAGAGGGAATAAGTGCCTTTGGAAATCCGCTGGTCTGGTGGGCTGGCGTTCCGGCATTTTTCTATATGTGGTATCTGATTATCAAGGATGAGGATAGAACGGCATTGTTTTTAGTATTTGCTTATCTGGTGCAGTACGTGCCTTGGATCGGAGTGCCCCGTTGTACATTTATTTACCATTATTTTCCAAGTGTGCCGTTCATTACAATGATGCTTGTGTATATTATGGTACGTCTTGTGCGGCGGAACGACAAATGGTTCAAGTGGATCATTGTTTATGCTGTGGCGGCCTTTCTTCTGTTCCTGTTATTCTATCCGGTTCTTTCAGGACAGGGAGTGACTTATGATTATGTGCGGGATGGTCTCCGCTGGCTTTCCGGCTGGCAGTTAGTCAGCTAAAGGAAGGAACTTATGGGAAAGAGAAGTTACAGACGGAGGAAAAAAATATGAAACATTTGATTCAGGAAATTCATACAGGGAAAAATTTAGACAGAAATTTAAAACAATATGAAAAAATTGCTGTGCCGACATATCTGGACTATGGTTCTTTAGAACTTACCTTTTCTGCTTTTACCTTTGTACAGGAAATGGTAGAAGAAAAAGCCGCTCTGGCAGCGAAGGAAAAAGATATGACGGATAGGATTTGTGAGACTTTGGGAAGTTTGGGAAGAAAAGAAGGAGAATCCGAAACAGTTATTCATAAGATGAGAGAGCTTCGTCAGGAGATTACCGGGAAGATGGACTACTTTACTTCTTTTACAGACCGGCTCATTTGTTATGAATATGTGCTGAACCGAATGGAATTAAAATATATTCCGGCAAAGGAATTAAAGAAATGCTTGGAATCCTTTGATGAGGAAGAATATATGAACCGGCTCTGTGGGTATCTGTTCCGGCAGGAGGACCAAAGTGTGATACGGGATAAGGTCCGTCTTGTGGTGGGACAGGTTCCGGTTCGGATGACCAAAATGAAATTTTTTGAGAAAATAGGAGAGGCACTGACCTTGTATAAGGATGGGGACAAGTCTTCTTTGGATGACTTTATCTATATGATACGGACAGCAGCAATGGTCTATGAACCGGTGAATCAGGGGGAGGATTATCCGGAGCTGCAGGAAATTTTGGAAGATCTGGAACGTGCTGATTATTCGAATCTGACAGAAGAGGAGTATAACCGTCTTGTGCAGCAGCTGGAGCAGGGAGCAGAACAGATTGCCCAGTTGACAGATTTCTACTATTCAATGCAAAGAGTGGTAAACGGCATTTATGCTATGGTATTAATCCAGAATTATCAGGCGGCAGATACGAAATTGACGGCTGCCTGCCGTTCTATTTGGATTTGTCTGGCAAACAAAGAGTACCGGGATGAGATGCTGATGCCGTTAGAGGGGCGGATCGAAGAAAGCGTAGAAAAAACAAGTTATTTGGAATCGGTCCTATATGAAGTGAAAGCTTCTTATAAGGAGGAAGCAGAGGCAGCAGGACTGACCGGATTTTTTCAAGACTTTGCCATAGTGGCAAATCTTTTGTCGGACAGCCTTTTTATTGACTTGGACACAGTGGTTCAGGGAGAAAAAGCAGATGCTGCTTATGTGGAACAGTGCAGAGAGAAGTTGTTCCGGGAATTGGAAAAGAAGCTGTCAGAAGTTTGCCGTCCGGTGAAACGTGCCATTATGGGTGAAGTTCTTGAGAAGCTGCCGTTGATGTTTCAAAAATCCGGTGAGGTGGAGGAATATATCCGTGTAAACCTCTTCGGTTGTCAGGATGAAGCGGAAAAGTGTACAGTAATGACGCTGTTGCGGGATTTGATGCAGGAAGAATGAGAAGGTTGGATGGAATTATGATATGCTGGTATCGTCATTTGTATATGGATGAAACGGTGAAAAAGAATCCGAAGAAATGTATGAAACGTGTGGAGCGGAGACGACCGTGGAAGCGAAATTACTATGCGGTTACTTTGGCGGCAAATTCGGAAAATCTATTTGATATTATGGGAACGGGACAAATGTTTTTCCGAAGATATGCGTATTTGGATATCTTTGTGGTAGGGCTGGCTGCCAGTAAAGAAGAGGCAGTGAAAATATTGCAGGAAATCGTTGAAAAAATGAGTAAAGAAGAAATTTGGAATCCTAACGTGCTTTTTAAAAAGGAAGATTTTAAATCGAGAGACAGGAAGTGAGATAATGTCGATTGTTTTGGCTATACTAAAATGGATAGGCATTGTAATCGGAGTAATCATCGGATTGCTCCTTCTTCTTGCGGGAATTCTGTTATTGATTCCGGTACGGTATTATATAGAAGCCCAGAGGGATGAGGAACATTTTTTTTATGGATTTTCTGTCAGCTGGCTCTGTCATCTGGTGACAGTGAAAAAGAAAAAAGAATCCGATAATATCCGCTTTTGGGTTTTCGGTATTCCTTTTGGCAGGCATCTTTTTTCGGGGAAGGAAAAACCGGCCAAGAAGCCGGCCGTTGTGAATAAGGAAGAACATGAAGATGGACAGACCGGGCAGACAAGAGAAATTACGCATAAAAAAAGTGAAAAGGGGAAAGCTGCAACAAAGAAAAGAAAGAAACGCTTTTCTTTTCATCAATTTTCGAGTATAATAAAAGAGATACGGGACAAAGGGAATCGACGGGCGGTCAGAGCCCTGTGGGGAGAACTCTGGCAGCTTCTCCGCTATCTGTCACCGCGTAAGGTAAAGCTGGATATGGTGCTCGGAACCGGTGATCCTTGTAATACCGGTTTACTATTTGGTGGTATTTCCATGGTTCCATGGATGTATGCCGAGGGGATTCACATTGTACCGGATTTTGAAGAGAAAGCGTTCAAGCTGGAGGGGCATATGAAGGGACGGATGCGGGTGATTTATCTGCTCCGGCTGCTCTGGCGTCTGTACTGCAATCAGGATTTGAAACGATTTTATAATCATATAATGAAAAAGGAGGCTGCATAAAATGGCAGATAATAGTTTTAACAGTACCGTAGAGTCTTTGTTTAAAGGAATGGATGCATTTATAACAACGAAAACGGTTGTAGGTGATGCTGTACGTTTTGATGATGGAACCATTGTCCTTCCCCTGGTGGATGTAAGTTTTGGTGTCGGTGCCGGTGCATTTTCTAATGAAAATGAGAAAAAAAATAATGGCGGCGGCGGAATGGGCGGTAAAATTCAGCCAAGTGCTGTATTAGTGATTAAAGATGGTGTGTCTAAATTAGTTAATGTAAAGAATCAGGATGGTATTACAAAACTTTTGGATATGGTACCGGATTTTGTTGACCGTTTTGCCAAAAAAGGTTCAGATTCTGCTCAGTCAAAGGAACAGAAGGCAGAAGAAACAAAGGAATGAGAGACAGATTCTTGTCTAAATGAGTGAAAAAAAAGAAAATAATCGAAAAACTACTTGCAATATTCTATTTTTTTTGCTAGAATATTCGTGTTGTCGTGTAAAAGAGATATATACTTATATAAATGGAAAACACGAAGTATGAACAGAAGGAGGTGCTTTTCATGGCTAAATGTGCAGTATGTGGAAAAGGCGTACATTTTGGTAACGCTGTCAGCCACTCCCACAGAAGAAGTAACAAGATTTGGAAATCGAATTTGAAATCTGTAAGAGTAAAGGTAAACGGTGGTACAAAGAAAATGTATGTTTGTACTTCATGCCTTCGTTCTGGAAAAGTGGAAAGAGCATAGGATTTATTACATCGAATGTAGAGAGTCATCCATTGGGATGGCTCTTTTTTATTGTAATAGGAAAGTTCTTCATTTGCGGAGCTGGAGCGTCGGTTTCTCACGACGCTTTATTTACAGCTAAAAAGGTTATAACCAAGTACAAGGCAGGCAATAATAATACATAGTGCAAGCAGTCCATGATGGAGAAACAGCATAATGCACATACCAATACCAATCCAAAAAAGTATAAAGCCGATAAGACGTTGCATAATAACCTCCATTCTGAAGAGACAGTGGGAATATTTATTTCTATTCTATGCAAAATGTCGGAAAAATTTGATTTTTTTCTTGGTATGGTGTAAACTATATAATAACTATGCAATCGAAATAAATGATAGAATGGAGGGTACCATGAAAGGTCAGATGGATACAGAATTGGGGAAAATTATTGTAGATGAAGATGTATTAGCAAAATATGCCGGTTCTGCGGCAGTAGAATGTTTTGGGGTAGTAGGAATGGCTTCGGTCAATATGAAAGATGGTATTGTTAAATTGTTAAAACGTGATAATTTGCGCCATGGTGTGAATGTTTCACTTGAGAATGAAAAACTCATGATCGAGCTTCATATTATCGTAGCCTATGAAGTCAGCATTCTTGCCGTGGCAGAGAATTTGGTAGATAACGTAAAATATAAGGTTGAGGAGTATACCGGCATGGAAGTCGGAAAAATTGTTGTATGTGTTGAAGGGGTAAAAGTAGTCAGCTAAAATTTTTCTGGAGGAAGATGTTGTGATTATAAGAACAATAGGTGCTGCTGAAATTAAAAAATGTTTTTTGGCGGGTGCAAATGCCATTGATTCCAAAAAGGAATTAATCAATGATTTGAATGTATTTCCGGTACCGGACGGAGATACCGGAACGAATATGACCATGACGATTATGTCAGCAGCTAAAGAAGTAGCTGCGATTGAAGAGAATGATATGGGAAAAATCTGTAAAGCAATTTCCAGCGGTTCTCTTCGGGGAGCAAGAGGAAATTCCGGCGTTATTCTCTCTCAGCTTTTGCGTGGGTTTACAAAAGAAATCAGTAAAGTGGATGAAGTAGATGTTCATGTGCTGACGAAAGCTTTTGAACGTGCTGTAGAATCTGCCTATAAAGCTGTGATGAAACCAAAAGAGGGAACGATTCTTACGGTTGCAAGAGGAGGTTCTGAGAAGGCATTAGAGATTGTTGACCGTACCGATAATCTGATTGAGCTTGTGAATGCTGTTATTCTTCATATGCGGGATGTGCTGGAACTGACACCGGAGATGCTTCCGGTATTGAAAAAAGCAGGTGTTGTGGATTCCGGTGGTGAGGGTCTTCTGACCGTTATGGAGGGTGCCTATGATGCTCTTTTGGGAAAGGATGTAAATTATAAGGTGGAAGCAACGACAGGCAGCCGTGCTGTTGATCCGAGTGCTTCTTCCGATTCTGTGTCAGAAGCGGATATTAAATTTGGTTACTGTACAGAATTTATTGTGATGCTTGAAAAAGAATTCCGCAGTAAGGAAGAAAAAGAGTTCAAGACATATTTAGAGTCAATTGGAGATTCTATTGTATGTGTGGCAGATGATGATATGGTAAAAATTCATGTGCACACCAATGATCCGGGACTTGCCATTCAAAAAGGTCTGAGCTATGGCTCTCTGACGAGCATGAAAATTGATAATATGAGAGAAGAGCATAATGAAAGAGTAATCCGCGATGCAGAGAAGAAAGCAGCTGCTCAGAAAGCCGGTGACGAAACAGCAGGCAAGAAAAATGATTCCGAGGCATCGCTGGGAGACCGTACAAAGACTGTACCATCCGGGAAAAAGGAAGAAAAGAAAATGCCGCATAAGGAAAATGGATTTATCAGTGTATCGGTCGGTACCGGGCTCAGTGAAATTTTTACGGATCTAGGTGTGGATTATATTATTGAGGGCGGTCAGACGATGAATCCGAGCACAGAGGATATTTTGGAAGCAATTGATAAAGTAAATGCGGACCATGTTTTCATTTTACCTAATAATTCTAACATTGTACTGGCAGCACAGCAGGCGAAAGATTTGACAGAGGACAAAGAAATTATTGTAATTCCTACGAAAAATATTCCACAGGGAATTACAGCGATGGTGAATTATGTGGAAGGGGCTGACTCTGCGGAAAATGCAAAGACAATGACGGAGAGCCTTTCTGAGGTGAAATCCGGTCAGGTCACGTACGCAGTCCGTGATACTTCCATAGATGGCTATGACATTAAAGCCGGTGATATTATGGGACTAAGTGATAAGACCATTGAAACGGTAGGAAGTGATGTTGTGGATACTACCGTAGAGCTTGTGAAAAAGATGCTGGAGGAAGAAAGTGAACTGGTAACGATCTATTATGGCGAAGAGGGGACCGAAGAGGATGCGGAAAAAATTGCAGATGCGATTTCAGCGATTGATTCGGAAATTGAAGTCATAATAGAACGTGGCGGACAGCCGATTTACTATTACTTTGTTTCCGTGGAATAAAGAAAAGGGGAATTAGAATTGGAAAAAAAGGGGAATCTTCGTAAGACGGTAGTATTTTTAGGGGGTTTTTTACTGCTTATTCTTATATCCTTTGCTGCTTACGGAATCTTTGTCTATTCATATAACAATACGGACAGAGCAATGAAAGCAAAGGATTTTACGGAAGATAATAAGGATAAGGAGTGCGATGTTCTGATTGAGCCCCGGGGCGGCGATGCTGATGCCTGGGTGAAAAAGGTAACCGAATCTTCGGGAGAAGAAAAGGAGTATCAGGGATTAATTTATCATAGTGTTATAACGAACTGTACACAATCGGTTATAGAGGACTGGGAACTTCGTGTCAATATTCACGGAGATTGCTATATCAATAACGCATGGTGCGGTAAATTGGAAATCCATCAGAAAACCAGTGGGGGTGAAAAGGTCCAGACACTGGATTTAAGAAATTATAAATTATCGGATGTGACATTGAACCACCGGATGGCCGAACAGGATATTATGATTGAGCTGCATGAGGGGGATTATTTCATTTATCAGCCAAGTGTAGTAGATAAAGAGACTCCGATTGACTGCTCTGATTTGGCGAAGGAAGAAAAGCGCAGTGTCGATATTGGAGTGATATTTTATTATATCGGTGATACCCCTTTAGTATTTGATGACTTTAACATCTCGTATCATTTGAACCGGGTCATAACACAGGATTTTGTTTTCCGTATTCTTCTTGCAGTGTCTGTGATCTGGCTGGTACTCTGTATTATTGTAATTGTTGTTCATATTAATATGAAAGCAGCCGACAGACGTTTGGAGGAACATGAGAAAATAATTGAGCAGTCTTTAAGTATTTTTTCAAGAATCTTTGAAGAAAAAGACGAATATACAGCAGGCCATTCCAAACGTGTGGCAGATTATACTAGATTGATTGCAAAAAAGATGGGGTTCTCAGAAGAAGAATGTGTCCGGCTCTATTATATTGCGCTGATGCATGACTGCGGAAAGTATTTTGTTCCGGATGAAATATTGAAAAAGCCCGGTAAGCTGACGGCAGAAGAGTTTGATATTATAAAAACACACACGACAAAGGGAGCAGAATTACTGGAGGACTTTACCTCTATCGAGGGAATTCGGGATGGAGCCCTGTATCATCATGAGCGTTATGATGGAAATGGATATCCAATAGGAAAAAAGGGAGAAGATATTCCGCTCGTTGGCCGGATTATTTGTGTGGCAGATTCTTTTGATGCAATGAACAGCAGACGCTGTTATCGAGACAAGCTGACACAGGAACACATCGTATCTGAATTTGAGAAAAACCGGGGCAGACAATTTGATCCGGATATTGTAGATGTGTTTATGAAAATTATTGACGAGTTATTTGACGAGTCATTCAGTGAATAGAAAATAGAAGGATTTATATATGTTTGAGCTGTTTGTGGATATTGTAGCGGATGCCCTTGTGGATACAATTAAATTATTGCCATTTTTATTCTTGACCTATTTTGTTATGGAATGGTTAGAGCATAAGACGGGAAGCCGTACTCAGGCAATGATTCGCAGAGCAGGAAAGGCCGGTCCTCTTCTGGGAGGAATTCTTGGTATTTTTCCTCAGTGCGGATTTTCTGTGGCGGCGTCAAATCTTTATGCCGGTGGATTGATTACGGCCGGAGCATTGGCTGCAGTATTTTTGTCTACCTCAGATGAGATGCTTCCTATTTTTTTGTCTGAGGCAGTCTCTGCCTCTGCAATTATTAAAATACTACTTGTGAAAATGGTATTGGCAGTAATAAGCGGGTTTGTACTGGATTTTCTGTATCATAAAGTAATCCGTAAGGAAATACGGTACAAAAATATTCATTCCATGTGTGAAAGTGAGCACTGCAAATGTGAAGAAGGAATTTTTCAATCAACCATTCGCCATACGCTGCAAATTACATTATTTATTTTTCTCATCACCCTGCTATTGAATGTGGTGATAGCAGGAATCGGAGAACAACAGTTGGCCACACTTGTGCAGAATGTGCCCGTTCTGGGTGAAGTGGTGGCAGCACTTATCGGATTAATTCCGAACTGTGCAGCATCCGTTGTTATTACAGAACTTTATGTACAGGGCGTAATCGGAGCCGGTCCTATGATGGCAGGATTGTTAAGCGGAGCCGGTATGGGGATGCTGATTTTATTCCGCATGAATAAAAAGCATCCGAAACACAATTTGGGAATCCTTGCTTTTGTCTATGTATCAGCAGTTTTTTGGGGGATTTTGATTGATGTACTTGGGATAACTTTTAGATAAAACGGATGTCCACGGATTGCTCCATTGCTTCGCAATTCCCGCAATCCTGCAAACATTCGAAATCCGCACGTTTCCGCAGGAAACGGTTACTTTCTCATGTTTGGTGGGTCAATAAGGTCAGCACTGCTTTCGTACTTGCACGAAAGCAGTGCTGACCTTTTGACCCTGACATCATTGTATTATTCTTTTATCAATTTTACGGCTGTTCCGTATGCCATAATTTCGGCAGCACCCTGCATAACAGAAGCAGAATTGAAACGAACATTTACAATGGCATCTGCATTCAGAGCATTTGCCTTATCGATCATTCTCTTAATAGCAAGTTCTCTTGCTTCTTCCATCATTTTGGTATAAGCAGTCAACTCACCGCCTACCATGCTTTTGAAGCCGGCACCCATATCCTTGAACATATTTTTGGATTGGATGGTACTTCCCTGAACAAGACCTAATGTCTGCATGTTGTAGCCTTCTACAGTAGCTGTGTTTACGATAATCATAAAATATCCTCCATTCTTTGGCATTATAAATTTATGAACAGAAGTTCATATATATGCTAAAAATATTATAGCACGAGAAATTTTAGTTTGTAAATAGGAAGATAGAAAGAAAAAGTCGCTTTTTGTCTTTTTTTGTTATCCATATAACCTCACTACTTGACATAATGTGCCTTTTTGCATTATACTAGGAAGAATGAAATACCTATATAATGCGAAAAGGCATTTTAAATAGAAAAGAGGTTGACTATGAATTACAAAATTGCAGTGATTCCGGGAGACGGAATCGGTCCTGAAATCGTAACAGAGGCGAGAAAAGTATTAGATCAGGTAGCGGATGTTTACGGACACACATTTGAATATGAAGAATTGCTGATGGGAGGATGTTCCATTGATGTTTATGGTGAGCCATTGACCGATGAAACATTGGAACGTGCGGGAAAAAGCGACTCGATTCTTCTTGGTTCGGTGGGAGGACGAGTCGGTGTGGATAGCTGGTATCAGTTATCACCAGATAAGAGACCGGAAGCAGGATTATTAAAAATCCGTAAGGGCTTAGGTCTGTTTTGTAATTTGAGACCGGCTATCCTGTTTGAAGAGTTAAGTGGAGCCTGTCCTCTGAAGGAAGAAATTATTGAGGGCGGTTTTAACTTTATCTTTGCCAGAGAGTTGACCGGAGGTCTTTATTTCGGCGAGCGTTATACCAAGGAAATAGATGGGGTAATGACTGCTGTGGATACATTAAAATACGATGAAAATGAGATTCGCCGTATTGCTGTTCAGGCATTTGAAATTGCCATGAAGAGAAATAAAAGGGTCTGTAGTGTGGATAAGGCAAATGTATTAGATTCTTCCCGGTTATGGAGTAAGGTCGTGGCAGAGGTCGCCAAGGATTATCCGGAAGTAGAGCTGAAAAATATGTTAGTCGATGCCTGTGCGATGGAGATTGTCCGAAACCCAAAGCAGTTTGACGTGATCTTGACGGAGAATATGTTCGGTGACATTCTTTCCGATGAGGCAAGTATGGTAACCGGCTCCTTGGGGATGCTTTCTTCGGCCAGCTTGGGAGAGGGAACCTTTGGTATGTATGAGCCGAGTCATGGTTCTGCTCCAGATATTGCAGGACAGAATAAAGCAAATCCAATCGCAACAATTCTGTCAGCAGCTATGATGCTCCGTTATTCATTCAATCTGCAGAAAGAGGCGGATGCGGTGGAAAATGCCGTGAAGGAAGTGCTGAAAAAAGGGCTTCGCACCATTGATATCATGGATGATGGCAAGACACTCCTCGGAACAAAGGAAATGGGAGATGCGATTGTGGCAGAGATCAGATAGTAAAAAAAGAGTTTTGGAAGATAGAGAAAAGAGAGGTTAATATGAAAAGTGATTCTGTGAAAAAAGGTATGCAGACCGCACCACAGCGTTCTTTATTTAACGCACTCGGTCTGACAAAAGAAGAGTTAGAAAAACCATTAGTTGGTATTGTAAGTTCCTACAATGAAATTGTACCGGGACATATGAATCTGGATAAAATAGTAGAGGCTGTTAAGCTCGGTGTTGCCATGGCAGGCGGTACACCGATCGTATTCCCGGCCATTGCAGTATGTGATGGAATTGCCATGGGGCATATCGGAATGAAGTATTCTCTGGTAACCCGTGATCTGATTGCGGATTCTACGGAATGTATGGCTCTGGCACATGCTTTTGATGCATTAGTTATGGTACCGAACTGTGATAAAAATGTACCGGGACTTTTGATGGCAGCTGCCAGAGTTAATGTTCCTACTGTATTTGTGAGTGGAGGTCCGATGCTTGCCGGACATGTGCAGGGCAAGAGAACATCCCTGTCCAGTATGTTTGAGGCAGTCGGTTCTCATGCAGCAGGAAATATGACCGAAGAGCAGGTGGATGATTTTGTCAGCCATGCCTGTCCGACCTGTGGTTCCTGTTCGGGTATGTATACTGCGAATTCCATGAATTGCCTGACGGAGGCAATCGGCATGGGACTTCAGGGAAACGGAACAATTCCTGCTGTATATTCGGATCGTATTAAATTGGCAAAGCATGCCGGTATGCAGGTCATGGAAATGTACAAACGCAATATCCGTCCAAGGGATATTATGAATGAAAAGGCATTTATGAATGCTATGACTGTCGATATGGCACTTGGCTGTTCGACCAATACGATGCTTCATTTACCGGCGATTGCCCATGAAGCAGGTGTGGAGCTGAACCTCGATATTGCCAATGAAATTAGTGCTAAGACACCGAATCTCTGCCATTTGGCACCGGCAGGACACACGTATATGGAACAGCTTAATGAGGCCGGTGGTGTCTATGCTGTAATGAATGAGCTGAATAAAAAAGGACTTCTCTATACAGATATTATTACGGTAACCGGTAAGACGGTAGGTGAGAATATTGAACATGTTGTAAACAGAGATCCGGATGTCATCCGTCCGATTGACAATCCGTACAGTGAGACCGGCGGCATTGCCGTTCTCAAGGGAAATATCGCACCGGATTCCGGCGTTGTAAAACGCTCTGCTGTTGTGCCGGAAATGATGGTACATGAGGGACCGGCCCGTGTATTTGATTGTGAAGAGGATGCCATTGAAGCAATTAAAGGTGGAAAAATTGTGGCCGGTGATGTTGTGGTTATCCGCTACGAGGGACCAAAGGGCGGTCCGGGAATGAGAGAGATGCTCAATCCGACTTCTGCAATTGCCGGAATGGGACTTGGCTCTTCGGTAGCATTGATTACTGACGGACGTTTTTCCGGGGCATCCCGTGGAGCTTCCATCGGACACGTTTCACCGGAAGCTGCCGTAGGCGGTCCGATTGCTTTCATTGAAGAGGGGGATATCATTCAGATCAATATTCCTGAAAATTCTATCAATGTAGCGGTATCGGATGAGGTTCTGGAAGAGAGAAGAAAGAAATGGCAGCCGAGGGAGCCGAAAGTAACAACCGGTTATTTGAGGCGATATGCGGATATGGTAACATCCGGCAGCACAGGAGCAATTTTGAAATCATGAAGCACACGGATGGAAAAGATAGAATAGATTGACAGAAAGAGGTGCAGAATATGCAGTTAAACGGCTCACAGATTATGATTGAGTGTCTGCTGGAGCAAGGAGTAGATACGATTTTTGGATATCCGGGTGGGGCGATTCTGAATGTATATGATGAATTGTACCGTTATCAGGACAGAATACGTCATGTACTGACTTCCCATGAGCAGGGGGCAGCCCATGCAGCCGACGGATATGCCAGAGCAACAGGAAAAGTCGGAGTCTGTATGGCGACGAGCGGTCCGGGAGCAACCAACCTTGTTACGGGAATTGCTACAGCCTATATGGATTCCGTACCAATGGTGGCGATTACCTGTAATGTTACGTTACCATTACTGGGAAAGGATTCTTTTCAGGAGGTAGATATTGCAGGAGTGACCATGCCGGTTACGAAGCATAGCTTTATTGTAAAGGATGTAAATAACTTGGCGGCAGTCATGCGGCGTGCTTTCAAGATTGCCCAGACGGGAAGACCGGGTCCGGTACTTGTGGATGTGACCAAAGATGTGACAGGAGCATTGGCAGAATTTACTCCGCAGACACCGGAAATTATTCAGCGTCAGGTAGATACGATTGACCAGAATGATATTGAGGCAGTTATCAAGGTTATTAAAGAAGCAGAAAAGCCAATGATTTTTGTTGGCGGTGGCGCTGTAATTTCGGGAGCAGAAAAGGAATTAAGCGAGTTTGTTAAGAAGGTTGATGCACCGGTTACCGATACGCTGATGGGAAAAGGTGCTTATGATGGCACGGAGGATTATTATACCGGAATGCTTGGTATGCATGGAACAAAAACAGCGAATTTAAGCGTTACGGAATGTGATCTATTACTTGTGTTAGGTGCACGTTTCTCTGACCGTGTTACCGGAAATGCAAAGAAGTTTGCTTATCATGCTAAAATTGTCCACATTGATATTGATCCGGCGGAGATTAATAAGAATATACAGGTAGATTATTCGATAATCGGAGATTTAAAATCGGTATTGGAGATTCTCAATAAAAAGCTGGAGCAGCAGTTCCATAAAGCCTGGATTGATAAGGTTATGGCAAGAAAAGAAGCGATGCCGATGGTCTATCATTCAGATGTATTGACAGGACCTTATGTTATTGAGCGGATCAGCGAAATTACGAATAATGAAGCGATTATTACAACCGATGTCGGACAGCATCAGATGTGGGCAGCACAGTATTATAAATATCGTTCCCCAAGACATCTTCTGACTTCCGGCGGAATGGGAACGATGGGATACGGCTTGGGAGCCTGTATCGGAGCTAAGATTGGTATGCCGGAAAAGACCGTTATTAATATTGCCGGAGACGGGTGTTTTCGGATGAATATGAATGAAATAGCAACGGCGACCCGTTATGATATTCCGATCATTCAGATCGTGTTCAACAACCATGCTCTCGGAATGGTTCGCCAGTGGCAGACGTTGTTTTACGGAAAGCGCTATTCCAGTACGATTTTGGAAGATAAGGTGGATTATTGCAAACTTTCCGAAGCAATGGGGGCAAAGGCGATTCGTGTTACCAGAAAGGAAGAAGTAGATGATGCGATCCGCACAGCGATTGAGGCAAAAGAGCCGGTTGTGATTGAAGTTGTCATTGACCATGATGATAAAGTGTGGCCAATGGTTGCACCGGGAGCGGCAATCGAAGAAGCTTTTGATGAAAAAGACCAAGAGAACCGTGTCAGCAATTGATACAGGGCAAACAATAAGTAAAAAAGTGTAAGGAGGATTTTGAAAGTGGCTAGAGTGTATAACTTTTCAGCAGGTCCGGCAGTTTTACCGGAAGAGGTATTGAAAGAGGCAGCAGATGAGATGATGGATTACAGAGGAACGGGGATGTCAGTGATGGAAATGAGCCATCGTTCCAAAGCATATGATACCATTATCAAGGAAGCAGAGCAGGATTTAAGAGATTTGATGGAGATTCCGGATAACTACAAGGTGTTGTTCCTGCAGGGAGGAGCTTCCCAGCAGTTTGCCATGATTCCGATGAATCTTATGAAAAATGGTGTGGCTGACTATATTGTAACCGGTCAGTGGGCAAAGAAAGCATATCAGGAAGCTTGTAAATATGGAAAAGCCGTTAAGATTGCTTCTTCTGAGGATGAAACCTTTTCCTATATTCCAGATTGTTCCGATTTGCCGATTGATGAGGATGCTGATTATGTATACATCTGTGAGAATAACACAATTTATGGAACCAAATACAAAACATTACCAAATACAAAGGGTAAGACATTGGTAGCAGACGTTTCTTCCTGTTTTTTGTCAGAACCGGTCGACGTATCCAAATACGGTGTAATCTATGGCGGTGTTCAGAAGAACATCGGACCGGCAGGTGTGGTAATTGTTATTATTCGGGAGGATCTGATTCCGGAATCGGTAGATGAGAAGGTCCCGACTATGTTACAGTACAAGACGCATGCAGATGCGGGCTCTCTTTATAATACGCCGCCGGCATATGGAATTTACATTTGTGGAAAAGTATTTAAGTGGTTAAAGAAAATGGGCGGTCTGGCTGAGATGAAGAAGAGAAATGAAGAGAAGGCTAAGATTCTCTATGATTTTTTGGATTCCTCCCAATTGTTCAAAGGTACGGTCCGCAAGGAAGACCGTTCTCTTATGAATGTACCGTTTGTGACAGGGGATGCTGATTTAGATGCAGAATTTGTGGCAGCGGCGAAAGAAGCCGGTCTTGAAAACCTGAAGGGACATCGTACTGTAGGTGGTATGCGTGCCAGCATTTACAATGCAATGCCAAAAGAAGGGGTTGAAAAACTGGTTGAGTTCATGAAGAAATTTGAAGAAGAAAAGAGGTCATAAAATGAGTATTAAAGTAAATTGTCTGAATCCAATTGCTGCGTGCGGTTTGGATATGCTGGATAACCAGTATGAGATTACAGAAAATGTAGCAGAAGCAGAAGCTATTTTAGTCCGCAGTGCGGTTATGCACGATATGGACTTACCGGACAGTCTTCTTGCCGTAGCAAGAGCCGGTGCCGGCTACAACAATATTCCGCTGGAACAATGTGCAGAAAAAGGTATTGTTGTATTTAATACACCGGGAGCAAATGCGAATGGCGTAAAGGAATTGGTGATTGCTTCTATGTTATTGGCGGCCCGTGATATCACGGGAGGTATTCAGTGGTGCAGAGATAACAAAGAGGATGAGAATATTGCCAAGGCCGGAGAGAAAGCGAAAAAAGCCTTTGCCGGAACAGAAATCAAAGGAAAGAAGCTGGGAATTATCGGTCTGGGAGCAATTGGCGTATTGGTGGCAAATGCTGCGAACCGTCTTGGTATGGATGTGTATGGCTGTGACCCTTATTTGTCTGTAGAACATGCGTTGAATATGTCACGTGATGTAACAATGGTAAAGACAAATGATGAATTGTTCGAGATGTGTGATTATATTACCGTTCATGTCCCGTTGTTGGATTCTACGAAGGGAATGTTTAACAAAGCTGCTTTTGACAAGATGAAAGACGGTGTTGTTCTCTTGAACTTCTCCCGTGATACTTTGGTGAATGAAGAGGATATGAAAGAGGCATTGGCTTCTGGAAAAGTCGGCAAGTATGTTGTAGATTTCCCAAATCCGAATACGGTAAATATGCCGAACACGATTGTCACTCCGCACTTAGGTGCTTCTACTCAGGAATCGGAGGATAACTGTGCTAAAATGGCAGTGAGTGAAATCCGTGATTTTATTGAAAACGGTAATATTAAAAATTCGGTCAATTATCCAAACTGTGACGCCGGTGTATGCTCCACAGCAGGGCGTATTACGATTGCCCATAAAAATGTACCGAATATGCTGACCCGGTTTACCGCTTTATTCTCAAAAGACGGTGTCAATATTGAAAATATGATGAATAAGAGCCGTGGTGATTATGCCTATACGATTCTTGACATCTGTTCTGATTCGACCGATGAAGTGGTAAAAGAACTGGAAGCCATGGATGGTGTCATCCGCGTGAGAGTGATTAAATAGTAGGGAGCAACTATCTGTGTGATAAGAAAAGAACCTGACAATTCATAACCAAATGATTGTCAGGTTCTTTTTGCCGCATAGGAAATTTCAATCTATGCAGAGTGAAGAACCGCTTTCCGTGATTCAAAATTGTTTCAGGATTGTTTCACACGAACGTGTTCTCACAATGCTTCAAGAAAGGCAAGTAATCGTCTTAATTGTTCGGAATCTAATCTAGTGGTGACTTCTATCAGAGCAATCTGTTGTTTGTTCAGGAGAACGGTATCATCTCCATCTTCTAAGAAAAACTGTGAAAGAGAAATGCCAAAGGCATTACATATTTTTTGCAAAGAGGTAATCGAGGGTGTCATTTTTTTTCGGTACCAGCTGGAAATCGTAGATTGGGTAAGACCGGATTTTTCTGCCAGCTGATATTCGGTCCAATGACTTTCTTCCCGTAATTGTACAATTCTGTCTAAGATGTCCATAATCGCTGCCTCCTTCATTTATCATATCGTTAATTATACTAAATTATTTCGTTGCAAAATAGTTCGTAATATCGTATAATAAAAACGAAATATGAAAAGGGAGGAAATTTACTATGAAACGAAGAAAAGGAATGAATGCAAAAAAGACATTGGGCATAGCAGTGGCAGCTGCATTCTTAGTATCTTCATTTTATATACCGGGAAATGTGGTGAAGACAAAGGCATCCGGGTATGGCTTGAGTAATCCGACAATAAAGAAGGATGTTGTTATATCGGGAGATGACAGTGAAAAAGAGGAAGGTGTTATTAACAATCCGTTGGTGAAAGCAACGGTTACGACTTGGGACTGTGTCTACTTCGGGAACTATTGGCAGAACGATACAAACGGTGACGGAACCGTAGATCAGAACGATGAAAAACAGCCAATCAAGTGGCGGGTACTGTCGGTGGACGGTGACGATGCGTTTCTGCTTGCTGACCAGAACCTCGACTGCCAGCCGTATAATGAAGAAGATGTGTCTGTCACATGGGAGACATGTACACTGCGGAACTGGCTGAACAGTAGCTTTTTGAACAATGCTTTTTCTGCGGAAGAGCAGAGTGCGATAAAAAATACAATAGTCGTAAATGAGGATAATCCATATGACGGAGCAGAAGGTGGCAAGGATACGACAGATAAAGTATATCTGTTGTCAATTGCTGAGGTGAGTAATACGGCATATGGGTTTGATCGTGAATTTGAAAAAGTTAGTAAGACGAGGGAAGCAAAGAATACCGCTTATGCCAAGAAATGTGATTGGTGGCTACGGTCGCCGGGAAATGGTAATTATTATGCTGTTCCGGTCAATAGTGACGGAAGCGGTGGCTGGTATGGCTGCTTTATCGGTCTTGATAGTGCAGTTCGACCTGCTTTGCATTTGAATCTTTCCTCTTCTTCATGGAAGGTAGCAGAGAAAGTAACAGCGGAAGAAGTTAGTTCGTCCACATGGGACAGTATCTCCTTTGGAAACTACTGGCAGAGCGATACGAACAGTGACGGAACCGTAGATCAGAATGACGAAAAACAGCCGATTAAATGGAGGGTACTAGCGGTAGACGGAGACGATGCTTTTTTGCTTGCGGACCAAAGCCTTGACTGCCAGCCGTATAATGAAGAGGATATGTTTGTCACATGGGAGACATGTACACTGCGGAAATGGTTGAACAGTACCTTTTTGACCAATGCATTTTCTGCGGTAGAGCAGAGTGTGATAGAAAATACAACGGTCGTAAATGACAATAATCCATATGACGGAGCAGAAGGCGACAGGGATACGATAGACAAAGTGTATCTGCTGTCAATTGCAGAAGTAAGTCATGCGGTATATGGGTTCGATAGCAGATATAATGTATTCAGTAAGACAAGAGAAGCAAAAAATACGGCTTATGCTACAGAGTGCGGAGCGGGAGCGGGTACGTCGGAATCAGAGTATGAGGGGAATGGGAATTGGTGGTTGCGGTCGCGGGGGATTATGAGTGATGGTGTGGCACTTGTCACGTACTTTGGCTTTGTGGACATTACTGGATATAGTGGTGATGTTGACAGTGATTATAATTATAATGAGAATGATGCGGTTCGTCCCGCTTTGCACCTGAATCTTTCTTCTTCTGTATGGAAAGCGGCAGGAAAAGTAACGGTAGAGGAAGAGGATTCGTCTTCTGACGCAGAGCCAACACCAACTGCAATTCCGACAGAAATCGTGAAACCGACAGTGAAGCCAACTCCAACCCCGACAATGCCGCAGGCAGGAATACCGACACAGAAGCCATCGCCTACCGTTTCACCGTTGCCGGATCATACTCCGTCGTCATCGCCTACCGTTTCGCCGTTGCCGGATTATACTCCGTCGCCATCGGCAACCCCGTCCGGGACGGAAGTGAAAAAGGCTGTCATAAAGTCAGTGAAAAATAAAAAAGGGAAAAAAGCCATTATCCGATGGAAGAAAGTAAAAGGGGCATCCGGCTACCAGATTGCCTATGCTGTCAACAAAAAGTTCAAGAAGAAAAAGACGAAAAATGTGACAAAAACAACCGTAACTTTAAAGAAACTAAAGAAAAAGAAAACCTACTATATCAAGGT
>CANRLR010000017.1 GCA_947631505.1 uncultured Lachnospiraceae bacterium | reverse complement strand
GTTTAGTTTTCGTGTTTCTTAAAAGCCTTGTTTTATGCGGTGTTGCGGTGGTTGTCTATAAATACTTGCCCCGAATGGTGCTGGAAAATCCACGACAATGAACATAATAACCGGTTACATATCGGCCAGCAGCGGTACAGTGAAAGTAAATGGCCATGATATACTGGAAGAGCCGGAGGAGGCAAAGAAGTGCATCGGTTATCTGCCGGAACAGCCGCCGCTTTATCCGGATATGTTAGTGAGGGAATATCTGAATTTTGTCTGTGATTTAAAAAAAGTCCGCAGGGCAGACAAAGAAAAAGTAATGCGGTCTGTGATGAGGCGTACGGGTGTGCTGGAGGTATCCGGGCGATTGATCAAACATTTGTCAAAGGGATATAAGCAGCGGGTAGGCTTGGCAGGAGCTATGATTGGAGATCCGGACATTCTTATTCTGGATGAGCCAACGGTCGGGCTCGATCCCAGTCAGATTTTGGAAATCCGGGATTTGATTCGGGACTTGAGTAAAAATCATACGATTTTACTTAGTTCTCATATTATGCAGGAGGTCAGTGCTGTCTGTAACCAGATTTTGATTATTAATGAAGGAAAACTGGTGGTTGCTGACCGGCCGGAAGAGATTCCGAAACATATTGAGCAGGTTGGAGAAATAACACTTGTTGTAAAAGGAAATAAAGAACAGATATGCAGTGCGATCGAAAACATTTCAGCAGTAGAAAATATTCAGATTCAAGGAGATGAAAATAAGGAAGAACTTTGTGATGTCACGATTCAATGCCCCATGGACACAGATGTCCGGGAAGATATTTTTTATGCTCTGGCAGAGGTTCATTGTGCTATCCTAGAGATGAACAGTAAGACTCCGACTCTGGAAGAGGCATTCATTCGATTGACAGGAAAAGGAGGGAAACAATAATGCTTGCAATTTATAAGAAAGAATTACGTTCCTATTTTACTTCTATGGTAGGCTGGATATTCATTGCTTTTTTCCTGTTCTTTGCGGGTCTGTATTTTATGATTTACTGTCTGCTGAATGGTGTGGTGAATTTCTCCTATGTATATCAGGGGATTGAGATGTTTTTTGTTCTTCTTCTCGTTCCGGTGCTGACTATGAGAGTTGTGGCGGAGGAGAACCGGCAGAAAACAGACCAGTTATTATACACGGCACCAGTTTCTCTTGAGAAGATCATGATAGGTAAATATCTGGCGCTTCTGACTCTTTTTGGGGCCGCTATGGTGGTAGTAAGTACATATCCGCTGTTATTGTCCCACTTAGTGAATAAAGTGTCGACAGGGACAGAAAGTGTGGACTATGCTATTGCCTATGGAAGTACGATTGGATTTTTTCTGTTGGGAGCGGCTTATATCGCGATGGGAATGTTTATTTCTTCTCTGACAGAAAGTCAGGTGATTGCTGCGGTGTCTTCCGGGCTTATTATGATATTTACTTATCTAATGTCGGGAATAGCCAGTATTTTACCAACGGGTCACGCTTTTCACTTTTCCTGTCTGGCAGTATTGATTGTTGTGCTCTGCATTGGTTTATATTTTTGGATTCATAACGGATATCTGGCAGTATTGATCGGAATTATATCAGAAGCCGTTCTGACGGTTCTATATTTTCTTTTTACTTCCCAATTTGACAGTCTGCTAGTGAATGTGCTGAATCATATTTCCATCGTAGAGCGGTATAATGATTTCACACTGGGAATCTTCAATGTCAGTGCACTGGTTTATTATATCAGTGTCAGTTTTCTCTTTCTCTTTCTTACGATACAGAGAATTAAAAAGAAACGTTATAATTAGATGATTATGGAAAGGAGATTTTCGGGATGAAAAAGATAAATGTAAAACAATCCTTTGCCAGCCGAAGTTTTAAAATGGGTGGATTTCAAACATTGGTTATGGTGATTGTCATTGCCCTTGTAGTTGTTCTGAATTTAATTGTGGGCAAAATGAATCTCTCGGTGGATCTGAGCAGTGATAAAATTTATACATTGACAGAAGAATCAAAGGAATTAATAAAGGGACTTTCTGATGACATTATACTGTATTATATGTGTCAGAGCGGTAATGAGGTAGAACAGATCGAAAAGGTTCTGAATGAATATGACAGTCTTAGTCATGTGACATTGGAAAAGAAGGATCCAGTAGTTTATCCGAATTTTGCAAAAAACTATACCGATGAGGAGCTGACGGGAAATGATGTAATTGTTGTCAATACAAAGACGAAAGCTTCCCGGTTTGTCAAGCAGGCAGAAATGATTACTCAAGGATATAATTCTACTTATACAGCCACGTCCAATACCTTGGATGTGGAGGGACAGATTACCGCAGCTATTTGGGGTGTGACTTCCCGTGAATCGAAGAAAATTTATCTGACAACGGGACACGGCGAAGTGGATTTGGATAGTGAGTTTGAGAATATGCTGGAGAAAAGTAATATTTCTACCGATGCTCTGGAAACAAAATCTGCAGATAAAATTCCGGAAGATAGTGATGCTCTTCTTTTGTATGGGCCGATGTACGATTTGACGGATGAGGAATATACCTTAATAAGCAGCTATATGAAGAATGGCGGACGGGTTCTCCTGTTCCTCAATGCAGAGGCAGAGGAGCAGAAAAATCTGAATAAACTTATGACAGAATATGGCATTCACCGGGTAAATGGCTATGTGGTAGATACACAGCAGTGCTACAGCCCAGCCTATCCTACAATCTTACAGCCAACAGTAAAGGAGCATGATATAACAGGTGATGCGACAGATGCTTTGGTCTATCAGGCAAATGTAGTGGGACTTACGAAAGAAGCTGCGGTGAGAAGTACCTTGACCGTAGATTCTTTGTTGGAAACATCAGTGGAGGCTTTTTCCCGTACCGATATGACAGCCAGCTCCATTGAAAGAATAGAGAGTGATATTGCCGGACCATTCAGTGTTGGAATGGCAGCATCCGAAACAGTCAGTGATGATTCTTCGGAAGAAAAATCGGCAAAACTTGTCGTATACGGTTCTTATACGATGGCTGACAAGAGTTTTGCATCCACTACCCAGTTCGGTAATCGCAGTATCCTTTTGAATACAATGAACTGGTTATGTGATAGTAAGAGTAAAAGTTTTGCTATTCCGGCAAGAAGTCTGGATATGCAGCAGGTGAGTATAGAAGCATCCGACAAAATTGTATGGACGTCCCTTCTTGTTGTGATTCTTCCGCTTGCTGTTCTGGGAATCGGATTTACTATCTGGTTCAGAAGGAGGAAACGATGATGAGACGGAAAAAGAAAAATATGCTTACTTTGGGTTTCCTGCTTGCTGCTCTGCTTGTTGTTTCTATTTTGTACTTTGTTGTGCCAAAAGGAGAGCAGAAGGAAGAACAGGCAGAATCGGAAGAAGACACAAGTATTTCTGTAGATACAATAGATACAGAACAGATCAAAGAAATTGCAGTGTCAAAATCAGGTAAAGAAGTCTATCATCTCAGAAAGGAAAAAAAGTCATGGAAATTTACGGATAATCACTCGCTTCCTGTGGATGAGGATTGTGTAAATGCACTGTTAGAAGCAGTTGCCAACGTGACAGCTACGAAAGAAATCGAGTTAGATTCCCATGAAAAAAGCAACTATGGAGTTGAAAATCCTGCCTTGACAATTTGTATCAAGACAGATGACAGAACGTATCAGTACGACTTGGGGGATGAAGTGCCAATTGAAGGTGGCGTCTATGGGGTAGCATCCGGCAGGAAAAAAATTTATTGTATGAGCGACAGCCTGCGGTCTGCTTTTGATGTGGATGTCAAATCTTTTATTCAAAAAGATGAAATTCCAGAAATTACGGAAAGTGAAATGACAGCAGTAAAAGTAGCTCATAAAAAGGGAGGTGATTTTGAGGCAGAGCTTGTCAAACAATCGGAGCGGGTAGAGTCTGATATTCCGTGGAATATTACAAAACCATACGATAAGCCTTTGGCAGCCAGTGATGAGGACTGGTCGACGACTTTGGGTTATTTTAATACATTAGAGTTTGGTGATCTGGTGGAATATGGGGCAAAAAATTTGTCAAAGTACGGGTTGGATAATCCGGATACCGTGATTACAGTTCAGTATAGAAAGAAGAATAAGAAGAAAAAAAGTTTTGTGCTCTATGTAGGGAAGAAGGAGGAAAATAGGTATTACGTCTGTTTACAGAATTCCTCCAATGTATATGAGATGTCCAGTGATGAGATTGAGCCGATGACGAAATTGGATGCCTATTCTTGTATGAATCAAAAAGTATATTCAAAGTTAGTGACAGAGGTAAAGGGATATGATGTTATTTACGGAGATACAGCTCTTAAAGTAACGAGTTCTTTAAAAAAGGAGCAAACGGCGGATTCGGGAGAAGAGCATGAAGATACGGTGAGTGCAACGGACTATATCTGGTCTCTGAATGGGAAAACGATTGAAGACGGTGATGTCACATCTTTTGTGACACCATATTCTACTGCCGGACAGATTTGTTATTCTGGAAAAGCAGATAAAAAAGTTAAGCCAAAGGATAGAAAAGCGGTTCTGAAGATTGTATATCATGAGACAGACCGAGATGTTACGGTAACGTATTATCCATATGACGGAACGAATTTTTATCAGGTAAACCGGGATGGCATGGATTACTTTTTAGTAGATAAAAAGGCGGTGGATGAAGTAATTAAAAGGTTCCAGTCGGTGGAAAATATGGGGAAATAGCATATCATTGATATTGTAGCAAGAAAAAATATAAAAAGCACTTGAAAAATAGTCAAGTGCTTTTTATAATGGAAACTAGGTTTTAGAAGGTAAAAGAGAGAGAGGAAGCCGATATGTTAGATACAAAGACATTGTTATATAATACACGAAGCAGGAAAGTAGAAGAGTTTGTTCCGAATGAAGAAGGCAGGGTATCTATGTATACTTGCGGTCCTACGGTATACCACTTTGCTCATATTGGAAATCTTCGCAGTTACATTATGGAAGATGTGTTGGAAAAGCATCTGCGTTTTGTGGGTTATGATGTGAAGCGTGTGATGAATATTACAGATGTCGGTCATTTATCCAGTGATGGTGATACTGGTGAAGATAAAATGCTGGCAGGAGCAAAGAGAGAGCATAAAAGTGTTATGGACATTGCTGAGTTTTATACGGATGCCTTCCGGGCAGATTGTGAAAAGCTCTGCATCAAATGGCCGGATGTAGTAGAGCCGGCAACAAATTGTATTCCGGAATTTATTCATATGATCGAAGTCCTTTTAGAAAAGGGATATGCCTATGTGGCAGGAGATAATGTATATTTTGACACTTCTAAACTGGATCAATACTATGTGCTGTCTGCTCAGAACGAGGAGGATTTGCAGGTAGGTGTCCGCGAGGATGTAGAAGAAGATACGAATAAGAGAAATAAGACAGATTTTGTTCTTTGGTTCACAAAATCGAAGTTCGATAATCAGGAGTTAAAGTGGGACAGTCCATGGGGCATTGGATATCCGGGATGGCATATTGAATGTTCCTGTATCAGTATGAAGCACCTTGGGGAATATATGGATATACATTGCGGCGGTGTAGATAATATATTTCCGCATCATACGAATGAAATTGCCCAAAGTGAATCTTATACGGGACATAAGTGGTGCAATTACTGGTTCCATGTCAATCACCTAAATACAAAGAACGGTAAAATGAGTAAATCAAAGGGAGAATTTTTAACCGTTTCCTTACTGGAGGAAAAAGGATATGATCCTATGGTATACCGTTTGTTCTGTTTGTTGTCCCATTACCGGAAACCATTGGAATTTTCATGGGAAGGATTAGATAATGTAGTAGCGGTTTATGATAAACTGATAAAGCGTATTGCCAATTTAACAGAAGAGGGGAGTGTTGATGAAGCTGCGGTATCCGAGTTTGAAAAGAAATTTGCTGAGGCCATGGGAAATGATATCAATACCTCTTCTGCCATTACGGTTCTTTATGATATGTTGAAAGCAGATATCAGCGACATGACAAAGCGAAAACTGGTTACCCGTTTTGATGAGGTGCTTTCTTTGCAGCTTACCCGTGCATGGGAGAAAGAAGAGAAATGTGCCGATATGGAACTGACTGCTTATGTGGAGAAAATGATAGAAGAGAGAAAAGCGGCAAAAAGGGAGAAGAATTTTGCCCGTGCTGATGAAATCCGTGAAGAACTGGCAGCAAAGGGAATTATTTTGAAAGATACGAGAGAGGGAACTCTTTGGAGCATGAAATAAGCAGTTCAAGAAAGAAAAGGCAGGTGTGAGAGATGAAAAAAAATAGAAGGTGCAGAATGTCAATGTTTTTTATGGCAGCACTGACATGTGTTCTTTTTACCAGTTGCGGAAACGGTATTACCGATGAGACGAAAAAGATGGTGAAAGATAAGACGAATCAGGCATTAGAACTGTATGCGGATCTGGAAAAGACAGTGGAGGAAAATAAATTAACAGCCGAGCAGGAATTTATTGATATGAAATCTAAATTAACAGAAATGTCTTCCCAAATAAAGGAGCGGGTAGAAGATACTACGGAGGAAGATGGAAAGCTTGCTGTGGCAGAGCTGGATAAAATTATTGTGAATTTACAGAGTGTAAAAAAGAATGTGGAAGAGTCTTTAGCAAAAGTGCAGCAATGATACTTTTTATCCGATGAAATCAACAAGAACCGCCAATGGCGGTTCTTGTTTTATTGTATAGGAAAGTCCGGTTCTGTCAATCTTTATCGTTCAATTCCAACAAAAAATTCAGATAGTCGGTCCTGCTTTCCTTTGTTGCTTCGATAGCAGTTCTCGGGTGCTGGTTCATTTGACCGGTGAGCAGGTAGGGAACATTATAGCCCCATACTACACCGGATTTTTTCAATGGTTCAATGTGTTTTTCCAAAAATTTTAAAATCGGAATAATATTATATTTTGGATTTTTCAGAAATCCTAATAATTGTTCGCTGGCACAATTTCCCGCTCCGCGTCCCATACCGCTGACGGTTGCATCCAGATAACTGACACCCCTTGTCAGAGCGGTAATCGTGTTGGCGAATGCTAATTGCTGATTGTTATGAGCATGAATACCAACGAATTTATCGTATTCTTCTGCCATAGCGAGATACTTGTCCGCTAATTCATCAATTTGTTCCATGAACATAGAGCCGTAACTGTCTACAATGTAAATACCGTTTACCGGACTTTTGCTAATCAAATCCAGTGCTTCACTGATTTCTGCTTCTTTTGCGGTAGAGATTGCCATAATATTAACGGTTGTTTCGTATCCGAGATTGTGGCAGTGTTCAATCATTTCAATGGCAGCCGGAATGGTATGGATATAGGTGGCAATACGAACAAGGTCGATGGCACTGTCTGCCCTATTAATAATATCCCGTTTGAAATTGCATCTTCCTACATCTGCCATAACAGCAATTTTCATATCTGTATCGTTGTCGCCCACAATATTACGGATAGCATCTTCATCACAGAATTTCCATGGACCAAATTCACGTTCATTGAAAATATCCTTGGAAGCTTTATATCCAAATTCCATGTAGTCAACGCCGGCTTCTACATTTGTTCTGTATAAATCGCGAATAAAATCTTCACTGAACTGGAAGTCATTTACCAGTCCGCCGTCCCGTATCGTTGCGTCTACAACTTTTATGTCCGGACGGTAGGAGAGAAGAGACCCCTTTTTCTTTGTCAACTTTATAATCCTCCTTGTTTCTTCGTATTTTGTCATCAAAAGGTGTTTTTCATAACCATGTTCTATTGTAGCAGACTTTTCTTAGAAAGAAAAGGATTTCTTATTGCTATTTTTCTTATAACAAGGTAAAATATAAAGGAATAATTGGATTTTAATTCTAATGATAGAAAAATAAAAGATAAAGAGAGGATGAGTAGAGTGAAGAAAAAAATAATCGCATTATTTCTTGCTTCCCTCATGGTTGCCAGTTCAATTCCTGTGCCAATGGTTCAAGCAGAAGTGACAGCGGAGGAAACGGATTCTTCCACAGAAGGAACTTTTCCTGCGGATGGAGAGGATATTCCTCCCGAAAATGAAAATAAGGAAGATGAGGCGATTGTTCAGGCTAATACGATAATGGGGCAGATTGATGCCCTTATGGAAGCACCATTATCAAGAGAAAAGTATGAAGCGGTAAAGGCGGCTTATGATTCGGCATCCGAAGATGTCATAGCCTATTTTGATATTGAGAAAGCCAATTGCTTTAATCAGCTTCATGAGCTGATGGACAGCGCGGATAAAGCAGTAGATGCCATTGAGCTGATTCAGGAACTCAAGCTGAATGCAAGAGAGACAGACTATATAGTGTTCGCTCAGGCAGTGGAGGACGCAAAAGTGAAGGTAGAAGCCTATTACAGCAAATTTTCCACGTTAAAGCAGAATGCCAAATATGCCGCCTGTCTTCTGAGAGACATCCGTAATGATCTGATACCGAATTTTTCAAAGTATGACAGGGCAGCTCTGTATCTGGCAGTAGAAGAGGCCTATCATGATATCGGTGATTTTGATGTACTTACGACAGAAATGAAAGAAAAAGTACAGCTTCTTTCAGATGCTGTCAATGAGGCAGGAACATCGCCTTACTAGATTTCTGTTTATGATTTTTATAATGGAACGGCAATCAAGCAGCTGCTGGACCGTACGGAGAAGATTATTGAACTGGAAAAAGCATTGGATGAGCTTCCATCTAATGTAACGGATACGAGAGATCTGGCAGAACTTCTCCGCATTTACTCGGATTATAGTAAGCTGACAGAGGAAGAAAAAAACATGGTTCCTCTCTCTTATAGAACAAGGCTTATGGATACGGTAAAAACATCAACGGACTGCGATAAGGTGATTACACAGATTGATGAAATCGGCATTTTAGAGGGCGAAGAAGATTGGGAAAGCTTTTGTCAGCGATACGATGTGGCATATCGGGCATATCAGAGTTTTATTTACCAGTACCGCAATATTCACGGCATTGATCAATTAATTGAAAATAGAAGTAAATTGGACGAGGAAACACTTGTCATGGAATTAGTGAAGAATATCCGTCAGATTGAAACGGAAGAGGACGCTGTCCGGTGTTCGGAACTGATTCAGTTGGAAGCAGTGAAAACCGCTTATGATAAATTAGAGGATACCTTGAAGCCACAGGTCTTCAATATCGAGGTATTCAATACAATTTATCAGGATACACAGGATGCCTATGCTGTTCGCAGTAAAATCGAAGCAATTCGCAATAATTTTAGTTTAGCAGATGATAATTATATTCAGGATGCCAGAAATTCTTATGAGGCGTTGAATAATAGAGCAAAAGCTTATGTAGGAGACAGCAAATACGTTGCGCTTTTGATGGCGGAAAAACAGTTGGCAGAATTGAACAATAATGTCGCTTCCCTTGTGATAGAAAAAATTGCGGCAATCGGAACGGTCACGGTAAATTCCAAAACAAAGCTGGAGGTGGCTAGAACTGCATATAATGGTTTGACAGAGAAGCAGAAAGTTTTGGTGACAAATTATAATGTCCTGATATTGGCGGAACAAAGTTATAGCAAACTGGATAATTCTGTAGCACATGCCACGGTAACTGGGATTGGAACTTATGTTTACAACGGAACGGCAATTGAACCGGAATGCAACGTAATGTTAAACGGTATTGTATTACAGCCGGGAATTGATTATGCCGTAACTTATGTATCCAATGCAAAGGCCGGTTCTGCAAAAATGACGATTCGGGGAATTGGTAATTATACCGGTATGCTGGTGAAGAATTTTACGATTCAGAGAAAATCTCTGGCATCGGCAAAGGTAAGCGGACTTAAATCATCTTACTCCTATACGGGCAAAAAGATTACCCCTGCAATGACTGTGAAATTAGGGGAAAGGGTGTTAGTTAAGAATAAGGACTATAAGGTTACACTCCGCAATAATAAGAAAGTCGGCAAAGCAGTTGTGACAATCAAAGGAACCGGCAGTTACAGCGGTAGTATTTCAGATAATTTTAGAATCAAGAAAAAATCAGTGAAGAAAGCAAAAGTAAAAGTGGCAGCAAAGGTATATGCCTATACAGGAAAAAGGATAAAACCTTCTGTTAAGGTAAAAGTGGGCCGTATTACACTGAAAAAGAAAAGAGATTATACCGTTACCTATTCCAATAATTTTTCCAAAGGGAAAGCTACGATTACAATAAAGGGAAAGGGAGGCTTTTTTGGAACAAAAAAAGTGAACTTTAAAATTGTATAGCAGCATTGACCATAACATTGAAAAATGATAAAATGAATCGTACGACGCAAAAAATAGCATGAGCAGGAGGTAATCACAAATGGATTACAAAAAAGCAGGTGTAGATATTGAAGCAGGTTATAAGGCAGTAGATCTTATGAAGGAGCACATTGCATCTACCATGAGACCGGAAGTGCTGACTGATATCGGAGGCTTTTCCGGAGCATTTTCCATGAAGAAATTTATGGGAATGGAAGAACCGACGTTAGTTTCCGGTACCGATGGTGTGGGAACGAAATTAAAGTTGGCTTTTGTTTTGGACAAGCATGATACAATCGGTATTGACTGCGTGGCAATGTGTGTCAATGATATTGCCTGTGCCGGCGGTGAACCGTTATTTTTCCTTGATTATATTGCCTGTGGAAAAAATGAACCGGAGAAGATTGCAAGCATCGTCCGTGGTGTGGCAGAGGGATGCCGTCAGGCGGATTCTGCACTGATTGGCGGTGAAACAGCAGAAATGCCGGGATTCTATTCTGTTGATGAGTATGATCTTGCCGGATTTTCTGTGGGAATTGTCGACCGAAAGGATATGATTACAGGAAAGGAATTAAAAGCAGGTGATGTTCTTGTCGGAATGGCTTCTTCCGGTATCCATAGTAATGGTTACTCCCTCGTTCGAAGTGTGTTTTCTATGAGTCCGGCAACATTGAATCAGACCTACGAATGTCTGGAAAGTGATTTGACATTGGGAGAAACTCTTTTGACACCAACGAAAATATATGTAAAAGCACTTCGCAGCATAAAGGATGCAGGGGTAAAAATAAAAGCTTGCAGCCATATTACGGGTGGTGGATTCTATGAGAATATTCCAAGAATGTTAAAAGAGGGAACGCATGCAGTTATTGATAAAAACAGTTTCGTTGTGCCTCCGATCTTTCGGATGCTGGCAAATGATGGAAATGTATCAGAAAAGTCTATGTTCAATACATACAACATGGGTGTAGGAATGATTACAGCTGTTGCAAAAGAGGATGTAGATAAGGCAGTGGATGCTATAAAATCAGCCGGAGAAACACCATATATTCTTGGTGAAATTAAGGCTGGCGAGAAAGGAATTACCTTATGCTAAAAGTGGCAGTATTAGTTTCCGGTGGCGGAACGAATTTACAGGCAATTTTAGATAGTGTGGACAAGGGAATTATTACCAATGCGGAGATTTCACTTGTTGTCAGCAATAAGCCGGGAGCATATGCTCTGGAGCGTGCGGCAAAGAAAAATATTGCTACGGCCGTGTTAGTGCCAAAGGAGTATGACTCCAGAGATGCTTTTGGAGAAGTATTAACAGAGGTTTTGCAGAAGGCAGAAATTGACCTTGTTGTACTTGCCGGATATTTGGTGATTCTACCGAAAAATTTTGTGAAGGCATTTGAGGGAAGAATGATCAATATTCATCCATCTCTTATTCCCTCTCATTGCGGAGCCGGTTATTATGGGTTAAAGGTGCATGAAAGTGTTCTGAAGCGGGGAAATAAAGTGACCGGAGCTACCGTGCATTTTGTAGATGAGGGAACCGATAGCGGGCCGATTATTTTACAAAAAGCAGTAGAGGTCTTAGAGGGGGATACCCCGGAGGTCTTACAAAAAAGAGTGATGGAACAGGCGGAGTGGATTATTTTACCGAAAGCAATTGATTTAATTGCCAACAATAAAATCGAAATACGGGATAATTTAGTTCGTTTAAAATAGTGTGATAAAAACAAGGAGGATTCATTGTGAAAGTTCTTATTGTAGGAAGCGGTGGCCGTGAACATGCGATTGCGGCAAGCGTTGCCAAAAGTTCGAAAGTAGATAAAATATTTTGTGCACCGGGAAATGCCGGTATCGGTCAAATTGCGGAATGTGTAGATATTGCGGCAATGGAGTTTGATAAGCTGGCGGATTTTGCGGAAGAAAAGGCAATTGATTTAACGATTATAGGTATGGATGATCCGCTGGTAGGCGGTATCGTTGATGTGTTTGAAAAACGGGGACTTCGTGTGTTCGGTCCAAGAAAAAATGCGGCAATTATTGAAGGCTCCAAAGCATTTTCAAAGGATTTAATGAAAAAATATGGAATTCCTACCGCAGCATATAAGAACTTTACAGATGCCGAAGAGGCTCTTGCTTATTTGGAAACAGCAAAGATGCCGATTGTGTTAAAAGCAGATGGACTTGCTCTTGGAAAAGGAGTATTAATTTGTCATACACGGGAAGAGGCAGATGCAGGTGTTAGAACCTTGATGCTGGATAAACAGTTTGGTGATGCCGGAAACGAGATTGTCATAGAAGAGTTCATGACGGGAAGAGAAGTTTCGGTTCTCTGTTATTGTGATGGAACCCATATTAAGCCGATGACCAGTGCACAGGACCACAAGCGTGCCAAGGACGGGGACCAAGGGTTAAATACAGGGGGCATGGGAACCTTCTCACCGAGTCCTTTTTATACAAAAGAGATTCAGAAATTCTGTGAGGAAAACGTATATCAGCCGACCATGGATGCCATGAAAGCAGAAGGGCGTGATTTTGTAGGAATCCTGTTCGTGGGACTTATGTTGACAGAAGATGGTCCGAAAGTGCTGGAATATAATGCCCGTTTTGGTGATCCGGAAGCACAGGTTGTTCTTCCTCGTATGAAGAACGATATTATAGATGTAATGAATGCTTGTATTGACGGCAGATTGGATGAGGTTGATCTGCAGTTCGAAGACAATGCAGCGGTTTGTGTTGTGCTGGCTTCGGACGGTTATCCGGAACATTATGAAAAGGGAAAAGTAATTACAGGATTTGAGAATTTTGAAGGCAAGGATGGCTATTATGTATTCCATGCCGGAACAAAATTAACAGAGGAAGGCATTGTAACAAATGGCGGACGTGTCCTTGGTATAACAGCAAAAGGAAGGGACTTAAAAGAAGCGAGAGCGAATGCCTATGCAGCAACCGAGCTCATTCAGTTTGAAAATAAATATATGAGGAATGATATAGGGAGAGCGATTGATGAGGCGTAATGGCTCTGTGAATGATGAAATAAAAAAAGATAAAGGAGATAAATTATGTATTCTTTTGATGAAGTAAAGAACGCTGACCCAGAGTTGGCAAAAGCAATGGAGTTGGAAACCGGACGTCAGAATGACCATATTGAGCTGATTGCTTCCGAGAACTTTGTTAGTAAAGCCGTTATGGCTGCTATGGGAAGTACATTAACGAATAAATATGCAGAGGGGTATCCGGGCAAAAGATATTATGGCGGATGTCAGTTTGTTGATATGGTTGAGGAACTTGCCAGAGAACGTGCGAAAAAGCTGTTTGGCTGTACGTATGCAAATGTTCAGCCACATTCTGGTGCACAGGCAAATATGGCAGTATTTTTTGCACTGGTAAAACCGGGCGAAACGGTCATGGGCATGAATCTTGACCACGGCGGACATTTGTCTCATGGAAGTCCGGCGAATATTTCCGGAACATATTATCATATTGTTCCCTATGGTGTGGATGATACGGGCTTTATTGATTATGAGGAAGTGGAGCGTATTGCAAAAGAATGTAGACCGAAAATGATTATTGCGGGAGCAAGTGCTTATTGCCGCAAAATTGATTTCAAGCGTTTTCGTGAAATTGCCGATGAAGTAGGAGCCTTTTTGATGGTTGATATGGCTCATATTGCCGGCCTTGTTGCATCTGGTTACCATGAAAGCCCAATTCCATATGCTCATGTGGTAACGACAACAACTCATAAAACGCTTCGCGGACCTCGTGGCGGCATGATTCTTTCTTCCGAAGAATTTGCTGTGGAGCATAAATTGAACAAGGCAATTTTCCCGGGAACACAGGGCGGTCCTTTGATGCATGTAATCGCAGCAAAAGCGGTATGTTTTAAAGAGGCACTTGCCCCATCATTTAAGGAGTATGGTAAGGGTATCATTGATAATGCACAGGCTTTGGCAAAGGGCTTAATGAGCCGCGGTATTAATATTGTTTCCGGTGGAACAGATAATCATTTAATGTTAGTAGACCTTGTGAATAAAGGACTTACCGGAAAAGAAGTCGAGGCATGGCTGGATGAGGCAAATATTACAGCGAATAAAAATACAATTCCAAATGATCCGCAGTCACCATTTGTTACCAGTGGTATCCGTTTGGGAACAGCAGCTGTTACAAGCCGTGGCATGAATATCGAAGATATGGATCAGATTGCCGAAGCAATTGCTATGATTATTGATGACCATGTAGAAAATATGGAACGGGCAAAAGAAATCGTTAAGTCCTTGACGGATAAGTATCCATTATATTAAAAAGCATTTTTATTCATGTGAAAAATATAAGTCTGGGTAAAATTTGCCCAGACTTATGATATATATTGGTATTTCAAAAGGGAAAGCCCCTTGAGAATGGAGGTAAATATGTTAGAAATGAAGAAAAAGCATTATGAAATACTGGCAGGAAAGATTATTGACAAATTAAAGATCCGCCAGATGGAGGGCTACTATGCAGCAACAAGGGAAGAGGCACTTCAACTGGTGAAGGAAAAGTTCCTTACTGATGGAAAATCCGTTTGCTGGGGCGGCTCTATGACTTTGGGAGAAGTCGGTGTATTGGATTATCTGAACGAAAGCAATTGTGAAGTGATTGACAGAAATTCTTATACGACACGGGAAGAGCAAAAGGAAATAAAAGCGAAAATGATTAATGCAGATTATTTTTTGATGAGTACGAATGCAATCACTTTAGACGGTGAACTGGTTAATATTGATGGCTATGCCAACCGCGTCAGTTTCCTTTGCTATGGGCCGGAGAATGTTCTTGTAATTGCTGGCATGAATAAAGTGGTAACAGATGTGGAGGAGGGCGTGAAACGGGTTCGTAATATTGCTTCTCCACCGAATACAATGCGTTTGAACAAGAACACTCCTTGTGCCAAAAATGGTCGATGTGGAGACTGTTTCAGTGAGGATTGTATTTGCAGTCAGGTGGTAGTGACGCGGCGAAGTGGTGTGAAAAACCGCATAAAGGTTATTTTAGTGGGAGAAGAGTTAGGATTTTAAGAGGAATGGGGATTAATATGGCGAAGCGGCTATTTATCGCAGAAAAACCCAGTGTGGCACAAGAGTTTGCCAGAATTTTAAAGGTAAATGCCCGTCGGGGGGATGGGTATCTGGAATCCGGAGACACGATTGTCACATGGTGTGTAGGGCATCTTGTCACAATGAGTTATCCGGAAGCATATGATGAAGCTTTGAAAAAATGGACATTGGAAACCCTGCCATTTCTGCCGGACACTTTTCGGTATGAGGTAATACCCAATGTAAAAAAACAATTTCAGATTGTAAGCGGACTACTGAACCGTGATGATGTAGATACCATTTATATTTGTACCGACTCCGGGCGGGAAGGAGAATACATATATCGTTTGGTAGACCAGATGGCAGGGGTTCCTGCATCAAAGAAAAAATTGCGTGTGTGGATTGATTCTCAAACGGAAGACGAGATTCTCCGGGGAATCCGGGAAGCAAAATCAATGGCGGAGTATGATAATCTGAGCAGCTCCGCTTATTTGCGTGCAAAAGAAGACTATTTAATGGGGATTAATTTTTCCCGTGCGTTATCGCTTAAGTATGGATATTGGCTGAATCAAAATTTTCAGGGAGAAAAGTGGACATCGGTGTCAGTGGGACGTGTTATGACTTGTGTTCTTGGTATGGTAGTATCAAGGGAATGGGAAATTCGCAATTTTGTCAAGACACCTTTTTATCGTGTACTTGGCACTTTTGAATTCAATGGGAAATGCTTTGAAGGTGAATGGAAAGCGGTAGAGGAATCCCAATATTTTGCTTCACCGGCACTTTATAAGGAAAATGGATTTAAGGAAAAAGAAAAGGCACAGGCACTGATTGATTCCCTTATGAATCCGCAGCCGGCGGTGTCGGAGATCGAAGCGGTAGAAAAGAAGAAGGAGAAGAAAAATCCGCCTTTATTATTCAATCTTGCAGAACTCCAGAACTTGTCGTCGAAGCTGTTTAAAATCAGTCCGGATGAAACATTGGCGGTCGTGCAGGAATTGTATGAAAAAAAATTGGTGACATACCCGAGAACGGATGCCCGTGTATTATCCAGTGCCGTGGCAAAGGAAATCGGAAAAAACCTAAGGGGGCTGCAGGGATATAAACAGGCAGCACCTTATTTATCCTATATTTCTGAAAACCAAACTTATAAAGGATTGGAAAAGACCCGGTATGTAAACGATAAACAAATTACGGACCATTATGCAATTATACCGACCGGACAGGGACTATCGGCATTGAACTCTCTTGCACCGACACAGGAAAAAATGTACGAAGTTATTGTGCGAAGATTTTTGAGTATTTTTTTCCCGGCAGCGGTGTTTCAGAAAATAAATGTAACAGTGAAGGCCGGTAAGGAGAGATTTTTTACTTCTACAAAAGTTCGGATGGAAGATGGTTTTTTGCCGGTTTCCCAATTTTCCTTTACGAAAAAGAAAGAGTTGGATGCCGGAGAAGAAAATGCCGGGGAAAATGCAGAAGAAAATAGTGCCGGCTTGAAAGAAATAATCTGTCAGATGAAAAAGGGGACTTCGGTTTCCCTGAAAGAATGTAATATGAAAGAGGGAGAAACTTCTCCGCCAAAAAGGTATAATTCCGGCTCTATGATTCTTGCCATGGAAAATGCGGGACAGTTCATTGAGGATGAAGAGCTTCGTGCCATGATAAAGGGAAGTGGTATTGGCACCAGTGCGACCAGAGCGGAGATTTTGAAAAAATTATTTCATATTGACTATTTGAATTTGAATACAAAAACACAGATTATCACACCTACCCTGAAAGGGGAGCTGGTTTGTGGAATTGTCCGGTATTCGATGCCGGCGATGCTGTCACCAAAGCTTACTGCAAGCTGGGAAAAAGGGCTGACGGGAGTGGCCGATGGCAATATTAGTGAAGATGAGTATATGAAGAAGTTATCTGCATTTGTTTCAAAGCTGGTAGAACAGGCAAAACGGGAAGATAACCGGAGCCAGTTAAATTCCTACTACCGGGCTGCATCGCAGCATTATAAGAAGCCGGCGAAAAAGCAGAGCAGGAAAAAAGCGAAGAAAAAGGAACAGTCAGGGAATTAATAGAAATACAAAAGTATGGAAGGGGAGGTAGAGATGCAGGAAATTAAGTGCCCCAAATGTGGGGAGGTCTTTCAAGTAGATGAATCGGGATATGCCCAGATTGTACAGCAGGTCAGAAATAAAGAATTTGATAAGGAGCTTTCCCGCAGAGAGCAGCAATTTGCGGAAGAAAAAAATACAGCTGTTAAAATGGCAGAGTTGGAAAAAGAGAAAAGTTATGCGGAAAAGCTTGTAGAAATGGAACAAAAGATCGCCAGTCTGCAGGCAAAGCTAGAGGCAAGTAATAAGGATACGGAGCTTGCGGTGACAAAGGCAGTTCAGGAAAAGGAAAAAGAATTATCCCGATGCAGTTTAGAAATTGCGAATTTGGAAAACGAAAAGAAAGAGCAGCAGCAAAATTTAAAAGAGTACTATGAAGATAAGATGAAACTGCTTAATGAGCAAATTGATTACTACAAGGATTTTAAGGCAAAGCAGTCTACTAAAATGGTAGGAGAAAGCTTGGAGCAGCACTGTGAAATTGAATTTAATAAGTTACGTGCTACTGCCTTTCCCACGGCTTATTTTGAAAAGGATAATGATGCCAGAACAGGAAGTAAGGGGGATTATATTTTCCGGGAGGAAGCGGAAGATGGAACCGAATTTATCTCGATTATGTTTGAAATGAAAAATGAAATGGATCAGACAGCGACAAAAAAGAAAAATGAAGATTTTCTCAAAGAGCTGGATAAGGACCGGCGGGAGAAGAAATGTGAATATGCCGTATTAGTTTCTTTGTTGGAAATTGATAATGAGCTTTATAATACCGGTATTGTCGACATGTCTTACAAATACGACAAAATGTATGTGATTCGTCCCCAGTTCTTCATTCCGATGATCACAATACTCAGAAATGCCGCTATGAATTCGCTGGCATACCGGCAGGAAGTGGAGATCATGCGGAACCAAAATATAGACATATCCCGCTTTGAGGAGAATATGAATAAATTTAAGGAGGGATTTGCCAAAAACTATCAGCTTGCCAGTAAAAAATTCAATACGGCGATTGATGAAATTGATAAATCCATTTCCCATTTACAGAAGATAAAAGAAGCACTGCTTTCTTCCGAGAATAATCTTCGTCTTGCCAATAATAAGGCAGAGGATTTGACGATAAAAAAACTAACACGGAATAATCCAACGATGAAAGCAATGTTCGATGAACAGAACAAGAAATAAATTCAAATTGGAGGTATGTATCAATGAAGCAATTGGAAACTGCAAATTTGTTTGATTTATCCCATACGATGGCGGCAGATCTATTGAATGGAATTACATATCCATACGAAGCCTTGCCGCTGATTCATGATTTTATCCTAAAACAGGGAGAAACCTTACCGGAAGATAAATTTGAAAAGAGAGGAGAAGATATTTGGATTGCTAAGTCGGCAGCCGTTGCACCGACAGCCAGTCTTACGGGACCGCTCATTATTGACGAGGGAGCAGAAATTCGCCATTGTGCTTTTATCCGTGGAAATGCTGTCGTAGGAAAGAATGCGGTCGTAGGAAATTCTACCGAGTTAAAGAATGTAATCCTTTTTGATCAGGTACAGGTGCCGCACTATAATTATGTGGGGGACTCTATTCTTGGTTATAGATCCCATATGGGTGCCGGTTCCATTACCTCGAACGTGAAATCCGATAAGACCTTAGTGGAGATTCATGTAGAGGGGGAAAAGGTAAAGACCGGATTAAAGAAAATGGGTGCTATTGTCGGAGATGAGGTCGAAGTGGGATGCGGCAGCATTTTAAATCCCGGCTCTGTGATTGGAGCGAATACGAATATATATCCTCTTTCTAGTGTGAGAGGGTATGTTCCGGGAGGAAGTATTTATAAAAAACAGGGGGAAATCGCAGAGAAAAGATAGGGGCCAGAAAACTTGTTCCCCTGTTCTTGGAAAGCGGTCTGTGATTCTTGACATTTCCCGGAAAATAATGTAAACTTTTATAAGAATTTGACGCATATAGAAAGGAGTTACGACATGATTTATTCACAAGAAGTAGAAAACATGTGCCCAGTTGCTCAGGGTGTAAACCACGGTTGTGCACCGATTCCAGAAGAAGCAAAATGGGTAAAAGCGAAAGAAGTAAAAGATATTTCTGGTTTGACACATGGTGTAGGCTGGTGTGCACCTCAGCAGGGGGCATGCAAGCTTACATTAAATGTAAAAGAAGGAATTATTCAGGAGGCATTAGTAGAGACAATCGGATGTTCCGGTATGACACATTCCGCAGCGATGGCTTCTGAAATTCTTCCGGGAAGAACCGTTATGGAAGCATTGAATACTGACCTTGTTTGTGATGCGATTAATACAGCAATGAGAGAGCTGTTCCTTCAGATTGTTTATGGACGTACTCAGAGTGCATTCTCTGAAGACGGACTTCCAATCGGAGCGGGATTAGAAGACCTCGGAAAAGGACTTCGTTCTCAGGTCGGTACGATGTATGGTACATTGAAAAAAGGTCCTCGTTATCTTGAAATGGCAGAGGGATATGTAACGGGGATTGCTTTGGATGAAGAAGATATGATTATCGGATACAAATTTGTAAGCCTTGGCAAGATGACAGATTTCATCAAGAAAGGTGACGATCCGAACACCGCATATGAGAAAGCCTGCGGACAGTATGGACGTGTTGACGACGCTGTAAAAATCATCGATCCTAGAACCGATGAAGTATTGAAATAATAGAGGAGGAACGAAAAATGGCATTATTTGAATCATATGAAAGAAGAATTGATAAAATCAATGGCGTTTTAGCTGAGTATGGAATCTCCTCTATTGAAGAGGCAGAGAAGATTACGAAAGATGCCGGCTTGAACGTATATGACCAGATCAAAGGTATTCAGCCAATTTGTTTTGAAAATGCGTGCTGGGCTTATACTGTAGGTGCGGCAATCGCAATTAAAAAGGGATGCAGAAGAGCTGCAGATGCAGCAGCCGCAATTGGTGAAGGGCTTCAGGCATTCTGTATTCCGGGTTCTGTAGCAGATACCCGTAAAGTAGGTCTTGGACACGGTAATCTTGGTAAAATGTTGTTGGAAGAGGAGACAGAGTGTTTTTGTTTCTTGGCCGGACATGAGTCTTTTGCGGCAGCTGAGGGTGCAATCGGTATTGCAGAGAAAGCAAATAAAGTACGTAAAAAACCTCTTCGTGTTATCTTGAATGGTCTTGGAAAAGACGCTGCTCAGATTATTTCCCGTATCAACGGATTTACTTTTGTTGAGACTGAGTATGATCCATATAAAAATGAAGTAAAAGAAGTATTCCGGAAATCTTACTCAGATGGACTTCGTGCTAAAGTAAACTGCTATGGTGCGAATGATGTTCAGGAAGGTGTTGCTATTATGCACAAAGAGGGTGTAGACGTATCCATTACCGGTAACTCTACAAACCCAACACGTTTCCAGCATCCGGTAGCTGGTACATATAAGAAAGAGTGTATTGAGCAGGGTAAGAAATATTTCTCCGTAGCATCTGGTGGTGGTACAGGACGTACGCTTCATCCGGACAACATGGCAGCCGGCCCGGCTTCCTATGGTATGACAGATACATTGGGACGTATGCACAGTGACGCCCAGTTCGCTGGGTCTTCTTCTGTACCTGCACACGTAGAGATGATGGGACTCATTGGTGCCGGAAACAACCCAATGGTTGGTATGACAGTAGCAGTAGCCGTTTCCATTCAGGAAGCAGCAGACAACGGGAAATTCTAATTGCCGCTGGGAAGTTCTAGTTCCCGTAGGTAAGTTCTAAAAAAACGGTATAAAATGACGTAATTATGGGAGCAAATCGGACGTGGTTTTGTCTGATCTGCTCCCATTTTCTGCGATATTAATAGAAACCATAGAACAATATACGGATGGAATGATTTTTACCATGCGTATGAAAGAAGTAATCGAAATATTAAGTGCAGCCGAGGCACCTAAAAAATGGAAAAGCAGGCATATCTGTAATTGTGCAGTATTTCACGCAGAAACAAAACAATGAGAACAGTATTTCAATTGCGTCACTAAGAGGTGCGCGTGGTCGGCGCACCCTTAGTGCTACGTAATTGATTAAGCGGGAGCGGCTGTTCGAGTGTTCTGTTTCTGCGTGAAATATGGGAAATTAAAAAAGTGCCAACGTTCACATCAGAGCGTGACCTTATCATTGGCTCATTCCTTCCTTGTAATTCCCTTTTGTTTCTAGTATAATTGAGATAACAATTACATGAAGGAGGGGGTGCGTATGAAAGATAAGGATTTAATGGGGATGGAAATGGTATCCTGCAGGGAATTCGGTGAGCAATATACACAAGGTATATTACTAACGGATTATCCTGTTACCATTACTTACCAAAATGTCTCAATGGCAGATGCAGATAAGAACTGGCATACACCATCCGTAGTATTGTATTCATCCGATGATGGAAAAGTGGATGGGCAGAGAGGCATGGTATTAGCAAACCATTATAAGGAATATTGTATTACTCGTTCGGATGCGTATGGAATTAAGGGGTTGGCAGAAGCATATCAATATGAGAGCCAGCATTTGAGTGAATGGAATACTTGGGAGGAATGGATTGCCAAAAATAAGGAAGGAACAATCTGTAATGTTATGGCGGTCCGTTATGAGAAATATGTTATGATTCGCTTGGAAAATGCAGGGGTTGTTGTTTCCGCAACAGTAACTTTGCCAGAAGATGCAGGTAAGAATGTCTATTTTGCATTGACAGGCGAGAGATGTACTTTGTCAGATTTTGTTCCAATGTGGGATGCAGAGCCAATCGGGGAGGGGGCAATAACACCTGTTTCCGTGAAAAAGCCAGTAATGCCGCAAACACAGGGAGATTTTCCTAATTTGGATTGTCCTGGTTGGTGGACGAATCATTCCGATGGAATTGAAATCAAAGAACAGCCAATTACACTTAATTTTAATAGTGTTAGTTATCAGCAGGCAAAAGAAGGCTGGCATACTCCGTTTGTTGTTTTATTCTCAGCACTGGATAAGAGTGTAAATGGTGTGGCATATACGGAATATAGTGTTACCCGCTCAGATGCGTATGGATGGAAAGAAAATGCAGATGATTTTTCTTTTGAAGCAGAGTTTTCTGATGACTGGACTTCGTGGGAAGACTGGCTGGCAGCAAATAAAAAGGGTGTGAAATGTTCGGTCACAGCAGTTCGCGAGGGAGATACGATTACATTGAAACAGGAGAATTGTGGTGTAATCGTAACCACTTATATGGTTGTTCCTAGTTCAACAGATTTGCCGGTTTGTTTTGCTTTGTCCGGTGAGTTGTGTACCATTAGTAATATCAGAAAAGTGAATTGAAAAGTTCTTGCAATGAGAAAAACAGTGTGTTATACTTTTCAAAAAGAAAAAGGGGAAAAGCTATGAATTGTTTTTCGTTTCATAAACTGAACAGGGACGACGATTGATAGCGGTTGTATCTGTAACCATCACAGGTACGACCGCTTGATGTGTTGTGCCTGTGTGGAATAATAGAGATAAGGAAACCACATGAGGTATGTTTTGACAGCTTGTGTGGTTTTTTTGTATTTTGATAATTCCCATACAAGTGATTGGTACCGTTATGTTGGGGAAAGGTTGTGATTGTATGGGACATAAAGACGATGTCCTCACGGATAATAGAACAGATTGTAACGGTTGACGTGTTCTTGCTACAAATATAGTGTGGTGGAAAGTGAGGAAAAAATGATTCAGGAAAGAAGAGATAAAGTAATCGTAGAGGCAGAAAATTTATTGGAGTATATTGGAAAAAAATACAGATTCATGGCAGCATTTACAAAATCCGAAAAATGAGAGGATTTGCTTTTGTTCTACTTCGGACGAAACGGGAGATCTTACAGTGTATTTATACTAGTGAGAGAGCCGATTTTTCGTTGAAAGAACTTCAAGAGATTTCGCGCAGAAAAGCACGATACTTCCAGACATTTGAATGAATATACCAGTGTAGATTTTGAAATGGGATTTATACGGAATTTTGAGGAAATTATGCAGATGGAAACGAGAATGATCCAGAACATGTTTTTGTACCTCGAGCAAAATTACAGGCAGGAGTTGCAGCTATTACAAGTGGATCTGCCGGTAATACAGGAAATTCCTTCGGTACATTTTTCCGAAGCAAAGCAGTTGGTAGCAGAGGAATATAAAAGGGAGATTTTGGTTTCTGATGACTTTGAGCCGGAGGAAGAGAAACTGTTATGTGAATGGATGTATAAAAAAACAGGGTGTGAATTTGTATTTGTTACCCATTATCCAAGTAAAAAACGTCCTTTCTATGCTATGGACAGCAAACAGGAACCCGGCGCAACCGAAAGCTTTGACCTTTTGTTCCGGGGACTTGAGGTCACGACCGGTGGACAGAGGATTCACGATTATTCAGAACAGGTGAAAAAAATGAAAAAGAGGAAGATGAATGTTGAACTTTTTGAGAGTTATCTGCAGATGCATCGGTATGGCATACCGCCTCATGGCGGGCTGGGACTTGGCCTTGAACGCTTTACGGCAAAACTTTTAGGTATGGAAAACATTCGTCAGGCAGCTCTGTTTCCAAGAGATATCCATCGTTTAGAACCATAAAAAGAAAAGTAAAAAGTAGCAGCGATCGAACAGCTGCTACTTTTCTTGTTTCTATTTTTCTGTCGTGAACCAGGTATAAGAATTTTTTCCGGTCTGAATCCGGTAGGTAATCGGAGAATATCCTTTGTTTACAAGTATCGCTTTGGCACAAGTCACTTCATTTCCGGGAGAGAGAAGTGTTGTACCCAGATCATCTACATTTTCAAAGAAGAATCCCCAGTCAATATTGTTTATCTGTTTTTTCGAGTTATTTCCATAAATATTGTAATAATAATTGAAAATATCTTTTGCCTTAATTGTCTGGCTGCCGGATATATATTTAATCCTGAACTTAAAGTAAAGGTATTCCTGATTTTCTGACGGTGTTAAGTTAGCAGAATTGTTAGCCGCTAAGTCTGCTGATTCCTCCCCCGAGGCAAACTGTATCAGCTCAAATGTGAATTTACCTTTCTTTTTCCCCTCTTCATAATAGTAAAAGGTATTTTTTTTGTAAGCGGAAATCGGATTTGTTTTTGAGCCTGCTTTACCTGTCTGTTTTGCCTTTACATTAACTCTGCACGTATATTTTTTACCCTTTACTTTAGCAGTAATGGTTGTTTTTCCTGCTTTTTTGGCTCTTACTTTACCTTTGGAAGAAACAGTGGCAATGGATTTCTTTTTAGAAGACCATTTTACTTTGGCCTTAGTTCCCTTTACCTTTAAGGTGTAAGATGAACCTGCTTTAAGGGTAAGTGATTTTTTGTTTAGTTTTATGGTTGCTGCTTTTGCTGGAATACCATTCAGACAAGATGATATAAGTATTCCGGCAGCTAGAACCAAAGAAAATATTTTCTTCATTCTCTTTCCTCCTAAATGCTACCAATGTCTTTTTTTGTCAACTTTACATTTATTCTACAATAAAAATGTGGAAAATACAAGGCAGTATGGATTTTTTTTGTGGCAATCAACAGGGAATTATGCTAATATAAGGATAGATTTGTGTATGAAATCAGAATCATTTTTTACAGATAGAAAGGAAATTACAGAAGGAATGTCAGCATTTAGGAAAAGTCATATAAGAAATTTTTGCATAATCGCCCATATTGATCACGGAAAATCTACTCTGGCAGACCGTATTATTGAAAAGACCGGTTTATTGACCAGCCGTGAAATGCAGGCTCAGGTATTAGATAATATGGAACTGGAAAGGGAGAGAGGGATTACGATTAAGTCTCAGGCGGTACGGATTGCTTATCAGGCAAAAGACGGTGAGGAATATTTGTTTAATCTGATTGATACACCGGGACATGTGGACTTTAACTACGAAGTATCCCGAAGTCTTGCTGCCTGTGAAGGTGCAATCCTTATTGTGGATGCAGCACAGGGAATTGAAGCTCAGACATTGGCGAATTGTTATCTTGCCATTGACCATGATCTGGAAATTATGCCGGTGATTAATAAAATTGATTTGCCGAGTGCAGAACCGGATCGGGTAAAAAATGAAATTGAGGATGTTATTGGAATTGAGGCACAGGATGCACCATTGATTTCTGCTAAATTAGGAACCAATATTGAAGAAGTTCTAGAGCAGATCGTAACAAAAATTCCAGCTCCTGAGGGAGACGAAACGGCACCGCTGAAGGCATTGATTTTTGACTCGGTCTATGATGCCTACAAAGGAGTTATTATTTTTTGCCGTCTTTTTGAGGGAACAGTGAAAAAGGGTACTAGGATTCATATGATGGCAACGGGGCTGGAAGAAGAAGTTGTGGAAGTTGGAACCTTTGGTGCGGGACAATTTCTTCCTTGTGAAGAACTGACCGCAGGAATGGTCGGATATATTACAGCCAGTCTCAAAAATGTAGAGGGAACCCGGGTAGGTGACACAGTAACGGATGCGGATAATCCTTGTGCAGAAGCATTGCCGGGATATAAAAAGGTGATGCCGATGGTATATTGCGGTTTGTATCCGGCCGATGGTGCAAAATATCAGGATTTGAGGGATGCACTGGAAAAGCTGCAGTTAAATGATGCTTCTCTTCAATTTGAGGCGGAAACTTCCATTGCCTTAGGATTTGGTTTTCGATGTGGATTTCTCGGACTGCTTCATTTGGAAGTGATTCAAGAGCGGTTAGAGAGAGAGTATAATCTTGATCTGGTAACAACGGCACCAGGGGTTGTCTATCATGTCTATAAAACAAATGGAGAAATGGTGGAGGTGACAAATCCCTCTAATCTGCCGGATTCATCCGAAATTGAACATATGGAGGAACCAGTGGTGGATGCGGAGATTATGGTGACAACAGAATTTGTGGGAGCAATTATGAAGCTCTGTCAGGAAAGACGTGGTATCTATCAGGGAATGGAATATATGGAAGAGACAAGGGCACTGCTGAAATATACATTGCCATTAAATGAAATTATTTATGATTTCTTCGATTCCTTGAAGTCACGTTCCCGTGGTTATGCTTCTTTTGATTATGAGATGAAAGGGTACGAGACGGCAAGTCTCGTGAAGCTGAATATTCTGATCAATAAAGAAGAAGTCGATGCCCTGTCCTTTATTGTACATGAGAGTTCGGCGTATGAACGGGGAAGAAAAATGTGTCAAAAGCTTAAAAACGAGATTCCGAGACATTTGTTCGAGATTCCGATTCAGGCAGCCATTGGAAATAAAGTGATTGCCCGGGAAACAGTGAAAGCAGTTCGTAAAGATGTTCTTGCGAAATGCTACGGTGGTGATATTTCCCGTAAGAGAAAGCTATTGGAGAAACAGAAGGAAGGAAAGAAACGCATGCGGCAGATCGGAAATGTAGAAATTCCGCAGAAAGCGTTTATGAGCGTTTTGAAACTGGATGATGAAGAATAAAAGAAAGCCATTGGGGCTTTATATCCATGTGCCATTTTGCATACAAAAGTGCAGGTATTGTGATTTCTTATCTTTTGCGGCAAATAAAGAAAGCTATTTACCATATGTGAGAACACTCAGGAGGGAAATGGAGCAATGGAGAGACAAAGTGTCTGCCTATGAGGTGGACACTATTTTCATAGGGGGTGGAACACCCTCTGTTCTTGCCGCAGAGGAAATGGAAATCGTTTTTCAGGGTATCTATGACAATTTTTCTGTGAATGGACATAAGGAGTTTACCGTGGAGTGTAATCCCGGAACGGTGACAAGGGAAAAGTTTGACCTGTACCGTCAGGCCGGAGTAGACCGGATCAGTTTTGGAATGCAGTCCGCCATGGAAGATGAATTAAAGATACTAGGAAGAATCCACAGCTACAGGGATTTCCTGAATAGTTATCATCTGGCAAGAAAAACGGGCTTTGACAATATCAATATTGATCTTATGTCTGCCATTCCAAAGCAGTCGAAGCAGAGCTATGAAAATACGTTAAAATGTGTGACCGAATTAGAACCGGAGCATATTTCTTCCTATAGTCTGATAATTGAAGAGGGAACTCCTTTTTATGAATTATATGCCGAGAATCCGCCAGTGGATGAAGATACTGACCGGTGGATGTATGAGAGAACAAGGGAAGTGTTAAAAAATGCCGGCTATGAGCGCTATGAGATTTCAAATTATGCCAAGGAAGGAAAAGAGTGCAGGCATAATCTGAAATATTGGAAGAGAGAAGAATATTTAGGGCTTGGTCTGGGGGCTTCTTCCTTACTTTCCCATACCCGTTTTTCCAATGAACGGGATATGTCTTTGTATCAGGGACAGATAGACAGGGGAGAATATCCGGTGACAGAAATAGAAAAGTTAGAGAGGGAAGAGGAAAAAGCAGAATTTATGTATTTGGGACTTCGTTGTATGAAAGGAGTTTCTATGAAACGATTTCAGGAATGCTTCGGTGAGAATATGGAGGAATGTTTCGGACAAGAAATAAGCTGGTGTCAGAGCCGGGGACTTTTAGAGAAAAAGGGGGACTTTATTTCTCTGACAAAAAGGGGAATTGATGTGAGCAACCGGGTGTTTGAGAGATTTATCTGACCGACATGGAGGAAAGGAGATATAGTTATGAATGAAGTGCAAAAAAAGGTAGAACAATGTGTGGCACAGATACGGGAAAAGACGGATTTTATTCCGAAGACCGCCCTGATATTAGGCAGCGGACTGGGTGTGTTAGCAGATGAGATTCATGCAGTGACTGCCGTTTCTTATGATGAGATTCAGGGATTTCCGGTATCTACTGTGACAGGGCATAAGGGAAGGTTCGTTTTTGGCTATATAGGGGAAGTTCCTGTTGTTATTATGCAGGGGCGTATTCATTATTATGAGGGGTATAAGATGAGTGATGTTGTTCTTCCTATCCGTGTTATGAGGTTATTGGGGGCAGAGATTTTATTTCTTACCAATGCGGCCGGGGGAATCAGTGCTAAATTGGTACCGGGTGATTTTATGCTTCTGACTGACCAGATCAGTACCTTTGTACCTTCTCCGTTAGTGGGAGCAAATGTGGAGGAATGGGGAACGAGATTTCCTTCTATGGACACGGTATATGATGAAGATTTGCGTCAGCTGATTCATAATACGGCAAAAGATCGTGGTATTGACATAAAAGAAGGTGTTTACGTACAGACGACAGGACCTGCTTATGAAACTCCCGCAGAAGTAAAAATGTTTGCCCAATTGGGTGCACATGCGGTGGGAATGAGTACGGCAGTGGAGGCAGTTGCTGCCAGACATATGGGGATGAAAGTTTGTGGGATTTCCTGTATTACGAATATGGCAGGAGGGACAAGTGCGAAGCCCCTCAGCCATGATGAGGTTCGTGATGTGGCAGACCGGGTAGCTCCGCATTTCAAAACATTAGTCCGTGACAGCATTAAAAAAATGTGAGATTGTGTGTTACGGACAGGATCAAAGACGAGGGAGGATGATTGAATTATGAACATACGTTTCTATCATGCAAGAATTATGACAATGGAACAGGATACTGAAATTATAGAGGGGGAACTTCATGTAGAGGGCAGATATATTACCTATGTGGGAAAGGAGATGTCAGAGCAAACCGACAAAAGAAAGGTTGAATGGGACAGGGAAATTGACTGCAAGAGAAATCTTCTTATGCCGGGATTTAAAAATGCACACACCCATTCTGCGATGACATTTCTCCGCTCATTTGCAGATGATCTGCCACTACAGGAATGGCTTTATGGCCGGGTTTTTCCCATGGAGGCAAAACTGACAGCAGAAGACCAGATTCCCTTATCAAAACTTGCTATGTTAGAGTATCTTACCAGTGGCATTACTGCTAATTTTGATATGTATTTAGATAATCCGTTTCATGCAAGGGCATCTCAGGAAATGGGATTTCGTTCGGTATTCTGCGGTGGAATGAATGATTTTGGAGGAACGATTGAGCAGACGGAGGAACAGTTCCATGAAATAAATGCCATGGGAGATCTGGTTTCCTGCCAGTTAGGTTTTCATGCTGAATACACGACGAAAAAGGAATCCATTGAAGGTCTGGCGGCTTTGGCAAACCGTCTGCGAAAGCCAATGTATCTTCATTTGGCAGAGACAAAAAAGGAAGTGGAGGAATGTTATGAGCGGTATGGAATGTCTCCGGTGAAATTTTTAGATTCTCTTGGTATGTTTGAATACGGCGGCGGTGGTTTTCATGGGGTATGGATGAATGATGAGGATATGGAACTATGTGGAGAGAAAAAAATCTCGATTGTTTCAAATCCATGCTCCAACGTGAAACTGGCAAGCGGCGTAGCTGACTTGATCGGACTTCTGGACCATGGAGTGAATGTGGCACTGGGGACTGACGGACCTGCCAGCAACAATGCACTGGATATGTTCCGGGAGATGTATCTGGCGGCAACTTTGCAGAAAGTAACAAAACAGGATGCATCGGCTATGGATGCCAGAGAGGTATTGAAAATGGCAACTGTTGGCGGTGCAAGGGCAATGGGACTTCGGGATTGTGAAACGTTATCCGAAGGACAACTGGCAGATTTGATTATGATCGATATGCACCGTCCGAATATGCAGCCGGAAAATAATATCGCCAAAAATATTGTATACAGTGGAAGCAAGGAAAATGTAAAGCTGACAATGGTCAATGGAGAAATCCTGTATGAAGATGGGGCGTTTTTTGTGAAAGAGGATATCGAAGAAATTTACCGGAAATCCAACGATATTATCCAGCGTATCTGTTCGGAATAATATACTTTCAGCGGTCACATGACAGGAGGGAGATGAATACGATGCTTTGGGTGATTATGAGAATTACAGAAATAGTCTGTATGATTGTGGCAGCGGGTTATTTTTATATTTTAATGAAGAGAATTCTTTCCCTATTTATTCCGGAATTAAAAAAAGTATGGAAGGCTGTTCTTGCAGGGATTTCTCTTTGGCTGGGGCTTCTCAGCGGTAATTTATTTAGTACAACGGGTGTGATTTTAGTACATATAGTTGCAGCGGCCGGAGTAATAGAAATTGTTAATCTTATCGTAAAAAAGATAGGAAAAGGGGAAAAAACAAAATGGAATATAATATATAAAAGCTGTCTGCTCCCCTTTTTGATTACAGCAGTTATTTTTACCTATGGATATTTTAATATTCGGAATGTGATAGAAACGGATTACGTGATCACAACAGAAAAAAATATACCGGATAATAAGATACGGGTATTGTTGGTTACAGATTCCCATTATGGCACCATTTTTGAGAGTGAAAAAATGCGGGAGCTGAGCGAACGGATGTCTGAAATAAAGCCAGACCTTGTTGTGCTGGGGGGAGATATTGTGGATGAAAGTACAACGAAGGAACAGATGAAAGAAATTTTTCATGTATGGGGCGGGATTCCGTCAACTTATGGTATTTATTATGTGTATGGCAACCATGACAGACAGAATTATTCATCTGCTCCCTCTTATACAAAGGAAGAACTGGAGACAGCGATAACAGAGAGCGGTATTACCGTACTGAAGGATAATTTTGTAGAAATTGCAGAAGGATTAACAATTGCCGGCAGGGAAGATGTCAGTCCTGTAAGAAAGTCCGTTTCTGATATTTTACAGGGAGTAAATCAGGAAGATTATATTATAGTGGCAGATCATCAGCCGGTAGAGTATGAGGAAAATGTGGCAGAAGGAGTGGATTTGATTGTGTCAGGGCATACTCATGCCGGACAGATTTTTCCATCCGGTCATGTTATGAGAATTTTTCATACCTCAGACTTGTGGTATGGACTGGCAAAAGAAGGGAATATGCATGCGGTTGTTTCCGCAGGAATTGCCGGATGGGGCTATCCGATCCGTACGCAGGAGCATTCCGAGTTTACGGTTATTGATATTCAGAAAAAGTAGGGAGGGAAAACAAATGAAAAAGTTTTGGTCTGGAAAAAGGAAATGGTTCAAACGTATTTTAATGATAGGAGTGGTACTTGGGCTCATCGGTCTTGTTATTCTTTTGGTAATAAACGGGTTTATGAAATCCTCTGTAAAGGATGAAATCTATAGTGGGGATGAAAGCAGCGAGATTCCGGAAGTTGATTGCATTATGATACTGGGTGCCGGGCTTCAAGAGGATGGAACTCCAAGTCTGGTGTTAAGGGACCGTCTTGACCGTGGAATTGAATTGTATCAGAAGGGAATATCCAATCGTATTCTGATGACAGGAGACCACGGAAGAGAGGAATATGATGAAGTCAATGCCATGAAGCAGTATGCGATAGATGCGGGAGTACCGGCAGAGAATATTTTTATGGATCATGCAGGCTTTTCTACCTACGAATCTATGTATCGTGCCCGTGATGTATTTGAGGTGAAGAGTGTTGCTATCGTGACGCAGCCTTATCATGAATACCGTGCTGTTTATACGGCAAAGGAGCTGGGACTGACGGCCTACGGAACTCCGTCAGTAGAAACAGAATATCAGGGAAGCTGGGTGCTGGAGGCACGGGAAATGCTTGCGAGAGTGAAAGAATTTATGAATCTTCTGGTAAAGCCGGAGCCGACCTATTTGGGAGAGAAAATTCCAATCAGTGGTATCGGTACAGCGACGGATGATAAAGTACAGACACAAGGGAAAATTGTGCCGAAGGAATAGCGGGGCAGGGTTAAAAAAACTGGTTCGAGTGCCGATATTTTAATTATATGAGTCTATGGATGGGCTGAAAAGGAAAAGGAGGTCTTGTCGATGGTAATACAAGCAGTAAATAAGGAACAATCGCTTTTTGTTACGAATGAAAACGCAGTAGAACGGAAGCGTGAAAATCAAAGGAATCCTCACTCAAAAACGATTTATGCGGGGAATCTCAATAACACGAAGGATTCTATTACCCTGAAGCGGCAACAGGCACAGAAACAAGCAATGAAAATTGTCGGGGATACTTTTGAACAGGATAAGAAAATAGATGAAAATATGCGGGAACTGCAGGAAAAATATGAGGAGTTAAAGAAAAATCCTGAAGAAAATGCAAAAGCAATCAAAAGTTTGCGGGAAAGCATATTTAATATGAAACAGGAACGGCTAAAAAGAAGTCCTATGTTAGAAGCAGAGAAAACCGCAGATGAGATAATGGAGCAGGCAAGCAAGGACATTATCGGCCAGCTTCGTTCAGAAGCCGTGAATTACGTGGATGAGAAATTGCAGGAAGTTGTGGAAAAAGCGAAAGAGCAGGCAGAGAAGAAGGAAGAGCAGGAAGAAAAGCTGGAAGAACAGAAAGAGAAAAAAGAGGAATTGGAGAAAATGGTGGAGAAGAACCAGAAAGCTGATTGTGAGGAGTCCGATTTTTCTTCCGAGTCAAAAGTGACCGTAGATGAATATGAAAATGTAGAAAATATGGTTTCCTATAATTCCGATCAAAATAAAGCCAATGCAGAACTGGAAAAATTAATGGATGAGTTGAATTTAATTATGGATGATATTAAAGGTGCGGAAGTAGATGTAAATCTATAACGTTTCCAATGCAAGAGCAAGCTGTTCCCATTGTTCCATTGCGTCAGTGAGGGCGGCTTCTTTTTCATCCCGTTCTTTGGAGAGTTCCATTAATTTTGCGGCCGAAGTAGCATTTTCCGGCAGTGACATTTCTTCATCAATAGCGGCAATGCGGTTTTCCAAATTTTCAATTTCCGTTTCCGTTTTTTTATAGGCATTTTCCAGTTTCCTTTTTTGAGCTTCCAGTTCTTTTTGGGCTTTCCAATCCTGTTTTGATGCCGTGTTCGTTCTACCGGAGCCGGACTGTGATGAACCAGCAGTGAAGGACTGGTTCAGATGAATCTTTTCCATCGTATCTTTCTTTTCCAGATAATAGGAATAATCCCCCGGATAGGAGAGAAGCTTATGGCTGGTCAGGTCAAGAATCCTTGTTGCTGTTCTGTGTATGAAATAGCGGTCATGGGATACATATAGTACCGTTCCGGTATAGTTATTTATAGCTGTTTCCAAAATTTCTTTGGAAGTAATATCCAAGTGGTTCGTAGGTTCATCCAGCAAAAGAAAATTTGCTTGGGAAAGCATTAATTTTGCAAGAGATACACGTCCCTTTTCACCGCCGCTGAGCAGATGGATCGGTTTGAAAACATCCTCTCCGGTAAAGAGGAAAGCGGCGAGAACATTTCGGATTGTGGTGTTATTCAAATCCGGGTAATCGTCCTGAATTTCTTCAAATATCGTTTTGCCCTCATGAAGAACATTATGTTCCTGATCATAATATCCGATTTCTACATTGGCACCAGTAGTAGCAGTTCCATGATCGACTGGCTCCATTCCGCAAATCATCTTGAGCAGTGTTGTTTTACCAGTTCCATTTTGTCCGATCACGGCAATTTTTTCACCACGTTTCACTTCAAAAGAAATGTTTTCAAATAAATGGTTCTCACCAAAACTTTTGGTAAAGTTGTCGACCTGCAGAACATCATTCCCACTGATTCTGGCAGGCGTCAATTCAAAATTCATCGTTTTATTGTATTCGTCAGGTTTTTCTAACCGCTCTATTTTGTCCAACATTTTTTCGCGGCTTTCTGCACGTTTTATGGATTTCTCCCGGTTAAACTGCCGGAGCTTTGCAATGACTTCTTCCTGATGTTTGATTTCCTGCTGCTGGCTGTAATACTGATGGATGAATGCCTCCCGCAATGCTTCCTTTTTTTCGGCATAGCTACTGTAATTTCCCAAGAAAACGGTAATTTTCCCGTGGTCGATTTCCACTACCTTTTCGGCAATACGGTCAAGGAAAAAACGGTCATGGGATACGACCAGAACGCTTCCTTTATAATTTGTCAAATAAGTTTCCAGCCAGCGGATGGATTCCAGATCTAAATGGTTGGTAGGCTCATCCATAATGAGCAGGTCAGGTTCGGATAAGAGAAGTTTCCCAAGGGCAACTCTGGTTTTTTGTCCACCGGACAGGTGATTAATACATTTGTGCATGACATCACCGCCAAAGCCAAGACCGTTAATTACACCGAGAACTTTACTTTTGTAGGTGTAACCATCACCGGACTCAAAACTGGTTTGAAGCTGGTGGTAGCGATTCAATAATTTTTCCAATTCAGCTCCGTCCGTATGGGACATTTTTTGCTCCAAGGTGCGAATTTCTTTATCCTGTTCAATAATATCGGATTTTACTGCCAGAAGCTCTTCATAGATACTATTGTCCGAATGATATCCCTGCTGCTGTGGCAGGTATCCGATGGTTGTATCCTTTTTCTGAATTACTTCCCCTGCATCGGGAGAAAGCTCTCCTACAAGAATGCGAAGAAGAGTTGTTTTGCCGGCACCATTTATGCCGACAACAGCCATACGTTCCTGCTCATTTATATGAAATGAGGCATCTTTTATTAAAACCTCATCGGCAAACGCCTTTTTAATATGGTTACAAGCTAAAATCATGATGTACCTCCTATGTATAACTCCGTTGTTATCTTATAATATTTTGGGTGAATTTGCAACTATATTCCCCAATACCAGAGAATGAAAAATGTGAGATAAATTGCTGTCACATAGATTGACAGGAATTTAACATTCTATTATAATTAGGATAAGAGAGAAAGGATGTATAGGGAGGTCTTTTGACATGGAAAAGAAGATTTCTTCTGCGGTAATTAAGCGTTTGCCACGATATTATAGATATTTAAGTGAATTATTAGAAAATGGAATTGATCGGATTTCCTCGCAGGAGTTAAGTCACAAAATGAATGTAACAGCATCCCAGATTCGACAGGATTTTAATAATTTTGGTGGATTTGGCCAACAGGGATATGGTTATAATGTAGAAATTTTAAGGGGGGAGATCGGGAAGATACTTGGTCTCGACAAAAAATATCATGTGATTATACTGGGAGCCGGAAATTTAGGGCAGGCACTGGCGAATTATACTGGTTTTGCCCGCCGCGGTTTTTTGGTATCTGCCATTTTTGATAACGACATCAAAAAGGTCGGACAGAAGGTGGGAGACATTATTGTCCGGGATATGGCAGCACTGGAGGATTATATACAAGAAAACTCGGTGGACATCGTTGCTCTGACACTCCCAAAAAGTAAAGCACCAGAGGTAGCAGGAGAATTAGTAAAGATGGGGGTTCATGCCTTTTGGAATTTTGCGGCAACGGATTTGAACCTGCCAGAGGATGTTGTTGTGGAAAATGTTCATTTGGCGGAAAGCCTAATGCGTTTATCCTATAATATTGTGAATTTGCCTCATGACTAATAGGGGGTGTTATGCCATGAAGAAGCAACAGGAAAAAAGTTTTGAAAATGAAGTAAGGAAAGCTCTATATGGGAAACAAGTACCGATCCTTGTGTTAGATACAAGATGGTATTCCCTGTTTCCAAAAGGAGAGAAGCCTGCTGAAGTGGAGGAATTGGAAAAAGAGTTGAACGGACTGTTGAAAAGACAGGGGAAATTAGTGAATGAGATTAAAGAATTAAAGCTGGTAAAGAAGAAATTAATGGATGGAATTGTTGCCGGTATGGATGAGGTGTCCAGCCGGGCGAATAGGAAGAAAGATAACCAGCAGCGGTTATTGCTTGATACAAAAGCAAGAATTGAAGAAAATTCCAATGAATTGATGGGATTGCCAAATCAGATCAAAGAAGTAAATGAGGAGCTTTTGGTCGTGGGAGCAAAATACTGTTTTGAGCGATTGTCAGAAAGTGACCAGAAACTGAAAGCTTTAAATGAAGAGATTCGGATATTGAAAGAAGAGCTTAATGAAAAAATGGACAATAAAGCAGATTTAGAGGAAAGTTTGGATAGTGCGTATTCTCTTATGCATACTTTGCTGGGACATGATGTGATGAATTTGTTTGATAAGGGAAAGATTGGATAGCTCTGCCTTTGTTATCCAGAATGGAGGTAACAATGCGATATTTGTATAATGGGAAAGAGGCAAAGGCCATTGATTCTCATGCAATTCAAACGGTCGGAATATCCGGCCTTGTTTTGATGGAACGAGCAGCTATGTCGGTAGCTGCTGTTATTATTGAAAGGGAAAAGAAAGAGAAAAGAATTCTTTCCGTATGTGGAGTGGGGAACAATGGCGGTGATGGTGCCGCCATTGCACGTATTCTGTCCGAAATGGGGTATCTTACTGCAATTACAGTTGTGGGAGAACCAGAGAAAATGACAGAGGATATGAAAAGACAGTTAGAGATTGCAGCGAACTGCGGTGTTCCGGTAATTTCTCCTGCTTCCATAGCAGAAGGAGAATTTGATATAATTTTAGACGGAGTTTTCGGCATTGGTTTATCCCGGCCGTTGACGGATGTTTATGAAAAGATTGTAAATGATATCAATTCAAGTGAAGCAGTGGTTTATGCCTTAGATATTCCGTCTGGAGTAGACGCAGGTACCGGGGCGATATTGGGAACTGCGGTCAAAGCAGATTGTACCATTACGTTCGGCATAAACAAAGCCGGTCTTGTGTTATATCCGGGCTGTGACTATGCGGGAGAGGTTTTGGTGGCTGATATCGGTTTTCCAAAATGTAGTGTAGATTCTGTAAATTCTTCCGTATATCATTATGAATTATCTGATTTATCCGGTCAGCTGCCGGTCAGACCGGGCAATTCCCATAAGGGAACGTTTGGAAGAGTTCTTGTAGTGGCCGGTTGTGAAACAATGTGCGGTGCTGCTTTTTTAACAGCAAAGGCGGCATATACAATGGGGGCAGGACTTGTAAAAGTATTATCTGCACCGAACAATCGAAATCCGTTATTATCTTCATTGCCGGAGATCTTAATCGGTGGAAGAGAAGAACTGGAGGCTGCTTTAGAATGGGCAGATGTGGTTGTTATCGGACCTGGTCTTGGTGTTTCGGAGGAGTCCGAAAAAATGGTGCGGTATGTAATTGAAAATTCAACCGCTCCCACGGTAGTGGATGGAGATGCGATTCGTCTCTGCCGTAAAGTTACCGATACGTTATCAGCTAATTTTGTTTTGACTCCGCATATGAAAGAACTGAGTTATCTGACAGGGGTTTCGGTAGCGGAATTGAAAGAAAATATTTTAGATCGTACCAAGCAGGCAGCAATCGACTGGCATTGTGTTGTAGCGGGAAAAGATGCAAGAACGGTTGTGTCGGATGGAAAAGCATGTTATGTGAATGTTTCCGGCAATAATGGAATGGCGACCGGAGGCTCCGGTGATGTGCTGGCGGGGATAATCGGTGGTCTTTTGGGACAGGGCATGAAACCTTTTGAAGCAGCTAAATTAGGAGTTTATCTTCATGGATTGAGCGGAGATGCCATGGTGAAACAAAAGAGTACCTATGGATTGATGGCATCGGATTTAATTGAGGGATTACCGGTAGTGTTAGGTGAGCATGGAGGCGTACAGTGAAAGAATTTGACAGAACATATGTCCGCGTTGACTTGGAAGCGATACGGCATAATATAAAAGAGGCTAGAAAGAAAGTAAAAGCGGGAACGAAAATCATGGCAATTGTAAAGGCGGATGCATATGGTCATGGTGCATTGCCGGTGGCAGATGCTTTGCGGGATTTGGTAGATGCTTATGGTGTTGCGGTGATTGAGGAAGCATTAGAATTGCGGGAACATGGATTCGGACAGATGATTCTGATTTTAGGATATACACCAAAAAGCTGGTATGAGGAATTAGTATCTCAAGATATTTCTCAAACTGTTTATACGGTGGAAATGGCGGAAGAGATAAATGAAGTGGCAAGGCGTTTGGATAAAAAGGCGAAAATTCATATAAAGCTAGATACTGGTATGGGACGATTGGGATTCGTACCGACCAGAGCCAGTGTTGAAAAGGTGGTCAGGATCTCTTCCTTATCACATCTTGTAATGGAAGGAATATTCAGTCATTTTGCGAGGGCAGATGAATGGAGTCTTGAGCCAGCGAAAGAACCATTTGATAAGTACATCCATTTTCTGAATTTATTGGAACATGCGGGAGTTACGATTCCGATACGGCATATTTCGAATAGTGCATCCATTATGCGGTTTCCAGAAGCCCATTTGGACATGGTTCGTTCGGGTATTACGACCTATGGATTGTATCCTTCCGAAGAGGTGGAAAAGAATGCCATGGAACTGCAGCCAGCCATGGAGTGGAAAGCAGTGATTTCTTATGTGAAAGAAGTGGATGCTGGCACGCCGATTAGTTATGGCGGTACTTATGTTGCCGATAGAAGATGTAAAATTGCTACGGTTCCGGTCGGATATGCAGATGGTTTAAAAAGGGATGTATCGAATAAAGGAAGAGTTCTGATTCGGGGAAATTATGCTCCGATCGTGGGAAGAGTCTGTATGGACCAGTTCATGGTAGATGTCACAGAGATTCAAGGAGTAAAAGAGGGAGATATTGTAACAATATTCGGACGCGATGGAGAGAACCGTATTACGGTAGAAGAAATTGCAGGTCTATCTCATTCGTTTAACTACGAATATGTTTGTGGCATAACCAAACGTGTGCCAAGGCTGTACTCGTTTCCGGAGGAATAGTGTGAAAAATATGCTCGATAGCATATTTTTCCTACGCTTGTGCTTCGGAATGGGGAATAAAAAGAATAAACAAATCGAATATTGTTTCGTATATTGGTAATAATTAGAGTATCGAAAGGAGATTACTCTTATGGTAGTGAGACGAGGCGATATTTATTATGCGGATTTAAGACCGGTTGTCGGCTCTGAACAGGGAGGTGTGCGGCCGGTTCTTATTATACAGAATGATATGGGGAACCGATATAGTCCAACGGTTATTGTAGCAGCAATTACATCTAGAATGAATAAGGCAAAACTGCCTACCCATATTCCTTTAGAAGCAGAACGTTTCGGTATTGTAAAAGATTCTGTTGTGCTTTTAGAACAGGTTCGAACCATTGATAAGTCCAGACTGAGAGAAAAGGTATGTCATTTGGACGAGGGGATACAGCGGCAAATTGATACGGCATTGAAGATTAGTTTGGCTTTAAATACATAAAAGTATTTGAAAGCAAAGAAAAACACCTCTGGGAAAGAGGTGTTTTTCCTGATACCCAAAGGTATCAAAGCGTATAATAGGGTGGGAGTAGAAAGTTTATACTTTCCGTATATTAGATTATAAAAATCTATAGGCAAAAATAAGGCATAATTGTTAACAAAATGTGAACTAGAAAAAGGCTTGTCAATTCTGTAAGATTTAGAGTATACTGTAATACAGGGAGGAGACAAGATGCAGTATACGATATTATGTGTAGGAAAAATAAAAGAAAAATACTATACGGATGCCATTGCTGAGTATCGGAAACGATTATCGCGATATGGAAAGGTAGAAATTATAGAAGTGCCCGATGAAAAAACTCCGGATGGGGCTTCTGATGCAGAAGAACTTCAAATTAAAGAAGTAGAAGCGAAACGGCTGCTGGCGAAAATCCGGGATAATATGTATGTGATCGCTTTGGATTTGAAGGGCAAAGAAGAGGATTCGATTACTTTTTCGGAGCATCTTAGTAAATTAATGGTACAGGGGAATAGTCATATTGTTTTTGTAATTGGAGGTTCTTTGGGGCTGCATGACAGATTGTTGTGTCGGGCCAATGAATCCCTTTGTTTTTCTAAAATGACATTTCCTCATCAGCTCATGCGGGTAATTTTATTGGAACAATTGTATCGAAGCTGTCGTATTCAGAATCATGAGCCTTACCATAAGTAAATACGAAAAACAGGGGGATATCAAAATATATTGAGGAAATGAAAATTGAGCAGACTGAAGTGACATGATAAAATATAAAATGGAGATGGGGGAACTACAACAGTGATCCAATATAGAAATTTATATGTAAATGAACTAGACAGGGAATTATTTAATGAGTTTATTCGGCATCAGGAAGTTACAAAATGTTGGAGAAAAGAAGATAATGAATGGCTCATCAAAGAGGATCCTTTCATTGATGACTGGACGGAAACAGACTATCAAATACTAATTTCCTGTTTAAAGAATACAATTATTACCGGTGGTTTTGTGCAAGGTGCTTTTTACAATGGGAATCTCAAAGGGTTTATTTCCGTTGAACCAGATTTATTTGGAGGGGAACAAAAATACCTTGATCTATCCAGTATTTATGTGTCTGAGGATAAGCGAGGAAAAGGAATTGGGGCAACACTTTTTATTGCGGCAAAAGAATGGGCGAAAAAGAAGGGGGCTCATAAGTTATATATATCTGCTCATTCGGCTGTTGAGAGTCAGGCATTTTATAAAAAAATGGGATGTGCTGAGGCAGAGGTATACTGTCAAAAACATGTCAATGAAGAGCCTTATGATTGTCAGTTGGAATGTATATTGTAAATAACAGAATATTATCAGAAGGGTAGGGGATATTATCCGGCAATCATTTTGCATAACAATTCGTCATTTGCCAATAATAAACAGGAATAAATCGGATTTTTCTATACAACAGGGCAAAGGAGAAGGTGAACAATGTATCGTATTCCCAGACATATTGGGGTGATTCCTGACGGAAACAGAAGGTGGGCGAAGAAAAATGGCATGAAGAAGGAAGAAGGATATGCTTTCGGTCTGGAGCCGGGGTTAGACCTTTTGCGGGCAGCAAAACAATATGGTATTCAGGAACTGACCTATTATGGATTCACAGTAGATAATTGCAAGCGGCCCAAAGAACAGGTGAAATCATTTTCAAAAGCCTGTGTGGCAGCTGCAAAAATGATAGAACAGGAAAACGTGTCGTTATATGTGTTAGGCAATACAAAATCGGAATGTTTTCCAAAAGAATTACTGCCATATGCCGAACAAAGGAAAGAAGAGAAGGATTCGTCAAAAGAAATGAAGGTAAATTTATTGGTGAATTACGGCTGGGAATGGGATATGAAAAACAACTGGGTATCACAGAATATTTCCAGAGTGGATATGGTAATACGCTGGGGCGGGATGTGTCGGTTATCCGGTTTCCTTCCGATTCAGACTGTGTATTCAGATTTTTATATTGTAAAAGAACTGTGGCCGGATTTTAAGGAAGAGCAGTTTAAAAATGCACTGGACTGGTATCAAAAACAGGATGTGACGCTAGGGGGATAATGTTTGTTTTTGACTTTTGGTTGAGGAAATCGGATAAGCATGATAAAATACAAATGAATGTAACGGATAAAAACGCATATTATAAATGACTATATACAAATACAGCTACGCAGAAAGGATTGACAGAATGAGGGAAATCATTTATGAGGGGAAAAGTTATCAGGAACCGGATCATGAAACACAGAGGGCAATGTCTGCAGGAGGAATCTATTTGTTCCGATATTATCCAAAAGATAAATTGGTTATTGTATCAGAAATAGCGGCAGAGAAATTTATATGCAAACGATTTTATCCGAATATGCCGAAAAGTTTTGCTGAAGAAATGGTCTATGATAAGGACAAGAATATTTTTTATGATATGTATCAGGAAATTGAATCGGGAGAAAAAAAGGCAACGGCAATTTTTAGGATGAAGGATAAAGTTACTTATGTTAGAGTTGTTTTATCTGTTCTTGATACCGATGAAGAGGAAAATGCACTCATCGTAGTTGGTATGATTGAGGATGTTACAGATGAAATTATCAGAGAGAAAGAGAATCGAAATAAAGAGCAGGTTTTAAATGAGGACCGGGTCATACTTACAAGTATGAATCAGGCATTAAGTTCAAATTTCAATAATGTATATCTTGTTGACCTAAAGACTGGAATCATAAGGTCTTATGATATTAGTGATGTGATTAAAAAAGAATATGGAAATATGTTCAGGAAAGGAGATTATTCCTCTCTGCTGCAGATTTACATAAAAAAGAGTGTGTATACACCCGATCAGGAGCTGTTTTCCCATATCATAGATGTTGAACATTTGAAAGAAACAATCTGCAAAAATAATTCCTATACATTTAATTATCGTGTCATAAGAGATGAAAAAATTCAGTATTTTCAATGCCGTGCTGTTAAAGTGCAAAATGAAAATGAAGATTACTGCGTTATTGCGTTTCGTGATATTAATGCGGAGATTATTAAGGATTTAGAGCAGAAAACGCTTCTGGAAGAACAGAGGATACAGCTCAGAGAGGCACTTGCCAAATCAGAACGGTATAAAAATGCTGTATTGGCAGATGCAATTATTGTTTATGAATTCAATTTAAGCAAGAATGTAATAGAGGAAGAAATCTGGGAAACAATCGATGGAAAGCAAATCCAGATTCTTGCTATCGTCGGGATGTCGGCTCCTGCTGATTATGATGTGTTTCAGGAGAGATGGACACAACAGCAGATTATTTCAGAGGACAAGGAATTATTTGCGAAAAAAACAGACCGTGAGTATCTGTTAATGCAATTTGAGCAAGGGCATGCGGAAAGTACCATTGAATTCCGGGCAGTTATGGGTATTGGCAGGGAATTATATTTACGCCATACAATTTTTATGGCACAGGATGAAGAAACCGGAGATATCATTGCCTATTGTAATGTTAAAGATATTACAGAACAGAAATTAAGAGAATTGCAAATGCGTCAATATGAACAATTGTATGTCATTACTGCTGCGAACATTTATACAGGTATTGTTCAGGTTGAACTTGAGACAAGAATGGCAAAACGGATTATGCTTCGAAATGGAGAAATTTTTGTGGAGGATGTGGGAGGCTGGGATAAATATTTGGAAAATCAGTTATCTTTTGTGCATCCAGACGATGCTGAAACGGTGGCACAAGCTCTTAATATTCGCACGCTTTTGGGTATTCCTGTGAATGGGAAGAAAGTCTTTAGTTATAAAAGCATTATACAGAATGAAACCCAAAAATATAAGTCTTTTTTTACTACAACATATATGGCAGAACTGGATGGCAAGCGATATGCCATTGTGATTACAATTGATAATACAAATGCGGTGGAGCGGGAATTGCAGCAGAAAAAGTTAATTGAGGATGCATTGGAACGTGCGGAGGCTGCGAATCGGGCAAAAACTACTTTTCTTTCCAATATGTCACATGATATCCGTACACCGATGAATGCGATTATTGGATTTACAACACTTGCAACCACTCATATTGATAAAAAGGATCAGGTAAAGGATTATCTTGGAAAGATTTTGTCAGCCAGTAATCATCTGCTCAGTCTGATAAATGATATTTTGGATATGAGCCGTATTGAAAGCGGACGAATGCAGCTAGAAGAAGTGGAGTGCAGTCTGTCCGAAATTATCCATGGAATTCGGAATATTTTGCAGGCGGACATGAAATCCAAGAGATTAAATTTTTATATTGATACGGTAGATGTATTGAATGAAAATGTGATATGTGATAAGCTGCGGTTAAATCAGATCTTATTAAATTTATTGGGAAATGCGATAAAGTTTACGGACCCGGGCGGAAATATCAGTGTTCGTATTTGTCAGAAACCTGCGAAAAAAAAGGGGTATGGAACATATGAGTTTAGCATAAAAGATACGGGAATTGGTATGAGTGATGAATTTCTGGTACATATGTTTGAACCCTTTGAACGTGAACGGACTTCCACAGTCAGCGGTATTCAGGGAACTGGTCTTGGAATGCCGATTACGAAGAATATTGTTGAAATGATGGGCGGAACGATTGAAGTTAAGAGCAGGAAGGGCGAAGGCACGGAATTTGTTGTAACAATTCCGATTAAAAAAATGGAAAAAGGGGAAGTGCTTGTTAAAGTAGAAGAGCTGGAAGGTGTCCATGCACTTGTAGTTGATGATGACTTTAATACGTGTGACAGTGTCTCTAAAATGTTGATTCAAATTGGAATGCGTGCAGAGTGGACGATGAGCGGAAGAGAAGCAATCCTTAGAACAAAGCAGGCTGTCAGCAGACAGGATGAGTATCAGGTGTATGTAATAGATTGGCTTATTCCGGATATGAATGGTATTGAAATTGTAAGACAAATCCGCAAAGAAGTAGGAGAAGAGACACCAATTATTATTCTGACAGCATATGACTGGTCAGATATTGAAGAGGAAGCAAAAGAAGCCGGAGTGAATGCTTTCTGTAGCAAGCCTTTATTTATTTCAGACCTTAGAAGATGCCTGATTAACATTCTTCATCCAGAGAAAAATCCAGATACAAAATTATCTGTACGAGAAAATGTGCAGGGAAACAGGCTGCTTCTTGTCGAAGATCTTGATCTGAACAGAGAGATTGCGTGTGAAATTTTAAGAGAGGCCGGATTTATAGTAGAAGAAGCAGAAAACGGTGAAGCTGCTTTGGCGTGTCTGCAAGAAAAAGAGCCGGGATATTATAGTGCTGTTCTAATGGACATTCAAATGCCGGTTATGAATGGGTATGAAACGACAAAGGCCATTCGTTCCATGAAGGACAAAAAAATTGCGGAGATTCCGATTATTGCCATGACAGCAGATGCTTTTTCAGAAGATAAGAAAAAGGCATTTGAGGTAGGAATGAATGAGCATGTTGCAAAGCCAATTGAAGCAAAGAAATTGTTTGCTGCTCTGGAGAATATTTTATCTTGAAACGCGAAAAAAATAGTTGGAATTGAGGAGGATTGTTATGAAATTTCCAAAATTTTTACGTTCCGGTGATACCATTGGCTTTGTTGCACCCGCTTTCGGATGTGCAACAGAACCATATCACAGTGCCTTTTTACAGACGATTAAAAAATTTCATGCCATGGGGTATGCGACGAATCTGGGAACAAACTGTTTCTCGGATCAGGGAATTGGAATAAGCAACAGACCGGAATTGTGTGCAGGGGAATTAATGGATATGTATCAAAACAGGAATTCGGACTGCCTGATTTCCTGCGGTGGCGGAGAATTGATGTGCGAAGTAGTGAGCTATCTTGATTTCAGTGCTTTAGCCGCATCAAAGCCAAAATGGTTTATGGGATATTCCGATAATACGAATTTCTCTTTTTTGCTGACCACTCTGGCGGATACTGCATCCATATATGGTCCTTGTGCGGCAGCCTTTGGCATGGAGCCATGGCATGAAGCGGTTTCCGATGCATTCGAGCTGTTAAAAGGGAAAAAGTTAACAATGAATAATTATTCCCACTGGGAAAAGGAATCAAAAAAAGATGAAGAACATCCTTTGGAACCATATCATGTAACAGAGCCTTTTGCATTATACAGTTTCCCGGAAAAGGAACAGTATTCGTTTGAGGGACGTTTAGTAGGAGGCTGCATGGATTGTCTGCTTCATCTTGTGGGAACCCGTTTTGACAATGTAACATCTTTTACAGAGAAATATGAAGGGGATGGCATTGTATGGTTTTTAGAATCCTGTGATTTGAATGTAATGGAAATGAGACGGTGTTTGTGGAATTTAAAAGAGGCGGGCTGGTTCAACCATGCAAAGGGCTTTCTTATTGGAAGACCGCTGCATTTTGATGAACCAATCATGGGGCTGAACCAGTACGAAGCAGTAACCGGCATTCTCGGTGATTTGGGAGTACCAATTGTTATGGATCTGGATATTGGACATCTTGCCCCGATGATGCCTCTTGTATGTGGTTCTTACGCAGCGGTGGAAGTAAATCAAGGTGCATTTCAGATTACCATGGAGATGAAATAATATTCCATATTGCTTTGGAATGGAGGACCCTATGAAAAAAAGAATACAGGTAAACTTTTTCATAATAGCTGCCATTGCGATAATAGCGGTGCTTTCGTTGACAACAGTAGTATTCTATAATATGTTTCAAAGTGAAGTGATGGAAAATTTGCAGGCTTTTGCTCATGTGCTTGTACATGATGAAGATATTATGTCTGAAATTAAATCAAATGGTCTTTCAGAAGAAAGTATGAACCACATCCGTATAACTGTTGTGGATGGTCAGGGAACTGTTGTGGTAGATTCTACAGTGACAGAAGATAAAATGGGAAACCATAAGGACAGACCGGAGATCAGAGATGCGATTGCCCATGGCGAAGGGAAATCTATTCGTACTTCACCGACATTATCAAAGGCTTCTTTTTATTATGCAATACGGATGGAGGATGGAAATATTTTACGTCTGTCGAAAGACAGTCAGAGCTATCTCAGTTTTTTGATACAGATATCTCCGTTTTTCCTTGGTGTTGTGGCTGTACTTATTTTAATCAGCATATTGTTTTCAAGAATTTTAGCAAAAAGTATTGTATCGCCAATTGAAAGACTGGCACAAAATATGGAAAGCGACCAGCCGGTTGCTGCCTATAAAGAGTTGACTCCTTTTTTGGTCACAATAAAGAAACAGCATGAAGATATTGTAAGAAGCAGCAAATTGCGACAAGAGTTTACTGCCAATGTATCTCATGAGCTCAAGACGCCGCTTACCTCTATCAGTGGATATTCAGAATTGATTGAAAGTGGGATGGCAACAGACCGTGATGTGACTCGTTTTGCCGGAGAAATTCATAAAAATGCCAATCGTCTGCTGAACCTGATCAATGATATATTACAGCTATCGAAATTGGATTCTATGGATTTGTCAGATGATTTTCAAATGGTGGATTTGACAGAGATAACAGCAGACTGTGTGGAAATGCTTCAACTGAATGCGGACAAGCGTAAGGTGAAACTTCAATTTTGCGAAAAGGAAAAACATATGGTTCGGGGAAGTGCTAAAATGCTTGAGGAAATGCTCTATAATCTCATTGATAATGGCATTCGATACAATAAGGAACAGGGAGAAGTACGGATTGATTTATGGGAAGACAAAAAAGCGGTTCACTTATCGGTCAAAGATACGGGGATTGGTATTCATGAAAAGAATGTAGAGCGTATTTTTGAACGGTTTTACCGGGTGGATAAAAGCCGTTCCAAGGCGACAGGGGGGACTGGACTTGGACTGGCAATTGTAAAGCATATTGTTGTATATCATAAGGCAGCAATTGAAGTAAAAAGTGAGGAAGGAAGGGGAACAGAAATGATTGTTTCCTTTAAAAAGAACAATGAATGATTTTTGGTATGGCTGGAAGAGAGGAATTCCCATTGCTTTAGGATATCTGTCAGTATCCTTTACTTTTGGGGTAAAAGCGGTACACGGTGGTATGCCGGTATGGATTGCAGTAATTATGTCATTTACGAATCTGACATCAGCAGGTCAGTTTGCCGGAACGAATTTGATACTGGCGGGAGGTACCTGGATTGAACTGGCACTTACAACTTTTATTATTAACCTTCGTTACATGCTTATGTCGTTAGCACTTTCCCAAAAATTGTCAGCTTCGGTGAAACGGAAGAGCTGTTTACTGTTTGGATATGGAATTACGGATGAAATATTTGCTGTGGCGTCAGGAGAGGAACGACAGATTACAGCACCTTATATGTATGGTCTGATTTCTATGCCGGTGCTTGGATGGACAATGGGAACGCTGTTAGGGGGAGTGGCTTCGGGGATTATGCCGGAGTTGTTAGCAAATGCGATGGAGCTTGGCTTATATGCGATGTTTATTGCTATCATAGTTCCGCCGGCGAGGAAAAACAGAGCAATTGTTTTTGTTATTGTGCTGGCTGTTCTCGTCGAATGTATCCTTTATTACCTGCCTGTATTTTCAGGTATTTCGGGAGGTTTTCAGGTGATTCTTGCAACCGTTATTGCTGCTGGAGCAGGGGCATTTCTGTATCCGGTTTCACCATGTGAGGAGGCTGTAAATGAGTAATATATTTATTAGTGTTGCCATAATGGCAGGCATAACATATTTCATTCGCGTACTTCCGATTACCATTTTTCAGAAAAAAATCGAATCGGAATGGATACAATCCTTTTTATATTATGTTCCCTATGCCGTATTAGCGGCATTGACCTTTCCATCCATTTTTTATGCTACCGGAAGTATGCCGGCTTCGGTTATTGGGACAGGGGCAGCACTGGTTCTTGCATTTTTGGATAAGGGTCTGGTAATTGTAGCATTGGGAGCGGTACTTAGTGCTTTATTGATGTTACTGCTGTAATGGTGCTCAGGCGAAAGAAAATCAAGAAAGTGGTTGACGAATGGAAAAAATATGGTATAATTAATGATAGTGCAAAAAATACCCAATCAGTTGTATTGAAGCACAATTTACAACTGGAGGGAGGTAAGGTGTGATACAATGTCTAGTGTAACAGTAAAAGAAAACGAATCATTGGATAGTGCATTGCGTCGTTTCAAGAGAAACTGTGCAAAAGCGGGTATTCAGCAGGAGATTCGTAAGAGAGAGCATTATGAAAAACCAAGCGTAAGACGTAAGAAGAAGTCTGAAGCAGCTCGTAAAAGAAAATACAAATAATAGCACATAGAAAAGAACTTGTTTTCATATATTATGAAAGCAGGTTCTTTTCAATTTTTGTACAATGAGAAAGAACCATATGAAAGCAGTAACATATAATGAATAGAAAGTGTTTCCGGGAGCTGTTAAAATGAATTTATCGGAAAAACTAGATATTCCGCCGGATGTAACAGAGGGAGCTACTATTGTTAATGTATATGGCAATCGGAGTGCACTGGTAGAGAACTACAAATCAATTATTGAATATTCGGATACCAAGATCAAGCTACAGGGCAAGCATGTTAAATTACTTATTGAAGGCTCAAAATTAGAGATTGACCGTTTTACAAAAGAGGATTGTAAAATCCGGGGTATTATACATCAAGTACAGTATATCCCAACGTAAGGAGTGGTAAATCTGCATTGGCTCAAAGGTTATGTAATATGTAGGGTAAAGAACGGCGCTTGGGAGCGATTTATGAATATGTGCCGTCATCATGGTATTCGTCTTTGGAATATAAAACGAAAAGACAATATTATATTTGAAATCTCGGCGGCAGATTATAAGAAACTGCCACCTATGGCGGCGAAAACAAATATATATCCTAAAATATGCTGTCGTCATGGGCTTCCGTTTCAAATTACATGGATGAAACGAAACTGGACTTTTGTAACGGGGATTGTTTTGTTTTTTTGTTCCTTAGCTTTTTTGTCTTCTTTTGTGTGGGAAATTACATATCGTGGACAGAGCGGTTATTCCAAGGAAACGTTGCAGCGGACGGTAGAGGGATTATCGGTCTATGCAGGGATGAAACGAAGCCGTTTGGATTGTGATTTTATAGAAAAAGAAATCCGAAGGCTTCATCCGCAGATCAGCTGGGTATCAGCAGAGGAAAAAGGAAGTGTTCTACAAATTTCGGTCAAAGAGGGAAAGAAGACAATTGAACATGAGAAAAACGGACAGTCCTATCATCTGATCAGTCCCTATAATGGTGTCATACAGTCGATTGCAGTGAACCGGGGGACTGCACTTGTAAAAAAAGGGGATAAGATAAAAAAGGGACAGATTATAATAAGCGGAGTAGTACCGGTCACCGGTGACGGTGATGAAATTGTGAAAAAAAATGCAGTGGCAGCAAAAGGGAATGTTGAAATATTAGTACAGGAAAAAGTAACGGAAGAAGTTTCTGTCCGGTATCAGAAGAAAGTGTATACGGGAAAGGAAATTCAGTATTATGAAGTACAGACCGGCAGCAAGAGATTTTACATAAGAAATCCATTGAAACGGTTGGATAATTCAGCCAAGTATGATATAATTACTTCTATATGCACAAATCGGACGATTCATCCCTATGAAAGCCGTTTTCAGATTACGCAAATGATTTACCGGGAATATCAGTTAATAAATTGTACTTATAACAGGGAAGAATTAAAAAAAGAGGGTATGGAACGGTATCAGCACCGTTTGCGGGAGGTACAGGATGCAGGAATGACTTTGATGTCTCATTCGGCAGTAATGAAACAAAAGGATACAAAGACGTGGCTTGTAAATGGGAAAATTTCTTATGTGTGTGATAAAATGGATACGAAAGCCGTGACAAAAGACGAACTAGTATGTGAGAGTATAAGCGAGGAGAAAAAGGATTTGCAGTAAGTCTGGAGGAAAGCATGGAACAACAGGAATTAATTCTAACGATACCAGTAGAGCATGAACAAAATATTTTTGGTGGATTAGATGTCTTTGTAAAAAAGATAGAGAGAGCATTATCCGTTGAAATTATCGGGCGGGACGGGAACGTAAAAATACTTGGGAGTGCTCCGGCAGTGAAAGAAGCACAGAATGTTTTGCGGGAACTTCTTACCTTGTCAGAGCGGGGAAATACTATTACGGAGCAGAATGTAGATTATATTCTTGCCCTTTCCAAAGAACATTCCGAAATTTCTTTGGCGGAAATTGATAAAGAAATGATTGGATATACCATTCAGGGGAAACCCATTAAGCCAAAGACATTGGGCCAGCAAAATTACGTAAAACAGATTCAGGATAAAATGATGGTTTTCGGAATCGGGCCGGCAGGAACCGGTAAAACTTATTTGGCGATGGCGATGGCGATACAGGCATTTAAAAGTAATCAAGTCAGTAAAATCATTCTTACCCGTCCGGCTATTGAAGCGGGTGAGAACCTTGGTTTTTTACCAGGAGATTTACAGAGTAAGATTGATCCATATTTGCGGCCTTTGTATGATGCCCTGTATCAGATCATGGGAGCAGATAGTTTTATAAAGAATTCAGAAAAAGGTCTGATTGAGGTGGCACCGCTTGCTTATATGAGGGGACGGACGTTGGATAACGCCTTTATTATATTAGATGAGGCTCAGAACACAACAACAGCTCAGATGAAAATGTTTTTGACCCGAATCGGATTTGGCTCGAAAGTGGTCATAACGGGTGATCTGTCTCAAAAGGATCTCCCGTTCAGTGCACAATCAGGACTTGAGCAGGCTGCTAAGGTACTACGGAATGTAGAAGAAATCGGTTTTACCTATTTGACGAATAAAGATGTTGTAAGACATCCTTTAGTACAAAAAATTGTACATGCTTATGAAAAATTTGAGGCGAAAGAAAAATATCGAGAGTCTAGAAGAAACAGAACAGGAAAAAGCAGTGGAGTTCAAAGTAGAAAGAAAGCAGGTCGTTCATGACAATATTATTTGAAAAAATTTGTGAGACAGAATTTGAATTTCAAGAGGAAGCACTTATTAGAAAAATTGTTCCTTATGTATTAGAACAGGAAAACTGCCCTTTTGAGGCAGAAGTCAGTATACTATTAGTTTCCAAAGAGGAGATTCATCGGATGAATAAGGAATTTCGGCAGGTGGACAAGCCGACGGATGTTCTTAGCTTTCCGATGGCAGAATACGATGAGCCGGCAGATTTTGGAGGGGATATGTTTTGCCGGACAAGGACACTTTCTCCTGAGAGTGATGAACTTTTGCTGGGAGATATTGTGCTCTGTGCCGATGTTATAAAGGAACAGGCGAAAGAATATGGGCATTCGGAGATGCGGGAGTTTGCTTTTCTTACAGTGCACAGTATGCTTCATCTCCTAGGGTATGACCATATGGAAGAAAAGGAACGGATGAAAATGGAAGAGAAACAGCGTAGTATTATGGATGGATTGAAAATCAATCGTTAGGAGGCCAGAGGATGAGCAGAAAACAAAAACAGATTATTTTAATTTCTTTTTTAGTAACAGTCGGAGCACTGTTGTTTATTTGGGGATTTATGATGTACCGGAACAACAGTACAGAGGAAAAGGCAGTGGTGACATCTGCTGTTACAGAAACACCGGCACCAACACCGGCACCGACAAAGAATCCGCATGAGGGAATGGTAAAAAGTTCTATGACCGGTCAATGGGTAAAGCCGGAAGTGGAGGCGAAAAGACCGTATGCCGTTATGATTAATAATATTGAATATGCGTTTAACCGTCAAATGGGAACATCAAAAGCAGATATCTTATATGAAGCTTTGGCAGAAGGGGGAATTACCCGTATGCTGGCGGTGTATCAGGATATATCGGATGTAAAGAAAGTTGGCTCTGTCCGTAGTGCAAGACACTATTATGTACAGTTTGCGGAAGAATGGGATGCGATTTTTTGTCATTTTGGACATACGAAATATGCAGTGAAAAAAATGAAAAAATTGAAGACCGAGAATATAAGTGGTCTATCAGCAATCGGTCCCATTGTCTATGCAAGAGATAATAGAATTGCTGCACCGCACAATGTTTTCACGAATGGCAGGAAAATAAAAAAAGGTGCCAAGAAATTAAAATACCCGCTAAAAAAGGATGAGAGTCAGCAGGCAGAACATTTTCAATTTAATGACAGCTTTACAGAACTGGCAAAAGGGAAAAAGGCAAAAAATATTACACTTCCTTTTTCTGCCTACTCTACCTGTCAGTTAAAATATGATGCGAAAAAGAAAGTATACAAAAAATATGAGTATAAGAAGAAACATATGGATACGTATTATAAAAAACAGCTTACATTTAAAAATGTAATTGTCCAGCTGGTAGAGGAATCGAACATTGACCGGAATGGTTATCAGACTATGAAATTGGAAAACAACAGCGGTAAAGGATATTATCTGACCGGCGGCAAAAAAGTGAACATTACATGGGAAAAAAATGAAAAAGAAAAAACTATGGTGTACAAAGCTGCGGATGGTCAGATACTTTCCATCAATCCGGGAAAAACCTATATTGCCGTGTACCCAAAGAATCGGAAGAAGTTAATTAAAATCAAGTGATGAAAGGATGACACTTCATTGAGTGCAAACAAGGAACAAAAACGTGCAGATTACATCAAACAGGGTGGTATACTTGCCATCGCTTCTTTAGTCGTGCGAATTATTGGAATGGTATATCGTATACCGATGTCCAATATTCTGGGGGAAGAGGGAAATGGAATCTATGCGGTGGCATTTGAAATTTATGATCTTATCTTGATTATTTCCTCTTATAGTATTCCGCTTGCCCTGTCTAAAATAATATCTGCCCTACAGGCAAAAAAACAACATCGGAACACGGGAAATGCGTTTCGTGTGGCACTTGCTTTTGGCTTGATTTCCGGAGGCTTTTTTGGGGGACTTCTTTTTGCTGGTGCAGGATGGATCGAAAAACATATTTATCCGGAGTACGGTGGAGTACAGATTCCGCTTCGGGTTTTGGCACCTACGATATTTATTGTGGCAGTATTAGGAGTTTTCCGTGGATTTTTCCAAGGAAAGAAAACGATGATTCCAACTGCTTTTTCCCAAGTGGTGGAACAGGTGATAAATGCGGTTGTCAGTGTGGCAGCAAGCTATTTGTTCATGAAGTGGAATGTGGAATCCATCCATCGGGCAGCATGGGGAGCGGCAGGTGGTACACTTGGAACTTGTCTTGGTGCTGCATCTGCTCTGTTAATTGTACTGTTTGTCTATTGGATTTATCGTCCGGTACAGGAAAGGCTGGAGAGAAAAGACCGGAATCGCAAAACCTATTCTTCCAAATATTTGTTCGGTCTGTTAATCATTACCATATTGCCAATTGTGTTATCTCAGACCGTTTATAACATTAGCGGCTTAATTGATTTCAAAATATTTGGAGCCCTTTCCGGAGCTGCCGGGATGGACAATATCGTGATAAAAAGTATGGTAGGTGTGTATAGCTCCAAATATCGTGTGCTCTGTAGTGTTCCGATTGCGATATCTACCGCTATGGCATCTTCTATGATACCAAGTGCAGTTGCCGCTTATACAGAGGGAGATCAAGAGCAGTGGTGTTATAATGTATCAGCAGGGGTAAAAGTAAATATGATTATTGCCATTCCTTGTGCCGTTGCTTTTATTTTTTTAGGTGGTCCAATTGTAAAAATGTTGTTTGCTTCGTCGAATTATGTTTTAGGTGGTCATATGCTTACAGCAGGTTCCGTGGCAATTGTATTTTATGCACTATCCAATATTACAGGTGGTGCATTGCAGAGTATTGATAAAATGCGGTATCCGGTTATTCACTCAGCTATCTCTCTTGCGATTCATGTGGGGATTGTGGTCTTACTTTTGAAATTTACGGATATGGGAATTTATGCATTAATTGTGGGAAATATTGTGTTCCCAATGATTGTTTTTGGACTTAATTATTTGGCGATTCAGCGTTTTGTGCCGGGATATACCCAAGAAGTAACAAAAACCTTTCTTGCACCATTAGCGGCTTCTCTTTGGATGGGAGTGGTGCTAGTTCTGATTTACTGTGGTGCAGGCTTGGTAATTTCCTCTAATACGGTCTGTACACTAATTGCGATTGCTTTTGGGATAGCAAGTTATTTTGTCATGTTATTACTATTGAAGGGCATGACGAAACAAGAACTGTTTGATTTGCCAATGGGGCGAAGGTTGTACCTGCTTGCTTGTAAAATGCATTTGATGAAGTAATGTGGAACGGAAACACTGGAAAATAAAAGGGGCATATCAAAAGGCACGATCCGATAAGGATGTATTTGTACATCCATAATCGAGGAGGGATACTTTCATGTTTACGGTCACAGAAGAAGATATTTCACGGATACTAAATGATTTTGGTATTTTTTTGGATGTCATAACTTTTTCAGAGCTACAAAGATATTATTACGAGGAAAATGATCCTGCATCAAAAGAAGTTCGCTTGATTATCAAGGTGGACCTTAACAGCGGACAATCTGTTGTCGTTCGGTTCAAAAACGAATCGGATGTCACTCTGGAAGTCGTCAACGCCCAGAGTCGATTTGCCAAGTTCCTGGCGGATTATGGTATTAAAACGCCCGCACTCTTTATGGCAAATCATGAATACGCCCGATGGTACAGCATAAACGGATACGATGTAATCGTGACCGTAGAAGAGTTTGTAACTGGAGAAATCCATGTGGTCACTGAGGAAATTGCCGAAAAAACCGGCAGGTTGCTGGCACAGATGCACAACATTGCAGAAGCCGGTGCGTTTCATGTTCAGAATGGCGTGTTGTTTGATCCTCTGAGCGCAAACGATCTTTTCAGCTTTCAAGACTTTCAAAAGCAAAAAGATTTCATGCTATCTGTAGATGAACCCCTTTACAACGATATCGTGAAGGAACATGACCGCCTTTTTCAAAAGATTCGTGTCTTTGAAAATGAGCCGAGATACGCTGTTCAGGGAGATATCAGCGACTGCAATTTGTATCAAACTGCTGACGGAGAGGTCGGCGTATTTGATTTCAATCGATGTGGTGATAATGTCCTCTACTATGATGCAGTCATGCAGGCGATTTTTGAAGCGAGGCTTATGGATTACCCAAAAGAAATCGACGGAAAGCAGGAAAGCGTAATCCTTCCTGCATTTTTGCGTGGGTATCATCGGGAACGACCTTTTACAGACAAGCAAAAAGAGATTTTTCCATGTCTGTACGCCATGATTTCTGCTTTCTGGCTCGGCAGTATTCAATTTGACGAGGACAGCCTTTGCCATGCCATCGAGGAAGGAGATGCGGAGACTGCGCATCAATGGATGAAAGAAATCCATAGACGCATAGTATCCTGCCCCTTCGATGTTACGCTTTTTGGCTGATAAAGAGCTTCCTTATCAGGTTTTTCATCCTTATCAGTGTCTGCGTGAAAACTTCTGTTCACAGTACAGACAACGATAGATGCGTTTGTCTTTGTCTGTAAGTTTGAAACGGTGTGGCAGTTCCTGTTCAATGGAAGTGATACAACGGGGATTTTTACACTTGATTACGTTTGTTACCATTTCAGGTAAAGCTAACACCCGTTTTTCTACAATTTGATTATTTTCAATCACATTAATTGTAATATTTTCATCTAAAACTCCCAAAATATCAAGATTTACAGTAATCGGTCCTTCTATTTTGATAATGTCTTTCTTACCCATTTTATTGCTACGGGCATTTTTAATAATAGCAACGGAGCAGTCCAGCTTTTCCAAGCCGAGATAATTATAAATTTCCATTGCACCACCTGCTTTAATGTGGTCGATTACAACACCTTCTTTTAGACCTCCAATATTTAACATGCTTCATTCACCTCCAATAGCGTCATAATAAGAGCCATACGAATGTATACGCCATATTGAGCCTGCTTGAAATAAACGGCTCTTGGGTCATCATCAATATCCGTGGAAATTTCATTTACTCTTGGAAGTGGATGAAGGACCAACATATCTTTTGGAGCCAGTTTCATTTTCTTGGAATCCAAAATGAAGCTGTCTTTTAAACGAATATAGTCCTCTTCGTTGAAAAAACGCTCTCTTTGAACACGTGTCATATAGAGAATATCCAATTCAGGAAGAACTTCCTCTAATACGTTTACTTCCTTGTATTCGATCCGCTTAGCATCCAATGTATCCTTACGCAGATAATCCGGGATTTTTAACTCCTCTGGTGAAATCAGTACAAATTTTACATTTGTATAACGAACCATTGCCTGAATTAAAGAGTGAACGGTTCGTCCAAATTTCAAATCGCCACAAAGACCAATCGTGAGATTATCAAGGCGGCCTTTTAAATTCTTAATGGTCAAAAGATCCGTTAACGTCTGTGTGGGGTGGTTATGACCGCCATCGCCAGCGTTAATAACCGGGATACCGGAATGCATGGCTGCCACTAAAGGAGCACCTTCTTTTGGATGACGCATGGCACAGATGTCCGCATAGCTGGAAATTACACGAATTGTATCGGCAACACTTTCTCCCTTTGCCGCGGAGCTGGAATCAGCGGAAGAAAAACCAAGCACCTGCCCACCCAGATTCATCATTGCTGATTCAAAACTGAGTCGGGTTCTTGTGCTTGGTTCATAAAAACAAGTTGCCAATTTTTTACCTTTACAAACTTCCGAATAACGTGTGGGCTCTTCGATAATTGTTTCAGCCAGTGAAATGAGAGAATGGATTTCATCCACTGATAAATCGAGAGCATTCATTAGATGTCTCATGGCTTACCTCCGTATTATTTTGTTTCAGTATCTTTTCATTCATTGTGTCTGAATAGATTTTACCTCATTTTTGGTCATATTACAATATGAAAATTTTCATTTTTCATTTGCATTCTATGTAAAAAGCAAGTATACTAGATTCTGGATATTATTACGATAGATTTAGAAGAAATTGAAGGAGGCTGCATATGGTAAAATTATATGAAGGCGGTGCTTATCTTGTAAATGGTTCGGATTTGATTCCGGACAGTGCAGGAGCATTGGCTGCCGTAGAGAGTAAAACCGGAGTAAAGACAACGAAAGAAAATGCTGCAAAGGGTACGATGGCTTATGATATTTTATCTTCTCATAATACATCTGGCAATATGGAGAATCTCAAAATTAAATTTGATAAATTGACTTCTCATGACATAACATTTGTAGGTATCCTACAGACAGCAAGAGCGTCCGGATTGGAGAAATTCCCGGTTCCTTATGTTTTAACGAATTGTCACAACAGTCTTTGTGCGGTAGGCGGAACTATTAATGAGGATGACCATGTATTTGGGCTTTCCTGCGCAAAGAAATATGGTGGAATTTATGTACCTCCTCATCAGGCAGTGATTCATCAGTTCGCAAGGGAAATGCTTGCTGCCGGTGGTGCCATGGTTCTTGGTTCTGACAGCCATACCCGTTACGGTGCATTGGGAACAATGGCAGTTGGTGAAGGCGGACCGGAGATTGTAAAACAGCTATTGGAGCAGACTTATGATATCCCAATGCCGGGGGTTGTTGCGATTCATCTCACGGGAAGACCACAGAAGGGAGTAGGTCCTCAGGATATTGCCCTCGCCATAATCGGTGCCGTATTTAAAAACGGTTATGTAAATAATAAAGTAATGGAGTTTGTCGGTGACGGTATTGACAATTTAAGCGTTGATTTCAGAATCGGCGTGGATGTAATGACAACCGAAACAACCTGTCTGTCTTCCATTTGGAGAACGGATGATGCGGTTAAGGAATTCTATGAAATACATGGAAGGACTGCTGACTATAAAGAATTACAGCCTGCGAAGGTGGCATATTATGATGGTGTGGTAGAGGTTGACCTTGGAAAAGTGAAACCGATGATTGCGATGCCGTTCCATCCAAGTAATGTATATACGATTGAAGAATTGAATAATAACCTTGAGGATATCCTTCGTGAAGTAGAGAAAAATGCATTAGTAAGCTTAGATAATAACAATATAGATTTCAAATTGACGGATAAAATCCGAAATGGGAAATTGTATGTGGAGCAGGGAGTGATCGCCGGATGTGCCGGTGGAGGATATGAGAATCTCTGTGATGCTGCCGATATTCTCCGTGGTAAGACAATCGGAGCGGATGAGTTCTCTCTAAGTGTATATCCGGCATCCCAGCCAATCTTTATGGAGCTCGTTAAGAATGGCCGGATTGCCGACCTTATGGCAACAGGTGCCACGGTGCGTACGGCATTTTGCGGACCATGTTTTGGTGCAGGAGACGTGCCTAGTAACAAAGGTCTTAGTATTCGTCATTCTACCCGAAACTTCCCGAACCGTGAAGGCTCTAAGGTTACTAATGGACAAATTGCTTCGGTTGCACTTATGGATGCCCGTTCGATTGCAGCGACAGCGGCGAATAAGGGGTATCTGACAGCAGCAACAGATATTGATGTAGAATTTACAAAACCAAAATATTACTTTGATAAATCCATTTATGAGAACCGTGTATTTGACGGTGTAGGAAAAGCAGACCCGAGTGTTGAGATTAAATTTGGTCCGAATATTGTAGACTGGCCGGAAATGCATGCACTGACAGACAACGTACTTTTGAAGGTAGTTTCCATGATTCATGATCCGGTTACGACAACGGATGAATTAATTCCGTCAGGGGAGACTTCTTCCTATCGTTCTAACCCATTAGGACTGGCAGAATTTACATTATCCCGTAAAGATCCTGCCTATGTCGGAAAGGCAAAAGAAGTGCAGAAAGTGGAAAAGGCACGTGTTGCAGGAACGGATATTTATACAGAAGATGCCCGGTTGAAAGAAATCTATGATACGATTCAGGCACAGTTTGACATTGTACCAGAAGAAACGGAAGTCGGAAGCGTTATCTTTGCCGTGAAGCCGGGTGACGGTTCTGCCCGTGAGCAGGCGGCAAGCTGTCAGCGTGTACTTGGCGGTATGGCAAATATTGCAAGGGAATATGCGACAAAGAGATATCGTTCTAATCTGATCAACTGGGGTATGCTGCCATTTGTGTTCGGAGAGGAATTGCCATTTGACAAAGATGACTATATTTTTGTTAAAGGTATTAAGCAGGCAATTGAAACGAAGAATGATAATATCAAAGCCTATGTTGTCAATAAGGGAATGAAAGAAATGGAACTTCACCTTGGTAATCTGACAGATGATGAGAGAGAAATCATTTTGAAAGGCTGTCTGATTAATTATAACAAGAAGAATTAGTTTACATGAATCCATCATAAAGGTAATAACCATAAGAAGGAATGCTCCTTTCTAATACGTTTGAGGTATTGGAAGGGGCATTTTTTTATTTTCCATATCGTTAATGTTGGAAAATCCCGGATAACGTCGCATAAAATAAAAGAAGTTTGTTTTTATGTTTTTTTTTGGTGTACAATATCTTCAAAAATAGAGAAGACGAATCCATTTTATAGTATTGTGAAATAGGTAAATTAGGGAAAGGAGCAGGACACAGTTTTTGCCTGAGAGCAGGGGCTGTGTCGCAAAGAATGTATGAAAAGGGAATCCGAATAATCGTAGGTATATTGGTTATTGTTATGCTGACTGGTGTTGGATGTAGTAAGGAAGAACAGAAAGTTTCGACTAAAAAAGAATCCTTACCAACCGGTACCGGGACAGCACTTCCTGCGTCAACACCGGAAGTTTTGTACAAGCCGGTAGTGGAAAAAGGGAATATTTATGTAAAGAGAGAGGCAAATAAGTGGCAGGGAGTATATAGTGGGAAAGAGAAAACGCATAAATCCCTTGCTGTAACATTTTATCTTCACCGTGTTACGGAGCAGGAAATATGGTTTTCTATAGACGAGAGTGATTATACTTATAATTATATTCGGGGGACGAAAAAGGAGGAAAATTGCTACAAATTTTATGAAGAGGGCTACAGTTTTTCAGAGGGGGATTTGATTTTTGATGGAGATATTGAGGGGGAGATTATTTTTAAGAAAAATAGCATTTTATTAAGTATATGGTATGATGGCGATACAGAGACTAAATTCTATTATATTTTAAAAGAGAAAAATGAAGAAAATGCCGACACGGCGGATTCCGTCATTGAATTAGCCCGCTGTCTGAACAAGTCTTATGCCAAGGTAAAAAAGGAAATATCCCCGGTAAAGCCGTCTGCTTTTAAGATGGGGAAGCAACAGGGAACAGACAAAATTTCGTATATTGAAATTAGCGTGGACAGGGATGCAAAGCTGGATAAGAACCTGAGTTATTTTCAAATAAAGGGTGTCGGAATCTGGTGTTCCAAAGAGGAGTGCAAGAAAATCTTAGGGACACCAACAGAAGAACATACCTATGATTTGCGCTACCGCACGGAAGACGGCTATGAGATTTGCTTTACCTTTTATAAAGAACATGTGGAAAAAATGGGAATTTATCTCGGTTCCAAAAAAGAAGCACTGGGAAAGGAAAAGTAAGTATTAATTGACCGTTCATGTACGAATGTTGACCGTTCGTGTATTTGTGGTTGTAATGCAGGGGGAAGACTGGTAATATTAGGAAAAGGGCAGGGGTGGGTTTATCTGTATTCAGACAGGTCGGATGCTCTGGCAAAGAAATCAAACAGCTATGATGAACTGTACAGAAATGTGAATGATAGCAGAGTGTAAAGGAGACAAGACTTATGGAAAATAATTTTACAAAAATCAGTAATGTCGCTACTTTAATGGAAGCAGAACAGCTAATTTCTTTGCTTAGAGCAAATTCAATATTGGCAGAGAAACGGGAAACAGGTTCTGGAAGTTATATGAATATCATATCGGGCATGTCTTTAGGAGGTTATGATATTTATGTTGCAGATAAAGACAAAGAGAAAGCAAAGGTATTAATAGGCGGGCAGTGTGAGGAGCCGGATAATGAAAATCAGGATGTCCCGGTGAGCAAGAGAAAGATTGCAGTTCGTATCTATGCAGTTGTGGTTCTGCTCATGCTGCTGTTTGCTATCGTTATGATGTTCATGGATTTATAAGAACACAAATAAAAATTTATTTGAATTTTGCAACATTATGCATGATTCAATCGTATATATAATAAAGGGGATTGGCAGTTTAGAGCGGAATCTGGCACCGGAGTATATGGTGGATTATTTGACAGAAAAGCTGAACCGAGCTTTGACATCCAGTGTAAGGATAAAGTAGTACATAAACAGGTGGAACTGACAGGGGAACATGCACGTTATGGGGAGCAATGTTTTTGTGGAAGTATTAGATGAAAATGATTGTCCGGCACTGGGAAAGGAGGGAAATATTGTAATTATGTATTACTGGTGCTGGACGATGAAGAGGAAGGGGATACGACAAAGGAATTATTAATTCAGGCATTGGGGGATTTTGCCAAAGGGAAGGACTTTCATTTTATAAGGAAAGACCGAATAATTCCGGATATGCGGACAGGGAAGCTGGCATGGTTCCGGTCAGAATTCCCGGATTCCGTGGACAAAGAATGTAAATAAGGCAACAGAAGTCTGTTGCAGCGTACAATTGGAAGGAGAAGGGAAAATATGGAGTTATTAAAAAGAGCAGTATCGGTTTTTACCGCATTTACCTTTATGGTATATTTTGCAATGGGACAGACGGCACCTATGATATGCGTACAGGCAAAGGAAGAACAAAAGGATTATATTGTCTGTACCCAGAGTGAACCACAGGTGAAGTCCATAGAGAACGGACATGAACTATCCGGGGAGATAAATGGGAACGGGGAAGACCTCTTACAGGAGAACCACATGACTTCGGTGCAGATGACAGAAAGGGAAGCGGAGAAAATTTCAGAAGATAACGATGTAACGTTTGTGGAAGAGG
>CANRLR010000016.1 GCA_947631505.1 uncultured Lachnospiraceae bacterium | reverse complement strand
ATTCGTGCTTGTCGCGAATGCTTCTTTGTTTTCATTCAAGATTGCGAACGAGCTGAGCGAGTTTCGCAATTACCTATCTCTTTTATTTTGCGTTTCCCACATTCCCTTCCCACAGCTCTTCACAAAATTATTCTTTCTTACTATAATTTAACTTTGTATCATAATTGTATCTCAACAGCCATGCTTCAAATCTAAGGCACACCCTGCTTCCTCAAAACAAAAAAAGCGTCGTGAAAAACCGACGCTCTTGAAGTTTGCCTGTGGCAAACTTCGCTCCGCAAATGCCGGACTTTCCTATACAATAAAAAAAGAAAACCGTACTCTCTACGATTTTCTTTACGAAGCGCGAGACGGGACTCGAACCCGCGGCCCCAACCTTGGCAAGGTTGTGCTCTACCAACTGAGCCACTCGCGCAATATGTTGTTCTCCTGAACACAATTGATATGTTACCACAGAAGAGTTATAAAGTCAATAATTTTTTTAAAAAATTTGTCTGCTGCCTATATCAAAAAAAGAGAAACCTTCTTATGGCTTCTCTTTTTTGATAACCTATTTTCAATTTAACATATCAGTAATTTAGCAATTCATCTATTAAGCATTGACAATCTGAGCAAAATCCGGTTTCAAAGAAGCACCGCCGATCAGACCACCATCAATATTTGGCTTCGCCAAAAGCTCTGCTGCATTTCCCGCATTCATAGAACCACCATACTGAATACGGATCGCATCCGCTGTTGCTTCATCATAAATCTCACCGATTACCTGACGAATCGCAGCACATACCTCTTCTGCCTGTTCTGCCGTTGCTGTCTCTCCGGTTCCAATTGCCCAAATCGGCTCGTAAGCAATCACTGCTTTCTTCGCCTGCTCTGCTGTAACATTCTGGAATGCAATCTTAATCTGCATACGGATCCAGTCTACATAAATTCCCTGTTTTCTTTGGGTAAGGGATTCACCACAACAAATAATCGGTGTCAAATCGTGTTCAAAGGCTTTCAACACTTTCTTATTTACGGTTTCGTCTGTTTCCGCAAAATATTCCCTTCTTTCCGAATGACCAATAATAACATATTGTACACCGGCATCTGTCAGCATATTAGGAGCAATTTCTCCTGTATAGGCACCACTCTCTTCAAAGTAAAGATTCTCCGCACCAATTTTTACATTACTGTCTTTGACTGCCTCAACAGCAGGAATAATGTCGATGGCAGGAACGCAGAAAACTACGTCCACATCTTCATTTTTTACCAAAGGAAGTAATTCATTGATTAAAGCAACTGCCTCCGTAGGAGTTTTATTCATCTTCCAGTTACCAGCAATAATTCTTTTTCTTGCCATTGTAAAACTCTCCTTTTATTTATCGTTGCTGCGGGCAACAAAGGCGTTGCCGCTGCTTTTCCACAAATTTATTTACTTATCATTGGCTGCGTGCGACAAAGGCGTCGCCGCATTTTACTCTTTCACCATTATTTGATGTCAGGGTCAAAAGGTCAACATTGCACGTGCTTGCACGAAAGCAATGTTTGACCTTATTGACCCGCCAAACATGAGAAAGTAGCCGTTTCCTACGGAAACGCGCGGATTTCGAATGTTTGCAGGATTGCGGGAATTGCGAAGCAATGGAGCAATCCGTGGACATCAGTTTATTTATCATTGGCTGCGTGCGACAAAGGTGTTGCCGCTGCTTTTCCACAAATTTATTTACTTATCATTAGCCGCGGCAACACCTGGGAGCTCTTTTCCTTCCAAGAACTCAAGGGATGCTCCACCACCGGTGGAAATGTGTGTCATCTTATCACCAAAGCCAAGATTATTACATGCAGATGCACTGTCACCGCCGCCGATAATCGTTGTTGCACCTTCCAGATCCGCCATTGCCTGTGCTACAGCGACAGTTCCCTTTGCAAAATTCGGCATTTCAAAACAGCCCATTGGTCCGTTCCATACTACAGTTTTAGCACCTTTAATTGCATCTGCGAAGAGCTTGGAAGTTTCCGGTCCGATATCGAGTCCCTCCATATCATCTGGAATCTCACCGCGTCCTACCGTTCTGAAATTAGCATCATTTGAGAAATCGTCAGCTACTACCGTATCAATTGGGATTAACAGCTTAACGCCTTTCTCCTCTGCCTTTTTCTCCATATCCAATGCATACTGTTTGTAATCCTCTTCCAAAAGGGAGTTACCAACCGGTTCACCATGGGCAGCCATAAATGTATATGCCATTCCACCGCCAATAATCAAAGTATCTACCTTGTCAAGCAAATTCTCAATTACCGGAATTTTGGAGGAAACTTTTGCTCCACCAAGAATCGCAACAAAAGGTCTTTCTGGATTATTTACCGCATTTCCAAGGAAATCAATTTCCTTCTGCATCAAATATCCTACAACAGCAGTATCCACATACTTCGTTACACCTACATTAGAGCAGTGTGCTCTATGTGCAGTACCAAAAGCATCATTTACGAACACATCACAGAGAGAAGCCAGATCTTTAGAAAATGCATCTTCATTTTTGGTCTCCTCTGCCCGATAACGGGTATTTTCAAGAAGAACTACATCTCCGTCATTCATCGCTGCGACTGCTGCTTTCGCATTTTCACCTACAACATTTGCATCTGCTGCAAATTTTACTTCTTGTCCTAAAAGTTCAGAAAGACGAGTTGCTACCGGTGCCAGAGAAAGCTCTGGTTTCGGCTCTCCCTTCGGCTTACCAAGATGAGAACAAAGAATAATTTTCCCGCCATCTGCAATTAATTTCTTAATGGTAGGAAGTGCTGCCACAAGACGGTTCTCATCTGTTATTTTTCCATCCTGCAAAGGAACGTTAAAATCACAACGAACCAAAACTTTCTGTCCTTTAACATTAATATCATCTACGGATTTTTTATTTAACATAATATAACCTCCATTTTTCTTGTTTTGAAAAGCATGAAACAATAAATGATGCTTTTCATACATAGAACTTTCCAACAAATAAAGAGTCCGGCCCAACCGACCGGACCCTTTTAGGATCATTAAAATCTCACATCAAATCAAACTGGAATTAAGCCAGCTCGCTGAAGTATTTGATTGTACGAACCATCTGGCTTGTGTAAGAGTTCTCGTTATCATACCAGGATACAACCTGTACCTCATACAAATCATCCGATACCTTAGATACCATTGTCTGAGTTGCATCAAACAAAGAACCAAATCTCATACCTACAATATCAGAAGAAACAATCTCATCCTCATTGTATCCGAAAGACTCATTTGCTGCTGCTTTCATAGCGGCATTGATTCCCTCAACTGTTACATCACTGCCTTTAACAACTGCTGTCAAGATAGTGGTAGAACCTGTAGGTGTAGGTACACGCTGTGCAGAACCAATCAATTTACCATTCAGTTCAGGAATTACAAGACCGATAGCCTTTGCAGCTCCTGTGCTGTTAGGAACGATGTTTACTGCAGCTGCACGGGATCTTCTCAAATCACCTTTTCTCTGCGGACCATCCAAAGTCATCTGGTCACCTGTGTAAGCATGGATTGTTACCATGATACCAGACTGAACCTCTGCATACTTATTCAACGCATCTGCCATTGGTGCAAGACAGTTTGTTGTACAAGAAGCTGCGGAGATGATTGTGTCGTCTGCTTTCAATGTGTTATGGTTTGTGTTATAAACAATAGTAGGAAGGTCATTTCCTGCTGGAGCAGAAATAACTACTTTACGAGCACCTGCATTGATGTGTGCCTGAGCCTTCTCTTTGGATGTATAGAATCCAGAACACTCAAGAACTACATCTACGCCAAGCTCACCCCATGGACAGTTGTTTGCATCCGGGAAAGCATAAATTTTAATTTCTTTACCATCAACAGTAATAGAATCATCACTTGCTGTTACCGTATCAGCCTTCTCATATTTACCCTGAGAAGAATCATACTTTAACAGATGAGCAAGCATTTTAGGGCTTGTCAAGTCGTTGATTGCTACTACTTCATAACCTTCTGCACCAAACATCTGTCTGAATGCAAGACGTCCAATACGTCCGAAACCATTAATCGCTACTTTTACTGACATGATATTTCCTCCTAAAAAAAGTTAAATATTAGTTTGTTAAAATTTACACAAACTTTTCTAAATCCTATTCTACCCAATTCTTCCAAAAAATTCAAGTAGATAATAGGATTTATTTTAATTTTTTACAAAAAACACTATTTTTATGACCACTGTCTACATCCGGTTATACAGATCCTCATATTTGCGGGCAGAATTATTCCAGGAGAAGTCCATGGCCATTCCCCGGTCGATAATTTTATTCCACTCTCTTTTTCTATTATAATACACATCTTTTGCATAACGGATGGTGTTTAACATTTCGTGAGCATTGTAGTTGCTAAAAGAAAATCCGGTTCCTTTACTTTCATACTCATTGTATGGTTCTACCGTATCACGAAGTCCTCCGGTCTCACGAACAATCGGTACTGTTCCGTAACGGAGGCTCATTAACTGGCTCAATCCGCACGGTTCAAAAAGTGACGGCATCAAGAAAGCATCACAGGAAGCATAAATCTTATGAGAACGCTCATTGGAATAGAATATATTTGCCGATACTCTGTCCGGATACTTCCATGCAAAATGCCGGAACAAGTGCTCATACTTTTCTTCTCCTGTTCCGAGAACAACAAGCTGCGTATCCTCAGCACAGATTTCTTCAATGACATAGTCAATTAGATCAAATCCCTTTTGGTCCGTCAGACGGGATACAATACCAATCATGAACTTCCTGTCATCCTGTGCCAGCCCAAGCTCTTTCTGAAGAGCACGTTTATTTTTAATTTTTTCTTTGCGGAATGTTCTTGCATCATAATGAAAATCAATCATCGGATCTGTCGATGGATTATATTCATCATAGTCCAGACCATTCACAATTCCAGTCAGGCAGCCGGATTTGGCATTAATGAGTCCATCCAGTTTTTCTCCGTAAAACGGTGTCTTAATTTCTTCCGCATATGTATCACTTACCGTTGTGATTTGGTCTGCATATACCAGACCGCCTTTTAAATAGTTGGCATCTCCATATGCTTCCAGCTTATCTGCCGTAAAGTAATAAGCATCTAAACCTGCGGTATCCATAACTGTCTTTTTATCCCATACTCCCTGGAATTTCAAATTATGAATCGTCATAATCGTTTTAATTCCGCGGTAAAATTCACCCTGCTGGAAAGAATCCTGCAGATAGACCGGAATCAATCCCGTCTGCCAGTCATGGCAGTGAATAATATCCGGACGGAAATCAATTAACGGAAGGGTAGAAAGAGCTGCTTTGTCAAAAAACGCAAATTTCTCTATATCCTGATAAATTTCACCATAAGGTTTTTCCCCGCTAAAGTAAAACTCATTATCCAGAAAATAGAATGTCACACCTTCCCTTTCCATTTTGAAAACACCTACATACTGCTTTCTCCATGCAAGTTCCAGATAAAAATGTGTAATGTACTCCATTTGATTTTTATATTCTTCCGGAATTGAAGTATATTTTGGAATCATAACACGTACATCAAATTGCTTTTTATCAAAATATTTTGGTAATGAACCTACTACATCTGCCAGTCCGCCAGTTTTAATAAACGGTACACATTCAGAAGCAACAAATAAAATTTTCTTCAATGCACTTCTCCCCTTTCGGTTTATTCTATAGTTAAACTCATTATACACTAAAATGACACAACTGAAAAGTGCAAAATGTAAAAATTAAGCTATCGAGCTTATTTTTCACACTAGCCTCTGTATACTACTATATTTTCATCTTCTGTTCCAAGCGGATTTTGTCGGCAATTAATGCGACAAATTCTGAGTTTGTCGGCTTTCCTTTTCCATTGTTGACGGTGTATCCAAATAATTCGTCAATCGTATCTACTTTTCCCCGGCTCCATGCCACCTCAATGGCATGGCGGATTGCACGCTCCACTCTGCTCGGTGTTGTACCATGCTGCTTCGCTATGGACGGATACAGAATTTTTGTAATAGAATTCAACATCTCACTGTCATCCACTGACATCATGATGGCATCTCTCAAATACTGATACCCTTTAATATGTGCCGGCACTCCGATTTCATGTATAATATTTGTCACATTGGATTCCAGATTATAACGGCTTATCTCCTCAGAATGCCTTCGCTCCTCCGGCAGAGAAATGAATCTTGTCCGAACACCCGGTTTAAATTGCTGCACCCGTGAAAGAACCGCCTCTTTATCAAAAGGTTTCAAAACATAATAGGCAGCCCCTAGATCCAACGCATTTTCTGTCACCCGTTCCTGTGAAATAGAGGATATCACAATTACCTCCGGCAATTTACAGCTTCCCTTTTTCTTGTGAAGCTTCTCTAATACACCAAGGCCATCGAGCTTGGGCATAATCAAGTCTAACAGTAACACATCCGGTTCTGTCTCTTCAATCATTCCCATTGTTTCGGCACCATCCTCCGCCTTTCCCACAATTTCGATATCGTCATCTTCCATCAAAATAGATTCTATTGTAGACGCAATTCGTGGATTATCATCAGCAATTAACACTTTCAACTTGTTCACAAATGTAACCTCCTGTCAAATTATAAAATTTTTATAAACTTTGTGATACATAGAGTTTATACCATTTCTTTCCATAATTCAAGTAGTATTTTTATATTTATTTAATTTTATTTATAAATATTTTATTTTTTGACATTTATCTACAAAAAGAAACAATCTTTTCCGCAAATATCGACAGACCCGCACTGCTCACTGGGAAAGCATGTTCTCAATAAATATTCCGTACCCTCTTGTTGGATCATCGACCAGCACATGGGTGATTGCTCCGATTATTTTCCCGTTCTGAATAATCGGGCTCCCGCTCATTCCCTGAACGATTCCTCCTGATTGTTTCAATAATTGTTGATCGGTCACACAGATTTCCATGCTTTTATTATCCTTGCTATTTAATATGATTTTTTCTATCTCAATTTCGTATGTTCCCACTCCATTTCCCAAATTTGTATAGATATAGGCCTTTCCTTTTTTGATTTCTTGTTTTCTTCCCACGGGAAGAAAGTTCTTTCCATATTCTTTTACCTGTTCTTTATTCATTGTACCAAATACACCCAATGTTGTATTTTTATACACCTCTCCGATTTGATTGTCCGCCACCATATTCATATAGCCCTGTAATTCTCCCGGTTCTCCGCTAAGTCCCTTTGTAATTCCCATAATCTTCGTACGGTACAATTCCCCACCATTCAAATTTAACAATGTACCGGTGTCCACATCTGTAATACCATGCCCCAATGTTCCGAATTTTCCATCCTCTGTAACATAAGTCAGTGTTCCGATTCCCTGTGTATCTTCCCTTACCCAAGTGCCGATTTTATAAATTCCGTCTGACGCAAGCACCGGGCGTATTGCCAGTTTGATCCGCTCTTTCCCACGGCGTATGATAACGGGAACTTTTTTGTCCCCGCTCTTTTGTATCTCCTGATTTAATTTCTGAATGGTAGGAACCACTGTATTATTCCATTTTAAAATGTAATCTCCGCTCTTTAATAAGTTTTTTCCCGGTGCATAAATCAGTCCATCCTTCCCTTCGATTTCTGCTGTATCCAATACCAATAAGCCATTGGTTTCCACGTAGATCCCAATCGGTTCCCCGCTGGGTGCCAGCTTCATTTTCTGTATTACCTTTACATCCATATCTTTTACATGAAAAACACCGAATAATTTCACCGGAATATGATAACTTCCCGTTTTATCAGACACCATAGAAAATCCGCTGCTCTCATTACTCACTTTTAGAACTGCTTTTGATTCCTCTAACTCAATGCCAAAGGGAAGCTCTACCGTTTCCATCTCTCCGACAACCGCAAGTAAAGAATCTGGTATCCCCTCATCAAAATATCTGACGGTCATTACTCCCAGAACCGTCACATCGATAATCAGCAGAAAAATATATAGCATGCGCAACTTTTTTTTCATCCGGAAACCTCCCAAAATTAATGAATATGTTCCTGTTTTCTGCACAAATTTTCCCGAAACATCAAAAAACAGGAATCAAAGAATTTTCTTTGATTCCTGTATAGTATGTCCATCCTGACTGTTTTATAAACTTTTACTTACGGCTTTGTTTTAATTCTTCTGCCATTTTCTTCATCTCATGGGCATTTTGTTTTACCGCATCGGTAATTTCAACCCCTCCGAGAATCCGCGCTAATTCTTCTTCCATTTCCTCTGCATCTAAAGACCGGATCGTTGTAGCAGAACTTTTCTCATTTACTTTTTTCTCAATTACATAGTGGCAGTCTGCCATTGCAGCAATCTGTGCCAAGTGGGTAATGCATATGACCTGATGTTTCATTCCCAGCAATCCCATCTTTTCAGATACCTTTTGTGCAGTCCGGCCACTTATTCCCGTGTCAATCTCATCAAAAATCAATGTTTCGATCTGGTCACTGTCAGCAAACACCGATTTAATAGCCAGCATAATACGTGACAATTCACCACCGGATGCCACTTTTCCAAGACTTCTTCTTTGTTCACCCGGATTGGTCGCAATCATAAATTCCACATTATCTTTGCCATCTGCAGCAAATCCATCCTTAGACGTAATCTGAATTTCAAAATCAACATGGGCAAAATTCAGATCCTCTAATGCCTGAGTAATTTCTTTTTGTAATTTGTCCGCAGTTTTCTTCCGATATGCAGATAATTTCTCACATTGTTTTGTCAGAGCACTTTCCAGTTCCGTTAATTTCTCCTGCTGTCTCTGACGGTAATTCTCAAAATCGGCATATTGCTCCAGCTTTTCTTCCACCGTCCGAAGATGTGCCATAATATCATCATAGCTTTCTCCGTATTTGGATTGAAGTGAATGTATCAAATCCAAGCGGTTCTGCATTTGAATCAGTTCATTTTCATCGAAAGTAAAATCTTCCATATATGAGGATACTTCCCGGTTAAAATCCCCCAATAGACCTTCGATCTGCATAAATTGTTCGGTGAAATCAGAAAGACGGGCATCCAACGACTGAATCTCACTTAAACGCCGCAATCCATGACTCACAGCACTCAACGCTGTTTCCGTACTAAGGGAATAGACCTCTCCCAATTTTTCCACAATTGTTCCGGCATGGGAAGCACGGGTGAATTCCTCTTCCAAAGAATCCATTTCTTCCGGCTTTAAAGCCGCCTTGGTTATTTCTTCCTGTTCATATTGCAAAAAACCAATCTGTCTGGCCCGCTCCTCTTCTGAAACGGATTCTGCATCTATCTCCTTTTTCAAAGAGATATATTTTTTATACAAAGATGCAATCTCTGTTTTCATAGAAAGCGTTTTTTCACCACCGTACTCATCTACAATCTCCTTATGCCTGTCGCAATTCAACAATGACTGATGCTCATGCTGACCATGAATATCAATACATCGTGCAGCTACCTTGCGAATGATACTAACGGGTACACTTTCACCATTTATCTTATTAATACTTCGATTCCCGGTTATTTTGCGGGAAATAACAATCTGACCGTCCTCCGGTTCTACATCCAGCTCCCGAATCTGTTCTAACGTTTCTTCATTGTCAATCTGAAACACAATCTGAACCATGGCATATTCGCCGTTTCGTCCAATGATGTCCGGAGAAACCCTTGCTCCTAATGCAATGCTGATAGAACCTATTAAAATTGATTTACCCGCTCCGGTTTCTCCCGTCAATATGTTCAAACGGCTGCCAAAATCAATATCAATTTCATCAATTAAAGCAAAATTTTTAACGTGTAAATTTGTTAGCAATCTGTTTATGTTCCCCCTATTTTATCTTCTTTATCGTCACACGGCATCCCAATTTTACACCATTTACAATTGCGTAAATCGTTGTCGTTCCTTTCCTTCGCCCTATTACCTTTCCTGTAGAGTCTACTGTTGCGATATTAATATTCTTTGAATACCATGTTACACCGGTACTGATTTCATTGACACGAAGCTGCTCAGTATCATACTGCCGCATTACTAATCCCTTGCGGTTCAGGTCAACTACCAGCAGATCGACATATCCGATTTTTCCATTCGCAGTTTCTCCATAAATCGTCGCCTGACCGGCACGCTTCGTACGGATTTTACCACGTTTATCTACCGTTGCCACTTTTTTATTGTCGGAATAATATTTAATCTTTGTTGTCGTATTTGCCGGAGCTGCTACAATTCCGGACTGAACGGATTTTCCCTTAGCCACCGTCAGCTCACTATTTTTCACGGTTACACCTGTTGCTTCCACCGGTTCCTGAACCGTCAAAATACAGGTCGCTGACTTACCGGAACCATCCGTTGCCTTTGCCTTGATTTTTACAATTCCCGGTGCTACACCAAGAACACGTCCCGATGAACTTACCGTAGCAATCTTTTTATTGCTGCTGGTCCATTTTACCTTTTTAATCGTAGTTTTTTTCGGGGTAACCGTTGCTTTTAATTTCAACGTGCTTCCTACAAGCACCTTTGCTGTATACTTATTTAATTTCACTTTTTTTGCCATGCGGACAACCCGGACTTTACAGCGTGCATACGCACCGCTTCCATCCTTTGCCGTAGCTTTTATATAGGCAGTTCCGATTTTCTTTCCCTTTACTTTTCCACCTTTTGTAACTGTTGCTACGGATTTTTTACTGGTCGACCATTTGACCTTCTTATTTGAAGTTCCTGTTACAGTAGCCTTTACATAAAAGCTCTTGCCAAGCTTCAAATATTTCGTCGTCGGCTTTACAGTTACTTTCGTATCATTGGCAACAACCTTTGCCTTAACCGTCACCAGACAGGCTACGGTAAAATTACCATCTCTTGATATACCGGTAATCAATGCGATACCCGGATTGACACCAGTTACCTTTCCATTTGTTATACCATCCAGCTCTACTTTGGCAACCGATGAATTGGAAGAAGTCCACGTCATTCCCTTATCAAAAGCAGACTCCGGTGTAAAAATCGGCACAAGAGAAATTGAGCTGCCAACCGTTACACTTTTCTCCAACGAATCTAACACGATTCCCTTAACACCATCCCGGACAATTACCTGAATAATTTCCACCGGACCTGCTGTTTTTCCGTTGAATGCCTGTGCCTTAATAAAGGTAGTTCCTGCTTTCACTCCGGTTACATTTCCCTCGGAATCCACCGTTGCCACTCTGGCATCCAGCGTGCTCCAATGAACCGTATCTGTAGAAGTATTCGGTGTCAGCGTTGCTTCGATTGTAGTCGTACCCCCTGTCCGTACAGTTACTTCCTTAGGAGATAACGAAATCGCAGTCGATGGCTGTTTCACCGTGACTTTAATCGTATCGGTTCCTGTCTGCGGAGAAGTAATGTTCACATAAGTAACTCCCGGTGCTTTACCGGAAAACGTTGCTATATTTCGTTCCTCATCATAGCTGATCGTAACGCACTTGGCATCCATTCCTGTCGGTGTCCAAGTTAAATCAGCCACTGTATTTATCGGCTCATAATCTACAGAAATACTGTAATCGTCCCCCACTTCCATAGTAATATCATTCTCACTGAACTTCACTTTTTCAGCCGAACCGATAATGGTCACCAAACAAGAGGCCATGACCCCATTTGGATTATTCACCGGCCGTACCGTGATCAATGTTACGCCGGCATTGACAAAACTAATGTATCCATCTTCATCTACCGTTGCAATGGATGTATCTGAACTGCTCCAAAGCAAATCGGTATCGGTAGCATTGGTCGGATTCCATGAAACATCATTTTTTCCCATATTATATCCGTCTTTGTAGCGTGCTATGGACATTTCTGTATTCTTCAGCGAAATACTCTCAATGGAAGAGCGGACGGTAATACGAATCGTCTTTTTGTCACCGCTCACTGTATTCTGTACAATCAAGTCTGCAACACCCGTTTCCGTCGCCGTCACAACAGCACTCTTTCCATCGGAGGCCGTTACAACTGAAAAAATATTACTGTTGGCAGTAGAACAGGTCCATGAAAGAGGTGCATTTGTAATTGCCTGTTTGATGACCGCCTTAATCGTTGTACTTTCGCCCACGAACATACTCATTTCTTTCACGTTCGGATCCAGAGTAAAGGTGCTTAACGCTGGTTCTACAACGACAAGACAGGTTGCCGTAATTGTTTTACCTGCTGTATTCGTAAGAGATGCGGTAATAATTACATCTCCCGTTGTATTTTTTACTGCTGTCAGTAAACCATTCTCGTCTACCGTAACATACTTAGGATCTGAACTGGTCCATTTGACCGGCTCCTCATATGTTCCGTTGTATGTTGCCGACAACTGATAAGTTGCTTTCTCAGACAGAGTCAATGCCGTAGAACTCAGACGAAGCTGGTCTTTCAGATTGATCGTCACACGAAAACTCATCGGCATGCCGTTCAAATCGTCCTCATTATTCGGATCCAGACCAAGAAGGGAAGCAACATAAGCCTTCTGGGATGGGCGGACATCTACGGTATCAAGAAGAATCCCCTCTGAAACATTATTTTTAATCGTCAAGATTCCCTTACTATTATCATAGGTTGCATAATTGTAAATAGAACCTCCGTCTTTTGTCCACTGATTGGAATTAAAGCATTTTACAAAATCCTCGGTCGTCATACCAAATGCTGCTGCCAGATCATAAGAATCTCCTGAGCCCAAAGTCTCTTCCTTATCGCCGATTTTAGCCGTAAGGGTAAACGTTACCGTTGTCGGATCATAGGCAGCCGTGTGCCCTTCCTCACTCTCATCGGTATAGGTTCCGTTCGTATAAAACTCCATGACGTAATCTCCAGCGACACCTTCAATTTTTAAATCATTACTGTACATTCCGGATGGCGTCACACGAATCAGATCCGATTCCATGCCCAAAGAATTCGCGATTACCTTTGGATTTCCTTTTCCATCATCCTTTTTTACTACCCATGTTATTTTATTTCTGATTGCCTGCGTGTTATTGGTAAATACTGTATCCGTATAAAGATAAGTACCAGAAGGCAATTTTAAATGGGAAAGGGAATTCGAATATCCCGAACCATTGGTCAAAGACACTTTTGGTTTAATGTACACATTTAAGATTGCCGTATAGGTCGTTCCGCTGTCCGGATTGTAGGTTGCCGTCACCTGCGTCCGGCCCGCTCCTACCGGTGTCAGGACTCCTGTATTCCTATCTACCTTTACAACCTCTTCATTGGAACTGGTCCACTGGGCATTTTCCGATTTACCAAAGTTCAGTCCCAATTGAACAGGAGCATCATCTGCATACAGAACAAGGGAACGTTCTGTATCGGTACTGTTTACAAATTTATAAATATTATCATTCGTCGATGTATCAATCGCAAAAATAACATTGATGTTACAGGTCGTCGCATCTAACAGAGCACCATTCATATGGTCCTTTACCGTTACGGTCACGGTCACATTACCGGGAGAAATGGCATGGACAATACTGATCATTTTATTTTCCGGATCCTGCTCAATTGAGGCAATAACACCATCTGCCGCTGAATCCGGTATCGACCACTCTACAATATAATCATCGGTATCATAGGCCGGTGCAGATTTCGAGGTACGGAGCATCAGCTGCATACTGCTGGTATTCATCGTATACGTTTGACTCGGGTCTAACGCCTCCCCCTTATACTCAATCCACATCGCACGCTCTTCATCTGCCGCATGTGAATAATCATTCCACAAAAAAGCACCTCCGGCAATCAGTGCTGCCACAAAAGCAAGACAGAAAATCAAGTGCTTTTTTCTATTACTCTGTTTTCTATTTTTGTTTCTATGTATAAATTGTTTCATTCACATTCCTTCCCTTCCCGTGCCGAAAAAAAGACGGCAATAATCCGTAATGTATATCGGCATTTTTCTCTTTTATATTAAGACAATTATTTGTCAAATGAATGGTAATTTAAAACTGTTTTAAGTTTAACCTATCCACAGTTGCAAGTCAACGTCTTTTATGATACAATATCAACTTGTGCAAAAGAAATTACATTAAATATGTAGGCAAAAGCCTTTTGGAAGGATGATTATTTTATGAAAACAAGACGAGAAGATATTCGTAATATCGCTATTATTGCCCATGTAGACCACGGCAAGACAACCCTTGTCGATGAATTACTCAAACAGAGCGGTGTATTCCGTGCCGGTCAGGAAGTGCAGGAACGTATTATGGATTCCAATGATATTGAGAGGGAACGCGGCATTACCATTTTGTCCAAAAATACGGCAATCACATATAACGGTATTAAAATTAATATTATAGACACCCCCGGACATGCCGATTTCGGTGGTGAAGTAGAACGTGTTCTAAAAATGGTAAATGGTGTTATTCTTGTAGTAGATGCTTTTGAAGGTGCGATGCCCCAGACAAAATTCGTACTAAAAAAAGCACTGGAACTTTCACTTCCCGTTGTGGTATGTGTCAATAAAATTGACCGTCCAGAGGCAAGACCGGAGGAAGTGGTCGATGAGATTTTAGAGTTATTTATTGACCTTGATGCCGATGAAGAACAGTTAGACTGTCCGTTTATCTTTGCGTCCGCCAAAGAGGGAATTGCCAAACTGGATATGGCAGACGAGGGAACGGATATGAAACCGCTTTTTGATGCCATTATTGATTATATTCCGGCACCGGAGGGAGACCCGGAGGCGGATACACAGGTCTTGATCAGTACCATTGACTATAATGAATACGTGGGCCGTATTGGTATCGGTAAAGTCGATAACGGTAAAATAAAAATCAATCAGGACGCAGTGATTGTGAATCATCATAATCCGGAACAATGTGAAAAGGTAAAAATTTCCAAGCTGTATGAATTTGAGGGATTGAACCGTGTGGAGGTCGAAGAAGCGAGTATCGGTTCTATTGTTGCTATTTCCGGTATTACGGATATTCATATTGGAGATACTCTTTGTAGTCCCGAAAATCCACAGGCAATTCCGTTCCAGAAAATTTCGGAGCCAACGATTGCCATGCACTTTATGGTAAATGACAGTCCGCTTGCCGGACAGGAGGGAAAATACGTTACGTCCCGCCATCTCCGCGACCGTCTGTACCGTATGCTGAATACTGACGTATCTCTTCGTGTGGAGGATACAGAAACAACAGAAGCATACAAGGTGTCCGGACGTGGAGAACTTCATTTGTCTGTCCTCATTGAGAATATGCGCCGTGAGGGATATGAATTTGCCGTAAGCAAGGCAGAGGTTCTCTATAAGGAGGATGAAAATGGCAAAAAGCTGGAGCCAATGGAACGTGCAATCGTCGATGTTCCCGATGAATTTACCGGTAATGTCATTGACCGCCTGAGTCAGCGGAAGGGTGAATTACAGGGAATGACTCCCCTCAATGCCGGAACAACACGGTTGGAATTTATAATTCCGTCCCGGGGACTCATCGGTTACCGCGGCGAATTTATGACCGATACGAAAGGAAACGGTGTTATCAATACAGAATTTGCCGGCTACGGTCCTTTTAAAGGAGAAATTCCTTACCGCAAACAGGGCTCCCTGATTGCATTTGAATCCGGCGAGACCATTACCTATGGATTATTTAACGCACAGGAGCGCGGAACCCTCTTTGTCGGTCCGGGAGAAAAAGTGTATGGCGGCATGATTGTCGGTGAACATGCAAAATCCGATGATATTGAAGTCAATGTCTGTAAAAAGAAAAATCTTACCAATACCCGCTCTTCAGGAGCAGATGAAGCACTTCGCCTGACTCCTGCAAGAGAGCTGAGTCTGGAACAGGCTTTAGATTATATTGACACGGACGAATTACTGGAAGTAACACCGGAAAATCTTCGCATCCGCAAGAAAATTCTAGATGGAACCGAACGCTACCGTGCCAAAAGAAATGCCGCAAATGCAGAAAAAAGTCAGCAATAGAAAGAGGAAATTATGAATTTTAATCCCATTACTCCCTCTGCACAGGGAATTTTTGAAAAATATGAATCCCTTCGTCCCATTTACATGAGTGAAGGACATTTTCTAAATCAATTTATATGGGAAGATTATTATCATACCCGCTTCGCAACGGATGAGCTGGCACTCTATCTTCTCATCGATAATCAGAATAAACCGGGTTTTTTTGCCCCTCTATGCAAAGAATGTGATATACCAGAGGTATTCCGCCGTATGGAGGCTTATTCTCATCAAACACTGCATACTCCGCTCCGAATTTATTTGGCGGACAAGCGGCTGATCACAATTTTAAAAGAGACCGGTCTGCTTACAGAAAAGCATACCGTTACCGAGGAAAGGGACTGCTTCGACTATATTTATGATGCCGACAGACTTCGGACGCTCAGTGGAAAAATTATGCACAAGAAAAAGAATCTGCTGAATAAATTTTTAAAGGAATATGAAGGACATTTTCAGTATGAAACACTTGGACCGGACAATATTGGTGAAATCAAACATTTTCACCAAAAATGGCTGGATGAAAGAAGAATATATGACCGATATGGCTGTATTGATGACGAAGAAGAGGGAATTTACCGGCTTTTTGAACACTATGACTCTCTTCCTTGTAAGATGGGCGGAGTGCGGATCGACGGAAAAATAAAGGCCTATACCATCGGCTCTTATATTCCTGACATTCAATGTGCTATGATTCATATTGAAAAGGCAGATGTAAATTATACCGGATTATACAATTATATTAACCAGCAATTTATTTTGAACGAATTTCCCGATGCCCTGCTCGTGAACCGGGAGGATGATCTGGGACAGGATAATTTACGGCAGGCCAAACTTTCCTACCGTCCGCTGCGGCTGGAAGAAAAATTTACGATACGGGAAAGGCATTCCAATATTTTGTGATAAAAAGCTGCCATGAGAAGCATAACGACAAAACAGACCACCGTATAAATTCCTGCCGATTCCACTAAGATAGACCGTCGCAGTACAATCATCGGAATCCGCATCAATATATAACATTCAAACAAATGAACTCCTACCCATTCCAGTGCCATATGATACAATGGCACTTTTTTGGTAAAAACAATAACAAATGTACAAAAGCAAATGGTCATCATAAGAAATACAGACGCATGAGAAGAAAACTGCCGGAACAGAATTGTAACAATAAGGGACAGGCTCACTGTCCCCCACCAGTGCAGTGGACGCTCCAGCCACTTCTCTATTCTTTCTTTTTCCATAGAAATTAAAATTCCAAAAGGATAAGCGGTCAGGGTATTATACCACCACGGCTCTTTTGTTTCATGCAGGAATACAAAGAATCCCATAATAGAAATCACTAAGATAAGAAGGCCAAAACGGTTCCTTTTCTTTTCATCCGCAATCCAGTGTCCTGCCACCGAAAAGCAAGCCCATGTCAATAAGTACAGACAGAGAATAACAAAAATATACCAGTTACTGTTTCCAATCTCTTTCCAGCCAAAAAGAGAAAGGAAAAACCGGGAAGCCGAAAACGGGATACCCATACAGAGATTCATAATTCCAAACAAACACACAGAAAGTGCAAAGGAAAGCCATACTCTGAGCACCCGGTTTTTCGGAATCTTTCTCACATAATCCATTCCCTTTTTTTGAATGGACTCCATCACACCATAACCGGAATGGAACAAGAACATTGCTACCATCAACTGGCCAAAGGCTTTTGTCACCATGGAAATCGGATGCGGTAATGTTATATAAGACTGTATATGACTAAAAAAAACAATCAGCAAGAACAATCCGTTCACAGACGTCGTATTTTCTTTTGACAACCACTTATTCACGAGTACCACCTAATCCCTCTTTCGGAGTATTGAATATCTGATGATACTTATCATCAATCTTTTTCCGGTCTCTTGCCTTATCTTCTTCTTTGATCTGGTATGTCGGAACAAGATCGGCAATCAGCTCTTTCATATTATCTGTTTCCGCATATGCTTCATCATATAAATGATTCAGCCGTTCCAGAAAAGCTTCTCCATCAAATTCCAATGGTTTTCCGATATGAATTAAAGAATTTTCCGTTTCCTTCAATCCCTCCTCATCCATCAGCATCTCTTCATACAATTTTTCTCCCGGACGAAGACCGGAATATTCAATTTTAATATCTTTATCCGGAACATAACCCGACAGCTTGATCAGTTTTCTTGCCAGATCATCGATTTTAACCGGATCACCCATATCCAGAACAAAAATTTCCCCTCCCTTCGCCAAGGCTCCTGCCTGAATAACAAGGGATACCGCCTCCGGTATTGTCATGAAATAACGGATAATTCTTTTATCTGTCACAGTAACCGGGCCTCCGGCCTCAATCTGCTTTTTAAAAAGCGGAATCACACTTCCGTTGCTTCCCAGAACATTGCCGAACCGGACGGCAACAAAATCTGTAGAAGAACGATTATTCAGCTCCTGTACAATCATCTCACAGACACGTTTGGAAGCACCCATTATATTAACCGGATTAACCGCCTTGTCGGTAGAAATAAGAACAAACTTCTTTGTTCCATATTTATCCGCTGCCAGAGCCGTTTTATAAGTTCCGAAAACATTATTTTTAATTGCTTCATTCGGACTGTCCTCCATTAATGGAACATGCTTATGTGCCGCTGCATGGTACACGATATCGGGACGGTAATCATGAAATACTTTGTCGATACGGCTTGTATTTCTGACCGAGCCGATCAATACCTCCAGATGCAGATGCGGATATTTTCTACGCAGCTCCTGCTGGATATCGTAAGCATTGTTTTCATAAATATCAAAAATAATCAATGTCTTTGGATGATTTGCTGCAATCTGCCGGCACAGCTCACTGCCGATGGAGCCACCTCCCCCCGTTACAAGAACAACCTTATTTCGCACATAGTTAATAATCGTATCCAAATTAATATTCACCGGTTCTCTTCCCAGCAGATCCTCGATCTGAACCGGACGGATTTTCTCCACTGCTGCCTCACCATTTACGAACTGATACATCCCCGGCAGAATTTTTAACTCACTGTCTGTCTGCTGACAGATTTCAAGTAGCTTGCTCACCTGCTTCTTAGGTGCACTCGGCATTGCCACAATAATTTCATTGACACCGTACCGCTCAGCAGCCGGCACAATCTCCTCTCTTCCGCCAAGTACCTTAATTCCCTGAATATACGTTCCGTGTTTTGCCTTATCATCATCAATGATTCCGCAGATATGACTATCCAGATTATCACTCATTTTCAATTCACGGATTACGTTATTACAAGCTTCTCCCGCTCCGATAATTAATGTTGTGCGCATTCCCTTACCATGGCTGTTCGACTTATAAATCGTCCGCACGATCCGGTAGGAAAACCGGACTACAAGAGTAGTGACAAACAATAATAACACATAAATCACAAAATAAGACCGGGGCATTCTATGGTAAGTTCCAAAAATCGTAAGGAAATGTATGATTCCGGACACACCACTTGCCAATGCAATATTAATCACCTCACCAAGACCGGCAAACCGCCACAGACTGGTATACAGATGGAACAGGGCAAAAACAATCAGCGTCACTAACGTATTAAATACAACCATCTGCTGCAGGGTTGCCACATAACCCATCGTGTAATCTTCTGTGATTCCACTTTTTAGAAACCGGTCCACATTCAAATCATATCTCATAAAAAGAGCAAGAAATGAACAGGCATTAATGCAAACAGCATCCCAAAGAACCAGCAGCCCGCGGTATACCATTGACATACGTCCATTTTCAATATATTCCTTTACCTTCTTTTCCCGATTCATAAATACCTCCTTAACGTCTTTTCAAACGAAATTTAATAAGCAAATCTGTCACCAATGATTTCTCATACCCGTTCAGCACAAAAAGCCATGCCAGAACAAAGAAAATCACAGCGTACACAATTCCTTTTACAATCAGGTTCATCCATCCGCTGCCCGGAATATAACAGGTCGCAAAATATCCGATCAGGCCAATGGCAATCATTTTCAGAACAATGGGAGCAATCTGCCGCCAATACCCCGGTATATCCAAACCGATTTTTTTATAATAGAACCAGTTCATTGTCAGAATCTGTCCTGCACAGGTAGCAAATCCGGTGGCACATGCAGAGCCGAGCCCGCCAAATTTCATTGCCAGCGGAATACTGAACACGACATTGACAAGTGCAATAAAAAAATAAATAACAGAGCGGAATTTATGTTTATTCATCGCACGAAGCACCGATATTCCAATATTCTGCGACAACGGAATCAGAGCCGGCACAATAACGACCAACGCTATATAATATGCCATATTCTGTCCGTTTCCCACCCAAAGAGCGATAAACTGCCTGCCTAATACAACAAAGCCGCACATTAAGAAACCAAGCAGAATAAACTGTACTCTTCCGATTCGCACAAATAATGCGGATACTTCATCTAAGGAATCATTCAGCGTAATGAGTTTTGTGATCTTTGGCAGGAAAACACCACTGATGGAGGTAGAAAATTGTTCAAAATAGGAGTAGAACTGAACACCTACCGTATACGTCGTAACTGCTGCACTGCTGCACAACGCTCCAAGAATTACTTTGTCTGTATTCGCATACAACTGGTCGATCACAATATTTAAAAAAATGAAAAAGGAAAAACCGAATACCTCTTTTAATAATTCCCGGTCAAAATGATGAAACTGGAAACGGATTTCATATTTTCTTCTCCCGTAAAATATAGTAACAATTTTTAAGCCGATTGATACGATTGTAGTAATCAATGCCATTGCCACCGTCTGGTATCCCATAAACAAGGCAGCTAAAATGCCGGCATGAGTCAGAATACTAGAGATAATATTAACCAGCTTCAAATAGAAAAATCCCTCATTGGCACTAATAATGGAATTATAAATTCCAAGAGGGAATGACACGACCAGATTTATTAACAGGATCACAAAGATTTTGCTTAAATGCTCTGCTTCTGTCTCCGTAAATCCCCGGTGGAATATCATGCCAATATTACAATACACGATCACTCCGGCAATCAATGCCAATACGGCAATCCCTGTATACAGAAGAAGGAACATACCATTCAGCCGTTCCTCCCCGTCCTTGTCCTTCAGCGCCTTGAAGCGTGCCGTATAGCGAATCATTGTCTGATTAAATCCCAAATCTAAAATGGCCAAAAAAGCAATGGCAGAACTTGCCACTGAATAAACACCGTATTCACTTTCCCCCAAAAAGCGAATGAGAAGGGGGGTATAAATAATACCAATCGCAAAGGTAATTCCCAAATATACATAGGACAGAATCGCACCGGCTTTACGCTGATTCATTTCATTCTCCTTTCTCAATTCGTTCTCACTTCCCATTGACCGCACTCAAATACCAATATGCAATGCCGGTAAAGAACCAGAACAGCATGCCGGTAATTGTTATCGTAACGGTAAAGAAAATTTCAAGTAAGAACACCGCAGAAATTCCAACCGTCATCATCACAGCAAAGCAAAGCAAGAGCTCTTCTCCCATTTCCCTTCCTTTGTTTCTTTTCATATACACAAAAACATTTTTAACAAGCAGGACGAACAGAATGAAAATCGGTAATACGCCGAGCAGGCCGCTTCCTACTAATAGTGCTACATAACCATTATGTGCCTGATAACCCGTCTTCGCAATATAAGAATCCGGATGATTTTTCAAAGCATATGCCACCATGTTCTTAGGAGAAAGTCCTATGACCGGATGGTCCTTCCAAAGCGTAACGGCTCCACTCCATATTGCCGTTCTGTTATTTGAAATATCCTCTTTCGTATCCTGACGCTCCAGACTGACTTTCTGTTCTTCTTCATATGGACACAATCCGATATAAGGACGAAGATTCACTGTCACATCCGCTGCGGCAGAAAAAGCCGTATTTGAAAAAGCAAAATACAAAAGGCTTCCGGCAAATACACCTGCTGCCAACAGCACTCCGCTGAGATGCCATTTCTTTCTTTTTCGTATCTGCCTATTTCTCCAATGGAAATAACTGAATAACGGTAATACGACTACAGAGGCTACTATGGCAGTACGGGAGCCTGAAAGCACAATATAAAACGCATTCATAACAATCGTTGCCACATACCAGACTTTTATCCCCCTCTTTCTGCCATTCATCTGCAGCAGGGCCAGTGCGAACACAATCATTAAAAGGCTGGCAATTGCTGCATAGTTCGGATCTGTAAATACACCAAAAAGCCGCTCATCATAAAATCCCTGACGACGGTCATAAGTTCCATTATAATCCGGCACAATATAATGGGACTGTAAAAAAAACTGTCCCACAGAAATTACCACAGCAGCAAAATGTACTGCGATCAAACTGTTCATCAGCCGTTTCATAGCGATTTGTCCACAGACAACGCTGTTGCTGTCCTCTTCTCTGCCAAAGGGCAGAACCGAAGTAAATAAAAATAATTGTAGAACCGTCCACATTAACGTCTTAACATTTTCGGCAAAACCATATTCCCGGAACATAAAAGTAGAAACCATACATACAAGGACAAAAAATACCAGTAAATAATATTCCGTTTTCAAATACCGTTTATAGTGGAGAAGCAGTTCTGCCACACAGAGTATTCCTCCGATCGCAGCTCCGGCAAGATAACAGAGCCCGTTCACCCGGTTCGTCACCAGTTCCACAAAACATACCATTCTGGACAGCAGTAAAAATGTAGCAAATACCACAAGATACCAGCCTTTTATCTTATCTATTACATCCTCATATTTTCTTATCGTTTCCACTTTCGTTTTCTCCTTCGCTATATTCTCTTTCTTCCTCTTCGATATTGTAATAAAAATATTTTATAAAAAGGAACACCAAGCCGCAAGGAAACTGTTGCAATTTTCCGTCCCCTGCCAACATAGGGATTTTTTATAATGACGAGCCAGTTCTTTTTCAGAAATGAAACAATTTCCTTTTTTTCGTCTCTGGGAACTCCCCCCTCCGACAAAAGCATCTTATCCAGCACATAGTAATAAGACCAAAACAAACGGAACTCTGCTACATCCTTATATTGCGGGTAGTATTCCTCCACTATTTTCTTATTCTTCTCGTAAGCAGTAATGACGCACCGGTCTGTCTTTTTATAATGGGAAGTCGTAATACTATTTGTCCGATGGACATAATAATACTTTGGTGTCAAGTCTACGGAAACCCGCCTTGTTTTCGCCAGTATATCCAAAATTAAGTAGGCATCCTCACTCGTCATTCCCACAGGAAAACGAAGTCCGTCAAATAATTCCCTTTTAAACACACGATTTACCGGATTAACTGATATATAGCGGGATTCTAATACCATGAAGACCGCTTCCTCCCGGCTTACTACTTTTTTAAATGCAATATCATCTTTAATCACACGGTTATCATATACCTGTGCAATTCCGCATATGGCAAGCTCTGCATCGCCTTCCACCAGATCAGAAAGGAGTGTTTCATACATATCGGCTTCTATATAGTCGTCACTGTCCACAAAACCGATATATTCCCCTGCTGCCTCATCCAGTCCCGTATTTCTCGCTGCAGAAACTCCTTCATTCTGTTTGGCAATCACCCGTATTCTCTCATCTTCCGACTCATGCCTGCGGCAGATAGCCAGACTTCCGTCCGTCGAACCATCCTCGACCAAAATAATTTCCATATTGGAATAAGTCTGTCCACGGATGGACTGTATACATTTATCCAAAAACTTCTCTGCATTGTAAACTGGTACAATGACCGATAACTTTCCCTCCGTCAAAACACTGCTCTCCTTATCCATTCCATACCTTTCTCTAAATCTAACTTCTTATTATACCGAAGTTTGCCATTCTATGCAAGTCTGAATCATGACCGGTGAAAAATATGCGTTTTATAATCATATAGTTTTCCCCTCAATCCATGAAAATAATTCCTGTAAAGCACAGCAGTTATCTCATGATTTCTCTTAGACCTGCCTTTTTTTAAAGAATGCTTTACAAAATTCTTTACCGCTTTATGAATTCTCGTTTCAATGGCAAAACCATTGCTCCAAAAGCGGTGCATAAGGGAATTTTCATTTACGTTGTTATACTCATAGACCACATGGGGAATTACGACAATTCCCTTGGCTTCTTTTAATACTTCCAAATTAAAAAGTAAATCTTCTCCTAAGGATAAGTCCTCTGGAAAAACAGCAGTCAGATTCCTTCTGCGGTATAATTTGTTCCATGGAGTATTGAGAAAATTTGTGCGGTATCCATATGCCTCCGGAAATCTTTCCTTTACGAATTCGGCGGCATCGGTATAGCTTCCTGCCCTTGGTGTCCGCTCGGCTCCTGACTTGCGCATCCGAAACCCTGCCAGCACAATATCTGCATCCTCTGCTTCTAAGGCATGTACCATTTGCTCCGTGGCCGCTGGCAGTAAAAAATCATCGCTGTCTACAAACTGAATATACTCTCCTGCCGCCGCCTTCATCCCCTCATTTCTCGCATTGGATACCCCTGTTCCGGTCTGTCTCATCCGCTTCACAAAATCATATCTCTCTGTAAACTGTCCGGCGATCTCCCAAGTCCTGTCCGAAGAATTCCCGTCACAGATAATCACTTCAATCGGACGATAACTCTGCTTAACAACAGAGGTAAGACACTGTTCCAAGTAGGTCTCCGACTGATAAGCCGGAATAATAATAGAGACCTTTCCCTTATCCCATTGCTTCATTTTGATTCGCCCGTTCTTTCTTTCGGATAATAAATTCCCCTGTAATCCGTATAAGGACGTTCCAGATCGACACAGATTCCATCATGGGACGGCACCTGCGCCTCCTCGGGCGGCAATTCCATATAATTTCCAAATGCCATCTCCAGATATTTTTCATAGCCAACCGGAACCGGCAGCATCTTCCCCTCAAACTCCTTGTAGACCGCAGAAGCAAAAATATCTTTAGGATACTCATTGACCATATAATTGTAACGGACACATAATTCTGTGATATAGTCACACTCTGAAATCGGATACTTTGTCATATGACGTTCCGCCAGCATTGCCATTTTATAACGCCGTTTCCAGCCGGGTGCAGCCGCAAGCATCATCCTGCCAACAAGCTCTAAGAACTTCCCTTTACTGGTCGGTGCTTCCTGATTGATGTAGATCTGATAGACCAGTCCCCAAAAAAGCTGCATTTTCCGTTTCCATTTCCCGGAAGGACAACCATCTAAGGGAAGGACCTCAAGACGGACACCATGTGCCACTTCCAGATCCATCTGCCTCTCCTTGATGAAAGTAGTGTCTTCATCGGTAATTGCTGTCAGCTGGGAACGCTCAAAATGATTCTCATCGGTTCGGCTCAGCCGGTACTTGTTCTGGTCCATTTCTTCCGTCCAGAGCTTACACATTCTTTCATAATCCTCTCTTGGCATAAAAACATCCAGATCATCATCCCACGGTATAAATCCCTTGTGGCGGACTGCCCCAATACAGCCTCCGCCGCAGAGATAAAATAAAAGTCCATGTCTTTCACAAAATTCCTGAAACACCAATGTAATTTCCAGACACTTTGCCTGAAGTGCCTTTAAATCGATTTTTTGTTCCATCGTTATCCTCACTTTTCCGTCATATAATAAATTCCTTTATACTCGGTATATGGCTTTTCTAAATCCAGAAAAACACAATCGTGATGTGCCACTCTCGCCTCTGGCGGTGGCAGCTGCCTATAATCTCCGAACGCAGTGCGGAGATAGCCATCATACCCTGCCGGTATCGGCATGACACGGTCCTCAAAAGGAACTTCAATATATTTCTCAAACCACGCTTTATCATACCAGTTTTTCATATATCCCGGCCCAGAGCAAAGTTCCGTAATTCCGCTGCATTCCGAAATCGGATATTGCGTCATCTTTTTCTTTGCCTTTGACCATATCCGGTAGCGGATATTTCTCCCGCGGAAAATGCCAAGTAAGATCCTGCTCCCCAGTGCGAAAAGCCCGCCATGTTTTTCCGGTATTGTCTGGGCACAGAATAGAGAATATATCATAGCCCAGATCATCTGTTTTTTCCGCTTCCATTTGGAATCCGGATACCCGTCTAACGGTATCACATCCAGCTGAACTCCATGAACAATATCCAGATCTTTCTGATAAGGTTTAATATAAGTAGTTTTCCGATGCCGCAGCGTAGCGAACAAATTCCTGTCAATCGAATCCCTCGTCTGAACCGATAACGCCAGATCCTTTCCCGGTTCATAGGAATTCCACTTATTTACAAATTCTTCGTAATCATTCCGCGGCATAAAAAAATCCAGATCATCATCCCACGGAATAAATCCTTTATGGCGGATTGAACCAATACAGCCTCCGCCGCAAAAATAAGCAGTGAGGTGATTCTCTTTACAAAAGTCAAAAAAAACGGTTGCCATTTCCAGATTGACACGCTGCATCCCCTTTAACTGCTCCTCTGTATAGTTATACTGTTGTTCTTCCATTACGCATCTGCTCCTTTATTCTCTCTACCGATTCCCCTGTTCTATGCTTTCTGCGCCAGAACGGCATACGAACCAGCCCTCCCCATGTTCCGGCTCCATAACTCACATGCAGGATCAAAAACAAGAAAGGCAGTAATAGATAGGAAAAATAAAATGTTCCCTCCGGCTTTTTCCATTCAGAGATAATTGACAGAACTGCCATCACCACTGCCAAAAAAGCATAGGCACTCCACATCAGAACAGCAAGAACGGGAACATGAAGCATCGACAGAATTGTGGTAAATAAAATGCCGAAAAGAAATGCCCCCGGTATCAGATGATAGAAAGACAAGCACTCTGGACACACACCAAGTGTCAAGCCAATCCAGTACCCATTTCCTGCCTTCTGCCTGCACATTCTTCTCAGTGTGGGACGAATGTACTGATACGAGATTATATCCGGTGACATACAGAGCCGGAAACCATGTTTCCGAATCCGGTAATGAAATTCATTGTCCTCCGTTCTTCCTAAATCCTCCCGAAAACCTCCCACCTCTTCTAATACTTCTCTGCGATATGCTCCATGAAAAAAAGATTTTACATAAGCACGCTCTCCCTTTCTCCGAACAGAAGAAACACTGCTGCCAAACATGGATTCCTCTGCCAGAAGGAGCGTTTTCTGCCATGCACCATCCCCCTCTGTCCTTGCAGGACGCACACCTCCCGAAACCATTTCCCCGCTTTTCAGATTCTCTACATTTTTCTCAATAAAATCTGCCGGTATATGACTATGGGCATCCACCCGGATCAGTACATCCGTTGTAAAATGCAGGATTGCTTCGTTCCAGCCGCAGCTCTGGATTCTGCCCGGATTCTGAATCATCTGAATTCCCAGATAATCTTCCTTATTCATTTCCTGAAATTCCCTCATCCATTTTGCGGTTGCATCTTCTGACATGCTGTCAACGAAAACGACTTCTGTTTTCTCATGGGGATAAGTCTGCTCCAAAATATCCTGTAACAGCGACGGCAAATATTTTTCTTCATTATATGCCACTACCGCAAGCGACACTTTCATAACATCCTCCAATCCGAAGTGCCTTTCCTGTTTATGGCACTCCAGCACATACTATGATGCTATTATACTCTATCTGCAAAACAGACGCAAGAAAAACACTTGAATAACCGCCGGAAAAAGATTATACTAAGCTATATAAATGATGTAGGGGAGAAGAGAACGTGGGTGATTACAGACAGAGCATCGCCATTATCATTCCGGCACTTGATCCGGATGAGCGAATGGTCAAACTGGTAGAAGAACTCCATAACTTTGGTTATGAAAATATCATACTGGTGGATGACGGCAGTATGATTAAGAACCGGAAATATTTTAAGACATGTAAGGAGTCCTTCGGATGCCGGATTATACGTCATGTTGTAAATTTCGGCAAAGGGATTGCCTTAAAATCTGCTTTTAATTATATATTGGAATCACGGCCGGATATTGCCGGGGCTGTTACCGTCGACTGCGACGGACAGCACGTCTTAAAAGATATCACAACATGTGCCAAGCTGACAGCGGAAAATCCTGATAAATTAATTCTCGGCTGCCGTCGTTTTGACGATGCCAGTATTCCATGGCGGAGCCGCTTTGGAAACCAGATGACGCGCCGTGTCATCCGACTTCTTTGCGGAATCCATGTATCCGATACCCAGACGGGACTGCGTGGTCTATCGACCCCGTTGATCCGGGATTATTTTGCGAATACAAAAGGGGAACGTTTTGAATACGAAATGAATATGCTGATTGCCGCCAGAGAACACATGATTCCCGTAGAAGAATTTTCAATTGAAACAATTTATTTGGAAAATAACGAAAGTTCACATTTTAATCCTTTTCTGGACTCGATACGGATTTATAAAGTATTCCTAAAATTTATGCTGAGTTCTCTATCCAGTTTTGTCATTGACATCGGGCTCTTTTACTTACTCGGTATTCTGCTGCGGCCATTCATTTCAGAAAATGTTATGGTATTCGAGGGATTTGTTTTCGGCGGTGCATTATTGACACTGCTTCGGACGGTAATCTCCCGTCTGATCAGTTCACTCTATAACTTTTTTATGAACAAGAACCAAGTATTTCACAATGATTCCAAGTCACCCTCCATCCTCGCAAAATACTATGTGCTGTGCATCATTCAATTAATTCTTTCCTGGCTGTTAGTTGACCATATGCTCGGATTCATTACCTACCGGACCATTCGTAAATGTATTATTGACACTCTGCTCTTTGTCGTAAGCTTTCAGATTCAAAGAGAATGGGTATTTAAGAAAAAAGAGCGCGGTTAAAAACCGCGCTATCTACTGTTCTTCTACCTGTTTATACACCTCATAATATTCCGGGCACACCTGTTTCAGACTGACAAATTTCCCCTTTTCATCTAAATAACAATGAGAACTCCTTCCCGTACACCGAAGCTCCCCTGTTCTTTTATCCTTAACTTCATAAGATAGAATAAGACGGATTCCATTGAACTCCTCTACCTTCAGAGAGATACAGACAATGTCTCCAAAGTGTGTCATCCCTACATACTTACATTGCACAGAAACAACCGGACAAATAATCCCTCTTGCTTCCAAATCCTCATAAGGCATATTCACCTGCTCCAAAAAGTCTACTCTGGCCTCTTCGAACCAACGTATGTAATTAGAATGGTGAACGATTCCCATTTTATCTGTTTCGTAATATTGAACCTTATGTTCGTAAGGGGCAATAGTCATAACAACCGTCCTCCTGTCTCTTTCTCTGTTTCCCTTTGCCGCTATTTATCCTCTGTATCATCTAAAATATCCTGAATCGCAAATCTAGGACGCTCTTTTGTTTCCAAATACATCTTTCCGATGTACTCACCAATGATGCCAATTGCCAAAAGCTGTAATCCTCCCAGCGCCCAGATCGAAACCATCAGACTGCTCCACCCCATCACCGTAGCACCGATAAAATGGCGGATCAAAGAATAAATAAGGATTCCGACACTAACTAAAAAAATAATCAGACCGAGGCTCAGAATAAACCGGATCGGTTTGATACTAAATGACGTAATACCATCAAAAGCAAAAGACAGCATCTTTTTCAACGGATATTTACTTTCTCCGGCAAACCGCTCATTCCGCTCATAATACACGTTCGTCGATGGATAACCGATCAACGGAATGATACCCCGCAAAAACAGATTTACCTCTTTATAGTTTTCCAGCTGTTCCAGCACCCTTTTGCTCATCAGCCGGTAATCCGCATGATTAAATACAATATCCACTCCCATCCAGAGCATTAGCTTATAAAAGGCTTCTGCGGTAAATTTCTTAAAAAAACTGTCTTTCTTCCGGCTGCTCCTGACACCATAAACGACATCCTTTCCCTCTGCAAATTTATCCACCATTTCATCAATCGCATTCAGATCATCCTGTAAATCCGCATCCATGGAAATGGCAGCATCACAATAGTCTTTGGCGTACATTAATCCTGCCAGAACAGCGTTCTGATGGCCTCTGTTGCGGGATAGGTTCAAGCCGCTGACATGTGTATTTTCTCTGTGAAGTTTTTCAATCAGCTGCCATGTACTATCCTTTGAGCCATCGTTGACATACAGAATACGGCTGTCATCTGATATCTTCCCCTGACGAATCAGATTCGTATATTTCTTCTCGAGCTGTTTTGTTGTCTCTCCTAAGACCTCTTCCTCATTGTAGCATGGAACTACCATATACAATTTCATATTCTACCTCTCTTTTTTCCGTTATCCCCAAAGGGAATAGATTGCGATTCCGCACAAAATAAAAATCAATGCAATAATACGGTTCTTATTTAGCTTTTCTTTAAATATTGTCACACCAAAAATTGTCACATACAAATAACTGGTCGACTCTAAAATCGGCCCCATCGAAAGAGGAATCCCCTTATAGGCAACGATAGAAATAAATGTAGTTCCCACAAAAAGAATATAGGCAAAAATAACGAGCGGATTCAAATACTCTTTTATTTTGGAATCATAGGTTTTCTGTGCTGCCTTTTTTAACATAACTTGCGAAACAGCACTGACGAAAACACCAGCCAACAGAACACAAGCATACAATATCATGGTGTTTCCTCCTCTCCTGCACCGTCACGGACATACAAAATGACACCTGCAATTACAAAAAGTGCTCCTACAATCTTGCCAATGGTTATCTTTTCCTGAAAAAATACAAATCCCCATATGATTCCCCAGACAACCGTTACCGATTTGTTCGCAAAGGCAACCGTCAGAGGCAGACGTTTGATCACCTGCTGCCATCCAATGGCATAAAGTCCCAGCAGGGCAATAATAATTGCATAGAACAGACAGAACCGGAAACTTAAAAATTCACTTCCTGCTGCCATTTTACTGCATATACTGCTCATCGAATACACCATTAACAACAAGTGCAGTCCAAACAGTGTTTTTACTTTTGTCTTATCCATTTTTTCCTTCCTTTCAAGGCTATTTCGTCCTTCTTTTTCTAACGAACAGAATAATCATGCATGCAGATACTCCAAGAACAAAGGCAGCCAGACCATAATTCAGACCATAGGGATAATATTCCAGCACAATTTCATGTTCCCCGCTGCTCACCGGCAGCCCGGAAAAACATGTATTGGTGCAGACCAGATCTGTTTCCACACCATCTACATAAGCTTTCCAGCCCGGGTTATATACAAGATTCAAATAGAGCCAGCCATCATAAGAACTATTTACCTTTCCCTGAATACAATCATCCTGTACTTGTGTTGCCGTAAAACGGTTATTGCTTAACTGGGCAGCCTGTGCATCAAAATTATTTTGTTTCACCGCATATACCTTTAAGCTGTCATAGGTATAGTGTCCCTGACCTAAAAATGTCAGATTTATAACATCAGACACCTTATTAAAATATCCGATATGAGTCATAAAATCAGACTGGGGAGCAATTCCCTGCGGCATATTGCTAATATACGTAACAAGCTTCTTCACATCTCCCACACAGGCATAAAAGCTAAATTCATCCGTTGCCTCACCACGCAGCAAAGAATCCAGTTTACCCAGACGTTTCTCATAAATGGACATTTCATCCATATTATTTTCCTCTGCTTTTTCCGCCTGTTCTTCTGTCGTAAACGGAACACGCCGCAAATTTTTAAATTCTACATACAATTCTACTTTTTCCAGTTTCGGAACAGAAAGAAAAATCATATTTTTTTCCGCTGAAACGTCAAAGGCATTTTCCCCTTTCCAGTCCACGGAAGTCTTATTACTCCGTTCATAAGCGACCTCACTATCTTCATATTGCAATTCGGACTGGCTGACCGACAAATTCTCCACCTTACTGGCTTTCATATCCTCTTCATCCAGAACGGCTGCCTGCATCATCGTTTGTTCACTTTTGAGCGGACTCTGCTGTGAATACTCTTCCGATGAAATGACCTTCGGCATCACATATCCTAGACCGGCATTGTATTTTGATTGCTTAATCTTTACGCCTTTTTCTGTTTTATAAGAAGTATAACCATATCCTGAATAATTCTTCGTGTCAATCAGTTCATTTAAGTTTTCTTTCTCCTGTAAATAGTATTTTACCCCCTGCAGGAAATTCAGCCGGCTGCGGCTGTCATTATTGAACACGCTGGTCCTTCTGCAATAATTCTGACTATTCAGAACCTGCTTATTATACTCAAATACGTTATTCTCAATGGTAGAATAATAACCGCAGACCGTTCTGGCATCCCAGTATACACTTTCGTTTGCCGGCATACAGGATAACAGATATTTATCATCTGATGTGGCTATATGCTCCGCGTAATCCACCCGGTAAAAATCCTTATCCTTGATCGCACTGGTCCCCCGCAAAACAGAATCCTCATATCTTGCATAGGTTTCCCCTATTCCGGCAAACTCAGAAATAGCATTCATATTATCATCACCAAAAGGAGAATACTGAATACAATATCCGATTCCAATATTTAAAACCAGAACAAGAAGAATCCTCTGGACCTCCATTTTATTTCTTAGGAAAAAGAATGCCATAAATCCAATTTCAAAAAAGGAAAATGCCATATCTTCACTCGACAGCACTCCAAATATCATACTGGATATCAAGGTAGCAGCCAGTAAAATTCCTATCCATGAAGCACAGATTTTCCGCTCCCTTTCATTCATTGTCTGAAATTGTTCCAGCTGTTCCGTTCCCATCCAGACAAAGAAGAAAGCAAGTGCGTAGCACCAGCGTCCTGACGCATAACTGAATGCGTTCATAAAACTTCCCCACAATGGAAAAGCAACCATTAACAGGGAAAAAAGAAACATAATGCAGGGAACTTTCTTTTCTCTGTTCCTTATGCCGAAAACCGCAAAAGGAATTAATAAGGTAAAGAAAGCATTGACACCCGTAAAAGAGAAATAGCTGATTACTTCTGTTTTCGTTGTCAGGCTCGGTATATACAATAAGAGCTGTTTCAACGTCAGAAAAATATCAATGTCAATACCGCTGCTCGTACTGCAGTTTAACAGAGCAAAAACTGCTACAATAAGCACAGGTGCCGCCAAACAGCAGGAAATCAATATATATCCGACAAACCGGAAAATCATTTGCAAAAAACTTTTAACGGTTTTACTCTCCCCGGAAGAAAAGTAACGTACCATCACATAAAGAAATGCTATAATACCTGTCATGTAAGAAAAATACACCGATGACAAAAAGGAAAAACCTACACTAAAAATAAGCAGCCAGGGGCTTTCTTTTTGCAGCACCTTTTCAATTCCCCATATTACAAGCGGGAACAATAGCAACGGTAATAAAAAAGTACCATGGCGAATTACACCCATCGCCCAATAGCAAAAAGCATAACTGATTCCTGCCAGAACACATTTTTCACTGCTAAAACCACGATATCGAATAAAACCAAGCATGGCCAGTCCGGCACAATATAACCGCAATACAATGGCAGCCCCATATCCGATATCCATATACCGGACCGGAAAAATTGCCGCAATATAAGCAAAGGGATCACACAGCGTCAGCATACTTAAATTGCCAATTGTATCACCGCCCATGGCAACCTCATCGCTCCAAAAAGAAAAACCATTCCCGTGAAGCAGATCACTTATCATATGTCGCAGATTCACTAAGTTCACATAATGCTGAAGTACACCATCTGCCTCATAAATGAGACTTTTATTAAAAATCAGAAAAAAACTAAAAGAAATAAAACTGATTACAGCAAACAAAACAGTATAATGGATTACCGTTTTGTGATTTCCTTTTTTTATCTTCTCTAAATAAGACATATCCATTCCCTCCCAATACGATTAAAACAATGAGAGCACAACATTGTTATAAGGACACCCTAAAAACTGATAAATAAACCAAATAACTCCACTGATCAGATGAGCAATGATCAACGCAATCCCGCCAATGCGATAGAACATATTCCTCTGTTTGAACGTCTTGGCAAACAATATCACGGAAATAAGAAATGCAAAAAACAATCCATGACAATATCCCCATATAAAATTTCCATGCAGCATTCTTCTGCCGTCCTCCTGTAAAAAATAGCCCTCACATATGCTGACTATGACAAAGAATGCCGTTATGCGGTAAATCTTGCTCGTTATAAAATATCTATAATTAAATATAGCAACAAAGAGAGGAAACGCTAAACCACAGAGCAAGGCAAATGGCAAATTATTCACAAGCAGATGCCACACCGTTCCAAAGCCAAAAATTATTTTACTGCTTTCACTTTCGTCAAACAAAATACAGTATTGATAAATCAACGCAGCAAAAGATGGAATAAACGCAATAAAAAACAACAGGCTTCGTTTTATGATTTTAAATCTGCTTGCCACGAGCTCATACAATAAATATAATCCCACTGTCGGAAAAAACACAAAGGCAAAAGTCGGCTTTGCCAGAACCGACACAATCATACTGATTGAAAAAAGGGCAAATTCTTTTCCATCTATTTTTGTCTTATATGTTTCCAATAAAGAAAAGAAAGAAAAGAAGGCAATAATGGAAATTCCTTTTGTTGCCAAAATCGGAGCATTATGCCAAGTATTGGGACTGCAGACACCTAAATACATATTATGATTTATAATTCCCAAAAAAATGGGGGTAACAAATAAAAGAACAAAAGTTAAAATACTATTCCATATTTCCTTGTCTTTTCCAATAAATTTATCCAAATAGTATTTAATAATAACCGGAGTAAAACTATTGATCAGAGTAACTGCAAATGCTGCCGCTGCCGCGTGCGTCGTAAATTTACTGAAAAAAACAATTAAATTAAAAACAATCGGGTAAGCATACGTATAAGGAAGTCTCTGCTCACCAAAAAGGAACTGCAGATAATCCACCATATCGGTGTGGAAGGTCCCCAGCTTCCCCTGTGTAGAAGCAGCCTGATTGTAAAATAATAGTAATGTTACAAACAAATAGCCAATCCACAGAAAACCAAAAAGTATTTTTCCTATTTCAATTTTTTGACCGGACTCATTCATTTTCACACTTGCCAATCCTTTCATTATCTCTGATATATATAAAAGCTTTCACTTTCATAAAACATTTTGTATCCATTGTCCTTTATCAAAGAAACCAGCCTCTCCGTTGCTTCCCGATCATACTCTTTCCCGACACAAGCCCATTTTGCCTTACAGACCATATTTTTATTCAACATAAAATTTAAGCCGTATCCTTCCGGAAAAGCAAGGATGGAATTATCCATCTGTCCATAATACGCAATCGTGTTATCCCAACGGCCTCCGCCTTTTTCCAGTTTCATTACCTCTTTCAATTCCTGCCGTTCATTCTCTATCTGACTTCGTACTTCATATGACGGTTTCCGCTCCGTAAAGGACTGGGATGAATACCGGTAAAAGGAGGGAAAACTCAATAAAATCAATGCGGATACCACATAATATAGTTTATTTTTTTCGCATATACTCAACAAAAACATAGCTGCCACAAAACCAACACAAATTCCTCTTGCCAACGTCCACCGAACTCCTGTATACAGTCCGCAGAAAGCAAAAAGGAATGCTAACATGATATAGGCACCTAATATCCATTGCCAATTATTTTTTCGGAAACTTTTATATGCATATATCATAAATCCTGCCGTCACAACAAGATACAAAACAAAAAACCAAGAAGTAACACCATAGTTCTCTTTTGCATCAGATGCTATCTGGAACAAATCAACCGTATGAATATTGGTAAAAAAATGATTCGTAAACGTCACGATTCCGTTTCCCAGTCCCTCTTTGAAAGCACTCAAAATCTGTTGCATCGTAGAAGGCTGTAAATATTGACAGCTGGTAAGACCGATCACCCAATTTACCAAAGCGGCAATTATTGCCGTTGCAAACAAGTTAACAGCAATATTAATGAATGGATACCGGAATCGGATTATATAAAAGAAATATACCGGAAACCAAATAACATTTATCATAAAAATCATGGAACAAAGCAGTAATACCAAAGGTACCGTGACATAACGGTATAACGAATTACCTTCCCCACGATAAAGTTTAATAAGGAACGCTATGATAAATATACTCATTGCATATCGCAGGCTCTCCGACATAGATATGCTCATATACATCATCAATAAATAAAGCGAAACCTCCGATACATATAATGCAAAATACTGTTTTTTCGTAGGCTTCACTAAAGAAACAAAAATCAGAATAGCAATAGAAATGAAAATAATATTAGCAGCTATCATAGTAAATGGCGTCATTCCTATTATCTTTCCAATCAATATATAAGGGATTAAAATAATAAATCCCCATGCTCCGGTTCCCATCATTGGTGCACTGCTGCCATTATAACCATAGTTTCCGTAAATCTCTCCACATTCTACATAGGAGCGAATCTGAGAATACCATCCGATTTCATCGCTATATGTAGGAAACAGTTTTGTCAGGTCAAAACCATTTCCAGTTAGTGAATACAGAATAAGCAGAAAAATGAATGGCAGAGCAATAGCAATCAGAGCATACACAGCTTTTCTTATATCATCTCTACGATTTCTCACATTCTCTAACAAAATTTCCTCTTACTCCTTTTTTTTCAACTCTTTTATCACATACTGAGGAGCGTCATTAATAGAGATATATACTCTTCCCAGATACTCTCCAATCATTCCCAGCACACAAAGAATCAATCCGCCAACGACCATAATTGCCGCAATCGTAGAACTCCATCCAATTGGTGTCAATGGATTGCAAAAATGATTAATTACAATATAAATCGTATAGAAAAATCCAAGCATAGCAAAAACAACACCGAGCATCGTGGCAAGCCGCAGTGGTTTAATCGAAAATGCAGTAAAACCATTCATCCACAAACCGAGCAGTTTTTTTATCGTATAACCGGAATGTCCGATTTCCCTTGCTCTGTGATTTACCGGTACACCGCCAATATTATTCGTTGTCCGCAATACCAGTCCCAGAACATAGCAATATGGATTTTTGTATCTGCAGACTTCATCAATAATAAACTTTCTGGCAATAAAATAACTGGAGACCATTAGTCCTTTCGGTTTTCCCAACAGCTTCTCACACATGAAATCATTTACTTTACTGCCTAAATTGCGGAATCCACTATGCTTCTTATTATCATAAGTTGCATAAACAACATCATAGCCTTCCTCCAGTTTGTCCACTAAGGAAAACAATTCATCTGCCGGTGTCTGCCCATCATCATCCAAAGACAATACAAATTCCCCGGTACATGCCCGGTATCCTGCCATCAGGGCAGAATGCTGTCCAAAATTCTTGGCAAAATTAATTCCGGTAATTTTATCATGTTCCTCTGCCAGTCTGCTGATAACCTCCCAGACATTGTCTGGAGATGAATCATTTACCAGAATGATTTCATAGTCAACATCCCGTTGCTTCATTGTCGTCATAACTTCATTTACGACATTCTCTATTGTTCTCTCAGACCCATAACAGGGAATTACTACTGATATCTTCATTTTTTTATCCGCCTATCTACATGAAAATTATAAATGGAATAAAATGGTTTCAATCCCAGAGCAGCCCATGCCCCCTGCACAATAAAATTGTCAAACTGCGTACTGGTCACAAAGCTCTTATTCTCACGATACGCATAATTAATTGCATATGCTATCATTGCTTTATATGCACCATACTGCCGATGCTGCTGCGAAACAGCAGATAATATGCCCTCTACCGAATGAGCAGCCTCTCCCAATGTAACAAAACCAATCGGTTCTCCATCATGCTCTGCCATCACGATCAGATCATGGCTGTTGCCGCCAAGGCTCGTCTCAATCCAGTTCTCATAAATTTTACCGGCCTGATAATCGGTAATGTTGGAAATATGATATTGTCCCTGATAGGTTTCAAAGGACTGGTAGGTCATCTCAAGTAATCTGTCCTTATGGAGATTAATATAATCATTATCCGCCAAAAAGATCTTTAACCCGTTCTTATTATTGTCCGGTACTTTTTTGTTAAAAATATATTCTTCCACCGTACCGCCACAAAAAATGGAGCTTGCTATCACCTGATTATAAGCTCTTATCAAATCTACAATATGGGTCGGTATCCGCAAATTATAGTACCCGTTATTCTTTTCAATTTCCTGATTCAGCTGTTCCATGATCCGAATCATGTTTTTCTCCTGTTTTTCACTGTGCAGAGTATCCACATTGACAAAATAGAAACGAACGGAATAAAAGTCATCTTCATACAAATCAGAAACTGGTATATTTCTGGCAATTTTGTATCCATACAGAACACCATCCTCTTCCACATAGTACGTAAGATTTTCTTTGTCTCCCATAATTGTATCCGTCAAGAAAGAATAATCTCTTTCCACATAGCATTTCACATATCTGTCATTATTATCTTCAAAAGAAATCCTTGCCATAATTACCTCCTAGTTATCCAGCATGACCAATGCGTCTCCGAGTATAAGCAGTTCTTCATTCTCATTTCTGCATGTTGTGCTCAGTTTCAAACGTTTCTTCTCTAGATTAATCTCTGTCACTTCGACCCGGACAATTACTTTGTTATTGTAATATACCGGTCCCCGAAAGGAGAGATTCTGCCCCATATATACGGAGCCCTCGCCAGGAAACTCGTTTCCGATTATTCCAGAAATGTAACTTGCCATCAGCATTCCATGAACGATTTTCTTCTTAAAACGAGTTTGAGCCGCCGCCTTTTCATCCAAATGAATCGGATTAAAGTCCTTGGATATTTTGGCAAATTCTTCTCCCATTTCCTCTGTTACAACAAACTCCTGCTCGTAATACTGACCGACTTCCAAATTTTCTATCTTATTTTTTGCCATATTGACTTCTCCTTATTCGCATTTTCCTTGATCACACTTATTTGTAAAATTCCCTAATTGTCTGAATAATATAATCACACTCATCCGCTTTCAAATTATAATACATCGGAAGTCTGACAAGACGTTCACTTTCCTTTGTCGTATACTTGTCCTCTCCATGGAATCTTCCATATTTTTTGCCTGCCGGCGCATTATGAAGCGGAATATAGTGGAATACTGCTAATATGTCATGTTCCTTCAAATAAGAAATGAGTGCTGTTCTCTCCTTCAGATCTTTTGTTTTTATATAGAACATATGTGCATTATGCTCACAATACTCTGGAATATACGGCAGTTCAATCCTGCCCTGCTCCTCCAAGCCCTTTAAGCCTTCATAATAACGATTCCAGTTCGCCAGACGATTCTGGTTGATTTCATCTGCTTTTTCCAGCTGTGCCCACAGATAAGCAGCATTCATATCACTTGGCAGATAAGAGCTTCCTGCCTCTACCCATGTATATTTATCAATCTGTCCCCGAAAAAATTTGCTGCGGTTCGTTCCCTTTTCACGGACGATCTCCGCAAGTTCCGTGTTTTTTTCGTCGCGGATAAGCAAAGCACCGCCCTCGCCCATGCTATAGTTCTTCGTTTCATGAAAACTATAACAGCCATAATCTCCCATGGAGCCGAGCGGTTTTCCTTTGTAGGTGCACATAATTCCCTGTGCAGCATCCTCTACAACTGCCAGATTATATTTTTCAGCAAGTTCAAGAATCTTGTCCATCTCACACGATACTCCCGCATAGTGGACCGGAACAATTGCTCTGGTCTTGTCCGTAATGGCATCCTCAATTAAATTTTCATCTATATTCATCGTTTTCGGATTAATGTCAACAAATACCGCTTTCGCACCACGCAGAACAAAAGCATCCGCTGTAGAAACAAATGTGTAGGATGGCATAATGACCTCATCCCCCGGCTTAATATCCAAAAGAATCGCCGCCATTTCCGTCGCATGGGTACATGAAGTTGTTAAAAGGGCAGACGGCACTCCTGTCTTTTCCTCCAGCCACTGATTGCATTTCTTGGTAAATGCTCCATCACCGCATATTTTATGATTTTTTATAGCTTCCTCAATATAATTCATTTCTGTTCCTACATAAGGTGGTACATTAAAGCAAATCATCATCATTCTCCTTTATCTTCCAATATTTTACTATTATACCGCACACATTCTTCTGATGTCAATGCTTACTGTCTATCAAGAGACCTCTTACTTCTCCCATATCATAATAGTTTTGCCGAACGCATTTTGTCTATCCAGTTCAAAGGCCTTTTTCATATCATCAACCGTCTTTACCAGAATCGTAGCACCAATAATATTTTGCAGATACTCCACGAGCTCTGGATTTGTCTGATACAGTTCCACCGTTTTTTCAAAATCTGCTCTTCCGCTGCGGCTGCTTCCGAACACACGCAGTCCCTTTTCCAATATCATTCTTGTATTTATTGCCACCGGATTCTCGGATACTCCAAGAATGGAAATTGTCCCCTCCGGATTAATATAATCAATAATCTGGTTAATTGCTTTGGGGGAACCCTCACCGCCAACACACTCAAAGGCATGGTCCACCCGCAAATCTGCCGGGATATTCATAATAGAAAAAGTATCATCGGCAAAAGTAAAATCCGAAAGCTTACTTTTGTCAAGTCCGAATATATACAGCTTCGTTTCCGGATACATCGCTTTGAACAAAGTCGCCGTAATATATCCCAGATTTCCGTCTCCCCATATTCCCACTGCATTTCTTCTGCTGTGTGCTATCTCATTGTATCTTCGCAGGGCATGGACACTGACGGATACTAATTCGGTAAATGCTGCCACGTGGAGATTGATTCCGCCGGGAAGCCGAACAAGCCTGTCCGCTTTTATATTCACAACATCCTGCATAAAGCCGTCAAAACCACTGGCACGGAATTTGGAACTGCGCAAATAATTTTCCGCAATAATAGCATCCTCTTCACAAGGAGTATTCGGAATCATTACCACCCGTTCTCCGGGCTTGTATTCTCCTCTTCTATCCCAGATCACTTCTCCGATCGCCTCATGAATCAATGCCATTGGAAGTTTTTCTTTTAATATCTCTGTTGCACGAAGCCCTTGATAATATCTTTGGTCTGCATGACAGATCGACAAATGAGTCGGTCTTACCAGCACCTCTTCCTTCCGAAGGTCAATATTAGAAAACTCCACTTCAATTCGCCCGGGCGCTACCAGACGATATACGGTATTCAGCATTACTCTTCACCTCTCAAAAGGGCCTCTGCCACACGCAGGTCATACGGATAGGTAATCTTAATATTAAAAACTTCGCCATCTACGATATGGACTTTTTCCCCTTTCATCACAAAGATTTTCGCAGCATCAGTCAGTAAATCTTTTTCCTCTGCTGTCAAAGATTCATATAAATTCTTTAATTTCCGTGCATTAAAGGACTGTGGTGTCTGTCCCTGATACATCTTACTTCTCTCCGGAATTTCACTTATAATTCTATTATCCTCACTGCAGACAATCGTATCCGTAGCCTTCACTGCCGTATCGCAGGCACCGTATTTTTTGGCGTATTTAATATTTTCCTCAATAATTCTCTGGGTTACAAATGGCCGCACCGAATCATGAGTTACCACAATCGTATCATCCGTCAAGCCGTAATTTTCTTCAATATAACGAATCGAATTCATAATCGTTTCATTTCTCGTTTCGCCACCCTGCAGGACAACAACTCTGCTGCTGTCCACCATATACTTCCGAATCAGATTTTTTGTATGGCTTACCCATTCTGCCGGACACAGCACAATAATCTTCTCAAATTCACTCTCAATATAAAATCTTTCCAACGTATGAATAAGAATCGGCTTGTCCCCCACTAATAAATACTGTTTCGGCTTGTCCACATTCCCCATGCGGCTTCCAATTCCTCCGGCTAAAACAACTCCAAAAATCATAATAAACCTCCTTTTGTATTCATTCCATTCCTAATAAAATCCGTAAGATCTGATATGGTTCTTTAGCATCTGGATACCAAAATTGCTGACAGAACTTCTTCTGTGCTCTGCCCAGTTCCTTCGCATTATAATCAATCTCCAGCATTTGGTCTGCCCTTTTCAGAACCAGATCCGCATAATAAGTATCCATAAATTTCTCAAAATAATTCTTTTTTATTCTCGGACAATAAATTGGTCTTCCTTTCCCTGCATAGGCTGTTGCAAAACGTCCCTCATTCGTAATCAGAACATCTGCCACATATGCCAGAACAGATGGGGAAACAATGTGGTCAATATATCCAAAAGAAAACTTCTCCCCAACAAAAGAAAACGAACGATTCCTCATTTCTTCACTCGTTGTCAGCACAATCCATTCCGGTCCAAGCTTTTCCATCAGTTCATGGAGCGAAAAATTTTTAAAAAAGCGTTCCTGTTCCTTTTCATCCCCACTTATAATGAGGGATAACACTTTTTTCTTCCCGATTTCCGGGAAATAGAATTCCAGTTTCTTTCTCGCTTCCTCCCGGGAAAATTCCTGACAGATATCCCAGGCCAATGGATGGGCAATTCCGGTCAAGAGCTTCTTTCCCTCCGTTTCATAGGCCTTTTCCAACAGTTCTTCAGAAAAAGGACTGCCCGGAATAATATGTGTAAAAGATTGAAATGTCCTAAAATTACAATTCTTTTTCTTTTCCTTTACTGCGAGATAATTCTTGAATTGATAATCATACGGTACAGAAAACAGCATTCGGATTCCTTCATCCTCCTCTGTCTTTCCGGTCAAAGAATTATCGACACAAATGATATCGGTTGCTTTCTCACTAAATGCTTTCCGTGCTTTCAGAGCACCTGCATTTACCACCGGATTTTTTGTTCTTTCACTCTTTGAAAAAAAGCGATAGGAATACTCTTTCCATTCTTCATGCTCGGAAAGAAACCGATGCAGCAGCGATAAATCCGCATTAATCCCTCTTCCCCGGCTGCTCAGGAACGTAATTGTCTTATTGTTCATGTTCGCTTTCCTCCATATAAGAATTAATCAGTTCCGCAATACGCTCTGCACTGTGTCCGTCACATGCTGACATATAACGCTCCACAAACAGATTATATTTGTCCGTTATCACCTGCTTGTCCGCATCCCGCAAAAACTCTGTTAATTCCTGTTGATTTACATACACATCCCCCGGCAGGTCCTTTGGATAATTCAAATAAAATCCCCGGTCATAGGTCGATAAATCATAACAGAAAAAGGCAATCGGTTTTTTCAGCAGTGCATATTCAAATATAACAGACGAATAATCCGTTATCAGCATATCCGAAATAAACATTAAGTCATTCGTGGAAAAATCCCGAATCACACGAATATTATCATATTTTTTCTCAACGATCGCGTTCTGCATGACCGGATGAGGGCATACCAAAAACATCTGATCTGGCAGCAGGTCCTTTGATAACTGTTCAAAATCCAGCTCCGGATGAAATTCCTGCCGGTTATTGTTTATATCCCGAAACGTCGGTGCATAAATTATAATGGACTTATCCTGAAATTCCGGATATTTTTCATAAACTCTCTGTTTTGTCCTTTCAATTAATTGCGGATCAAAAAAATCATCGGTTCTCGGTACTCCCATTGCCTTGACCCGGTTCGGATCTATATCAAAGGCATCGGCATAAATGGAACGAATATAATCTCCACTGACCGAAACCATATTATATTGTGCATGGGTCGCCGTATCCGTATAAATGGCCAAATTCGTTCCCCGCCGTCCAAATTTTTTGAACGCTCCACACGCATGCCATAACTGCACCACGCGCTGCTCCTTCTTCAGCGGAAAATATCTGAGATATCTGACATAATCATCCGTAACAATTACTTTGCTTGTTGAAATAGCCCGGTACATTCGCAGCTCCTGAAACATGTTATGAGGCAGCATTTTAGCACGAATAATTTTTTTCCCCTTAATATAAGGATACAGAGCCTTAGCATTTCCCTCTAACTCCCCATTTTTCCGAATAGTAAAGAAGAGAACCTGATTTTTTAGTTTGCTCCTCCGAATAAAGGAAACGGTCTTGCGATAGAGAATCTGAAAAATCGTATCCGATGGAAAACGCATCATCTTTGACATTACTTCTTCCGGTGCCGGAAGAAGTTCTTCACTATTTAAGTGTGCATCTTTATCTGTCAAATAATCCTCAATAAATAACAGACTTTTCTCTGTTCCCACAAAATTTTTGTAAGTGCTCTCCGCATCTTCATAGAACACTACTGCATCATTCATAAATACATAATGCCCCTTTTGGGAAAGCATCGGCAGATGGGACAGCATTGGTTCATTGTGGTCCAGCTTCATTTTCCTTAAAAAATCCGTTTTAAAGAACTTATTCGCCAGCAAATAATCCATGGACATAAATTCATTGTATTCATAGCCGCCCTTTTGGGAATTCAATGCAATATTATCCAGTAGAACTGCCTGAATATCCCCATAATTCTTATGATAAACCAGCTCAATCATAAAATCTGCCGGTGATTTAATAAAACGCTTAAAGGAATACTTAAATGCATTTGATGCATAAGCAATTTTCGTATTTCCAAATATAATATAAGTTGTTGACGTCTTGTCCAGCACCTGATAGAAAAGCTCATCTTCCGAATCCGCTTCCTCAAAGACGATATTTCCCTGCCGCATTTGAGCCTGTTCCACGACTGCTTTCATGTGTGCCGGAAGATAGACCTGCACGGAAATTAAATTTTGTACAAGAACACTTTGAAGAACCTTTAGGAAAGCATCCTTTTTCTCCTCAGTGCCGTATAGAACAAAGCTTGTAAAGGCATGCTCAAAAACCTCTGACTGCTTCACATGCAGATTCGAAAGACTGTATTCCGGATGGGAATCCATAAGCAGTGCATAATCCTTCCCATTCAGTTGCTGGAACTCCTGATTCAACTCATCAACTATCATCTGCACCGTAGCTTCTTCCAATGACCAGAATTTAGAATAGAAATGGTCCAGCAAAATGTGAAGCTCCTTGCGGTGAATCGTTTGAATATATTCATGTAACTCCTGATTTTCTCTTTTCAACTCCTCAATACTTCCGTACTGCGGATAATCAATGAGCATGCTATGCTCTGTTGCTTCATAAATCCGGTGATGTGCCTCAATATAATCTGAGACCTTACTTTTTGAAATCGTTGCTGTAATAGAAGAATCTTCTCCGTCCAGCATTCTCCGGTAGTGCAGGACCACCTCATCTAATCCGGTAATCCGATTCGTAAGAAACACGAAACTCATCGTAAACACACCATCTTCCGAATAAGAAATCGGTGGAAAACGTAAATTATATTTTTCTATAATATCCCTCTTAAATAATTTATTCCACAAAGAGAATGTCCATAATATATTTGAATCGTACTTTTCTATTTGCTTTAAAGCAAGCATTTCATCTAAATCTTTTACCTGTATTGTTTTGAACTGGTTAAAAATATCGTATTTGGCAATCACTAGATCTGCTTTTTCAGACTTCGCCGCCTCATACATAATCTCAAGTGCATTAACCTCAACAATATCATCCGCATCCAAAAAATAAACAAATTCTCCCGTTGCCTGTTCGAGAGCCGCATTTCTTGCAGCAGACGGTCCTCCATTTTCTTTTGTAATAATATGAAGATGAGGATAATTCTCCTGATACGATTGTAAAATTTCCAAAGTAGAATCCGTCGAACCATCGTTTACAGCAATGATTTCATAACTGTCAATCGTCTGATTTACAATGCTTTCCAATGTATCTACTAAATATTTTTCCGCATTATATGCCGCAATAATAGCAGAAACCTTCATCATAACACTACTCCTATCTTAATATACTTTTTCCAATAAATTCCTATTCTCCCTACTATATTGTATCATTGTTCCCATTTCTTAGCAAACATTTTATGCATTCATTTAAAATGGAAAAAGTTTATTCCGAACCCGCTCAAGATTCAAAATAAACTCTTTCTACCTCGTCAAATACAATTTCATTTAACAAAATATCCTGATCTGCCTCCGCAATGTGAATACCGAACCGGGCACTCTTCCAATCCTCCGGTATCGAAATTGCAAATCCGGCATGATAATAATTACGGATCCGGTCTCCCAGAACAAATACTTTGATGTGACACGGATGCCTGATCGCCTCAATTCTCTGACCATCATGTACAGCAAAAATATAATCATTCGCTCTCATGGAGTAGGCCGGTGTACAGAACCTTCCTCTCCACATACCATTGTATTCCGATTCCGGGTCTTCTACGATGTGGAACAATTTGACTTTCCGCTCTGAAAGCCGTGCCAGCTCCACCCCCCTGTATACCATAATACAGTCATCTCCTGTATAGATACGCCTTGTCCGAACCGGTTTCCCTGCACGCATAGACAGCATTGCCTCAATAATCGGAAGGGAAGTCGGAATCTGCAAAATAACCTTTACTTTAATTTTTCTCAGAATCTTACCTACATACTTCCTTAATTCTGCCAATTCTTCTTCCGTAAACAGCTCGCTTATCTGGGCATCACGGGATTTCATCATGATCAGCCTCATATGATACGCCACAAGATACTGCACATACAAAAGATTACGATGCTTTGTCTTTTTGCAATATTTCATCAGTGCCAGATAACCCTGATCTAAATAAGTCGTTGTATATCTCTCTTTTCCCCGCCATGAAACATCTACCATGGAAGACTCGTCTGCTCTTTTTCGATACTCATAGACCGCGTCTTTGACAAGACCATATTTCTCTTCCTGTAAAATCATCTTGTTGACCGCCATAGCATCTTCCCAAAAAATCATATTCTCATCAAAGGAAAGATGATCAAATGCTTTTCCCCTAAAAAAACAGCCGCCGATATAATACTGCGGATAGTTGTAATCCCTCCGTATATTGACTACTTCTCTCTCATTGAACCGCCAATTTAATTTATGGTCTCCCTCTCTCGCCTCAAAATACATAAATCTGGCCACTGCAATATTTATTTCCGGATATTTCTGAAAAAATTTTATCATTTCTTCCAGTGCATGACATTCTAACCGGTCATCGGAATCTACAAAACCGATTATCATACTTTTATCCCGCTCCCTGCAAAGGCGGATTGCTTCATTTCTTGCATGGGACGCTCCGTGATTTTCCTCAAAATGCGTCACAAAAACATTATCGGGATACTGCTCCCGGTACTTCTCACAAATCGCAAAAGAGCCATCTTGACTGGCATCATCCATTAGATACAAAAGAATATTCTCTTTAAATGAAAGTGTCTGGTTGATAATGCTCTCTATCGCCTCTTCCAAATATTTTTCTGTATTATAGACAGGCATTATAAGTGCTATCATACCGTTTCTCTCTCCTCCAACTCTTGCAAAAATTTATTCTTCGGTACTTTCTTTACAAATAAATCTCCAAAGGCGAACCAAAAGGCAAATGCCGGGAACACCTCAAATGGCAGAAACAAGCATTCTGCCAGCGTTGCTACCACAAATCCGACCATAACAGCCGGAATCAAAAAAGCATAAGTAGCATTTTTTCTACGGTCACGAATATAAAATTTAAATGAAAATCCAATTGCTAGAACCGTAATAATACCATAAAACAGCATGCCTATTATACCATAAGTATACCCAAACTGCAACCAATTATTGTGGGCATGAGCCTTTTTTCTGCCATTTATTACCAATGATACATTTTTATGCCCTTTATAATTCAGTTTCATCGCATATCCCTTGTAAATGTCGATCCGTCCGCTGGTAATAGCATTGAGCCCTTTTGTATTTTCGATTACATACAGGAACCGTTCCACCGCATTGGATGGATTTTCTTCCTTGGGAGAATCATTCTTTGCCGACAGGCCCGGCGGATTTACATGTGCTGCCTCCAGACCTTCATGCTCCGCTACCACCGTTTCACCAAAATCTTCGATTTTACTCCCATCTGCAAGGTACAATGTTTCTCCGGCAAACATAATCGGATGTCCTACCCACTTCGGTATGTACCGGACACCGGCATAAAAGACCGGATAGCACAGAACGGAGCACACAACAAGAAAAAGCGAATGTTTCAAAAAAGATTTCCATGCATGCGTTCTTTTACTAAAATAAATCCGAAATCCTATCCATGTCAAAACAATGCAGCACACCGCAATCACGGATGTTCTTGCCTGCGACATAGCAAGATAAAAAATTACCAGTGCCAGACTGAGATAAGTCTCAAAACTTTTGTACCAGTTTTTCCCCGTATCCACAATCCAGTCAAGGTCTGACATATACACTGCAAAAATAATGTATAAATATAGGGCAAACGTATTCGGATTCGTAAAAATCCCCGCATAACGTCCCCCTTCATACATAGGGCGGAACAAAAAGGATATTATTGCCATGAGCCAAAAGGAAATTTTTACCGCATCCTTAAAACATTTCCACAGCAAATCCTTCCGGGTATGATTCTGCCACACAAAAAATACTCCTGTAAATACAAGAGCTAATATAATCCCTAAGCCACATACTTTTTTCGGCACAAGAATATCCGACACCGTAAATGCGATACACATACCGAACCACGCAATCCACATAGAACGCCGCCAGTGGATGCGAACAAGCGAACGGTCCAAAGAAAAAATGGCAATCATAATCATTAAAACAATACCGCATGCAGTATTGTAAAAATAACTCTCTTTATGCAGACCATAACGCACAATGCAAAAGAGAATCAGATCCGCAATAAAACAACCGGTTATGATCCGGTATTTTATTGTATCACTCAGTTTTCCCACAATCGGAATCCATGGACTTAGTAATCGGATAAATAAATCCTGCAACTGATCAATCACATTCTACTCCTTATCAAAGACAATTTCCACTCTATTCACATCAGCCTTTGCAAACTGCAAACACTGTTTGAATCATAATGACAAAATCCCTGCCAAAAGAAAAATTTTTCAAATACAGAAGATTGTATTTCATTTTCTCCGGCAGAACATTTTCGACATAAGTTCTATCTACATCTTCTGTTTCTGACAGAAGTCTTTCTTCATCCTTATACTCAATACTTGCCGTCGATGTCACTCCTGCCGGCAAGAGCAATGTCGCCATCATCTCCGGTGTATATTGTTCAACATAACGGGGAACTTCCGGTCTTGTTCCTACGATCGACATATCCCCTTTGATAATATTGATTAACTGCGGCAGCTCATCCAGACGCACCTTGCGCAAAAATCTGCCGATTGCTGTAACACGGCTGTCTCCATTTGTCGTGACCTGACTGCCCAGCTTTTCCGCATCGGAAACCATCGTACGGAATTTGATAATCTTAAATCTTCTTCCGTAAGCAGTAACCCGCTCCTGACAAAAGAATACTCCTCCCGGTGATGTAATCCCTACAATAATTCCGATTATCAGCATAAAAACAAATAATACGCAAAACAAAAACAGTGCCAAAATAATATCTGCCACCCGTTTCATAGCAATTCCGGCACGGTGCTGATATAAGTTCTCATAGTATGGTCTCACCGCTTCTGTCCGCATATTATCCGGTAAATCATCCCATTTTCTCATAGACATCTTTCCAAACAAGCCAATACATATTCCACATCTTCATCACTCAGCTTCGTATGTAAAGGCAGGCTAATTTCGTTTTCAAATAAATGATATGCATGAGGGTAATTTTTCATATCAAAACCTAGATTTTTATAGGCTGTCAGCATCGGCAATGGCTTGTAATGCACATTCGTTGCCACTCCCATCTCTGACATTTTCTGAATCCATACATTCCGCTGCTCCTGTCCAGCCCCCAATACTCTCATAAGGTACAAATGTCCACTGGAGGTAATGGTCTCATCATAATGGCGCAGGCTCACCAACTGATAATCCGAAAGCTGCTCATTGATTTTACGGATTCCCTCATCATACATGGAAATGATTTCTTTTCGACGGGCCAGCAGGGCATCATAACGCTTCAACTGCACTCTTCCCATTGCTGCCATAATATCTGTCATATTGCATTTATAAGCAGGCGATAAAATATCATATTCCCACGCTCCTGCTTTTGTCTTTGCCAGTGCATCTTTGGACTGTCCATGCAGGGAAAGGAGCATCAAATCTCTGTAAATTTCCTCATCATCCACACCCGGAAGCCCTCTCCATGTCACGGCTCCGCCCTCTGCTGTCGTTAAATTCTTTACCGCATGAAAAGAGAACGAAGTAAAATCCGCTACCTCCCCGCTTCTCCTGCCGTTTCTCATAGCACCAAAGCCGTGGGCAGAATCTGCTAAAATAAGGATTCTTCCCAAGGCTTTCTGGTACTTATTATCCGATGGGCAGAATATTTCCTGTTTATCCCGGACAATTGCAAACAGCTTTTCGTAATCACACATTACACCTGCCAGATCTACCGGCATAATTGCCTTCGTCGCAGGTGTAATTGCATTTATGACCGCCTCATAATCCATTTCATAGCCAGTTTCCCCTACATCTACAAGAACCAGCTTTGCTCCTGTATGGCAGACTACACTGGCAGTCGCTGTATAGGTGTATGCGGTTGTAATCACCTCATCCCCTTCACCAATACCAAAAAGCCGCAAGGTCATTTCCATACAGGCAGTAGCAGAATTTAAGCATACTGCACGGTTCGTATGACAATAAGATGCAATTTCCTTTTCAAATTCCTTTGTCCTTGGCCCTGTTGTAACCCAGCCGGAACGCAGGGTATCTGCCACCTCACAAATTTCTTCTTCCGTTATATCTGGTGGTGAAAAAGGTATTTTTCTCATAATCTTCTCCCCTTCTCATAAAAGTAGCAACGACCGCTTACGCGGTCATCGCTTATTTCTATCACGGTTTTAACGTTGGCTGAGCACTCTCATCTGTCTTTTTGCCAGAATCCTTTTTTGTCTCTTCCTCTTTTACATCTTCCTCAGTTTCATTCATTACTTTCTTTATTTTCTTTGTAATTTTATCAATGGATGCATAATTCGGTTCACATACATACAAACGAGTCGAGCGAATCGAATACGTCGTTTTCTTCGCACCTGTTCCCTCTGCATTTGCATAAGATATTTTCCATTTTGCCATATCATTTAACTGCATATTACAAATCGAAGTTATCTTCTTCGTAGACATACTGGTCTGGAACATCTTCTTTGATTCCTTGAGTAATTTCGGGAAATTCTGAAGAATAGCCGGAGACATTGCCTTATTGAGTATTGCCTCAATCATATGCTGATGGTCACGTCCGCGCTGATAATCACCATTTGCAAAATGATGACGTTCACGACAGAATGCCAATGCCTTCTTACCATTTACTTTATTGTAGCCCTTTTTAAATTTGTAATGGGTTCCTGCTCCGTTCGGCCCCCAGTCAGAAATAAAATCATAGTCGGAATATACTTCCACGCCACCTAATAAATCTACAATCTTTTTCAGACTGGTAAAGTTTACCCGTACATAGTAATCAATTTTAATATCATACAATTTTTCCAGTGTTCCAATGGAGCAGTCCACACCATAAATACCAGCATGGGTAAGTTTGTCCGGGATACCACCGGAAACGGATTTTCCTTTTTCCCCATAAAGAGGCACATAGTAATCACGTGGAGTTGAAGTCAGCAGGATCTTCTTTGTCACCGGGTTGACCGTTGCAATAATATTTACATCACTGCGGCTGGTCTGTGAAATATCACCATACACATCAATTCCACTTATATACACGGTAAACGGCTTTGTTGTCACATCGGTATCTTCCACCTCATGAACGACCTCCGTCTCAATCGAAGTCTGCTCCAGCTCTCTCGTATCCTTTTTGAAAGTGCTGAACTGGTCTTTAATAGAAGCAAGAAATGCTTTGTTGAATACAATTGACTGCACTTCCTTGGTATACAGTGCATCGACCATAGTAGCTGTATCATCATATTCCGTAATCTTTAAATCCTCACCAACAATTTCTTTTGCCTTCGCCAGTGCTTTATCTGTATTTTCACGGTCCTGCTGAGCCAAAATGCCAAATTGATATTTCTTGGCATCGGCAAGGCTCTTTGCCGGATCATCTTTTAATACATAATAGGTAATAATATCTGTTTTCACCTCTGCACCACCAATTTCATCCATGGCAGCATGAGTCGTAAGCATGTAATAACTCCCTCCAATAAAGAAACCACAGAAGAACACACACAATACCCTTCCCATCACGTAACTGGAATTGGTCATTTGGGTAAATACCTGATAGACCATCAAAAGTGTGCACACTACAATTAATGCAATCACGTATTTTTGTGGGATGAACCCTACATAAACCGCAAGTCCGCACAATAGAACAGATATCAGGAACTGAACAATAAGAAAGACAAAACTTAATTTTCTTTTCAATAGTGTTTTCACAATAAACCTCCGTATTTTCAATCTGTATTAGCCCCTATAAGACGCTTATAGATAATTATATAATAATTTTATTCAAAAATCAATTCCAAAAGTCGATTCCCTGCATTCTTATCCAAAAAAGCGAAATTTTCATCAATAAAACGTGGGATTTCTTGCCCTAAATCCATTTTCCTCTGCCAGATCTGTTCTAATTCCTTCTGGCTCTTCACTACCGGTCCCGGAACAAGGCTTTCATAATCCTCATAAAAATTTCTTCCCTCCTGCTGAAATTCCGCTAGATCATATGCATAAAAAATCATCGGTCTGCGGAGCAGGCAATATTCAAAGATAATGGATGAATAATCCGTAATCAGGCAATCTGCCACCGCAAGCAGGGTCGTTACACCGGAATAGCCGGACATATTTTGAATCTTTCCACCGTATTTCAAAAATTCGTCCTCTGATATCCGCTCTGCCACAAAAGGATGCAGGCGCAAAAGCAGTACCTCATCCTCTTTCATTACTTTCATGAGCGAGCCAAAATCCAGCCTCACTCTCGGCTCATCCACCTCATTATCCCGGAAAGTCGGTGCATACAACGTAATTTTTTTTCCCTGCAGGCCCGGAAATTCCTGATAAAATGCCTCACGTTTTTCTTCCAGCCGTTTTTCATCAAGAATCAGATCCGTCCGGGGAAGGCCAAGAATATGCACCTTTTCCTGCGGAAGTCCGAATGCTCCTGCGTATTGTCTCTTTGTCTTTTCTGAATTGACAATGAGATGGGTAATGCGTCTGTCACCTTTTTCTGAAATTTCTGCCACCTCTCCCACATCCGAATCCTGACCAAATTTCTTTATCGTTCCGGTTCCATGCCACAGCTGAATCACTTTCGCCTTCTTCGATATCGGCGTATATGCCATCGGCATAAACACATTATCCATACATATCGTTCCCGCTGTTGCCATATGATATGCTTTTCCAAAGAAAAAAGAGAGTGGACGGCGGATACCGTCCCTCTTTGTCAAATATACAATTTTACAGTCCGGCTTATACGCCCGGATTTTTTCTGCCGCCAGCCCGATATTGCCCTCCGCACTGTCATCATGGGTCGCAATCATAAAAATTTTATTCCTCTGTAAAGGAAATAAACGGAAAAAGCAGAAAAAAACGGCAAATATATAATATCCTAATCGCTTCATCATAATTTTATTTCATATTCAGATCATTCTTAATTTTTGTTGTTGAAATCCCTTCTGTTCTTGGAAGATAAACAACCTCACAATACTCTTTCAAAAAGTCGAATTTGCCTTCCCAGTCATCTCCCATCACAAAAACATCTACATTATTATTCTTTACATCATCGATTTTCTGCTCCCATGTATATTCCGGCAGCACTTCATCCACATATTTAATTGCTTCCAATATTGTTTTCCGGTCTTCAAAGGAATGATACGCCTTTTTTCCCTTTCCCGCATTGAACTCATCGGAAGACACGACAACAATCAAATAATCTCCCAGTTCTTTTGCACGGCGAAGCAGATTAATGTGCCCTACATGCAGCAAATCATAAGTTCCATAAGTAATTACCTTTTTCATTCTTTTAATCCTCCTTGTTTTGTCGTCTGTATCTTTTGTTTTCTTATTTTTTTTCACTCTCTTCCATTTTTGCCTCGTAGAAGCTTACCACATCCTCTGCACTTCCCTGAGCAATCAGTTTACCATGTTCCAATAGAATTCCCTTATTACACATTCTTAATACCTGTGGAGTGGAATGTGATACAAATAACACTGTCACTCCCTTATCAAACATGCTCTGAATCCGGTTTTCACACTTTTTCCGGAATTTTGCATCTCCTACACTCAGAACCTCGTCCAATATCAAAATCTCCGGTTCTACAATCGTTGCCACGGAAAACCCAAGTCTCGACCTCATTCCGGAAGAATAGTTTTTTACTGGTACGTTAATAAAATCCCCCAGCTCTGAGAACTCTACGATTTCATCATATTTTTCCTGCAGAAACTCTTTGCTGTAGCCCAGCATTGCTCCATACAGAAAAATGTTTTCACTTCCTGTATACTGCTTGTCAAAACCTGCCCCTAATTCCAGCAGCGGTGCAATTTTTCCATTTGTTGTCACCGTTCCCTCTGTCGCTTTCAAAACACCGGAAACAATTTTCAGCAGTGTACTCTTTCCGGCACCATTTAAGCCCAAAATGCCGAGCCGGTCTCCCTTGCGCACCTCAAAATTAATATCCCGAAGTGCCCAGAACTCCTGATACATTAATTCCTTCTTAATCATTTTTATGACATATTCTTTTATATTGTCTACTTTTTCCGAACTCAAGTTGAACTTCATGCTCACATGGTCTACCTTCATTGCCAAAGGTCTTTTCGCCATATCCAAATCCTCCTTAATCCTAAATGCTCAAAATAAAGGAATCCTGTTTCTTATAAAATACAAACATTCCCACTGCCAGCGTAACAACTGCAAATATCGAAGAATATGCCAGTAACGTCATATCCAATGGTTGTCCGAACAAGGTCCGTCTGAAATTATTGATCACGCAGAATAATGGATTCGCCTTTACTAACATCTGTGTGTTCTGCGACATACGGTCTACAAAATAGAAAATAGCACTACAATACATAATCAGCATCAGCATAACACTCCAAAGATATTCAATATCCCGGAAAAATACGCACAGCGTAGATAAAATCATTCCGATTCCCATTGCCAGTACAAACAGATTGATCAGCGGCACAATGGATAGGAACATATACCCATTAAGAGGTGCCTTGTAACTTCCTGTTGCCACAAAAAATATCATTACACCAACAAGTACAATCAGGGAAATCAAAAAAATCACAAAATTCGACAAAATACCCGAAAATGGATATATATACTTCGGCACATATACCTTTTTAATCATAGCACCATTGTTGCGAATGGCTCTCATCGCACTGTTCGTTGCAGAAGAAAAAAAGGAATACAACAGACGTCCGGTCAGTACATAAATCGGAAAGGGTACTCCGTCAAAAGCAGAATCCGTACTATTTCGCCCCAGCATACTGCCAAATACAACAGACAGCACAATCATTGTCAGCAATGGCTCAATCAATGTCCACAGCATTCCCAGATAAGAACGCCGGTAACGAAGTTTAATATTCTTTTTTACAAGCTGTCCCAGCAAATAGAAATATTTACGGAAATTATTTACAAATTGAATCATTCTCTAAACCGTCCTTTTCTTGGTATCGTTGTCATTGTACCACGTTTGCCCATTTCTGACAAGTTTTTCTATTCTTCCGCTTTCTCCCCAAAGACCACATTGACATATTTCCTATTTATGGTATCATTATTGTTGAATATTTATGCACGAATAACATTGTAACGGAGGAATTACAACTTATGTATAACATGGAAAAACAGCATAAACTCGGAAAACTTCATGCCTTAGAGCGTATTTGTATGCTCCTTGACGAAGACTCTTTCCGTGAAATCGGTTCTAATATTACGAACCTCGAAGATGCCTTCAATATTAAAAAAGGTCAGTTTCCATATGATGGTGTAATTACCGGTTATGGAACGATCGGCGGACAGAAAGTGGTTATTTACTCTGAGGACTTTACCGTAATCGGCGGAACTTTGGGCAAACAGCATGGTTTCAAAATTGCCAATGCCATTAAGCTTGCTATCGAAAGCCGCTGCCCGGTAATCGGTATCAATGATTCCGGCGGTGCCAGAATTCAGGAGGGTGTGAATGCCCTTGCCGGATATGGTGAGATTTTCTATTACAACACAATGGCATCCGGTTACATTCCACAGATTTCAATTATTGCCGGAAACTGTGCCGGCGGTGCGGTCTATTCACCGGGAATCACCGACTTTATTTTTGTAATTGACAATATCAGCCAGATGTTTGTTACCGGTCCTAAAGTTATTAAGAGTGTTACAAACGAAGATATTACAGCCGATGCTCTGGGCGGAGCTAATGTTCATGCTTCTAAAAGCGGCGTTGCTCATTTCCATATGCCGGATGAAAAAGAATGTTTCCGTCAGGTACGGGATCTGATCGGTATCATTCCACCTTGCTACGAGGAAGGATATCTTCACTACAATACACCATCTATCCCGAAATATAATTCCAGTGTTTCTTTCAATGATAAACTGGCAAATATCATTCCAGAGCAAAGTAATATGAGTTATGATATTCACGACGTTATTGATGGTATTGTAGATGAAAACTCTTTTATTGAAATACAGGAGGAATTTGCCCGCAATGTAGTTGTCGGATTTGGTCGCATGAAAGGAATTGCAATCGGTATTATTGCCGACCAGCCTAAATTTATGGCAGGCTGTCTTGACTGTGATTCTTCCGACAAAGCCGCCCGGTTCATACGCTATTGCGATGCTTTCAACATTCCGATCATAACATTAACAGATGTGCCGGGATTCCTTCCGGGCAAAGAGCAGGAATACAAGGGAATTATTCGTCACGGTGCCAAACTGTTATATGCTTATAGCGAAGCAACAACAATTAAAATTAATATTATTCTCCGTAAGGCATACGGCGGGGCGTACATTGCCATGAGCAGTAAGCATCTTCGTGCAGATTTTGTCTATGCATGGCCTACCGCAGAAATTGCTGTAATGGGTGCAGATGGTGCCGCTGATATTCTCTATGGCAAGAAAATGAAAGATATGGCACCTGCTGAGAAAGCAGCTTACCGACAAGAGAAAATTGACGAATATAATGAAAAATTCATGAATCCGAGTATTGCAGCCATGCATGGTTATGTCGATGAAATCATCAAACCAGAGGCAACAAGAGAACGAATTTATGGTGACATTATGATACTCTCTGAAAAGCGTTCCCTTGACAGCGTCAAGAAAAAACATGGCAATATACCACTGTAATCCAAGACCCCCAGCCAATCATTGGCTGGGGGTCTTTCTATTCTTCCGGTTCGCTTGTTGGTTCCGGGGTCACCGTCGGTAACATCGTTTCCTTTGCACCGGACTGACTTATCAGCGTCACTTTTACCTTTACCTTATTTTTTACCGTAACTCCCCTCGGTAATCGGTATCGGACTTCCAGCAAATGAAGTCCGGTCGACAATCCAAATAAATCAACATACGCTCCCAGATCATTCAATGTCAGATCTCTTAATGCTTCTTCATCGCCCGACACAGTAATTTTGTACTTCATATCCGGTTCCGTGAAATCCATGGTACAATTCTTTGGCAGATTCTTCACGGCAATGTCTGCTGACGTCAGAACAAAGCTTCGTCTCCCGTTTTTCTCAATATCACAACGAACGGATACTGTTGTTACATCCCCTACAATCGACACCTCTGGGGTAAGATAATCACTCAATACCACTTCTTTTTCGACCGTTTTTTTCGCATTATCAATATTAATCGGAATCTTGACGGAAATATTCTTTTTCAAATCATCTGATTTACCCGAAATCCGAATGGTCTGTGGCTGGTAATCTGTCTGCACCAGCTGATATCCGGCTGCCGGTGCACCTATTGTATTCACATAAACCGGGATTTCCTTTGTCTGTAAAACCTTTGTGGATACCACAACCGTATCATTGCTAAAAGTTACATTGGTATTATCTAATATGTCACCATCCTCATCATAGAGAATCGGACTGTATTTCCGCTCAAAATCTTCACTCTCACCGTTCAAGGTCACAACAACACCGACGTGGTCTATTTTCTTAAATTTGGACTGTCCGCAGGATACTTCGATAATATTTGGTTTCGCGACCATTTCTCCCAGCTCATAATCTTCACTCAATTCACCCTGATGCTCGATCTGCACCTTGAACTTTCGGGAAACACGTTTTTCTAATTTCACTTTCAGCACGGCATTTCCCCAATCGACATCCACACTGGAGGATGGGACGCGTTTCAATTTTACGGAAATACTGACTGCATTCACCTTGGATAATTCGCTCAGATCTGCCGAAGCTTCAAAGTCGCTGGGGGACAGCGTTTCAACAAAACTCCTTTTTCCTTTTACTGTTACCTGTACCTTATCCCCTGATACGATCTCATATACCTGATTCACAGAAGTGATTACATTTTCATTCAGTACCTGAACCGGAATGTTGTAAAAGGTTCTTGAGGTAGTAGGATCTGTAATGTTTACAATAACAAGCCAAAACAGAATAGCAACTACAATAGAAAGAATCTTCAGCCACAAATTACGCATAATTTTATTTTTCATCTTTCTTTCTGCCTCCCTTCCACCACATAATTTTCTTTTCTTCCGGATTACGCTTTGCTGTCTCTGCCAATTTTAACTGCAGGGTATCGGCATCTATTTTCCGGTACAGCTTTCCGTCACAGGCCAATGACACGAACCCGGTCTCTTCTGAAACAATAATGGTCAGTGAATCGGATACCTCGCTGATTCCAAGTCCCGCTCTATGCCGGGTCCCCAGCTCTTTACTCACTTCTAAATTGTTGGACAGCGGTAAATAACAGGTCGCAGCTACAATTCGGTTGTCCCGTACAAGCACCGCTCCATCATGGAGAGGTGTATTATGTTCAAAAATATTCACAATCAGCTGACTGCTGATCTCTGCATCAATAGGAATTCCTGTCCTCTCATACTCCCTGCACTGAATCTCTTTTTCTACTACGATCAAGGCCCCTGTCTTTACTTTTGCCATATCATAGACTGCTTTCACAATCGCCTGAATACTCTTCTCCGAATACCTTTCATTCTTCCCTCTCTGATTATCAAAGGAAAAGCTTCCCAAAATATTTTTTCGTCCCAGCTGCTCCAATGCATTGCGAAGCTCCGGCTGAAAAATAACGATCAATGCCATGATTCCCACGACCATCGCATTCCTGAACACCCAAAGAACGACATTCATCTCCAGCACAACTGCCACCAAAAAAATGATTCCAAGGACAATCATGCCCTTCAGCAGCATCCATGCTCTTGTGTCTTTAATCCACAAAATAATGTGATAAAATGCATACGCTATAATGACAATTTCCAAAATATCTGTAATCGTGAATTCAGGAATTGTCAGCCATACCACATAATTTTTAAAAAAACTGATTATTGCGTCCATACCCTTTTGCCACCTTTTTTTCTTTCTATCATTAATTCGCTATTCGCGAAACTCTGCTTTCTTTTCCTTTGCCTCTTCTTCCAGCACCTTTTCCAATTCCTCCTTCAAATCAAAGGAATCCTCTTCTTTCGGTACAATTCTCGTAACCGTCTTGTCTATGACCGCCACTTTAAATTTAGGAATTGCCGTAACATAGTAATAGTATTCATCATCCTCAAATTGCAGTTTTCTCGTTCCACGATAATCTAAAGTGAGCCTGAAAAACTGCACCACATAAGCAATTGCCATAGACAGCACGACCTGCAGGGTAAGGAAAATAAGATTCAAATTCAAATCCCACAAAATATTACTCAAAAGTTCAATTGCCATAATTACAATCGCCCCTACCAAAATACCAATCTGGGAGCCATGCCGTATTTTCCCGCGACGTATAAAATAAATACATAAAAAACCAAAGCAATAGGCAATTACTGTTACAAGCAGCATTTTATTCTGCAGAACGGAATCAGACAAATACTGCAGTGCATTCCATGCATTTCCCTCTGGCACCGATGCCGCTCCCGCGGTACTATAATTCATCACTCCGGCTACAAAATACTGCATTACTACTCCCATTATGATAGCCGGTATCATAACCGGCGAAAGGAACAATGCCGCAACTACCGGTACCGTATAGCCGATATGAATTGCTGACAACAGCGGAATCAAAAGTATAATTTCGCACTGCCTTTTCTCTAATCTGCCAAATAAAAGTAAATAAATAATTAAAACAACAAGTATGACAGCTGACATAAGCAGAGAAACAGAGGCAATTTCTGTTGCTGCCACCAATACCGTAATGACTGTTGAAACAACATCCGGCGTAATGCCACAGAGCACTGCCAACACCGCCAGCACAAAATATTGTCCGAAAAAATCATTGTAATTGAGCTGTTCTGTTATAATTACAAGAATTCCAAACATTATCAAAGTTTTCAGAATGCCCCGGAGAATATGATAATGTTTTTCATACAGATTCTTGATCCTGCTTTTTAGGATAAGCAATGTCATCATCATATCCGGTTAGCCTCCTGTTCTTCCTGTTCATACAAATCAATCAGTTCCTTCAGTGTCCTATAGTATTCCTTTGCCCGAACCGCAGATTCGGCATATTCCTGTGAAGCACGTCTGATGGTTACCAATATGCCTGCAAGACTGAGAGCCAGAAAGCCAATACCGCTATACACTCCAATTTTACCAAAAGAAATCGTCAGTGCATTCTGCAGCAGAAAATCCAGACGAGAGACGACAAAAAGCATAAGGATAAGCACAGTAGCCACAAAAGCCGCCAAAATGGTCTTGATAATCTGAAAACGCACATAATCCATTTTGCTGTAGCACACTCTTTTCAAATCAATTGCCCCTTGTCCTTTCTCATAATCAGACAGGCGAATCATTTTTTTTATTTTTTCCTCGCTAAGCATATGCCCCTCCTCTATAACTTCCCCAACTCTATCATGGTAATTATATCACACTTGCACAACGGTTCACAATATTTTATTTCAGCAAGTTTGTGTCTAGTAAATATTGGCACTTTTCTAATTCCCCGTATTTCACGCAGAAACAAAACACTCGAACAGCCGCTCCCGCTTAATCAATTACGTAGCACTAAGGGTGCGCCGACCACGCGCACCTCTTAGTGACGCAATTGAAATACTGTTCTCATTGTTTTGTTTCTGCGTGAAATACTGTGCAATTACAGATATGCCTACTTTACTGGATACAAAAAAAACGGTTCCGATATGCCTTGCCTATTTGACAGGGCATATCAGAACCGGCACTCTCAAATTTTTTCATATACATACCTTGTTCTGCATACCAAGCACCTTTTCAATTATTATGTGCTATTTCGTAAGCAATCTGAAGCAGTTCCCGTACCTTCTTTAACGTACAAGGTTCAAATTTCCCAATGGTATCCGCAATTTCTGCTTCATAACTAAATCCACTTCTACCAAAGAGAATATAATCTGTCGATACTTCCAAGCCATGCGATAAGCCTTTTAGCGTATCTGCAGAAAATCCAACCTTTTTAACTTCAATATCATATAAAAATTTTGCTGATATACCAGCAATCTCAGATAACTGCTCCCTTGAATATCCTTTGTCCTTTCGCAACTCCATTATACGGCTTCCAATGTCTTTATTATGTATCAATTTATCCATAGTTCTCCTCATTCTAAAACGTTAGTAAAGGCAGCACAATCACTCCTTGTACCCCTCATTATAACCATTTTGGGAGACTCGTTAAACGAACTACATTTCACATTTTCATAACAATTAGTTATAAAATTTCTACAGTTCTTCTGTCTTAAAGGTATGATATCCTTCATAATGATAACTTGCATCGATACCTTTCATGTATACTTCTCGATCGTTTATCTGATCTGTTAATGCGTTTTTAAGTAAAACCTTAATTTCCACATCCTTAATTGGACTTCTCTCCATAGCAAGTAAATAATCTTCTTTATCGACCTCATTCCAATTTACAACCAATTTTAATTCCTTTTTCAGAATCAAATCAAGCCAGATTCGTGTACTCCTTCCATTTCCCTCCCGAAAAGGATGAGCGACATTCATTTCCACATATTTTTCAATAATCTCATCAAAGGTTGATTGAGGCATTTCATCAATATGTTTTAGTGCGGCTTCTAAATATATTACCGGAGCAAATCTAAAATTACCTTTTGCTATATTTACGGTCCTTACTTTTCCGGCAAAGTCATATATCTCATCAAATAAAAACTTATGAATTTTTACAAGTCCTGAAAATTTCCCAACCTCAAATTCTTCAATAATCTTACTCTCGTATAATTCAACTGCTTTTATTTTACTTATTTTTTCTTCTGTTCTTGCAAGTTCTGCTGAATCATTCAACCCTAATTTATTTTCCAAAGCCATTCTTGCCCTCCATTTTTCAATCGCATAAATACCTCCAAGAATCCATGTAACTCCCATTACATTTAGTCCCATTATAGCAGTTTTTATCGATTACTTCAATCCAATTAACCAGCTGAATACTTTACGATATAATTTGGTTCTTCTCCTTCCGATGAACCAAATCCGACATAGAAACTTTTTTTCGATTCAATAGCAGCACAACAAACAAACTTTGTTTTTATCTTACTCCCCGAAAAAGAATGAACTAATTTAAGTTTTTTATCGGTATCCTTCGCCATATATGCCCCATTTTTATTCACAAATAATACTGTACCGTTTCGGTAAGAAACTGCATTGTAGTCAGCAACTGAATCTCCCGACGGCAATTGAAAATGTGCCACATTCTTTCCGTTTTTCACTTTTGCCACGAAAATACTGTTTCCCTGAACTGCATATACTTTTCCCTTGCTGTGACCTTGTGGCATAAAAGAAAACTCTGCATCCTTTTTTGCCTTTCCGGTAGAAAGATTCAAAATGACACTTCCTCCACCATAAGAAACTCCATTATTATCGGTATTTCCATACAAAATACAGAGTTTCTTTTCCGATACAAAAAACATCTGTGTCACTTTCATTTTCTTATATTTAATCTTTGCCTTGGAACAATCAAATTTCTGTGTCTTTGTTTTCTTCCCTTTTTTGTTATATATTGTAAGAAGAGCTTTACTCCCCTTTATCTGAATCTTGTAAATCTTTTTCCCTTTGGAAATTGTAGTATAACCATCTACAAATATTTTTTTGGAACCTTTCCTACATTTTGTGATGCTCTCTTTCTTTCCGTTTTTTTTATACAGAATTTTGGCATCATACTTTTTCCCTTTTTTATCTAAGCCATTTCTTATCGTCACTTGTAATTTCCCTTTTGTATTTACATTTAGACTCACTTCTCTCCCTGCCCCATTATTCATTGCATATAAAGATAATCTGCTCTCATGGTAGGCAGCCGCCATAATCTCACGCGAAGTTCCAAATAGCATTATAACTGCAGACGTCAAAATAAGTATCCGTCTCATTTTTTTACTCATATATATTCCTCCCATAATTAAGAATTCATACATATATCTTATCTCTGTCATATCACATTACAAAACCAAATGCAAGCATTACTTCATCTTTTACGGTTTTTGGTATGTTTCGTACATTAAAAAAAGAAATTATAAACAGTCAAAACAAGTTTTTCTACAAGAAAACTGTTTCACTCTATTTATAATTTCTTCTTTCTTATGTCAGTTCCTAAAAGTCAAATTTTGCCAGTTCATACACAATATCCAGCAGCCGTTTCACAGTCTCCAGTGTATCCGGTCTGAACTGTTCAATCGTAGCTGCTATCTTTTGGTC
>CANRLR010000015.1 GCA_947631505.1 uncultured Lachnospiraceae bacterium | reverse complement strand
AACGAGAGCAAACGCAGGAGTAGGGAGAGGAACCGAAGGGCATGTATTGAACTGTCCGCAAAAAATGACCGACTGAAAGTGGACGCAACGGAGGAAGCAGAGGGAAGCGTCAAAGGAAGCATCTCTCTTGTAAGCAGGAAGGATGCCAGCCTGACAGACAGCGTGGCAGTTGACAAGACGATAGCGATACGAAAGACGGATGCTGAGAAGGTAGCCGATGCGAAGGAGGTAGTCGGGGAAGCAATCAGAACTTACACGGCTGCGAATGATACGACGAAGGAAGACATCCAGCGTGTGATCGACGCCGCCCTGACCGAAGCCGGCATTACTGATGTAACGGTAACAGTAGGCGACCTTACGAAGACGGATGCGACGGAGGAAGCAGCAGGAAACGTCAGCGGAAGCATAACCATTGTAAGTACGAAGGATGCCAGCGTGACAGACTGTGTGGAAATTGACAAGCCGATAGCGAAGCTTCCCCATATACATGCTTACACATGGGTGATAACAAAAGTGGCAACCGCAGAGGAAACAGGTGAAATGAAAGGAACCTGTACCTGTGGTGAAGTCATCACGGAAACGATAGCGAAAACCGGAGAAGGCGGAAGCGGAACGGTTCTTGTAAAAGAAGACGAGGAAAATGAATGGAAAGGTGTCCTGTCGGATAAGGCAGATGTAAAGGAAAAAGTAGCATTGACCGACACGGAGAAGGAGAAGCTTGGCACAGGAGAGGATTTAGTCATTATACTCCGGCTGAAGGATGTGAAGGTTACGGCAGACACAGAGGCGAAGAAGGAAATCCAGAACAAGATGGGTGCCAATACCTTAGGAACCTTCCTTAACATTGAACTGCTGAAAAAAATAGGAGGAACCGAGACTCCGATCACCGAAACAACAGATGCAATTGAGATTACCTTTGAGATTCCGGAACACATTCGCAATACTGACAGCAAAGTAACGAGAACTTACCAGATCATGAGAAATCATGACGGCGTGGTAGAAATTCTGGACGCAGAGCGTTATGACGAAAAAAGCCATCTTCTGACGTTTAAGACGGATAAATTCTCCACATACGCACTGGTGTACCGTGATACTGCCAAGAATCCGGCAGCGGTAACAGGCGTAACTCTCAACAAAGGGGATGTTAAACTGACAAAAGCAGGGGAGACCGTACAGTTGACAGCCAGTGTTGAACCGGCGGATGCTGCGAATAAAAAAGTGACATGGCTCTCCAGTAATCCAAAGGTGGCAATCGTAGATGCCGGAGGGAAAGTGACCGCAGTCGGAAGCGGAACTTGTACTATTACAGCAATGACAGAGGACGGAAGCAAGGCTGCTGTCTGCAAGATCATTGTGGATTTGGGAGCGGAGAATATAGCAGATAAACCAAATGAACCGGTTACCTCATCCGTATCGAAGAAAGAGCAGGAAAAGAACGCATTATCCTTAAATGCAAAACTGAAGGTCAGCCAGACCGGTAAAAAAATCAATATTGCATGGGGTAAGGTGGCAGGAGCAGATGGTTATGATGTCTATGTCCAGTATTGCGGAAAGAAATTCACAAAAAAATCCATCACCGCCGTAAAGAGCGGCAAGACAACAAATGTCATTGTAAAGAAGGTAAATGGGAAACCATTAAATTTAAAGAAAAACTACAAGATTTATGTCCTTGCTTATAAATTGGTGAATGGTAAGAAGGTAAGGCTTGGTAAGACCGTCACCGCCCATATCGTTGGCAGAAAGAATACGAAGTACACCAACGTAAAAGCAGTGAAGGTAAAGAAGAGTTCTTATATTCTGAAGAAAGGAAAGACTGCAACGATTAAGGCAAGGACCGTACTGGTAAGCAAGGGTAAAAAACAGCTTACCAATGCACACGCAAAGCAGTTCCGTTATGCGACCAATAATAAAAAGGTAGCAACGGTATCGAAGAAAGGAAAGATTAAGGCAGTGGGCAAAGGTACTTGTACTATCTATGTATATGCAAGGAACGGATATGCGAAGAAGATTAAAGTAAAGGTGAAATAATGGAAAGTATCTTTGACACAGATACTTTGAAGAGAGTGGCGTAGAGAGATGTCTCTACGCCGCTTTGTATTCTCCGAATAGGACTATTTTAAGTTCGGAATGTGTGGTATAATGGAATAGCATTTTTGGAAATCGGCAATGGAAGGAGATTTATATGGGTTCAGATTGTACAGTGAAAATAGATGAAGGATTAATTAATATCCGTGTTGGAGCAATCATCATGAAGGACGATAAATTTCTTATGGTTGGCAATAGCAGACAGGACTATTTGTATTCCGTTGGTGGTAGAGTCAAGTTTGGTGAAACTGCAGAGGAAGCAGTAAGAAGAGAGGTTTTTGAAGAAACTGGTGTAAGGATGGAAATAGATTATCTTGGATTCATTCATGAGAATTTCTTTTATGGCGATTATGAAATGAGACAGGATAAGCTGATTTATGAGGTGTCATATTTCTTTTACATGAAAGTGCCGGAAGATTTTGAACCAAAGTGTGAGAGCTTTACAGATGATAATTCTAAGGAAAAATTGGTCTGGGTTACTACAGAAAGCGAGATAGATTATTACCCGGAATTCTTTCGAACAGAATTAAAAAATCCACAGAACTATGTGAAGCACATTGTGACGGATGGAAGAAAAAAGTAGGTTAGAGGTATGATCGCTTTAAGCCGAGTCGGGTGTAAGCCAAAAGAGGCAGTAATGCATTGTAGAATAGAAGAGGTGACAAAATGATAACGGATTCGTTTGATATAAAAAGTGGAGCAGTAATTTCACCGGAATCTTTTTTGGGAGAGCAAAAGAAAATATGTGACATCGCAATAGGTACATTTTCAAGAGAAATATATCCTGCTGTGCTGGAGCGTTTTCCAAATGAACAGGTGTGTGAAATAAGAGCTTCTAACAGAATAAAACCGGTTCATCTTCTGACGGTAGGTGACCAAAAGATTATTTTTTATCTTTCAGAGATCGGAGCCGCTCTTGCAGGAACTGATGTTGTGGAAATTAACTGGCTTACAGGAGCCGATAAAGTTATTCTATTTGGTTCGGCAGGTTCGCTGGATAAAGAAAAGACAACGGGCAGGTATGTGATTCCATCTGAGGCATATCGGGATGAGGGGATGTCCTATCATTATGCTCCGCCTGCGGATTATATAAAGATTAAGAATGTAAATGTTATGGAGGATATGTTCTCTGAACTTGATTTGCCTTACATAAAAGGTAAAGTGTGGACAACAGACGCTTTGTATCGTGAAACACGGATTCTGGTCGAAAGAAGAAAAGCGGAGGGCTGTATTGCTGTGGAGATGGAACTTGCGGGTGTTCAGGCAGTCTGCGATTTTTACAATATCGAGCTTTATGATTTTCTGGTGACGGGTGATGTGATTGACCAGACCAGTTATACACCAGACGGATTACATGAGGCGAATCATGGTTTGGAAAAGTTCAATGTAGCACTACAGATTGCCAAAATGCTGTAGAAAAACTTCGCACCCTACTTACTTTTTAGGAAGGATACAAAAATGAAAGGGGAAACGAAGATGAATTTTACAAGTGAAATCGGAATGGAACAGTATATGGGCAAGTCCTATCAGGAACGTTTGAGTAAAATAACAGATAAAAATGCGGCAAATGCGTTTGCTTTTCTTTCAGAGCCAGTCTGTGAAACGCGATTTAAATAAAAGAAACACAAAAATGTGGCTAGAGTAGCGGGAAATTTCTCGCTGCTCTTTTTAACTGTATAGGAAAGTCCGTCATTTGCGGAGCTGGAGCGTCGGTCTATCACGACGCTTTTTTTATTCAGGCGGATTTTATAAAATCTGGTTAACATAGGAATAAATTTGTCCCAAAGCTATACTATTTTGTCCCGATATGTGATATAATGATATGATGTCAGGGTCAAAAGGTCAACATTGCACGTGCTTGCACGAAAGCAATGGAGCAATCCGTGGGCATCAGTTGGGGGCAAAATACCTTTTGACCCCAACATCATGACATAAAAATATAGTGTAATTTAATTGATAGCATACGAGATAAATCGTTCAGAAATGGGGATTAGTGTGAAAAAACAAAATGTATTAAATTTAATAAAATATCATGTTGAAAGAAACGATAATGCATTTCGAAATGAAGCCATAAACATAGCAAGATATTTTGATGCAATTGGTGATTATCAGTTGGCTGAATATATCATGGGATTAATTGCAGAATCCAATCTGTATGTTCCACAGGCCAGTGATTTTGAAAGTGAATTTCTACAACAAATGGATATCAGGGAAATGCAGCCGCTGAATCTGCCGGTAGAAATTTCTAACGATATCAAAGGTATTATTAATGCTGTTAATCACAATATTGGGATTAATAAATTTCTGCTTGAGGGATTGCCCGGCAGTGGAAAGACAGAGGCTGCGAAACATATAGCACGGTTACTTGACAGAACACTATATTGTGTTGACTTTGAATATTTAATTGATAGTAAACTAGGTCAAACGAATAAAAATATTGCCCGTGTATTCGCGGAGATAAATATGATTCCATGCCCAAATAGAATTGTTATTCTGTTTGATGAAATAGATGTGATTGCTTTAGACCGGGTGAATCAAAATGATGTGCGCGAAATGGGGCGGGTCACTTCAACAATTTTGAGAGAACTTGACCGATTAACGGATCTGAACAAGGAAATAGTTTTGATTGCAACAACAAATTTATATTCCAATTTTGACAAAGCCCTGATCAGGCGTTTTGATGCAGTGATTAATTTTAATAGATATAGCAAAGAAGACCTGTTGGAGGTTGCTGAGTATTACTTTGCATCATTTATTAAAAATTTCAAAGACATTCCGAAAGATACCAGATTATTAAAAAAAATATTAAAGACAGCACCTAAATTGCCTTATCCAGGGGAATTAAAAAATATAATAAAAACTTCTTTGGCATTCAGCGATGCCAATATTGAATATGACTATTTAAGAAGACTTTATAATAATTTGATCGGTAATGTAGAACAAACAGATATAGAACAGCTGCATGCACAAGGCTTTACAGTCAGAGAAATAGAAAAACTGAAAGGGGAATCGAAAAGTACAGTATCCAGAAAGTTGAGCAAGGAGGAAGAAGGTAATGAATAATGTACTGGAATTAAGGGGCAAGCGGTTTGTTCAGGCTTCAAAAACCGGAAGAGGCGGAGGGGCTTCCATGAACAGTAAAAGGGTAGTCACAAGTGAGCAGCTGCTTAGATTAGAGGCTAGAATAGGTCAGATAAAAGAATTCTGGCAACAGGAAAATAGACCCTTTGAGGGAATCTTAATTAGTGTCGATTATAATAAAATAGTTGCAAAGAGTAATCGAATCGCGGGACTGTTCAAGGGAAAGAATTCTAATTATGCTATTGTGGGTGCCAAATTTAATAAAGAAAAAACGAAACATATTATTACATACTTTCTTGATATGGAAGATTTAGACAAAAGTATTGACTTGCTTTTAAAAACAAGTGATGTGCTCAATGCCAGATTTCAAAAAGGAATAGATAAAGTTACTTTTGATGATAGAAAAATAATTGACAAAATACCGTTCCATCGATTTAACATAACGAAATCTACATTTAAACAAGTAATCGCAGATGTTTCATATATTGAAGATTTCGAGGTGGAAATGGCAGCGCGCCAATTAAAACAAAGTATCATAACATTATACAATACTCACACAGATACAGAAATGTTATTTAAGAACATCGGAATTGACATTTTAAAAAGTAGAATATTAGATAATCAGACAGTATTTTTAGATGAAAATCAATTACAGATTTTATTTGAGAAGGCACCATATCTTGTTTCTATGGCAACAGAGGATTTATTAGAATTATCGCCAGAGAACTTTATCAGGGAATATCAAAAAGGGACCTGGTATATGCCTTCACCGACGATTGAGCCAACGATTGGAGTGATTGATACTTTATTCGACAAAAGTGTCTATTTTGGTGAATGGGTAGAGTATCATGATATGGTTGATGATAATCTTCCTAAGAAGCCGGACGATTATCGCCATGGGACAGCAGTGGATTCCATTATTGTAGATGGTGCAAGGTTAAATCCCTGGCTTGATGATGGGTGCGGCAGATTTAGGGTACGCCATTTTGGCGTCGCAATCGGTTCGAGATTTTCCTCTTTTACGATTACGAAACAAATAAAAGAGATTATTGCAGAGAATAAGGACATAAAGGTCTGGAATATTTCACTCGGAAGTGATCAGGAAGTTCATGACAATTTTATTTCTGCGGAAGCGGCAATTTTAGATAAAATACAATATGAGAACGATGTTATTTTTGTTGTTGCAGGGACAAATAAGCCTAGTGATGATGTAGTAAAAATAGGTTCACCTGCGGATTCAATAAACAGCATGGTAGTGAATGCTGTGACGAAAAGTGGACTGTCAACAAAATATGCAAGAAGAGGGTTAGCATTATGTTTTTTTGCAAAACCGGATGTCAGTTATTATGGTGGAAGTGAAGAACAATATATAAAGGTCTGCGAGCCATTAGGGGAAGCAAATGTTGCCGGAACTTCGTTTGCAGCTCCGTGGATTGCCCGTAAGCTATCATATCTGATTGACATTTTAGGGTTGAACAGGGAAGTTGCAAAAGCGATGCTGATTGATGCTGCAAGGGGCTGGAATGAAAAGCCGACACCAGAAGAGGTTGCCTTATATGGACATGGTATAGTACCTATTAAAATAGATGATATTGTTCATACAAAAGAAGATGAGATTAAATTTCTGGTATATGATGTGAGTGAAAAGTGGAACACTTATAATTATCATTTTCCGGTTCCGATTCAAGACGATAAATATCCCTATATTGCCAGAGCGACGATGTGTTATTTCCCTGTGTGTGATAGAACACAAGGTGTTGATTATACGAATACAGAACTTAATCTTCACTTCGGCAGAATCAATAACAGGGGAAAGATAGTGGATATAAAAGGAGATAAGCAGAATCAAGAGGAATTCAATTATGAAAGATTTTATCTTTTGGAGGGGGCAGCGAGGGAAAGGTTCAGAAAGTGGGATAATGTAAAATATGTTGCGGAAAGTCCGAAAGCAAGGATGAATCCAAAAAAATCGTATGATAATAAAAATTGGGGAATGGAAATAAAAACAAATAACCGATTAGATCCTAAAGATGGAATGGGGGTCCGTTTTGGTGTTGTAGTTACATTGAAGGAAATCAATGGGATTAATAGGATTGACGAATTCATTAAGAATTGTACGCTCAATGGCTGGCTGGTCAATACAATTGATGTTCAGACAAGAATTGATATGAATAAAAAAGTCAACGAGGAAATTGAGTTCGAGTAAGCTGCAGTTCTATTAGAATTTGCAGAAAGATATCTTGACTTACAAATTATATGATTGTAATATGGGGAAGAGACCGTTCTATAAGGCGGAACTGAAAATTTGATGAGAGGTGTAGATATGCAGACGGGTAATCAGAACAACCGAAGGGTCGTTAGAAAAATTATATTTTCCTGTATTTTGCTTTTGTTTATTATTATCATATTTCTTATCTTTACAAAAGAAAATAATGAGCGTATTGTCAGGCAGAATGCGAGTTATGTTCAGGATGCTGCCGTTCAGGCAGCAAAACAGATCGACGAAGTCACTATTCGGGCTCAGAACAATATAAATACGATGGCACATCTGTGCGGGAAGTCATTAAAATCACCGGAAATGGATATCCGGCAATTAAAAAGCATATTGTCCTATTCTTCCTTTGATTACGTTGAATTTGTAGATAAAGATGGCGTAAACATAACCGCAGATGGGGAACCTTTGAATATAGTGGACCGGGAATGTTACATAGAAGGAATGAAAGGAAATTCAGGTGTTGTAGTAGTAGTTCATTCTAGAATTTCAGATGAAACGGTAATAACATTTTATTCACCTGTTCGTTATAAGGGAGAAATTATCGGTGTTCTGCAGGGACTTTACCGTGCGGCAGGGATAAAAGAGATTCTTTCTTCTGAATTTTTTGGCGTACAGTCAAAAAGCTATTTGTGTACGAGTGACGGGATGGTCATATCCAGCTGTGGTGATGAGAATGCTCCTGAAAATATACTGCAGAACCTTCCTGAAACGATGAAGGTTTCCGAAGAGGTGCATAACGAAATCAAGCGTAATTTTAAAGAGCGCACGGCTTACGGATACCAATACGAAAGTTCTCAGGGACCGGGAATTGCTTATCTTACCGGAATTTCCCAGACAGACTGGATGCTGATTCAAACATTTCCGTCTGCTGTGACCGACAGTATGATTGACAATGCCAATGCCGCAGGGGTACAGCTTGAAATTCAGCTTGTTGTGGCATTTGGAATTTATATGTTCAGTCTGCTCTTTTTGAATTGGAAACAGAAGAAAAAGCTGGTATTTGAAAAGCAGGAAATGTGCCAGATCGTAAACGGAGTGACACAACTGTTTAGCCGTTTTGTTGTTGTAGATTTAAAGGCAGATACTTATAAATATCTCAAAAATATGGAAAAAGGGCTGGCGGCAGAAGGAAGATATACCGATTTGGTTGATTATTTTGCACAGCGGTATGTAAAGGAAGAGGACGGACTGCCGATGTCCCAGATTATAACGAAGGAATATATACAGGAGCACATTGCTGGAGACCTCCCATATCTGCAATATGAGTACCGGATACATAGGGAGAGCCAGAGCTGGGAAAATATATCAATTTTAAGCCTGAAGGAAGAGGACGGAGTACCGTGTACGGTGCTGCTGGCGATTCAGGATGTCACGGCATTGAAAGAAAATGAACTTCATAACCGGATCGTGTTAAAGGAAGCCTTTGAGGCGGCAGATGAGGCGAACCGGGCAAAAAGCGATTTCCTCTCCCGTATGTCCCATGACATTCGCACCCCGATGAATGCCATTATGGGGATGACGGCAGTTGCTGTTATGAATATTGATGACCGGGAACGTCTGATGGACTGTCTGAATAAAATTACTCTTTCCAGCCGGCATTTACTGGCACTGATAAATGATGTACTGGATATGTCGAAAATTGAGAGCGGAAAGGTTACCTTGTCAGAGGAAGAGTTTGATATGCCAAAGACAGTTGAGAGCCTGCTGGCAATTATCCATCCACAGATTCAGGCAAAAAATCAGGAATTAAAGGTAAATGTTTCCCATATTACCCATGAAGGAGTGATTGGAGATTCACTGCGCCTGCAGCAGGTATTCGTAAATATTATGGGCAATGCCGTGAAGTTTACGCCGGAGGGGGGAACAATATCGTTCAGTATCAGTGAAAAGCCATCTCATATACAAGGAAGTGGCTGCTATGAGTTTGTATTTGAAGATAACGGTATCGGGATGGAAGAGGAATTTATTGATAAAATTTTTGAACCGTTTGCACGTGCTGAGAATACCAGCGGCCAACATGTTGAAGGAACTGGACTGGGGATGCCGATTTCCAAAAATATTGTCCGTATGATGAATGGAGATATACAGGTTGAGAGTAAGTTAGGGGCAGGTTCCAAATTTACAGTGAGGGTATACTTAAAACTGCAGAATGTAGAAAAAGAAAGTGTAGAATATCTGAAAGAGCTTCGTGTGCTTGTTGCAGATGATGATGAGGATGCCTGCGAAAATGCATGTGAAATGTTGAACGCAATTGGTATGCTTGCAGAGGGAGTAAACAGTGGAGATGCTGCCATTGAGAAACTGCAGAATTCACGAGATTATTCGGTGGTTATTTTAGACTGGAAGATGCCTGGTAAATGTGGTGTTGAAACAACGAGGGAGATACGAAAGAAACTGGGGGATGAAGTTCCGATTATCATTCTCTCTGCATATGACTGGTCGGCAATTGAACAGGAAGCAAAAGAAGCGGGAGTGAATGCTTTTATTGCAAAACCGCTATTCCAGTCACGTCTGCTCTATGTACTGAAGTCAGTAATTGGCAATCAGGAAGAGACAGAAGTGTCCGATGTGGATGAACTGCAACAGTCAGACTATAGTGGCAAGAAAGTTCTCGTTGTGGAGGACAATGACATTAATATTGAAATTGCAGAGGAATTGCTGACATATATTGGAATTGAGGTTGAAAAAGCACGCAATGGACAGCAGGCAGTAGACATAGTACGGAATAGGCCGGAGAACTATTTTGACTTGGTATTTATGGATATTCAAATGCCAGTGAAGAATGGTTATGAGGCTGCCAGAGAGATTCGGGAATCCGGCAGGGAAGATTTAAGATCCCTACCGATTATTGCAATGAGTGCGGATGCTTTTTCCGATGATATTCAAAAATGTATGACAGTGGGAATGAATGCTCATGTCGCAAAACCGATTGAACTTTCAAAACTGCTGGATGCATTGGAAAAATGGATGAAGTAGGAACGTTTCGGAATGGAGGAGCTATGAAACGGATTGAGCGATTAAAAAATCGAATAATTATAAGAAACCAGCGGCCGATCTTGATTATGTTTCTTGTGTTTTTGCTGGCGGCCGCAGGTATTTTGGGAAGCCGTATGGTGTTATTGAGAAATGCGGACCAAATGGGCGAGAATCTAGTACAGAGCTATGCACTGGAGGAAGAACTGAGTATCAGTATCTATAACAATATCATAAAGATTGGTATGTCTTATATAAACGACCAGCATACCGCTGGTGAATCCAAAGAAAAGATGGAGGAATGGATTACCAGCTTTTTTGCAAAGACAAGAGACAGTCTGAACGGAAATGTTGCTAACGCCTATGCAGTTGTAGATGGAAAAATCATTTCAGATAGTCCATGGGATGGTATAGAATCCTATGATTATACCGCCAAGAAGTGGTATCAGCAGGCAATGGAGGCAAAGGGGAAAGTGATTTTTACAAACGCATACTCGGATGCTGTTTATGGAAAACAGGTGGTAACGATAGCGGCGGCGGATCCGGATACAGGAAATGCGATTGCCTATGATTTATTTCCTGTCAATTTTCAAAACAACCATCAGGATATGCAGTTGCTTGAAAGCAGCTCCTATTATGTATGTGATGCCGTTGGTGAGGTGTTATATCATAATACCTCTTTTGATGCTTCGGATGAGGAAATTGTAGACTATGTGAAAAATTTATATCAAAAAATTGATTCTGGCATAATCCGTGATGAGGGTAATACCATTAAGGATCTGGATCAGAATAAACGCTGTCTGTATTATTATCGTGCACCGAATGGCTGGCTCTGTATACTCACGATTCCGTTGGAAGCATTATATGAGAATCTGTATGAGATATACATCTATTATGCCATTGTTGCCGTTGTGTTCTGTGTTATCTTGGTATTTGTCTGGTTCCGCGATTTGAGAATGAGGAAATATATTGAGAACAGAAATGAAACAATACAGATGATTGGTAATTCGTATTATGCCATATACCGGATCAGAATAGAGGATAGTACATATGAAATGATCAAAGGTTCTGAGTATGTCCGTCAGCGGCTTCCGTATAAGGGTTCGTATGAGGAACTGATGAAAGTATTAGTCTGTTGTATGGATGAGGAGACAAAAGGAGATTTTGAAAAAAGCTTTTCACTGAAAAATATTTATGAACTGGCAGAAAAAAAGACAATAGATTTCGGTGGAGATTTTCTTCGTTTGTTTGGTGATGAGTACCGCTGGGTGAATGTAAGGCTTCTTCAAGATCCCGAGCATGGTCCGGGAGAAGCAGTTCTTTGTTTTCGGGAGGTCGAAGAGGAGAAAGAGCGTCAGCTTCAGAGTATTCGTTTCTTAGAGAATGCACTGGCGGCAGCAGATGCAAGTGAAAAATCTCAGAAGCAGTTTTTCTCCAGTATGAGTCATGATATGAGAACACCGCTCAATGCAATTATCGGAATGGCAGATTTGGGGCTGCGAAAGGATTGCAGTTACGAGGAGCTTACGGAATACCTGAAGAAAATCAGTGTATCCAGTAAACAGCTTTTGACATTAATTAATGATATTTTGGAAATGTCCCGATTAGAGCAGGGAAAAGTAGATTTGCAAAATAGTACATTTAATTTATGTGATATATTTGAGACATGTGTGTCTCCATTTGAAATTCAAGCAAAAGAACAGGACAAACAATTTGATGTTAAAATAGATGTTTGTTCACCAATGGTGTGCGGAGACTCATCAAGACTTACCCAGATTCTTAATAATCTGCTTTCTAATGCTGTGAAATATACGGAGACCGGAGACCGGATAACCGTTTCATTAAGTCAGATCAAGGAAAGTGGGAAAGGAAGATATAAATTCGTTGTTGAAGATACAGGCTCTGGTATGTCAGAAGAATTCCTGCCGCGTTTGTTTGAACCGTATGAACGTGAAAAACGCTTTGGCGCTAAAAATGTAGCAGGTACAGGATTAGGAATGCCGATTGTGAAGAATCTTGTTTCACAGATGGGCGGGGAAATAACCGTGGACAGTAAGTTGGGAAAAGGAACACGGTTTTGTGTTATACTTCCATTTTCTGTGAGCTATTTAGAAGAGGTATCTGAGAAAAAAGAGGCTGAGTTCAGCACATTAGAGGGAAAGCATATCCTGCTTGCAGAAGATAACGAGATCAATATGGAAATTGTATCGGAGTTTTTAGATATGAAAGGAATAGAAATCAGTGCGGTTGAGAATGGCAGAGAAGCAGTAGAACAGTTTTCTAAATCCAAGGAAGGGTTTTTTGACGCTATACTTATGGATATGCAGATGCCGGAAATGGATGGTTGTGAGGCGGCAGAGAAAATTCGTTCTTTCAATCGTGCTGACGCAAAAAGTATTCCTATCGTAGCATTGACAGCGAATGCGTTTTCAGAGGATATTGCACGTACGGCAGCAGCGGGAATGAATGTTCATCTTTCCAAACCGATTGATCCGGAGCTGCTCTGGTCTACTTTGGAAAAATTGATTTCGTGATAAAAGAAAAACCGGATTGAGAGAAGATATTTCTGTCAATCCGGTTTTTTCTATTTAAGGGAATAGATTAAGCTTTCTTTTGTTGTACCAATTTTTATTGTCAATTTGTCCATGGATTTTGCTACTTTTTTTGGCACTTCATAAGTGATGGCACCCTTTTGTGTTGTGAGCGGCTGAACTTTTTTATTCATTAGGTCCTTATCATAAGAAAGAAGCTGGGTTGGTTTGTATTCATAGTCACCATCATAATACAAGATAGATTGTATCATTTTATTTTCTAATCCCATTCGTGGGAAAGGTGTGGCAGCTTCTTTTCCATTGTTGCGAACCGATATTGTGACAACAACAAAGGTGTTTCCTTTACCCGGCTTATAGCCCAGATAATCACTCGTTTTAATATTTTTCTTGGTTTCTGCCTTTTTTACACAGAATTCCCAGTCACCAATGGTTCCTTTTTTACCTGCTGCCAGTGAGGTCTCTTTTGGCCCCGGTGTGGCGGTTACCTCCGGTGCCTTTGTGGCCGTGTTCTGGGCGGCCTGCTCTGCTGCCTGTTTGACAGCATCGGTCAGTTTGTCTGTAGATGAACATCCGCATAAGAGTACGGCAGTACAGACAGCTAGTGTAATCATTCTCTTTTTCATATTTTTCCTCCATTCTGAAGCACTAGTGTACGGTATCACTCACATTTCGCCAAACAGCTTGTCTGAATTTCCATCTACTGCGTTGTCGTCAATCGACGTAGCCTTGTAAATTGAAAATTCATCCTGCGCCGTTTGGATGAAAGTAAATGATACAGTACACTAGCAGAGAAATCGTTTGTTCTTTCTCTCTATGTATTGATTTTGATGCACCGGCATATTGGCTTTTGATGCAGTGCTATTATATAGAATAAAGGAAAAATCAGAAAATTTCAATGGTTTTGCCGATTTTTTTTAATATTAAGCTCTTTTATGATTAAGGATGCTTCGTGCTGTCATACGCTTTTATCGGTATATTTTTTGAAAAAATTACCATACTAAGTATAAAGTATGAGAGTTTACGTTCTCGGAATGGAGGTTAGTATGGAAAATCAAATAGTATTGCCCACTAAAAATGAATATGGTTATTATGAAATCCGTTTGGAGAGCATTGGCGGGCTCGGTGCGAATCTTTGCGGAAAAATGTTAGGTGAGCTGGGAGCGATTTATATGGATCTGAATGCTGCCAGCTTTTCCAGTTATGGTTCGGAAAAAAGAGGTTCACCGGTAAAAGCATTTATCCGTTACGGTGAAAAGGAAACAGAAATCGGTATTAATTCTCCTGTGGAAACACCCCATATTTTAGGATTATTTCATGAGGCGATGATAGGGAAAAGTGCGGTGACAGCAGGCGTGACGGAGAATACGAAAATTGTAATTAATACAGATGCCGCACCAGAGCAGATCCGGGAAAAACTGAAGCTTTATGCAGGAACAATTTATTGTGTTGATGCATTAAAGATAGCAATGGAATCGAAAACCAGAGTAAATATGGTAATGCTGGGAGCCATTGCAAGGGCATCTGAGTTTATTCCGTTAGAGGCAGCACTTGACATTGCAAAAGAGACAATAGGAAAAAAATATCCGGCATTGTTAGAGGCGAATCTGACAGGTATCCGAAGAGGATACGAGGAATATACAAGCAAACATTTTACGCCGGACAAATTCGAGTATGTTTCTTATCAGGAACCTCAAAATGAATGGGGATATATTAATGAACCGATTGGAGGGGTAAATACCAGTTTTGGTTCTACGGTGTCGAATGATTTATCCTCATCCCGGGAAGGATATATTCCTTTGTTCATTCAGGAACGGTGTATTAATTGTGGGCTGTGTGATTCGACATGCCCGGATATGGTATTTCAGTTTGCAAGAGGGGAATATAAAGGAAAAGAAACAATGGTAAATAAGGGACTCGATTATCACCATTGTAAAGGATGTATGAGATGTGTCGATGTGTGTCCGACAAATGCTTTAGTGATGGGAGTAGAGCGGGAGCATCCGAACCCGGAGCATGCGATGAGAAATCAGGAGCTTTTGCCGGAGCGGATGGATTACGAGGATGTCGGTGCGAATTCCTATGTGACCAGTGAGTCATATATGACAGAAGAACGTGTGGATGGAGGTTTGATGTAATGGGAGCAGAACAACGGAATTTATTTGAAAGCGGAAACGAGCTGGCAGCATATGCTGCGAAGCAGATCAATTATCATGTAATGGGATATTATCCGATTACACCATCTACTCAGATTGCTGAATTTCTCGACCAGATGAAAGCAGATGGGGAGCATGACATTTCTCTTATTGCGGCGGAGGGAGAACATAGTGCAGCGGGAATCTGTTATGGGGCGTCCGCTGGTGGTGGACGAGTATTTAATGCAACGAGTGCGAATGGTCTTCTTTATGCTCTTGAACAGCTTCCGGTACAGTCCGGAACCCGTTTCCCGATGGTTATGAATGTCGCTTGCCGTACAATATCCGGTCCTCTTTGTATAAAGGGTGACCATAGTGATATTATGTACACATTAAATACAGGGTGGATAATTCTGTTTGCCAATACACCGCAGGAAGTGTATGACTTCAATCTTTGTGCCTTAAAGCTCGCAGAAAAAGTGAAGCTTCCGGTCATTGTGGCCTTTGATGGATTTTTTACCAGTCATCAGAAACGTAACTCGAAAGTGTTTTCTGATGATAAGACGGTACAGGATTTTATCGGAACCTATGATGCCAAATATTCAGCACTGGATCTGGAGCATCCCGTGTCCATTGGCTCCTATATGAATGAGCCGGATATTTTAAATAATAAATATCAGCTTCATATGGCGATGGAGAACGCTTTGCAGACATTACCGGAAATCTTTGAAGAGTATGAAAAAATTTCAGACCGGAAATATGGGGCCGTTCAGGAATATCAGACAAAGGATGCGGAGATTCTCCTGTTTTTATTAGGTTCTTCGTATCATACAGCTAAGGTCGCAGTAGATAAGCTGCGGCAGGAAGGGAAAAAGGTAGGCGTATTTACGACAAAACTATTGCGTCCTTATCCGGCAGAGGCATTATATGACATCTGCAAACATGCGAATACCATTATTGTGGCAGACCGTCAGGATAGTTATGGTGCCGGCGGCGGAAATCTGTCAATTGAATTAAAGGCAATGCTTCAGGAAAAACAGGCAGACTGCCGGGTAATTGCAAGAGTATATGGCTTGGGCGGAAGAGATTTTTATGAAAAGGATGCAGAGGAACTACTGCTGTTAGGCTATGAAAAGCAAGTGAAGAAATTTGATTATACAGGAGTGTATCCCGGGAACTCTGCCTTTCAGGCAACAGATTATTTTAAACCAATTACAGAGAATTGGGCAGCACAGGGGTGTACCAAGGTCGAGGTAAAACAGGGAACGGTAGAAGTGCAGGGGGGAAAACTGAATGAGGTAACGTCAATGCCAAAGCGTCTGGCTCCCGGTCATGGTGCCTGTCCGGGATGTGGTATTCCTGTAAATGTAAACCTGTTATTAAAAGGCATTGAGGGAAATGTTGTTCTTCTGTTTCAGACCGGCTGCGGCATGGTCGTGACAACCGGTTATCCCAAAACGTCATTTAAAGTACCTTATATTCACAATTTATTTCAAAATGGAGCAGCTACCCTGTCAGGACTGGCGGAGATGTTTCATCAGAGACAGGCGCGGGGAGAGTATCCAAAGGGAGAAATCACATTTATTATGGTCAGTGGGGATGGCGGAATGGATATCGGTATGGGATCTGCCCTTGGAACGGCGATCCGCAACGAGCGGCTCATCATTTTTGAATATGATAACGGAGGATATATGAATACCGGATATCAGCTCTCATATTCTACGCCAAAGGGAGCAAAAAGTTCTACTTCCCATACAGGCAAAAATCAATATGGTAAGAAGTTTTTTCATAAAGATTCCCCTATGCTGATGGCAGCTACAAATCTTCCTTACGTGGCGACAGTGGCAGAATCCAATCCGGTAGATTTTATAAAAAAGGCAGCAAAAGCAAAATATTATGCCAATGAGTGCGGAACTGCATATATAAAAGCATTGTCTGCCTGTCCGCTGAACTGGAGTGACAAGCCGAGTACCGAACGGAAGGTGATTTCAGCAGCTGTAGACTGCTGTTATTTTCCACTTTTTGAAATGGAGAATGGGTTCACATCCCTCAGTTATGATCCGGAAAAAATGCAGAAAAAAATTCCGGTTCTTGATTGGCTTACGATGATGGGAAGAACAAAACACTTGGCAAAAGAACCCTATCAGGATATTGTAAGGGAAATTCAGGATGAAGTGGACCGGAGATGGGAACGTCTAAAGGCGAGAGCAGAGCATCCGCTCCTGTAGGTCTCTTATGTGTACGGCAATAACGTATAGTACAAAGGCTCACTATTTTGGAAGAACATTGGATAATGAATGTTCCTATGGAGAAGAAATTACGATAACTCCCCGCTGTTATCCATTTCATTTCCGCAAGCTGGGGACAATGAACCGGCACTATGCCATGATTGGCATGGCATATGTAATTGAAAATTGTCCGCTGTATTATGATGCAGTAAATGAAAAAGGTCTTGGTATGGCGGGCCTGAATTTTATCGGGAATGCCTATTATGGAAATGAAATGCCGGATAAAGATAATATAGCACCCTTTGAATTTATTCCATGGATTTTGGGACAGTGCGATTCCGTAGAGGAAGCAAGAAATCTGCTGCACAAAGTTCATCTGATCGCTATGGATTACAACGAGAAACTTCCGTATGCAGAGCTTCACTGGATCATTGCGGATGATAAGGAAGCGATAACAGTGGAATCAGTACAAGAGGGATTGAAGATTTATGACAATCCAGTGGGTGTATTGACGAACAATCCTGTTTTTGATATACAGATGTTCAACCTCAATAATTATATGCAGCTGTCGGTTCAGCCGCCCGTCAATCATTTTTCTCACCAATTAAAGTTGAGCCCGTACAGTCTTGGCATGGGTGCAATCGGCATGCCGGGCGATATGTCTTCCACTTCCCGTTTTGTGAGAGCTGCCTTTACAAAATTAAATTCTGTATCCGGTGGTTCGGAGCGGGAGAGTGTCAGCCAGTTTTTTCACATAATGGAATCGGTCAGTCAGCCACGAGGCTGTGTAGAATGGGACACTGGCAGCTATGAGGTGACGATGTATACGTCCTGCTGCAATCTGGACAGTGGGATTTATTATTATACAACCTATGAAAATCATCAGATTACGGCAGTAGATATGAATAAAGAAAATTTAGAGGGATGCAGACTGGTGAGATACCTTCCTATTTTGGGGGAACAGATTCGGTGTCAGAATTGAAACAGAAGTTCTACCTATATCAGGGAGCACTTAATCGGAGACTGAGTGGGAGCGGTAACTTCGTGGTGAGCAGCCTTTCCATTTCTTAAATTGTCTGGAAAAATGCTCGTAGTTTTCATATCCGCATTGTCTGGCAATTTCGGAAATGGAGTATTTGGTCCCGTTCAGCAGGTGTGCAGCGTGGTCAATGCGTGCCCGGATAATATCCTGCTGGATTGATGTGCCAAAAAATTTTTGGTATAAATGCTGCATATAAGATGTGCTGATATTGAGGGAATGAGCAATTTCTTCGGCACTTTTGGGACAATATTCATAATTTTGGATTTTTCGTCTGAGTTTTATAAATTCAACGCGGTAATCGGTCATTTTTGTTCCGTTTTTTAACGTGAAGTGATAGAGGTCGCTGAATTTGTAAAAGAGGGCACTTGCCTTTTTTGCCATAATGATGTCATGCTGTTTTCCAATACTGAAATATTCAATCAGAAGGTCGGAAATCATATCACTGATTTCTTTACTATAGGCTAATTTCATAGGTGTATGGAAGGGAATGCCTAGTTTTTCAAAAAACCCATCGTAAGGTTCTATGTCAAAATGAATCCAGTCATTAATAAAGTGACCGTCAAGTTTACGGTAAATCTGTGGCTCCCCTTTTTTGTACAGAAAATAGGTGTTTTCTTCGATTAACTGGTATTTACCATTCAGCCAGACCTCGGTAGGGCAGCGAAAATAGAGAAAGAGATAGTCGCCGGAGCCATTCGGACGGTTTACATCAAGACCACCTACATTTACAAATTGATACCCCAAATCAACAATTTTTATCATAACAGCCTCCTCAGCAGAAATAATCAAGTTCATCACAACAAACATCATTGACGGTTCTGTTCCTGTGAGTTATGATGAGTAGAGATATTATAGGTTTATTTTAGCAGAAAGTAAAATTAATGCAACTAATTCAGTAAATCTTATTTGTTACAAGAGGAATGGAGGGAAAAGATGAAACGAATATACGCAAAAAGTGCAGCATATTTGTTATCTGCGCTGTTAATTACGGCTTCTGTCGCACCGATTCCGGCAGTGGCGGCAAAGAAAAAGACACCAAAGCTAAGTAAGACAAAATTGAGTATTGTGGCTGGAAGCAAAAAGAAAGTGACAGTGAAGAATGCGAAAGCAGCAAAAGTCAAAAGTGTCAAATGGACAGTGAACAAAAAAGGGAAAAAAGTCATAAAGCTGACAAAAAAGACAAAAAAATGTGTAACGATAAAGGGCCTGAAAAAAGGCAGTGCAGTTGTTACTGCGAAAATTAAGACAAAGAAAAGAACATACAAAAAGATAATTAAAGTAACGGTCAAGAAAAAGAAAAAAACGGCTGATACCAGTCAAACGAATCAGCCGGCAGCGGCACCATCAGTAACACCATCAGCAACACCATCACCAAAGCCGACTCCATCGGTTACCAAGATGCCGACGGAGACTGCTGAACCGACAAAGGCTCCTGTTATTTACGGAGAGGCTGGAAAGACAGCAGCTTATGATAAGGAAAAATCCAATTTTACACTGGATATTGATTCATCAAAAAAGGTACATGATATCAGTGACATGCTTTTTGGTGTTTTCATTGAAGATATTAACTTTGCGGCGGACGGCGGTCTGTATGCCGAGATGGTGCAGAACCGTTCTTTCGAATTTACCGAGTTAGCAGCAGGGGATGAAAAACACGCTTGGAGTGATGTAGGAGAAGTTACGGCAAAAGTGAATAAGACAGACAGTACAGGATGTCTGAATAAAAATAATCCGAATTATATGGTCTTGGAAAATCAGTCAGAGCATCCGGCGGGAATTGCCAATAAAGGATTTTTAGAAGGCATGGCTGTCAAAGAGAATGCAAAATACAATTTTTCGGTATGGGCAAAAGGTCTGGATGGTTATACCGGTTCTCTTCATGTGGCGGTCACCAATGGCTCGACGGTACTTGCACAGGGAGAAATTGATGCTCTCACGGCAAACTGGGAGAAGTATGAGTTAGAACTGACGACAAACAAAACGGCTACAAGTAATGTAACATTACAGGTCACGATCGATAAGGGAAAGGCTGCTTTGGATATGGTATCCTTGTTCCCACAGGATACTTACAAAGGAAGAAACAACGGCATGCGTAAAGATTTGGCCGAGAAGCTGGAAGCACTTCACCCTTCTTTCCTTCGTTTTCCGGGCGGATGTGTTGTCGAGGGTACAAACCTTGAAGGTGCGTATGACTGGAAATCGTCAATTGGTGTGGACAAAGAGGGAGAGCCTTTAGCATTCCATGACGTTTACGGTGATGTTGCTGCCCGCAGGCAGGGACAGAATATATGGACAGATGAGCAGGCAACGAATGACCCATATCCTTCTTATATGTCTTATGGACTTGGATTTTATGAGTATTTCCAACTTGCTGAGGATATCGGTGCGGTTGGTGTTCCCGTTATTAACTGCGGTATCAGCTGCATGATTCAGGTACCGGCCGGCGGCGGAACCGAAATGGTGGATGTTCAGCCGTATGTGCAGGATGCTTTGGACTTGGTTGAGTTCTGCCGCGGAGACAGCAGTACCAAGTGGGGAGCTGTCCGTATTTCCATGGGGCATGAAGAACCATTTGAATTAAAATATATCGGTATCGGAAATGAACAGTGGGGAAAAGATTTTTATCAGCATTATGAGGCATTTGTAGATGCCTTTGACAAAGCGAAAAAAGAAAAACCGGAGATGTACGGAGATATTGAGTTAATGTATTCTGCCGGAGCTGATGACGGAGACAGCGGTCGTGATTATATGCCTGCTTATGAGGAGGCGGCAAACTGGCTGAAAAAGCATCCCGGCAAGACTATTCTGGATTTTGCCGGAGCGGTTGACCATCATTATTATAATGAGCCGGACTGGTTCTTAAATCATACAGATTACTATGATGAAGAGAATTATGCAAGAGATGCTGCTAAGATGACAGAAACAAAATTCGGTGGTGGTATTCCGGTATTTTTAGGGGAGTATGCTTCTTTTTCAAACACATGGAATTCTGCTCTGTCGGAAGCTGCATATATGACAGGTCTTGAGAGAAATGGTGATATTGTAAAAATGGCTGCGTATGCACCGCTGTTCGGAAACATAACGGCCGTGCACTGGGCACCGGATCTAATCTGGTTCAACAACCATACTTCGACAAACTCAGTAAATTACTATGTGCAGAAAGTTTTTGCTGAAAATGTAGGTTCTTCCCTTTTGGAGTCCCAACTGACAGAAGCTCCTCTTTCACAGAACGAACTGAAAGGAAAAGTCGGACTGGGAACATGGAATACTTCTGCTGAATTTGACAATGTAAAAATTGTAAACAATAATGACGGAAAGACAATTGCTTATGATAATTTTGATACCGAAGACAGTCTGAATCTGAATTGGCAGAAAATTTCGGATGGAAACTGGTCTGTAAAGAGTGGAAAACTGGTACAGTCCAGCACGTCAACGAATACCAATGCTTATGGAAATACCGGAAGCACTGTATATTTCGGAAGTCCAAATTGGAAAAACTACACCTACACGGTAGATGCTGTAAAGACAGGCGGTCAGGAAGGATTCCTGATACCGATTGCCGTTAGCAGTGGCAGGGATAATTATTTTTGGAATATTGGCGGCTGGAATAATACGGTATCCTGCCTGCAGCAGGTATCCGACGGAACGAAATCCGGACAGTTATCAGGAACCGTTAAAAATGTTTCTTTGAGCACAGGAGCTACCTATAAACTGAAAGTGGTCGTAACGGGTGACAATATTAAATGTTATATCAATGATACCCTTTATGTGGACTATACGGTCGGAAAAACAGGCAATGCGGACAGTTATCAGGTCGTAAGTACCGACGAGACGGGAGATATTATTATCAAGATGGTAAATGTAACGGGATATCCAAAAACCTTTGCCATTGATATTGCAGGAGCAGAGACAATTGGTGACACCGCAGACTTACATCTGGTAGCAGGAAATAGTTTGACAGACGATAATATCTTAGGAAAAGAAGAAGTAGTGACACTGAAATCTTCTACCGTAACAGGTATTAAAAATCAGTTCAACTACACCGTACCGAAATATTCCGTATCTGTGCTGAGGGTAAAAACCGAGTAAACTGTTAGGAGAAACAATTGATAGAAATTCGATATTTGCAGAATGAAGATAAAGCGTTCTGGTTTGAACTGGATAGACATTTGCCAGAGCAGGAGTATGATAAAAAGGTGAGAGACCAAAGAGGGTATGTTCTGTCAGAGGATAATAACCCTGTCGGTATTCTTCGTTATAATCTGTTCTGGGACAGTATTCCCTTCTGTACTATGGTATTTGTGGATGAGAGATCGCAGAAAAAAGGGTATGGAAAAGAATTAGTATTGAACTGGGAAAAGGATATGAAAGCAGAGGGATATGGAATGGTTATGACCTCTACTCAGGTCAATGAAAATGCACAGCATTTTTACAGAAAATTGGGATATCAGGACGCAGGAGCTCTGGTGCTCAATGTTCCCGGTTATGAACAGCCGATGGAGATGTTCCTGGTCAAAACGCTTTATCAAGAAAAAAATGATAATATTTCTTGCAAGGAGAAAGAAAAAATGGGCAGAATATAAATAAAAAAGGAGTAGGGGAAAATGGTCGATGAAAAGGCAATGTATCATTTGTCCTATGGCTTATATATTCTGACGGCAAAAGAAGGAAACAAGGATAATGGCTGCATTATCAACACAGTTACACAGGTGACCGTCGAGCCGAACCGAATTATAGCAGCAGTGAATAAGGATAATTATACGCATGATATGATTGTAAGGACCGGACAGTTCAATGTGTCTGTTCTGACGACGGAGTCCCGGTTCGAGACTTATAAGCACTGGGGGTTTCAGAGCGGGGCAGATACAGACAAGCTGGAAAGGATAGAGTATCAAAGGGCAGAAAACGGAATTGTGTATATTGCGAAAGAGTGTAACGCATACCTTGCAGCGAGGGTTGTTTCGGTGACAGATCTGGGAACCCATTCACTATTTCTGGCAGATGTAACCGAGGCAGCAGTGCTGTCCGATAAGGATTCGGTCACTTATGATTATTATCAGAAAAATATAAAAGAGACGCCGAGAACGGAGAAGAAAACGGGATTTATCTGTACTGTGTGCGGTTACATTTATGAGGGAGAGACACTTCCGGATGACTTTATCTGTCCATGGTGTAAGCACCCGGCGAGTGATTTTATTCCGTTGGGAGAAGAATAGTAAATTGACGAATCTCCTGTCCCATGTTAAAATTATAATATCTTATTCTGAAATACAGGGAAAGGAGATTCTGATATGAGTGTAATGGCTGCCCTTGGCGTATTAGGTGGAATTGTATTGCTGGCAGTAGTAATCGTTGTTGCGGTTGTTTCCGTCGTTGTTACCGGAGCATTTAATTCAATTAAGGATGATGAAATTTAGTAGAGCGTCGGTTTTTCACGACGCTTTATTATACGATAAGAGAACTCTCTATTTGGCAATAAAACAACACCATTCTTTCATATGTTCCACGGCAAGGATTTCAAAGCCGTTTTTTTCTAATGCTCTGCGGACTTCTTCTTCCTTTGTATCAATGATACCGGAAGTGATATAGAGTCCGCCCTTTTTTAAATGCGGCCGAATGATATCGGTCAATGGAACAATTACATCGGCAAGAATGTTTGCCACTACAATGTCGTGATTAAATCCGGCACGAACCTTCATATAGGAATTAGTAATTAAATCTCCGTCATACAGTGTGTATTGGGATGGAGATATTTTATTAACTGCCATGTTTTCTGCTGCTACCTTGACAGCTACTTCGTCAATGTCAATGGCAGTAGCATGTTTTGCACCCAGCTTCAAAGCAGCAATAGAGAGAATACCGCTTCCACATCCCACATCAAGAATGGAATCCCCTTCCTTTACATATTTGTCCAAAGCCTGAATACAGAGCTTTGTTGTTTCGTGGGAACCGGTTCCAAAAGCAATGCCCGGATCGATTTCAATGAGAATATCTTTATTATGTTCTTTTTCATACTCTTCCCATGTTGGTTTGATTACAATATTTTCTGCGGCACGGAAAGGTTTAAAAAATGCTTTCCAGTTGTTCATCCAGTCTTTGTCCTCAGTCTCTGACAGAGAAATAGTTCCCTTGCCGATTTCACAGAATTCTTTGATTTCCTGAAAAATATCCTGTACCTGCAGCATGATTTTTTCTGGATTGCAATTTTCCGGTTCCATATAAAAGTGAACTTTGGCAGAGCCGTCATTGTCTACCGGATCCGGTAATATATCAACGAACATTTTCTTTTTGTCCTCTTCACTTAAAGGCATATTATCTTCAATCTCAATTCCCTCTACACCGATTTCATCCAGCTTATAACTGAGGATATCAACGGCTTCTGTGTGTGTGTCTAATGTAAAACGAATCCATTTCATGTTTCCAGCTCCTTTTTCCTTTATTTTAGAATAATGCGATTATCCGCTATATCCTTTATTGTAGCGGTAACCACAGGGAAAAGCAAGGGAATTGTTGGGGCGCTTGTGTCAAGGAAACGTTGGCACTTTTTTCAAGTTCCGTATTCATTGAAATACTGGAAGAATTGGAACGATTTATTGACACAAACCGGTATTCATCACAATCTCAGTTTTTCTCTATCTCACAAAAGCATTTCGAGAGCATATCCAGCACCTTAATAGTGAGAGTAAATCCAAGACACTTGTTATGCCAGAAATAAACAGAAAGAAGGTGAAATCTCCGCTCAGCAAGTAGAAGACTTCAAGAAAACCTGCATCGAACTTGTAGAGCAGTATGATGAACGGGAGCACAAACGTAAAGATAGGGACAAAAGACGGAAAGAGATTTGAAAAGTCTGTGCTTTTTTGGGGGATAGCTAATTACAATGGATATTATTGTGAATAATTTTTCAGATATTATAAAACAGATGAGTAAATCATTGAATCTGCATGCATATATATTTGATTCAATGCGGAAATAAAAAAATATGTAAAAAAATGGTGAAAAAAACAAAGAGCCACTATAAATGTTCTTTTGTTAAACTGGTTTATATAGTTCGATTTTTAAGCATAATACATTATACAGCTTACCACAAAATTAATTACAAGTCTACTCTTTTTTTTCTTTTATGCTAAGCTTTATTTATCAGCTGATAAATAAAATACAAGGAGGAGACTCATGGAAGGTAAAAAAACAGAAAAGGAGCATACAACACACGGCATATTAAGTAATTTTGGGTTTATGTTCAAAGAACAATGGACATTTGAAAAAAAGCCGATATTTGTATGGCTCTTACGTATTTTGTCGGATTTAGTTGTTTCGTTATTAGGTATTTATTTTCCAAAAGTTGTATTGGATTCCATAGGAAAGTCCATATCCAGTAGTGAATTTTTATTACGTATCGCTGGTTTAAGTGTAGTGTTGATGATTTCCCAATACATAAGCTTTTTTTCTGAACAAAGTGTAATTATCGGAGCAATTCGAATCTTAAATATGCGTTTTTACATAGGCAAAGACTGGAAGTCTCTGGACATGGATTATAGTATTGCAGTGTCTAAAGAGGGAAAGATGAAGATTGAAAAGGCACATAGTTCCATAAACAGAAATGTATACGTCAACATGGCCTCTTATTATATTAATCTTGTAGAGCTTTTAAAAAGCGTATTGGGACTCATCTCGTTTAGCACAGTTATTTTATTGTTAAATCCAATTGTAATATTAATTCTGCTTGTTACATATCTGATAGATGGTATTGTCTCGATTAGAACACAGAAATGGGAAATTCGTGTAAAAGAAGAGAGGGCAGTTGTAAATCGGCGTCTTGGTTATGTGTTGGACGATATCAGCAATTCACTTATGGCAAAAGATATAAAGATTTATAAAATGAAGAACTGGATCAATGCAAATACAAGCAAATACATCAATGAGTCCAAGCAGTTGGAACAGAAGGTGCAGAGAAAATATACCAGCCGGAAGTTGATGGAAGTGGTATTGATTTTTGCACGTAATGGAGGTGCATATCTTTATTTAATATGGAAAATGTTCCATTCGGATATGACGATTGGAGATTTTACACTGTATTTTGGAGTAATTACAGGATTTGGTCAATGGTTGAGCCAGATCGTAGATAGAATCAGCAGTTTATCAAATGCTAATTATCGTGTGGATGATTATCGCTATTTAGCTGAGCTGAAGGATCATATGAGGAGAGAGGGCGGCGCTGCAATCCCAAATGTGAAAGCCCCATGCGAGTTACGATTTGAGGATGTAAGTTTTCGATATGAGGGCAGTGAACATGCCACCCTAAATCATATTAATTTAACAATACATAAAGGCGAGAAGCTTGCAGTTGTAGGTAATAACGGTGCGGGTAAAACTACACTGATTAAGCTGGCCTGTGGTTTGCTGGAACCGACGTCTGGAAGGATTCTGTTCAATGGAATTGATATCCGTGAATTCAATCGTGACGATTATTACGAGTTGATAAGCGCATCATTCCAGAATGTTTGTCTTCTTCCAATGAGTATAGCAATGAACATTGGATGCGGCAATGACAGCAGCATAGACAATGAAGCTTCGCATCATGAAAAAATAAATGAAGCAATTACTTTGTCTGGACTGAAAGAAAAGATTGTATCCTTACCAAATGGTGTGGCTACAGAATTAGTGCCATCTGTTGTTGAGGGTGGAATTAATCTATCCGGTGGAGAAGCCCAGAAGTTAATGCTGGCACGTGCGATTTATAAAGAAGCGCCTTTAATTATATTGGATGAGCCAACTGCTGCATTAGACCCAATTGCAGAACAGGAGATGTATTTAAAATATAATGACCTGACAAAAAATCGTACTGCAATCTATATTTCACATCGGTTGTCATCTACCAGGTTTTGTGACCGAATTATACTTCTGGATCAGGGAACGATAGCTGAGACTGGAAACCATGAGGAATTAATGAAGTTATCAGGCAAATATAAAGAATTATTTGAAATACAAAGTCGATACTATATGAAAGATATTGGGGGAATAGAAGCGTGAAAAGAAAAAAAGGGTTAAATGGTAGTTTTTTAGAAAACATAAACTTAATCAAACGAGCGCTGTCCATTATATCAGAACTAACGCCACATAGGTTGAAAATCAATGTAATAAAAGCAGTTATTGATGCATTGACTCCTTATATTGCGATTTGCATGTCTGCTCTTATTATTGATGAATTAACAGGAAGGAGAAATATCTCAGTACTGATTCAGTATGTACTTATTACAACGGGAGGAACACTGTTTTTTCACATCATATCCGCAATGCTGCAACAAAAGATTGCGATTTCAAATGGTGTATTTCATCAAGAATTAAAAAGATACTTGAACAATATTAAACTGAATCTGGATTACGACAAAATGGAGGAACCAAAATATAATGAACTGCATTCCAGAATAGTAGGTTCTATGTTTATGACAAATGGAGGTATTACAAGTGTAACAGAATTAATTACAAGTTTGGTTACCAGTAGTATAGCTTGTATCTTAGCAGTTCTTATTATTGCAAGAGTGTTTGTGAAAACATCGGGTGAAGCCAACCCGTTATCTTCTTTTGGAATCGGATTGCTGTATGCCATAGTTGTTATTGGAAGCATTGCTATAACGGTAAGAAACTCCAGAAAAGAAAGCAAAGAAGAATTCGGTCTTTATCAAAGCTGTGCTACGAACCGTTACATTGATTATTATCATTTTAATTATATGGAAGATGATAAGGCAGCAAAAGATATACGTATCTTTCATCAAAGAGATTTAATTATTGATGAGATTCGCAATAAAGCACGTAAACCATGGATGGATATTTTAATTAAAAAGTTCAGGTTGTTTCAAGTGTATTTCGGAACTAATACGATTATTTCATCATTTATTGGAGGACTTACTTATATTGTCATTGGTTTAAGGGCACTCAAAGGCTATATCAGTTTAGGCAATGTATCGCAGGGTTACTCATCGATTGTAATTCTGATCACATCAATACAGAATTTTTTTGTCTCTATGTCACAGATCATCAGTAATAATGAGTATTTGAAAGTTCTGTATGAATATATTGATCTTGTGGAAGTATCTTCACAGGGGGAAATTATCCCGAAAGAGCAGAGCGATTGGACAATCGAGTTTCATAATGTGAGTTTTAAGTATCCTTCGTCGAAGGAATATGAATTAAGGAATGTATCCTTTAAGATTTCATCAAACAGTCAGACTGCTATCGTAGGAGTAAATGGTTCCGGTAAGACAACAATGATCAAACTGTTGTGCGGATTTTACAAACCACAGGAAGGATACATTACTTTAAATGGAATTAAAATTCAAGATTATGACAGGGAAGCATATCTTGATTTGTTTTCAGTTGTATTTCAGGATTTTAAAATTTTCGCATTTCCAATAGGCGAAAATGTTGCTGCATCTGTTGAGTATGATGAAAAGAGAGTATGGAAGGCTTTAAAAACAGTGGGGCTTGATAAGAAAACACGAAGTTTATCAAATCAGTTGAATCATTACATATATAAGAATGTTGATATGGATGGTACGGATATATCCGGAGGAGAAGAACAAAAGCTTGCAATTGCAAGAGCGTTTTACAAGGACGCACCATTCATTATATTTGATGAACCGACAGCAGCGCTTGATCCGGTTGCTGAAGCTGAGATTTATACAAAATTCAATCAGATTGTTGGGGACAAGGCGGCTGTGTTTATTTCTCATAGACTTTCATCCTGTAGGTTCTGCGAAAGAATTTTCGTTTTTGATAAGGGAAAGATTGTTCAGAAAGGAACTCATGATGAGCTTCTACAAAATAGCAACGGAAAGTATTTTGAACTGTGGAACGCTCAGGCACGGTACTATCAATAATGTGATGGAAGTAGCAATGAATTTGATTTTGATAGCTATCTTTTCTGTCAGGTTGGTGGAAATCAGACCAATCGAAAGGGGGAAAGAAAAGCAGTTCAAAATCGTTCCGATTCTTTCAGAATTGCAGTCCTTCACGCAGAAACTTGAAATAATTGCCAACGTTTCCTAGACACAAACGGGTGAAAATAAAGACTGGAAAAAGAAATCCCAATCGACTATAATGACATTAAGGAAAAAGAATTACGGAATGGAAAGTCGGGAGGGAATTAGGTATGAAGTGGGTTATTATTGGTGCTGTTGTACTTATCGTCCTATTTGTGGCATTTTGTGTTTATGTGGACCGGAGCACGAAAATTAAAAAACCGGGAATATGCAGTGTCAGAACATCCAATGGAGCGATACTGATTTGTTACTGCTTTGACCAGAGAAATTATGAAGTGGTGGGAATTAAGCGACAGAGAAAACATATTATTATTCCGGATACAGTAGATGGTAAACATAAGATTACGGCTCTGAATTTTTTTGATGGGGAATATGTCAGTTCTTACAAGAGAGTACGGCATATTCATCTGCCTGCTTCGATGGAAGACATTAATGAGGATGCCTGGGGGGATAATTTCCAAATCAGTTACCGGATGAATGCATTTTGCAGTTTTCCCAACTTAAAGTCTATCACTGTGGATGAGCAGAATCCGGTTTTTACTGCCCATGAGGGAATGATATACAAAAATGGCACGAAGCTGATGGCGGCAGCACCGGGAATCTTGGGAACCGTTACAATTGGAAAGGACGTAAATAAGATAGCCAAAAGTGCGCTTCTGGATTTGAAAAAGGTTACCTCTTTTTCTGTAGAGGAGGATAATCCCTGCTACAAATCCGTGGATGGGGTGTTATACACGAAAAGTGGTAAAAAACTTCTGCAATATCCGATTTTGAAAATCGGTGCCAGATTCTCTGTCCCTGAGGGGGTGAAGAAAATCAGGGCGGAGGCATTTTTTAACCAGCGCTATGTGCAGATGGTAGAAATGCCGGAATCTTTGCGGACGATTGGCCGTGCTGCTTTTGCCGGGGCAAGAATGCTTCGGAATGTAAAGTTGAATGAAAAATTACGGGTTATGGAGGAGGATGCATTTGCTTATACGCGAGTTCGCCAGCTTACCCTGCCAAAGAGTCTTAGAACTGCGGAGATTGGCTCTCTTCCTGTGAAGGAACTGGTGATTCCAAAAAAATTAGGAGATATATCGGTAGCTCATCGGGATGGAGAAGGAATATTACGGGCAAGTAAATTGTATATTGAAAATCCCGCATTAAACCTGAATGCGATTGAAAATTTTGAAGGAAACAGTATTTTTTCCAGCATGGAAATTCATGCTTATGAGGGTTCACTGCCCTATCGTCAGATAAAAGAAGTGGCAGACCAGTATCTCATTGATTTAGTTGCGATACCGGGCAAGCGGTATGATGCACCGCCGGAACACTGGGGACCGGTAGACACAAGCTGGTATTCGGATGAGAAAGAAGAGTTTTTTATCTCTACGCCGGAGCAGTTTGCCGGACTGAGCAAGCTGGCCAAAGATGGTGAGTGGTTCAGCGGGCAGACTTTTTATCTGAAATGCGATTTGGATATGCGGCAATATGCAAATTTTCAACCGGTGCAAGAGTTTGATGGTGTGTTTGACGGACAGGGTAACCGGATTTATAACCTCCATATTTACCGTTTGGAAGATAACGTGGGATTATTTTCCGAATTAGAAGAAGAGGGAATGATAAAGAATCTTTGTGTCAGCGGCGAAGTGACAGGGGGAAACTGTACGGGAGGTATCGTCGGGGCTTCCGAAGGTATGGTGGAAAACTGCACATTCAAGGGGAAGGTAAAGGGGTATGGTTATTCCGGGAAAATAATTGGATTTGACTTTGAGCAGGACTACTGGCACCGTCTTTGAATTACAGGCAGACAGCAGAGGAAACGAATGGAGAAAGTATGCGGGAAAAGTGGATATTAGAAACAAAGCGGGGGGATTTTAACGGTCTGGCAAAGAAATTACAGGTGCCTCCGCTGTTAATAAAGTGTATGATAAACCGGGGAATCGAATCCGAAGAGCAGATGAGAAAATTTTTATATGGTACGCTGGAAGATTTACATAATCCCCTGTCCATGAAAGATATGGACAGGGCGGTGGAGCTTGTAAAGAAAGCAAGGGAGCAGGAGACAAAACTTGCCATTGCTTCCGATTTTGACTGTGACGGGATTTTTTCCGGGTATCTTCTGTGGAAGGGCTTTACAAGGATCGGCATTGACAGTAAAATTTTTACACCGGACCGGGTGCAGGAGGGCTATGGACTGAATGAGCGGATTATCCGGGAAGCAAAGGAAGAAGGCCGGACTTTTTTAGTGACCTGTGATAATGGAATAGCTGCCAATGCCGAGGTGGCACTGGCCAAGGAACAAGGGATGACCGTTCTGGTTACCGATCACCACGAAGTACAGGAGGAACTGCCGGCGGCGGATGCGGTACTGGATATGAAGCAGGAGGGGGAGACTTACCCCTTTTCGGGACTTTGCGGTTGCGGAGTGGCATATAAACTTATCTGTGCCCTCTATGATGAATATAATATTCCAACGGAAGAAAAGGAAGAGCTTCTCGTATATGTGGCAATTGCCACAGTCGCAGATGTGATGGAACTTGTAGACGAAAACCGCATTTTGGTCAAATATGGTCTGAAGCTTCTTTCCCATACCTCCCATGTGGGACTGCGGGCTTTGTTAGAGGTGCAGGGACTTGCCGGAAAAGAATTGAACGGGGGGCATATCGGCTTTGTTATCGGACCGTGTTTTAATGCGGCGGGACGGATTGCTACCGTGGACAAGTCGTTTGCCCTTTTGATGGAAACGGATTATGAAAGGGCATTGGAAAAGGCGGAGGAGTTAAAGGAGATCAACGAGTCCCGTAAGAGAATGACCGAGGAGGGGGCAGAGCGGGCATATGAGCTGGTAGAGCAAAGGCTGATAAAGTCTGGAAAGCTGCCACCGGTTCTCATTTTATCACTCTCCAGCATTCATGAAAGTCTGGCGGGGATCATTGCCGGACGGGTAAAGGAGCGGTATCATCATCCGGTGATTGTATTTACCGATACAGAGGAGGGTGTGGTCAAGGGCTCGGGAAGGTCCATTGAAGCGTATCATATGTTTCAGCAATTGCTGGTCTGTAAGGATTTGATGCTGCGGTTCGGCGGACATAAAATGGCGGCAGGAATGACATTGAAAAAAGAAAATCTGCCGGAATTAGACAGACGGTTAAATGAGGCCGCGGACCTTATAGAAGAAGATTTCCGGCCTGTTATCAGAATTGATGCAGCGATGCCGGTTGGATTTGTGACAGAACATCTGGTAAAAGAATTTGCCAGACTGGAACCCTTTGGCGTAGCAAATCCGAAGCCGGTTTTTGCAGAGCAGCATTTTCGGATTCTTTATGGAAGACGGCTGGGGAAAGAGGGAAAGGTATTAAAGTTAAAAGTACAGAATGAGAAAGGCAGCAAAATGGATGCTGTGCTGTTCCGGGATGTAGATGCCTTTGAAGCTTTTGTCTGTGAACAATGGGGAGAAAATGAACTGCGCCGGATGTATGAGGGCAGGGAAAATATACTGGATATTGCATTTACCTACTATCCGTCCGTCAATGAATACAACGGGAATAAGACGGTGCAGATACAGATTATCAGCTATTGCCATGTAGCCGGTACTGTCAATGATACAGTACAAGGACAGGCTGAATATGGTGCAAATAAAAAATAAAAGGGGGATTGGCTTATGATAGAAATAAGCGGCTGCATGATTGTAAAAAATGAAGAAAAGGTGCTGGCACGATGTCTCGACAGTATTGCAGATCTGATGGATGAACTGATTATTGTCGATACCGGTTCTACGGACAGCACGAAACAGATTGCTGCCAGATATACAGATAAGATTTATGATTTTCCATGGATTGATGATTTTTCAGCGGCGAGAAATTTTGCTTTTTCCAAGGCGACAAAAGACTATATTTATTCGGCAGATGCCGACGAGGTTTTAAATCCGGAGAACCATCAGCTCTTTTCCGAGTTAAAGAGAGTCTTATTGCCGGAAATTGATATTGTGCAGATGAAATACGGAAATCAGCTGGAGCATGGGACTGCTTATAATTTTGACGAGGAATACCGTCCGAAACTATTTAAGCGGTTACGGGAATTTGTCTGGATTGAGCCGGTACATGAGACGGTGCGGTTAGAGCCGGTCGTGTATGATTCCGATATTGTCATTGACCACCGCCCTCATGAAAATCATGCGAAAAGAGACTTTGCCGTATTTCAGAAACATATTAGAAGCGGTCTTCGTCTGTCGAAGCGGTTACATCATATGTATGCGATGGAGCTGTACATTTCCGGAGATAAGGAAGATTTTCTGGAGGCGGAGCCTTTCTTTGCGCAATCAGCAGTGGATTCTTCACGAAGCATAGATGAAGTAAAGGAGGCAGCCTGTATTGTGTGCCGTGCCGCAAGGCTCCGGGGGGACAGTCACATGCTGCTGAAAATGTCCCTAAAAGATTTACTCAGTGAGGGTTCAGCAGAAATGTGCTATGAACTGGGAGAATATTTCTTTGAAAAGAAAGACTATGCCGAGGCAGCGGTGTGGTATTATAATGCGGCAGAAGAAACAGAGAGCATACTGAATATCCACACTTCAACGGACTGGCCGCAGGCAAGGCTGAAAGAATGTGAGGAAATTTTACAAAACCATTGAAGAAATACGGTTTTTCGTGTATAATAATATGCGTGTCTGTTTCAGGGACAAATAAATTATCCGTGAACAACGGATTTCCAAGGAGGAATGGCTATGGTAACAGCTGTTGTAGGAGCAAACTGGGGAGATGAAGGTAAGGGCAAAATCACCGATATGCTAGGAGAAGAGTCCGATATAATCGTACGCTTTCAAGGAGGCAGCAATGCCGGACATACAATTGTAAATGATTACGGCAAATTTGCACTTCACATTTTACCATCCGGTGTATTTTATGATCATACGACCAGTATTATCGGCAATGGTGTTGCACTGAATATTCCTGATCTGTTCAAGGAGATTCAGGAAATTGTAGAACAGGGTGTGCCGATGCCTAAGATTAAAGTAAGTGACCGTGCACAGATTGTTATGCCATATCATATTTTGTTTGACCAGTACGAGGAGGAACGCTTGGCGGGCAAATCCTTTGGCTCTACAAAATCTGGTATTGCACCATTCTATTCCGATAAATATGCAAAGACCGGTATTCAGGTATCGGAACTTTTTGACGAAGAGTCGTTGCGGGAAAAGGTTCAGGGAATTTGTGAGAAGAAAAACGTTCTTTTGGAACATCTGTATCACAAGCCTGCCCTGAAGGTAGATGAAATTATGGCAACCTTAGCGGAGTATCGCAATATGGTCGAGCCTTATGTATGTGATGTATCTGCTTATCTTTATGAAGCGGGAAAAGAGGGAAAGAGAATTCTGTTAGAGGGGCAGCTTGGTTCCTTGAAAGATCCGGACCACGGAATTTACCCGATGGTGACCTCATCTTCCACATTGGCAGGTTACGGAGCTATCGGAGCAGGTGTTCCACCATATGAGATAAAGAGAATTGTAACCGTTGTAAAAGCATATTCCAGTGCAGTAGGTGCAGGGGAATTTGTGAGTGAGATTTTTGGAGAAGAAGCAGATGAGCTTCGCCGCCGTGGCGGTGATGGCGGTGAGTACGGTGCGACAACCGGACGTCCGCGCCGTATGGGCTGGTTTGATGCCGTGGCAAGCCGTTATGGATGTCGTGTTCAGGGTGCTACCGAAGTTGCTCTTACGGTATTAGATGTTCTTGGATACTTAGACGAGCTGCCGGTCTGTGTCGGTTATGAGATAGATGGCAAAGTGACAAAGGACTTTCCAACAACAAGCCAGTTAAAGAAAGCAAAGCCGGTGTACGAGGTGCTGCCGGGCTGGAAAACCGATATACGTGGGATTACAGAATATGATAAGCTTCCAGAGAATTGCCGCAAGTACATTGAGTTCATTGAGAAGGAACTGGAAGTACCAGTCAAAATGGTTTCAAATGGACCGGGAAGACATGAGATTATTCATCGATAAGATGTGACAAAGAGCAGTGGAGATTTCCGCTGCTCTTTTCAAAAAAAGAAAAAAGTGACAGGAGGAATATGATGAGACCAAAAGAACATTTTCACGGCAGCGATCTGGAAAAAATCGAGGCCGTTTATGGAATAAAAAAGGAAGATATTATCAGTTTTTCAGCGAATGTAAATCCTTTGGGTGTTTCTTTCCGGTTAAAGGAAACCCTTACCGGTCATATTGATGCTATTACCAAATACCCGGACCGGGAATACACGTCCTTGAGAAAATGTATCAGTGGGTATACAGGAACCGATTATCACAATATTGTTGTAGGAAATGGTTCGACAGAGCTGATTTCCCTTTTCATTCAGATTACTCATCCAAAGAAAGCTCTAATTGTGGGACCGACCTACTCAGAATATGAAAGAGAAGTCTCTATGGGGGGAGGACGTTCCCATTACTTTAGTCTTACAGAAGCCAGTGAATTTCAGTTAGACACGGCATCTCTCACAGAAGAGCTGTCTCATGATGTGGATTTACTGATTCTTTGCAATCCGAACAACCCGACCTCGTCTGTTATCAAACGGGGGCAGATGAGAGAAATTCTGGATTACTGCAAGAGAAAGTCCATTACGGTCCTGGTGGATGAAACCTATGTGGAATTTACAGAGGAGCCGGAGGAAGTGACGGCAATTCCCTTGACTGAATTTTATAATAACATTATTATTTTGCGGGGCATTTCCAAATTCTTTGCAGCACCGGGGCTCCGTCTTGGATATGCAGTCTGCGGAAACCATGATCTGCTCAAAGAGATTAATCAGAGGAAGAATCCGTGGACCATCAATTCTCTTGCCGCGATTGCCGGAGAAATTATGTTTACCGATGAGGAGTATATGGATGAGACGAGAAAATTAATCCGTACAGAACGCCGCCGCATCTGTGGAATTTTGGAAAAGAATCCCAATTTCAAAGTATTTCAGCCCCATGCCAATTTTGTTTTAGTAAAAATATTGAATGACAAAGTGACATCAGAGGATGTATTTGACGCAGCAATTCGGAAGAACCTGATGGTACGGGATTGTTCCACGTTTCCATTTTTGAGCAATAAATATTTCCGGTTCTGTTTTATGCTGCCGGAGGATAATGACAGGCTTCTTGATGTCATTCTTGACATAGTACAATAATTTTACCTATTTCATAATGTGAATAAAAATGGTATACTATAGAATTGGATATACAGTAGCACAATAGGAAACTGTTGTGTCAGGATTAAATTAAGGAAGGTCGCAAATGAAAGAGAAAGTTTTGTCCTTGGCAAAGGGAACATTCACATACGAGCCCCCGGAACTGATACTATCACCGGAAAAATTGGATTTTTGTGTTGTATCAGGGGAGAGGGCAAAGGAAAAGATTTTAATTTACAATCACCGGAAAACGATTATGAAAGGATTTGGTTCAGCGGAAGCACTAGAGCTGGACTTTCTTCCTGTATTTCATGGCGAGGAAAATGAATTAGAGTTAGAAGTGAATGCGACAGAGCTTGTGCCAGGCGAGACATTGGAAGGGAAAATACATTTTGTGACAGATTGTGGTGAAATAGACCTGCCTTACAAAATTAAAGTAACGGCACCCAAATTAAAGGACAGTAAGGAAGAAGTAGTGGGGGATTATTATGCTCTTCAGGAAAAAATAAAAGCCAATCCTGAAGAGGGGGCAGCCCTGTTCCACAGTCCGCTTTTTGAAAGGGTATTTTTGTACCGGGATGAGATCGGGAAAAATATATATCATCATCTAATTGGAAGAAATACCAAATTGCAGAGTATGGAAGAATTTCTTGTGGCAATGGGGAAAAAGAAATCCATTCGATTTGATGTTATTCATCCGGCTTTCGGACGGGTGAAGGAAATGGAATATGAATTACAGGGAAAGGATATACAGGATTCTTTGAAATTGTCGGTAAATACCTGGGGAAGTATTGGAATTCGTATACGCAGCACGGCGGACTTTCTGGAGCCGGAAATGCATGGTGTATGGACGGATGAATTTATCGATGGAAAAGAGGTCATAGAGTTTACAATTTGTGCGGATAAGGTACCGGAGGGGAGACATACAGCAAAAATTATATTGCAGTCGATCTATGAGAAAAAGGAAATCACGGTTACCGTTTACAATCCAAAGATAGGAAAAGAAAAGAAGATTGAGCGGGCGAAAAAAGCGGCTACAGCAATGCTCTGGCGTAAGTGGCTGGCTTATCGGGAGGGCATTCTGGAAGAAAAAGAATTCCGGGATCTACTTCGGAAAAACCGTGCCGTGATTATGAAGATGGGACTTCCTTACGGGGAGGCAGTTGCCGGATATATTTCGATGGTTCTGAAAAGTGAAGAAGGGATTTTAAACTTTTATCAGAGAACAGAGAATATTCCGGTTCCCTCATTGGGAGCCGAGCCGGAAGAGGTAGAAGAATTTATATTGATTCAATATATAAAATACCTGTATGGAAGAAGAGAGGAAGACAAAGCATTTATCAGCACGCTTTTAGAGGGATACCGGGATAACGGATACCAGAGCCCAGTGCTCTTTTGGGTACGCCTGCAAGTGGATTCCCGCTATGCTTCAGGACCTTGGAAAGCAGAAGATATTCAGGAATTTATCCGGCAGGGATACAATAGTCCGGTATTATATTCGGAATTACTGGCCTGCTTTGAAACGGATGCTTCCCTTATCCATAATCTGGATGAGGTGACGCTGGCGACCGTGAACTATGGTTTAAAGATTGGTAAAATTACGGAGCCTATGGCTGTAAATATCAGTTATCTGGCGGAGCGGCTGCCCAAATTTAAGCCACTCATTTTTTCGATTTTGAAAAAATTATATGAACAATATGGTCTGCAAGATACTTTGCGCAGCATATGTGGTCTTTTGATTCGCAGTGAAAAGAGAGAGAGCCGTTATTTTCCGTGGTTTGAGATGGGAGTCGCTGCTCACCTGCGCATGACAGAATTATATGAATATTATATGTATACTATGGATATGACAAGTACCGTTACTTTGCCGGATTCGATTCTTTCCTATTTCCAATATGAAAATCATCTGACAGAGCGCTGCAAGGCATTTCTCTATGCTTACATTGTGAAAAAGAGAAAAGAGCAGCCGGAGAATTTCAGATTGTATGGAAACCATATTCGTGAGTTTGCGCTCCGACAGCTGAACAGACATCGGATCAGTGAGGACATGGGTGTCATTTATGAAGCGTTATTACAGGAAGATAATGTGAGGGATTCGGTAGCACAAAATCTGCCTTATATCATGTTTACGGAATTGCTTACCTGTGACAATGAGCAGATGGAGTCTGTTCTTGTGGCACATCAGGAAATGAAAGACGAAATTCTGTATTCTTTGGAAAATGGACAGGCAAAGATTCAAATATATACACCGAATGTTCAATTGTATTTTGTGGACAAAGAGGGACATTATCATACGGGGACTGTGGAATACAGCAGACAGAAAATGTTGGAGCTGGACCATTTTGCGATGACTTGTTATGAGAATGGCTCAGAGCATCTGGGACTGTTGACTCATTTAGCGGTAAAAGCGATGCGGGCGGCACGATTGGAAGGAGAACAGGCAGAAATTCTGAAAAAGGTGGCAGACCGGAAATGTTTCCGTTCTTATCCAGAGGGAAAGCTTCTTCTTTGTTTGTATGATTATTATAAAAAGAATAGTGAAAATGCAAGGTTATTAGAAGTTTTAGATGCTCTTTCACCAAACAGGATAAAGCGGGAGCGGATTGGTGAAGTTGCGACGGACTGCATTTATCAGGGAATGTATGAAAAAGCCGAAAAAATGCTGTTTCGCTATGGAATAGCCGGTTGTGAAAAGAAAGCAGTTTCCATGCTGGTACAGGAAAAAATTGCGGCCGGCAAGGGAGAATTTAATCCGCTGGTCGAAAAATGGGCTTTATATTTATATCAGCAGCATTATCTGGACGGGGCAGCACTTCATTATCTGATGCAGTATTATATGGGCAGTACGGCAGTGCTCACAGGAATCTATAGAAAATGTCTGGATGTGCCGGAAATCAAATTGGAAGACAGTTCCAAGGAACGCCTTTTGGGACAGGTTCTCTTTACCGGTTCCGATTTAAACGATTATGAAGAATTGTTTCTGGATTATTATGAACAGGGAAAGAACCGTATACTGGTCAAGGCGGCATTATCTGCCTATGCTTATGAGTATTTGGTCGGACGGCTGGAGTTATCCGAAGATATTTTTCTTAAAATTGAAAAGGAAGCTTATTATGCCAAGGATGAGGTTATGGTATTGGCAGCACTAAAATATTACAGTTGTATGAACGAGTATTCCAAAAAACAAAAAGAATTTGTGGAACTCAATCTTGAGACATTTGCCAGCGAGGGACGCATATTTACATTTATGAAAGATTATGTAGGTAAGGTTACAGTTCCTTATGAAATTGAAAATGCTGTGTTGATTCAACATGAATGCAGTACGGATAAGGGGGTATTTCTTCATCTTGTGGAGAAAGATGGAACGGAGAGGACCGAACCGATGAGGGAGAGCTTTGACGGTGTGTATACAAAGGAATTACTGCTCTTTGAGGGAGAGGAGAAGACTTACTATATTGTAGAAGAAGAATCGGGGAGAAGAACGAAGAAGGCGGTTTTAAAACGGCCGCAGACGGCAGGAAATGCCAATGGGTTTTTCCGTATCGTGAATGAAATGATTGAGGCAAAAGAGCAGAAGGATGAAGCACGGTATGAGAGTTTACGGCGTAAATATGAGAAACAACGAACAGTGGCGGCGGAGCTATTTGAATTGCAATAAGACTGCTGCCGGGAAGGAACAGAAGATAGGAGGCGAATCATGGGAGAGCGGACTTTACTGCTGGGATATGATTTGTGTGATACCACAACGCAGTTAGCAGTATACAATCGGGAGCGGATGGAGCCGGAGCTGATTGGACAGACAGAAGAAAATCCAGATGCCATTTTTGATACAGCAATTGTATTGGAGGGAAAAGAGCCTATCCGGGATTTTTTAGGCCGTATTCGTAAGGGAGAGGATATTGTAGTAGAGGGTAAGGTTTCCGATCCGGTTAATGTGCTTGCCTATTATTTCCGCAAGACCTTATCTGCTACGAGAAAGATGTATCCGACAGAGACTATTAAACAGCTTGTGGTGACGGTGTCCGACCAGAGTGCGGAATTTGTGCAGCTTGTATATGATGCCTTGGAAAAGCTGAATATTGGCAGAGACCGGGCGGTGGTCATTAGTCACAAACAAAGTTTTTTGTACTATACCTTGTATCAGAAAAAAGAACTTTGGGTGAATGATGTGGGAATGTTTGACTATGATGGAGAGGAGCTTCGTTACTATCAGATGCAGCTTGACCGGAAGAAAAAGCCGGTTCTGGTCGGAGTGGTGGAAAAGGATTTATCCGATGCTATTTCGGTGGCAGAGGATAATGAGGAGCGGAAAGGCACGGTATTTGAGAATATTGTGCAAGGTGTAATCCATAAACAGATTCTTTCTACGCTGTATATGACAGGAAGAGGTTTTGAACAGGACTGGAGCGATGATGTATTCAAACGGCTCTGTGTAGGCCGGCGGTTGTTTCGTGGAAGCAATCTCTATGTGAGCGGTGCGTGTTATGCTGCGAAGGAGATAGGGGAATCTGCGAAATTAGAAAATTATATGCTCTTAGATGAGGAGATGATTCATTGCCACATTTCCCTGTCCGTATACAAGGATGCCAAAGAACAGGATTATATTGTGGCAAAGGCAGGTACCCCGTGGTATCAGATTGATAATACAGTGGATGTCATTCCGGAAAATGAAAGTGAGATAAGTTTTCGGGTTAAAAATATTTTTACAAATGAAGAAAAAAGTTTTATGATTGACTTGAATCCGGTAGCAGGAAAGACAGACCGCCATTGCAGATTGACCATTCGTATTCGGTTTACGGATGTGAAGACCTGTGTAGCGACGATAAAGGACAGAGGCTTTGGAGTTATTTTCCCAACTTCCAACCGAATCTGGGAAAAGACTTTTATAATTGATTGATAGGAGGAATACCATATGTTTGTATATTGTGCGGGAACTGTGGCAGAGAATCCTTATGAAATGCCATATACCGGTCAGAAAGTATATTCGATAGAGGAGTTATGTTATTATCTATATCATAATATATACAGCATTAATGAGGAGTTCTTCCAGCCATCACTGGCGGAGTGGCTGCGTGATGAGGTGAATCTCAAAGAACTGTCAGAGAAAATCAGCCGTATGCTTTCGGATAATCCGAAGCTGAAAGATTTAGTAGTGACGATTTTTTGTGGCTGTGATTATTATAAAGAAGAAGAAATCCGTAAGCTGATTGTTGTCATGGATGGTATTTCAAATTTGCCATTATATAAAAAGAAGAAAATTAAGGCGGATAACTATTTAAGGGCAGGACGCTATGGAAAAAGCTTACTGGAATACCGTAAGCTGTTGAGCGGAAGTTTTGCTGTGAATTTTACGACCGAGGAATATGGGGATATTCTGCACAATCAGGGAATTGCTCATTTCTATACGTCTTCTTTTGAAGAGGCGGAAAATGATTTTAAGGAAGCATATGTGCGTAATAACAAAATGGCATCGTTACAGCACTATTTATGGCTTTTGTTAATGCAGGAAAAGGAACAGGAATTTGAGGCAGAAGCCATTTCCTTCGGTATGAAAAAAGCGGATATTAATTTTACTAAAAATAAATATCAGGAGGCAGCAGCAAAATTCCGGATTCCGGAAAAATCGGAAGAGGATATTGAAACTTATAAGGAACAGTTAATTCAGGCATTTTCCTGCTAGATTAAAGGAGGAGCATGTGGCATTCAAATTATTTAGAAAAAAACAACGGGTAAAGGAAGAACAGATTACAGAACCGGTTGTACCGCAAGAGAATATACTGGAAGTTGACCGCATGGTAAAAGAACCAATTACGGTCGAAAAGGAAAAAGTGGATATTAGTAATGATGCTTCCCGCATTGCTTACCTGCAACGGCTGCACGAGAATATTTTGGAGGGAAAACGGCAGTGTGAGAGCATTAAGTTCGAGTACGGTCAGGTAACTTCATATCTTAAAGATATTCAGTTGATCGATCAGGCACCGGAGGAAGAGAAACAGGAGCTCTATGGAGCAGCATACCGCATCGTGGAGCTGACGGAGGAGCGGCTTCGTCTTCAAAAGCAGACGTATAAGATGACGGATGCCCAGAAGCGTGCCATGGAGAATTATGAACATCTTGTAGAGCAGGATATTCGGAAGCTGCTGGAATATGAGGACTATCAGGTGAAAATTAAACATGATCTGCGGCAGTTGGAAAGTGAGAAAAATCTTCTGCTGGCAGATAAAAGGGACATTATCCGTGGTCAGAAAACGCTGAAATCCATTGGGAAGGCATTGACAGGAATCCTTGTGGCAATCGGGGCTATGCTGGCGGCACTGCTGTTTTTGTTCCGGGTTGATATTACAATGCCGTTTCTTGTTACGATTGTTTTTGCTTTTGTGGTGGCATTGATTATTCTCAATGAAGCACGGAAGAACCGGATCGATATGATTATTACAGAAAAGAAATGTAATCGGGCGATTTATCTAAGTAATAAGGTGAAGATAAAGTATGTCAACAATGTACGGACACTGGATTATATGTATCATAAGTATCAGGTGCGTAATGCGACAGAGCTGGACTTTGTCTATGGCCAGTACCGTAAGGCGAAAAGAGAGTGGGCAAGACAACGGGAGGGAACGATTCAGCTGAACGAAAATAATCAGATTTTGATGCATGAGCTGGAACGGCTCGGGATAAAAGACAGGGATATTTGGTTTGCGCAGGCGAGAGCTTTGATTGAGCCAAAGGAAATGGTGGAAGTACGTCATGATTTGAATCTTCGACGTGGGAAATTGCGAGAACAGTTGGACTACAACACGGGTGTGATGGAAGAGTGTCTGGAAGAAATGGAACGAATCCGGGATAAGAAGCCAGAATACGCAGAAGAAGTGGAGCGGATTTTGGGAGAACGGATTCACGTGGATATCAAATAAGTCTGTGATATTTCGGAATGGAGGAATGGAATGAAACCAGAAGTAGATTATAGTTTATATCTTTGTACAGACCGTGACCTAATGACAACAGAGACAATCGAAGAGTCCGTCGAACTGGCTATCAAGGGTGGTGTCACAGTTGTACAGCTGCGGGAAAAGAATTGTACATCAAGAGAATTTTATGAGGTGGCGATAGCTGTAAAATGTATTACAGATGCTTATGAAGTCCCGTTGATAATTAATGACCGTATCGATATTGCACTGGCTGTAAAAGCGGATGGTGTTCATCTTGGTCAAAAGGATATTCCGGTTCAGGCAGCCCGGGACCTTCTCGGACAGGATAAGATTGTAGGTGCGACGGCAAACACTGTGGAATCAGCAGTGGCGGCATGGAAATCCGGTGCGGACTATCTTGGGGTGGGGGATGTCTTTGGAACGACGACCAAAAACGATACGAAACCAGTAACTGTCGAAGAATTAAAAGAAATCCGCCAACGGGTGCAGATACCTGTCGTAGCCATTGGCGGAATTAAGCAGAGCAATGTACATTTGCTGAAACCGGCAGGAATTGATGGCATCGCTGTCATTTCTGCTATCATTGGTCAAAAGGATGTCCGTGGTGCTGCGGAAGCTATGCTTTCAAGTTTTCGAGAAGCATAACGGGAACGCGCAGATTTCCTACTCCGCTGCCGATGTCCAGATCCGGTTTATTGGCACCATGAAAATCCGTACCTCCGGTAATAAAGAGGTCGTAGTCTTTGGCAAGTTTCCGCACAAATGCCTCGTCATTTCCGTGATTCCGGGAATAGATAGCTTCAATGCCTTTTAAACCGTATGATTTTAACTCAAAGAGCAGATTACGGATTTCTGTAACAGATAGTTTATAAAGCAGAGGATGAGCCAGTACAGGAATGCCCCCTGCTTTTTTGATAAGAGAAATTCCTTCCTTGGGACTAAGGTATTTGCGCATAACAAAATAAGGGCCATCTTGTGCCAGTATTTTTTTAAAAGCAGCATCAATGCTTGGTACTGCCCCCTGCTCTAATAAGAATCTTGCAAAATGGGAACGGGTAAGTATTGTATTACCAAAACGTGCTGTGAGTGACTCATAGTCAATGGGATAGCCGGCATTGTGCAGGTTCACGCACATTTTCTGATTGCGGTCATCCCGTTCCTTCGCAACCTTTGTTAAAGTATTCAGCAATTCTTCATTCTGATAGTCAAGTTGATAGCCAAGAATATGGATTTCCTTTTTCTTTTCTGCATTTATCACATACTCACAAGACAGCTCCACACCGGGAATCACTTCCATATGCCTTTTTTTTCCATAGCTGACTGCCCTTTCTACACCATCTACGGTATCGTGGTCAGTAAGGGAAAAGGCAACTAATTCACGGTCAATTGCTAAGTCGACCAGCTCTTCCGGTGTACATGTTCCATCAGAATAATTGGAATGAACATGTAAATCAATATATTGCATATGACATCGCTCCTAATCTGTTATTACTTTGTTGTTCCAATAATAATACATCATACCACAGTTCTAATTATTTGAAAAGATTCATACAATATAATAATCTTATTTTTGTGTTAGTGCGACAGGATGGTCGTGCTGAAGGAAAGCGGGGGACAATGAGCAGAGGAACTGTAATTCAGGTCGTAAAGGGAGTTGTGGCTGCCTTTTTGCTGTCTGCAATTATTTTGATTTTGTTAGCCTTTCTCTTATATCGTTTTGATGTGACAGAAAGTGTGGTGCGTGGGGGGATTGTTGCAGATTATGTATTTTCCTGTTTTATTGGTGGAATGGTGGTCAGCAAAAGACAAAAGGGAAAAAGATATTTGTGGGGGATTTTGGCGGGAGTATTGTATTATGTAATTATACTGGTGGTTTCAATGATTGTAAATCAGAAGATTTTTGTCAATATTCCAGGCGTTGTATCAACAGGCGTATTATGTATACTTGGCGGAATGTTAGGAGGAATGCTTCAAGCCGGCAAAGGTTGAATATTCTCAGGGAATGTGATATGATAAATAATAAATTATTATTCCATTTTGGATTAGCATTTTGAATGTAAAAAGTACAGAAATGAGGATGAGAATGGGGCGCATGCAAAAGCTTATACGATTGATACCGGCACTGCTTGCGGTGGGGCTGGTACCCCTGATCGTGACAGTAAAACGATATGATTTAGACCTTTACCGCTATGCATGGTTTACGAATAGCGATTCTTCCATAGATTTGTTTTTATATTGGAAGGGGCAGGCACTTATTTTTCTTGCTTTCCTAATGACTGCGGCAGTACTCTTTTCTCTTGTGGGGAAAAAGGAGCATCAGCCGGATTGGAAAAAGATAAAAGTGCCGGAATTGGCATGTCTCGCCCTTTATCTTTTGCTTGCTGCTATATCAGCTCTTTTATCCGACTTTCGGGAAACGGCCGTCTTTGGTGGTTATGAACAATGGGAGGGCTTTATTGTGCTGTTGGCCTATGGGGTACTTCTGGCATTTGTCTATCTTATGGTGGATGGGGAACAGCTCGTTAAAGTATTTGTGTATGCGGTGATTGTAGGAAGCTTTCTCATTGGATTAATTGGTACATTCCAGTATTTGGGGATGGATTTGTTCCGCAGTAGTTTTGGACAAGGGCTGATGAATCTTTTATCCTCAACAAAAATGAATTTTAATTTTAATTTTGCAGAGGGCTGGGTATATTCGACGCTTTACAATCCCAATTACGTTGGTTCGTATGTTGCGTTGGCTTTGCCGCTTTTGGTTGCTGTAGCAATGATTGAGTGGAAAAAAATTCCGGTATTCTTTACTGTTTTATCCATGGTGGGAACCTGCCTTATGGTGGTGGCCCTTCTTGGTTCCCAATCTTTGACCGGATGCGTAGGCATTATAGTAAGTGCAGTTTTTATTGCTATTTATCGTTTTCCAATGGTTTTAGCTGCCATGCGGCGCAGAAAAATGTCTGTTGGTGCAAGATGTGCTTTTATATCTGCTGCAATCGGCTGTGTTGTTGTATTTTCCGTGATCTGCTGTGTTTTGTTCCCGGAACAGATTCAATCTGGAGCGGACAAACTTTTTCATCCGAAGGAAGATACCCATGTATTAAAAGAATTGTTGTCCACGGAGCAGGGACTGGAAGTGACAACGGTAAAAGACGATACCATCTATCTGACAATATCACAGGAAACAAGCAGTAAAATGACTGTCACGGATAAGGCGGGCAATGCGGTTTCTTTGAAAGCGGATTCAGACAGACAATGTTATATACCAGAAGATGAGCGGTTTTCGGATTTCCGCTTTTATCCGGTCGAGGTAAAAAGCGATGAAGAGATATATCCGGCAGTACGGATTGTTACGGCAAGCACCGGCAAGGAGTGGAATGTGGCACGCAAAGGAAATGAGTATCTCATGTACAGCGTGTATGGGAAATTGGATACCTTGGAAAAAATACCGGCATGGGGATTTGAGAACTGCCAGCATTTTGGTGATAAGAGAGGATATATATGGTCCCGGACTTTTCCGTTGTTGAAGAAATATATATTACTAGGTGCCGGGCCGAATACATTTACTGAAGTATTTCCGAACCACGATTATGTAGGGAAAAATAATATGAATTATAATGGGGTAACAGTGACCAAACCGCATAATTTGTATTTACAGATATGGGCACAGACAGGATTGGTTTCCTTACTTGCTTTTTTGGCACTGTTTTTGCTATATTTTATAAAGGGGCTGAAATTATACTGGAAACGGCCGCTGGTAACGGTAACAGAAAAAATTGGCCTTGCTGTTATGGTAGCTATGTTCGGTTATATGGTGACAGGAATCGCCAATGATTCGACCGTGGCAGTCGCACCGGTATTCTGGGGAATGTTAGGACTTGGCATGGCGGTCAACCGTATGATAAAAGAGGAAAATTAGGGAAGAAATAGAAATGATCTGCGAAGGAGGAGGTGCAACATGGAGAATCAAACAGGAGATGGGAAAGACAGGCTGACAGGCTTCTATCTGTATGAGAGTGCACTGGAAGAAATAGCAAAACAGATGGAAGAAACTCCAAGAGGTAAATTTCATATTACGATGCTTCATTTTTGGAATTGTGGACAATATATAGAAGAATATGGTTCTGTTTTTGCCCTTGCGATTGTGGGAAATCTGTCGATGGTATTAAAATATATATATGATGGTTTTGGAGAACAGATTCTTTTCTCAAGAGTACAAAAAGATACCTTTCTTGTTTTTATCCGGGAAGAGGATGGCGAAGCGGTGGAAAAGCAGGCTATATTGGTATATAACGAATTACGGCACTGTTATTTCGGACGAAACCATGAGATAAAACCGAAGATGACACTGGCAACTTACCATATACCAGAGAAAACAGGGGATGTTGCTACAGCATTGATCTGTGCGGGAAATGCTTTGGAATATGGTAAAAGCACAGATACACCGGTGGTAGTATACTGGGATTTCATGAAGCGGGAGCAGCCACCTGTAAAATATGAATCTACTTATGCCGAACTGGAAGGGGAGAATCAAGAGAATTATGATAAGCAATTTCTTTCTTTTGCTGTGAGTCTGTTGTCTGGTTCCAAAGATCTGGACAGCAGTATGAATATGATGATTCAACGAATTGCATGGCGGTTTGGCTTTGATGAAGTTTCTATTACGGAATTTGTCAGTGAACAGAAAACGGTTCTGACTAATCAATGGATCAGAGATGTCGGTGTGATGGATGATATTAATATGGAAATGTCCCTCGATGACTGGACTGATTTTTTCTCCCGGTTCGAGGACTCTGGCATTGCGACTGTAACAGATGTAACAAGAGGAAATTATTCAGAAATGAAGTGCAGGTTTTTTGAGGAAAGAAATATCCGTTCTTTTATCAATTTTCTCCTGTATGCGAATGAAAGACCGATTGGCTATCTGTCCTGTAGTAACCGTCAGCCGAGGGAGAATTGGAGAGATGAAACCATTAATTCCTTAGTTCAGCTGAGTAAATTAACTGCCGCTTTTGTTTCAATACGTATTCAAAAAAGGAAGAATAAGATTCAGATTGACGCACTGTCCCGGGATGAAATGACGGGCTTATATTTATATCCTGCTTTCCGTAAGAAAGTCAAAAGGCTTCTTGAGGATTATAAGGAAGAAAAATGTTATGCATTTACATATTCGGATATCAGTAATTTCTCTTACCTGAATGAAAATTTTGGATATGATGAGGGAAATAGGGTTCTGAAAGAGTTTGCCCGCAGAATTAAGGAAAATGGACAGGGAAAGGTAATTGCCTGCCGTTTAGAAGGTGACCGGTTTGTTTCTTTTTCAATCAGGGATTCTAAAGAGGAAATTAGAAATAAAGTTATTCAGGTCAACGATTTGTTTGAAGAATATTTAACAGAGAAATATCCGCAAAGTGATCTGCATATAACTTCCGGTATATTTTTTGTAAAGAATCCGAATGTAAGAATTTTCCATATGATTGATTCGGCAAATCATGCCAGAAAAATATATAAGCGGCGGCATCATAACTCGCTTGGCATTTTTTCTGAAGAATTGGATCTGCAGCGAAAGAATGTGATGGATGTTGTCGGAAAGGTACATAATGCAATTCAGGATGGTGAAATAGTAGCATTTCTGCAGCCTAAATTTTCCATGAAGGATCGTAACGTGCAAGGGGCAGAGGCTTTGGTGCGGTGGCAGAAAAAAGATGGCACTTTTTATTATCCGGATCAATTTGTGCCGGTGCTGGAGGATGCCGGATTTATTGTGGATGTGGACATGTGTGTTTATGAGCAGGTATTGAAGTCGCTGGCTCGCTGGAAAAAGGAAGGCAAGACACTATTTCCTATTTCCGTCAATTTTTCACGAGTACATTTCCGTGATGAAAAAGCTTATGAAAAGATTATAAAACTGGCAAAAAAATATGATATTGAATCACGCTATATTGAAATTGAAATTACCGAGAGTACCTTTGCAAAGGACCGGGATAATTTGTACCGTCAGATGTCGGCCTTGAGGGATTACGGGTTCAAAATTGATATTGATGATTTTGGAACAGGCTATTCTTCTCTGAATATGCTTCTTTTTGCCCCTGTGGATATTGTCAAAGTGGACAAGAGCTTTATTGATAATTTTAGGTCTGAAGCGGAGAGAGATTATATTAATCAGATCGGAAATCTGATACTTTCAGCCAAGAAAGAAATTATTTTTGAAGGGGTAGAGACGGAAGAACAATCGGCATTACTTGTTAATTGTGGTTATGACCGGGCACAGGGCTATCTGTTCTCAAAGCCGATACCGTTAAAAGAGTTTGAGGCAAAGTATTTATAAAAACTCATGAATCTGTCCCCAGAAGGTCAGTAATTTTTCAATTGAATAAGCAGCATTGGCAGGACTGGTAGAAGGAAGTGTGACACTTTCCAGTCCTGTCTTTTTTTCTGCATATTTTTTGTATAGCTTACCGGCAGTCTGTCCATTGGTATATATCTTTGTAATATGAGATCGTGCTAATATTTTTGTGAAGTCATTTGCCACCACATTTCGGATGCTGCTGTCGCTGGAACCTTTAATTTCACAGCTTGCGATTACATCCCACAGGGCAATACCGTGAGTTACGAGCATATATTTTTTTTCTTCCATTGTTGTTGGTTTCTGCATTTCTAAAATGCGGGCGATTACTTCCCAGAAGCGGTTTCTTGGATGTCCATAAAAAAAGCCCTCTTCTCTGGATTTTACAGAGGGAAAACTGCCGAGAATTAATATTTTTGAGTTCTCGTCCCAAATGGGCGGAAACGAATGGTTGAGTTTTTGGTATTCCATGGTGGTTCTCCTTCCATGAGTGCAGTAACAGTGTCAAAATACATTGGAATTATATCATATAGAAAAAGGGAGTTCAAGGCAGAGAAATTAGCACTCACCTATTGACAGTGCTAACAATCGGTGTTATATTAAAGTTGTTATAAATCAAATAGAACAAGCAAATAATAGGTTATATATGGAGGTGTGATGATGAATATTACAAAATTTACACAGAAGTCAGTAGAGATTTTAAACAATTTGGAAAAGATTGCTTATGATTTCGGCAATCAGGAAATTGCACAGGAGCACTTATTATATGGGATGCTTACGATTGAGGACAGTCTCATTGCCAAGCTGCTGCAGAAAATGGAAATAGATCCGGCAGTATTCCAAGCTCAGGTAGAGGGCCTGATAAAAAAGCGTCCCAAAGTGGAAGGTGGTCAGGTCTATATTGGAAATGATCTGAACAAGGTTCTGGTCTATGCAGAAAATGAAGCACAGGCAATGGGGGATGAGTATGTTTCGGTGGAGCATTTATTCCTGAGTCTTTTGCGGAAGCCGTCCTCTGAAATAAAAAGCCTGTTAAAAGAATTTCAGATTGACCGGGAGCGTTTCTTGCAGGCACTATCGAAAGTCCGCGGCAACCAGAAAGTTACCAGTGATAATCCAGAGGCAGTTTATGACAGCTTGGAAAAATACGGTTATGACCTTGTGAAACGGGCAAGGGAACAGAAGCTGGATCCGGTGATCGGACGGGATGCAGAAATTCGGAATATGATACGGATCTTGTCCCGTAAGACAAAGAATAATCCTGTCCTTATCGGTGAACCGGGAGTCGGTAAAACTGCGGTGGTGGAAGGACTTGCACAGCGGATCGTGCGGGGAGATGTGCCGGAGGGCCTGAAAAACAAGCAGGTATTTGCTTTGGATATGGGAGCATTGATTGCCGGTGCAAAATACCGTGGTGAATTTGAGGAACGTTTAAAGGCAGTTCTGGAGGAAGTAAAGGAAAGTGACGGACAGATTATTCTGTTTATTGATGAACTTCATACTATTGTAGGTGCCGGAAAAACCGACGGTGCCATGGATGCCGGCAACCTTTTGAAACCAATGCTTGCCAGAGGAGAACTCCATTGCATCGGAGCAACTACATTAGATGAGTACCGTATGTATATTGAGAAGGATGCTGCGTTGGAGCGGCGTTTCCAGCCTGTTATGGTAGATGAGCCGACGGTCGAAGATACGATATCCATTCTTCGCGGCTTGAAAGACCGGTATGAAATTTTTCATGGTGTACGTATTACGGATGGTGCGCTGGTTTCTGCGGCTACCTTGTCAGCACGATACATTTCCGACCGTTTTCTGCCGGATAAGGCAATTGACCTTGTGGATGAAGCCTGTGCTTTAATAAAGACAGAGCTGGATTCTTTGCCAACAGAATTGGATGACATTCAACGGCGGATTATGCAGATGGAAATTGAAGAAACGGCATTGAAAAAGGAAACCGACCATTTAAGTCAGGAGCGTTTGGCAGAACTGCAGAAAGAACTGGCAGAACTGCGGGAAGATTTTGCCGGACAGAAAGCCAAATGGGACAATGAGAAATCGGCGGTAGACAGAGTCAGTGATTTGAAAGGAAAGCTGGAAGAACTGAATAAACAGCTGGAGATGGCAGGAAATAATTCAGATTATGAGAAGGCAAGTATTATTCAGTATTCGGAAATTCCGCAGATAAAGGAACAGCTGCGAATCGCAGAAGAGGGATTACAAAATGGTGAGCAGACCATGGTTCACGAGAGTGTCAGTGATGAGGAAATTGCAAAAATCATTTCCCGCTGGACCGGAATACCAGTGGCGAAACTGACAGAATCGGAAAGAAATAAAACTTTGCATTTAGATGAGGAGCTTCACCGCCGTGTCATTGGGCAGGAAGATGGTGTGACCCGTGTCACTGAGGCGATAATCCGTTCTAAGGCGGGGATTAAAGACCCAACAAAACCAATCGGTTCCTTTCTGTTTTTGGGGCCGACCGGAGTGGGTAAGACCGAATTAGCTAAAAGTCTGGCGGAATGTCTGTTTGATGATGAGAGCAATATGGTTCGTATCGACATGAGTGAGTATATGGAGAAATACTCTGTGTCCCGTCTGATTGGAGCTCCTCCGGGATATGTCGGATACGAAGAGGGCGGACAGCTGACGGAAGCGGTGAGAAGAAAACCATATTCGGTTGTGCTCTTTGACGAAATTGAGAAAGCTCACCCGGATGTATTCAATGTGCTGCTGCAAGTATTAGATGATGGCAGAATTACCGATTCCCAAGGAAGAACGGTGGATTTTAAAAATACAATTCTTATTATGACTTCCAATTTGGGAGCAGATTATCTTTTGGAAGGAATTGATGAGCACGGAAATATTTCATCCGAAAGTGAAAGTGCTGTTATGAATGAATTAAGAGCAAGTTTCCGGCCGGAATTTTTGAACCGATTGGATGAAACGATTATGTTCAAACCTCTTTCTAAAGAAAATATTGGTGGAATCATTGACTTGTTGATTGCAGATGTAAATAAGAGACTGGCAGACAAGGAACTGACACTTACTTTGACGGACCGTGCTAAGAATTATATTACAGAACAGGCATATGAACCGACTTATGGAGCCAGACCGTTAAAACGTTATATTCAGAAGAACGTAGAAACGTTACTGGCGAAAAAAATTCTGGGAGATGAAGTTCACCTCGGAGAAATACTGACGTTAGACGCTTCCGAACAGGGATTACAATTTGTCTCATAGTTCTTCAGAGCGTTGCGGTTCTCCGTCAACGCTTCTTGGGAGGCATAACAAGATTCATAATGATAGCAACAATGAATACGGCAGCAACACAGTTGTCCGCGAAAATGTCCTGAACAATGGTTGGGAAAATGTGAAATATTTCCGGCGTTTGTGTAAAGCCCAGACCGATACTTAAGGAAAGGGCAGCAATGGTAATATTTCGCTGTGTAAAACCACAACGGCTGATCATCTGTAAGCCGCTCAGCACGATGTTACCAAACATCATAATCGTACAGCCGCCAAGAACGGCTTCTGGAAGTGTGTTCAGGACAGCTCCTACATAAGGGAAGAAACCGGCAAGAATCATGATGCAGGCACCGGTTGCGATGGCAATACGATTGACAACCTTTGTCATAGCGACCAATCCCACATTTTGGCTAAAAGAAGTAATTGGAAGACAACCGAATAGTCCGGAAAATGCACTCAGAAAGCCGTCACAAGCGAGAGAACCGGAGATTTCCCTGTCGGTTACTTCCCGTCCCAGACCAGTCATGGCAAGGGCAGAGGTATCTCCGATTGTTTCTGTCGCAGACACCAGAAAAATCAGAGTAACGGTAATAATCGGTCCTGCATGAAATTCCGGTGTAAAAGGAAGGAACTGTGGAATACTGATAATGCTATGTCCTGCTAAAGAACTGAAATCTACCTGTCCCATGAGACAGGCAGCAATATAGCCAATGACCAATCCAAAAAGAACGGATAATTGTTTAAAATAGGATTTTGCTAAAATATTGAATACGATGCAGCTTATTAGAGTAATTGTGCCGAGGGTGAGATTTTGCCAAGAGCCAAAATCTGAGGCACCCTGACCTCCGCCAAAGGAATTGGCACCAACCGAGAGCAAGGAAAAACCAATTGCTGTTACAACGCTGGCAGCCACAATGGGGGCTACGATCTTACGCCAGTATTTGGCAAAAAGTCCTAAAAGCCCTTCGATGCATCCGCCAATGAGAATGGCACCGATTGTTGTTTGATAGCCGTAATTAACAGAAACAGCACAAAGAACGCTGACAAAAGTAAAACTGATTCCCATTACGATTGGCAATCCAGAACCGACTTTCCATAACGGAAACAGCTGGATCAGAGTTCCGATTCCGGCAATGAGCATAGCACATTGAACAAGGTTGATGGTTTGGCCGCTTGTCAGATTTGCCGCGCCAGCTACAATAAAAATTGGGGTGATGTTGGCAACAAACATGGCCAAAATATGTTGAAGCCCAAAAGGAATTGCTCTTCCGATCGGAACTTTACCATCCAGCTTGTAAATATTTTCAATGGATGCTTGTGCTTTTGTTTTCATATTTTATATCTCCTATCTTTCATAAAACGGTACTTTTTGTATGATAAATTCATTTACGTTTTTTGGTGCTGATTTTTTATACAGCTTTATTGGGGACGGAATTTGATAGTTCCCGTTGTAGTATCCATACTTTCTACAATAGCCAGTGACTCTAAATGAACTCCTTTGGAACGAATGAGTTTTCCGCCTGCTTGAAATCCTTTTTCAATTGCAATTCCAATTCCCTCCACAGTAGCACCAGCACTCTGCACAAGGTCGATCAGACCGTTCAGTGCACAGCCATTAGCAAGGAAGTCATCAATAATTAGAATGTGGTCTTCAGATGAAATGTATTTTTTTGAAACAATTACATCATATGTCTTTTTGTGGGTAAAGGATTCAATTTTGGTAGCATAGACCTCACCGTCGATGTTAATGCTCTGTGCTTTTTTGGCAAATACAACCGGTACATTAAAATGTTGAGCTGCAATACAGGCGATACCGATACCAGAAGCCTCAATAGTGAGAATTTTGTTGATTGGTTTGTCACCGAATAACCGCTTAAATTCCTGTCCCATTTTATTAAAAAGATGGATGTCCATTTGGTGATTCAGAAAGCTGTCTACTTTTAATACATTCCCTTCCTTGATTATGCCGTCTTTTTGAATTCGTTCTTCTAGTAATTTCATATGTATTCTCCTCAATTATCTGATAAAGTAAGATTTTATGTTACTTTAATATGGTGTTGGGGTCAAAAGGTATTTTGCCCCCAACGGATGTCCACGGATTGCTCCATTGCTTCGCAATTCCCGTAATCCCGCAAACATTCGAAATCCGCGCGTTTCCGTAGGAAACGGCTGCTTTCTCATGTTTGAACTTTTGACCCTGATATCATAATATCATGATGATGAAGGAAAGGCAACATACAAAAAAGAGTTTACAGTGCCTCAATTTACTTGAAAAATAGACGTTGTCTGACATTATAAAAATCCCGGACGGAATAAATCCTCCGGGATTTTTTGGGATTGGTGTAATTTTACATTGCTTTTTTATTATTTGCAGCAATTCTTATCAAAATCTGGGTTGAATGCGTAATAATTCTTTTTGTTCAGGTCATCCTGTACCAGACGCAGGCTTTCACCGAAACGCTGGAAGTGAACTAACTCCCTCTGTCGCAAGAAGCGAATCGGGTCACAAACTTCCGGATCCTTCACAAGGCGAAGGATGTTATCATAAGTGCTTCGTGCTTTTTGCTCTGCTGCAAGGTCTTCGGTCAGGTCAGTGATGGGATCTCCTTTAGACTGGAAATAAGTGGCCGTAAAAGGAGCACCGCTGGCAGCCTGTGGCCACAATCCCAAAGTGTGGTCAACATAATAGTCTGCAAAGCCCTGTTCTTTAATCTGCTCCGGTGTTAAATCTCTCGTCAGCTGATGAACAATTGCGCAGATCATTTCAAAATGGGCCATTTCCTCGGTACCGATATCCGTAACAAAATTGCCCCAAAGAAAAATGCCCCAAAAAGGGGGTAACACACTTCTAGGACTTAATTCTGAAATATTCCATAATTTTTAACTGGTCTTATGCTGAAATAGTTGTTCTATGAAAGCAATTCTATAAAAATGTACTTGTAGTATTCTGTATTACAGAATATAATACAAGTAATGATAAGAGATGACGCTATGATACAGATCAAATATATCATACAGTCCTTGGAGAGGGACTATAAATACTACTACGATATAAAATGAGGTAGATAATAAGATGATTGTATATGATGGTACAAAAGTAGATTTTCTTAATAGCGTTGAATATGATACGATAGCTGTAGAAATTGAAAATAATATATATACAAAAATGCATAGAAGTACGGCAAAAAATGAATTTCGTTCATGGGAGAATTCATTAGAGTATATGTATAAGGTGCTTAATGATAATGATATACCAAATGAAGCAGGGATAGCGATTGAATACAATATTCCACAAACGTCCAAACGTGTTGATTTTATCATATCTGGATATGACAAGTGTAATAACCCTAATATCATTATTATTGAATTAAAACAGTGGGATCAGATAAAAGAAGTTATAAGTGAAGACGCACTCGTAGAGACATATACAGGGAACGCTAATCGGAAAGTAGTGCATCCTTCATATCAGGCGTTGACATATTCGAGGCTTATTCGAGATTATAATGAAGCGGTACAAGATGATGAGATTCGTTTGTTTCCGTGTGCATATTTGCATAACTACCGAAGAAAAGAGGTCGATCCACTTGATAAGATACAATATAAGAAATATTTATGTGAGGCACCAGCTTTTACAAGAGGAGAAGCAATGAAACTTCGTGAATTCATCAAAAGGAGTGTAGTAGAAGGTGATAATAAGGAACTCTTGTATATAATTGATAATGGAAAGATCAGACCATCAAAGAGTTTACAAAATTCGATAGCCAGTATGCTAAAAGGTAATAAAGAATTTGATATGATTGATGAACAAAAAGTAGTATATGAAGAGATTATTTCTATTTCGAAAAGATGTATGTCGGATGGGAAAAAAAGAACAATTATTGTGCAAGGTGGTCCAGGTACTGGAAAGACAGTTGTAGCTGTGAATTTATTGGCAAAACTAACTAATCAAAATCAATTTGTTCAGTATGTATCGAAAAATAGTGCTCCTAGAAATGTGTATTTGAAGAAGTTAAAGGGGGTTATTAATAAGAGCAGTATAGATAATATGTTTAAAGGTTCGGGTATATATACAGAGTCAGATAATAATATTGTTCATACAATACTTGTGGACGAAGCACACAGATTAAATGCAAAATCTGGAATGTTTCAAAATTTGGGAGAAAACCAGATCAAAGAGATTATTCATGCGGCAATATGTAGTGTATTCTTTATTGATGAAAGTCAAAGAGTGACAACCAGTGATATTGGAAGTATAGAAGAAATTGAAAAGTGGGCAAAGAAACAAGGAGCTGAAATTGTACATAAGGAACTAAAATCCCAATTTAGATGTAATGGTTCAGATGGATATTTAGCATGGTTGGATAATATTTTGGAAATTCGTGAAACTGCAAATTTTGATATGAACGATGTAGATTATGATATTTGTATTTGTGATAATCCTAATCAAGTAAGAGATATCATTATTGAAAGAAACACTGCACCTAATCATGCACGTTTATTAGCGGGATATTGCTGGGATTGGATAAAAGAGGGAAAAAATGATTCCAGTGTACATGATATTAAAATCGGAGACTTTGAAATGAGTTGGAATTTAGGAAATTCTACAACATATGCAATTGATGATACATCTATAAATGAGATAGGCTGTATACATACTTCGCAGGGATTGGAATTTGACTATGTAGGAGTTATTATTGGTGAAGATATGCGATATGAAAATGGGAGGATTGTTACAGATTTCACTAAAAGAGCAAAAACCGATCAATCTATGAAAGGGATAAAAAAGTTATATAAAGAAAATCCGGACCAGGCAAATAAAATTGCGGATGAAATTATAAAAAATACATATAGGACACTTATGACACGCGGAATGAAAGGATGTTATATTTATTGCGTGGATAAAAAACTTAATGAATATTTGAAAAAGAAGGTGCAGCAAAATGGATAATATAACAACGATTTATGATTTAAAGAAAAAAATACAGTTTTTTTGTGAGGAGCGAGATTGGGATCAGTTTCATAATCCTAAAGATTTAGCAATTGGGATTTCAACGGAGGCAAACGAACTATTAGACATTTTTAGATTTAAATCAAATGAACAAATGCAGGAAATGTTTAAAGATGATGTTACAAAAACTCATATTAAAGAGGAGATAGCTGATATATTGTTCTTTGTACTTAGATTTGCGCAGATGAATAATCTGGATTTGGAAGATTGCATTTGTGATAAATTGCAAAAAAATGCCCAAAAATATTCTATTGAAAAAAGTAAAGGGAAAAATTTGAAATATACAGAGATGTAGACGTTGTTTTTTCTGAATTAATTATCGTCTCTACAACTATCCATTCTTTTAGTCCTTTATTTTCAAATGGCTTTCTTTTCATCTTTCCAATATATCTTTTATTCTGGAAGCAATGCTGTTATAAAGCAATTTTTTGAAATTTAACATAGGACAGCCCTTATCTCCCTTATATATGCTTATTATACCGTATATAATTTGGCTGAAAAATATATAAAATACAACCAAAACCACAAAGGTATAGTGTTCAATATCCGCTAAAATGAAATTCAAGGAACAATTTGGCATATAATGTAAAAAGCAGTAGCAGGAGGGCTTGTCATGAAAGGAAGGAATTTTGACAAGACAACTACATATCATGAAAATAGTCCAATACCAATAAAAATGAGAGGTTCCTTTGAAGATGTTCTGAAAAGGGGTATTTATAAGGAATTGCATCAAAGAAAAGTGCTGTCTGACGGGCAACTTTGCATTTTGTTGAAAACAAAGTGACATAAGCGGAGGTAGTTCAAATGGAAAATAAATTGCGGGTTGCGGCATATGCAAGGGTATCTACGGAAAAGGATGACCAAGTGAATTCCTTAACCAGTCAGAAAACCTATTTTGCAGATTATATCAGAAGCCAGAAAAATATGGAACTGAGCAAAGTATATTTTGACGAAGGAATCAGTGGAACACAGACAAGAAAGCGTGACGGGTTCAACCAAATGATAAAGGATGCTTTTGGAGGGAAATTTAATTTGATTCTGACAAAAGAAGTTTCTCGTTTTGCAAGAAATACGGTTGATACTCTTTCTTATACCAGAAAGCTCAAAGAGGCAGGTGTTGGTGTCATTTTTACGATTGACAATATTGACACCCGTGACAGCGACGGAGAACTGCGCCTGACCATTATGGCTAGTCTTGCACAAGAGGAGAGCAGGAAGACCTCGGAGCGTGTAAAGTGGGGACAGCAAAGGCGCATGGAGCAGGGAGTGGTCTTTGGCAGGGATATGCTTGGCTATACGGTCAAAAATGGTATTCTTTCTATTAACCCAGAAGAAGTGCCTATTGTCAAAGCAATCTTTCACAAATACACAAATGAAGGGAAGGGAACACACGTTATCGCCAGAGAACTGCTTGAGGAAGGATTTAGACCGAAACGTATTTCCCTGTGGTCGAATACAGTGATTCTCCGTGTTTTGCGAAATGAAAAATATGTGGGGGATTTATGTCAGAAAAAGACATTTACACCGGATTATCTGACACATAAAAAGAAGTATAACCGTGGTGACGAAGAAAAAATATATATAAAAGACCACCATGAGGCTATCATCGACCGTGATTTGTGGAACCGGACGCAGGCAGAGCTGAAACGGCGTTCCTCGTCTACTGACCAGAAATCGAGACATAGCAACCGCTACTGGTGCAGCGGCAAAATCTGTTGTGGGGAGTGTGGCAGCCGGTTTGTCAGCAGAACAAAGAAATTAACAATAGGTACATACAAGGCGTGGCGGTGCTATCGGGCTGCGAATCATGGCTTGCTGAAAATGGATGCGGATGGAAAGGAAATTGGCTGTAATAATAATTCCATCAACGAGAGGGCATTACTTACCTGTATGAAATACTGTGTGAACCTTTTGTGTCAAAATCGGGAACAATTACGTCGGGAAATTCTTTCCCGCATTAAAGATGTTTGTGGGGAGCAGGAAACCACAATAGATGAAGATAAAATTGAGCAGAAGATTGAGTCCATTGAGGAAAAGAAACGGAAATCTTTTGATGCTATGCTGGAGGGGATGGTGACTAAAGAAGATTTAAAAAAACAGATAAAATGGTATGATGATGAGCTTTTCCGCCTGAAAACTCTGCTTGCAGAAAATGAGCAGAATAACAAACAGTATAGCAGACAAAAGGAACAAATGGATGTTTTAGAGAAAACGTTGGATGACATTTTGTTATTTAATGAAGAAAATGAAATGCTGTATCGCGAGATACTGGAGAAAATTGTCGTTTACCGGGAATCAGAACGGGGGTGCAACCGCCTTGTTGTGTGGTTCAAATCGTTGCCCTTTGGCATGTGCTTGAAAATCAAATCCACAGGTAAGGGGGAAGAATATTATACAGAGATATTGGAAACGGGTTCTGAATAGTTATCATATATTTATATGCGGTGTTTTCAGGGAGACTTGGAGATACCGTTTTTTTTTTGGTAATAACGAGTTTTTTATAGTAACTGTTTAGGGCTGTGGTATAATGTAGATACGGAGTTATTCGATGAAAGTAGATAAAGATGAGAAGAATGGAAGATAGAATTGAGGTGCGGGTGCAGAATCACGATGTTTGGCTGACACAAAATGCAATCGCTCAGTTATTTGATGTAGACCGGAGTGTGGTTACCAAGCATTTATAGAATATCTTTGAAAGTAAGGAATTAAATGAGAGTACAGTTTGTGCAAAATTTGCACAAACTGCAGATGACGGAAAAACATATCAATACAAGTTTTATTCTCTGTCTGCGTATATTAAATGGTTATCTAAAAAAGTTAAGCAAGTTTTTATAGTAACCGTTTGGGGGCTGTGGTATAATGATAAGCAGGAAAAGTTGTATGGTTTTTTGCGGAGGTGAGAATATGCCGGAATCGGTTCAAACGATTGTAATTCTTTTTGCAGAGGAAGTAAAAAAGGTTTTGGGGAAGGATATTGATATTAGTGTTATTGTAAAAAATACGGAACATTTTAATTACTGTCTGGGTGCGCTTCCTTTTTATGATAATGTGGAAAGAGAGGGTATGGTAATTCATGGATAATAATCAGAAGGATTTATGTGATTGATTTGGTTGTAATAGTTGAATACATTATATAAAACTACAGTAGAGATTTAGGAGATGTACAATTTGGACAGAAATGTAAATATCATTGAAGATTTGGATGGGAAAAAGATTGTTGTTATCCATAATATCCAGTTTAAGGGAAAACGCTCTGTAGATTGGAATGAGGTGAAAGAGTACTTAAAATCTTATGTGGGAGAATTTTATGAGATAGCAGATACAAAGGACATTGTATATATTGGGAATGATTTACCCAATGAATACACAGGGTCAAATTATACATATACTTTAAAAGGTACAGTTGCGAAAGCAAAAGCCAACGCATCACAAGGCATACCGGAAATGCTTGAGATTGCTGTAGGAAAACATTTTCGAGAAAATAGCAAGAAAAAGCATGTAGAAAATGCAGCTTATGGCTGGTATCGTTATGATTCTCGTTTTGCCTTGCCAGTATATGGGGAACAGGGAGAGGTGGAAAGGTATAATGTATTTCATGCTTCAATGTTGATTCGACATGCCGATGATGGTAAGATGTATCTTTATGATATTATTGACATAAAAAAAGAAACGAGCAACCCGCTTAAACCCTAAGGCGTGCACGGCACAAAACCCATTTCTTCTTTAAAAATATATTATTATAGAAATGTTTCTTTGTCAAGAAAAATCTGAAATTGCTGTTACTTAATATCTTTTTAGATTGATTTTCCAGAGCATCAACAAAACAGTAATTTCTCCTTCAAAAAATCCTATTTTCCGGGACGATCTTCCATACGCAACTTTGTGACCGATACCCCGATATCCGTCAGAACACCTGCAACCTTACGGTTGGTATTGGAGTAGCGCTGGGATAAATAACGCTGGGAAGCGGAGAGCTCTCCGTCAGGGCCGCCAAATTGTGTGATTATGACTTTTGCCATTTCTGCGTTTGTTTTGGTTATATTGACCGGGTACTGCAATCGTCTTTCATAAGTCCACATTAGCTGCAACCTCCTTCCCATGGCCATGGCTCTTGTGTCCACGTCCATCCATTGCAAGTATCAACAGCATCCATTGTCAGAGGGCCGAAGTGTTTTTCGTACTCGCGACGGGCTTCCTTATACATCTGCTGATATTTGTTGTAGTAATCCATTGCTTTTTCATTGTTTGGATGAGTGTCGAGGAACAGACCGATATCCAAGAGGGCGAAGCCGGTTTCCCGCACTACCTGCATCATTTTTGCTTTATCTTTATCATACATTAATAGCCGCATCTCCTTCCGCAGGAGCAGTTCTGATTTTGACGTGAAGGCATAGATGCCATTGGCGGTCTATTCGGTCTGGATTGGCAGGCCGCCTGAGCACCGATAAATGGGAAAACCAAATCCTCAAAAACGGTGCCATGTGCAAGACCGGAACAACCATCCATTACATTTTCAAATGTCTGCCATGGTACATATGCCATGGCGATTGGTTTGTTTGAAAGGTTCATAGTATCTCCTTATTGTTTTCTTACTACATCTTATGTAGAAAAAAGTCGAATGTTACCGAATAACAGAGAATAATTTTGTGGTGTATGCCAGTTCTTCCCGCGCTACATATAAAATTCCACCAGTCTTTGATTCCATATACCATTTCACTAAAGTCAGCTTGTCACCGCATACTTCGATACAGGTAATGCATCGGGGATGGACACAGCTTCCGGTATTCAGATAATGCGAGCCGGATTCAGAAGGCAGCATTGGCCGGTGAGTATGCCCGGTTATAAGTGTGCGTCCCCGGTTTTCTGCCCAGGCATTTAAGCGCCGTTCGGAACGCTGCTTCGTGGTATAATTTTTGGCAGCACTTGTGGGATCTAAAAATCCTAGTTGTTCTAATGGTTTCCAAAAATAGCGGACGAGAAAGCGGTTAATAGGCCAAAGGGTTGAATTGAGAAGGGAGGCCTGATGACCGTGTGTCAGGTACAGAAGCTGACCGGTGCAGTCATTTTTTAAGATAATACCGGAATAAAATTGAATGCCCGGGAAAAGCGGCTCATTTTTCTGGCTTGAAGAGCAGTAATACGTCTCACATTTCTTTTTTGAAAAAGCAGCATATTTTTTTACCATGTCATGGTTGCCGTATATCATATAGAGCCGGTTTTCCTTGTAAAAACGGGAGAGCTGCCAAAAAGAATCGCTGTGGATCTCCTTGATTTGTTCCATGTTACGGTTTTCCCAAAGTTCATCTCCATCGCCGAGTTCGATATAGGTATATCCTTTTTGGTAATAATATCGAAGAGCGGCAAAATAAAGGTGTTGATTTTTTAAGAAATTATCATTATGAGTTCCGTTACCGCGATGACAGTCACTGAATAATACGTAGCGGCAGTCTTGGTTCAGAGGAAGAACCGGAACATTTTTGAAAGATTTATCCAAACGTCGATGACAGCTCATAGAAAGTCTCCTTATCTTTTTTTCTTTTTCATTTTAATCTCCATTCCGAAGCACAAGCGTAGGAAGCACGGGCAAAAATCAACGTTGTTGTTTTTGCCCTGTGCATCATTACTATTTGTGGTG
>CANRLR010000014.1 GCA_947631505.1 uncultured Lachnospiraceae bacterium | reverse complement strand
CGGAACTGGCAGACGCCCAGGACTTAAAATCCTGTGGGTGGTGACACCCGTACCGGTTCGATTCCGGTTACCAGCATGAAAAAGAGGGCATACAACAAAAAGGACACTTCACATGGGAAGTGTTCTTTTTGTTGTATAGGAAAATCAATGTCGCAAACGCTGATAATCTTGTCAGAAAATGTGAAAATTGTGTGAATTATTAGCACTCACCCTTGACAAGTGCTAATAATAGTGTTATAACACAAATAGAACAAAGTTAACAGAGTTTTTAAATAGAAAAGGAGAGATGACTTATGTTGACACCTAGTATTTTTGGAGAGAACTTATTTGATGATTTCTTTGATGACTTTTTTGATTTTCCGGTATGGGATGACAGGGCAATGCAGAAGGCTCAGAAGAAGCTATACGGACGTCATGCAGTGAATATGATGAAAACGGATGTACAGGAGCATGACGATTATTTCGAGGTAGACATTGATTTGCCCGGATTCAAGAAAGATGAACTTTCTTTGGAACTGAAAGATGGATATTTGGTAATCCGTGCAGCGAAGGGACTTTCAAAAGATGAAAAAAGTGAAGAAACGGGAAAATTTGTCCGCCGGGAGCGTTATGCGGGCAGCATGAGCAGATCATTCTATGTTGGTGAGGATGTGAAACAGGAAGAAATCCATGCGAAGTATGAAAGCGGTGTATTGAAACTGTCCATTCCGAAAGTGGAGAAAAAGAAACCACAGGTTGAAGAAAAGAAATATATTGCCATTGAGGGATGATGTCCTTTCCGTGCAGAACTGTAATGAGAAAGATGGTTTTTGTCCAGTAAAGTCGGCACATCTGTAATTATGCCATATTTCACGCAGAAACAAAACAATGAGAACAGTATTTCAATCACGTCACTAAGAGGTGCGCGTAGTCTGTGTATCCTTAGTGACGTGATTGACTGAGCGGGAGCGGCTGTTCGAGTGTTTTGTTCTGTGTGAAATATGGGGAATTAGAAAAGTGCCAATATTTACTTGACACAAACCCATGCAAAAAAGCAATTGACTTTTTGATTTCAAAAGAATATAATAACGGTAACACGTTGATGAGGACAGTAGAACAGAGTCCCTCATGCCAGAGAGAAATGTATTTGCTGAGAGCATTTTCATGAGTTTCTGTTTGAACACCACCTCGGAGTAGCCTTAATACGGCTCGGCAGACACCGTTATCGTCATGAATGAAGCCGGGTATTTGAATAGTAAATGCCAAAAAGGGTGGAACCGCGAGATTTTCAGAGTCTCGTCCCTTCAGAACAGACAGAAGGGGCGGGGCTCTTTCTGATTTTGTGATGTCAGGGTCAAAAGGTCTTTTGCCCCCAACATCATTATATTGTGAGAAAATGAAGCGGAAACGCTTCGGAATGGAGGTTAAAAAATGAAAGTAACATTAAAAGACGGATCAAGCAAAGAATATTCCCAAGCAATGTCTGTTATTGATATTGCAAAGGATATCAGTGAAGGATTGGCGCGTGTTGCGTGTGCGGCAGAATTAGACGGAACAGTAGTGGATTTGAGAACCGTAGTAGACGGAGAGCATGAACTGAATATCCTGACCTTTGACAGCGATGCAGGAAAGGCAGCATACCGTCATACGGCATCCCACGTTCTGGCTCAGGCAGTCAAGAGATTATATCCGGATGCAAAATGTGCCATTGGACCAGCGATCGATGAGGGATTTTATTATGATTTTGATATGGAGTCTTTGGACAGAGAATCCCTTGACAAGATTGAGAAGGAAATGAAGAAAATTGTAAAAGAGGGGGCAGCTCTTGAACGATTTACTCTTCCACGCAAGGAAGCTATCGAATTTATGAAAAAAAGAGAAGAGCCATATAAGGTTGAGCTGATAGAGGATTTGCCGGAAGATGCAGAAATTTCCTTTTATCAGCAGGGGGAATTTGTCGACCTATGTGCGGGCCCTCACCTGATGAGCACGAAACCACTGAAAGCGATGAAGTTGATTTCTTCTTCGGGTGCTTACTGGAGAGGAAGTGAGAAAAATAAAATGCTTACCCGTGTATATGGAACTGCATACACGAAGAAAGCAGATCTGGATGCTTATTTGGAGCATTTGGAAGATATTAAAAAACGTGACCACAATAAATTGGGACGTGAACTGGAATTGTTTACAACCGTTGATGTTATCGGTCAGGGATTGCCGCTGCTTATGCCGAACGGTGTAAAAATTGTTCAGAAGCTGCAGCGGTGGATTGAAGATGAAGAAACAAAGCGTGGCTATATGAGGACGAAGACCCCTATTATGGCAAAGTCAGATCTGTACAAGATTTCCGGACACTGGGACCATTATAAAGATGGCATGTTCGTTCTCGGAGATGAAGAAAAAGACAAAGAGGTATTTGCCCTTCGTCCGATGACCTGCCCATTCCAATACTATGTATATAAAGCAAGTCAGAAATCCTACCGCGATCTGCCTTGCCGATATGGAGAGACATCAACGCTGTTCCGTAATGAGGATTCAGGAGAAATGCATGGATTGACCCGTGTACGCCAGTTTACGATTTCTGAGGGGCATTTGATCGTAAGACCAGACCAGATGGTTCAGGAATTTAAAGATTGTATTGCCCTTGCCCAGTATTGCTTGCAGACTCTTGGGGTAGAGGAAGATGTAACGTATCACTTATCCAAATGGGATCCGGATAACCGGGAAAAATATATCGGGGAGCCGGAAGTCTGGGAAGAGACGGAAGGTCATATCCGTCAGATGCTTCAGGAGCTGGACATTGAGTTCACGGAAGAGGTAGGAGAAGCCGCTTTCTACGGACCAAAGATTGATATCAATGCGAAGAATGTATATGGTAAGGAAGATACCATGATTACGATTCAGTGGGATGCTCTGCTTGCGGAACAGTTCGATATGTATTATATTGATGAAAAGGGTGACAAAGTGCGTCCTTATATTATCCATAGAACTTCGGTTGGATGTTATGAGAGAACGCTGGCATGGCTGATCGAAAAATATGCAGGCGCATTTCCTACATGGCTCTGTCCAGAGCAGGTCCGTGTGCTTCCGATTTCCGAAAAATATTTGGAATATGCCAATAAGGTGGAGGAAGAACTCAAGAATAACGGAATTGAGTGCAGTGTGGACGGACGCTCCGAGAAGATTGGTTATAAAATCCGTGAAGCCCGTCTGAAAAAAATACCATATATGTTGGTCGTTGGACAAAAAGAGGAAGAAGAAGGCGTGGTATCGGTTCGCAGCCGTTACAAAGGAGATGAGGGACAGAAGGCACTGGATACTTTTATTGACGAGATTTGCAAAGAAATCCGTACGAAGGAAATTCGCAAAGTAGAGATTGAAACAGAGGGGGCAAAATAATGCAGGAAAATTATAAGACAAATGTGAAAGCAATTATTTCATTGATTTTATCCATTTTATCCATATTGTGCTGTTGTTTGTGGTATATGGGATTTATTATCGGAATTGTGGCTGTCATTCTTGGGATTCTGGCAGTCCGCGGAGAAAATCCGCGTCAGAAGGATGCCGGAATTGCCGGTATTGTAGTAGGAGCCGTAGGAGTAGCTCTGGGAATTACCATGGCGGTCCTTACTATACTGCTCAACAACACGGTGGCAGATTCCGGTGTAACGGCAATGACAATATTTAGCCAGCTGATGTAAAAAGGAGGATAGAAAGATGGAAAATGAAAATATGAATCAGGAAGCGAATCGTTTTGACAATCAGACAGTGGAACGTCCGGAACCGGCAACGATTCCGCCTCAGGTACCTTATGAGTATATGCCGTCGGCGGATCCGGCACAGCAGAATGAATCGGACAATCCGAAAAAACATTTAGGATTAGCAATTGCTTCTCTTATATTAAGCGGAGTTTCCGTTCTTTGCTGTTGGTTTTACGGCTTATCGGTTATTCCGGCTCTGATTGGTACAATATTCGGATTGATCTGCGTTATCAAAGGGAAAAAGAGTGTCCGTATTATGGGAGCTGTCGGACTGGGACTAGGTATTTTCGGGCTGATTATGGGCATTGTAATGATTGTTACCTATGCGGCAATGATTAACTGGGATGCTTTCAATTTAGAGACCTTCCGCAGTATTGAGAATATTGATCCGAATAATCAGGAAGAAGTGTATCAGTGGATGCAGCAGTTTTTCAATATAGACATTATGAAATATTCCCACACAGGATATATGAATTAGGAAAAGAGCATTATATTTTTAACGATCCATTGGATGAGAAGAATGGCAATGCCAATATAAACGTAGGCGGTATGAAAGTGGAAAAAACGAAACTTTCTGCCGCCTTCTATTGTGGCAATCGTGTTCCATACAAGATAAATAAGGAAACAAAGAGCGGTGTAGGGAACAAAAGGATGTTCACGAAAACTTTGGAGGATATGGCCTTTTGCTAAAGAGCATACGGCATGAGTTCCGCCGCATCCCGGGCAGTACAGTCCGGTAACAGAGCGGAAGGAGCATGGCATATCAAGGTCTGTTAGAGTGAGAATATCTGCTGCCTGCAAAATAGCGGTAAGAATCAGTCCACCGAAGAGGACAAGTCCTATGATGTAAAATATTTTATCCGTTCCGTTCATGTTGATTCCTCCATATAAAAAATCCTTGACTTTGTGATAGGTATGTGTTACAATAATGCACGTTAATGAAAGCAGAGTTATCCACTCTCACCTTGTCACATAGCAGAATGTAACACAGATTGCTATCACGTGTCAATGGTCCAAACATTTTTCTGAACAAAAAACGAATTGTGTATTTATGTGGATAGCTGGCTTTTAGAAACAGTATCCATATTTTTTTTGTATTATTTGAAGACTAACATGTATTAGGAGGTAAGAACAATAAGCGATTTAATGATTAACGAGCAGATTCGTGACAAAGAAGTCCGCCTGATAGGACCAGACGGCGAACAGTTAGGTATCATGTCGGCAAAAGAAGCCTATTTCAAGGCAAAAGATGCAAACCTTGATTTGGTAAAAATTGCTCCGACAGCAAAGCCGCCGGTATGTAAAATTATCGATTATGGTAAATATCGTTATGAGCTGGCTCGTAAAGCAAAAGAAGCAAAGAAAAAGCAGAAAACAATTGAGACGAAAGAGATTCGTTTGTCCCCGAACATTGATACGAACGATTTGAACACGAAGGTGAATCAGGCACGGAAGTTTCTTCAAAAAGGGGCTAAGGTGAAAGTGGCACTTCGGTTCCGCGGACGTGAGATGGCACATAAGGAAGTGGGAAAAGACATTTTGGATTCTTTCTTTAAGCAATTGGAGGATGTTGCAGCTGTTGACAAGCCTGCTAAGATGGAAGGAAGAAGTATGGTAATGTTTTTATCAGCCACAAAATAATAATGGAGGAATAGAATAATGGCAAATCAGAAAATGAAAACCAAAAGAGCCGCTGCTAAGCGTTTCAAAGTAACAGGAACTGGTAAATTAAAAAGAAATAAGGCGAACAAGAGCCATATCTTGACCAAAAAGACAACAAAGAGAAAAAGAAATCTTAGAAAATCTACTTTGGTTGATGATACGAATGTAAAGACAATGAAGAAAATTATGCCATACAGCTAATGGCAATAAGGAGGGAAATGACAAATGGCTAGAATTAAAGGCGGAATGAACGCAAAGAAAAAACATAAAAGGGTATTGAAATTAGCAAAGGGTTACAGAGGTGCAAGAAGCAAACAGTACCGTGTTGCAAAGCAGTCTGTAATGCGTGCTCTGGAAGAGTCATATACTGGTAGAAAGCAGAAGAAAAGACAGTTCAGACAGTTATGGATTGCCCGCATTAATGCTGCAGCTAGAATTAACGGACTTTCTTATAGCAAATTTATGTATGGTTTGAAATTAGCAGAAGTGAATGTGAACCGTAAAATGCTTTCTGAAATGGCAATCAGTGATCCAGAAGGATTTGCTGCATTGGTAGAAGTTGCTAAAAGTAAATTGGCTTAAATTCTTGAATCTGTAATTCAGGAAAGATATACTTAGGAGTATCTCTTGAGAGGTACTCCTTTCTATTACAGAACGGCAACAGCAGAGAGGGATTCTAATTCAAAGAAGGGGTGGCATCTATGACGACACATAGAGTAAAATGTATCATAGTATTCGGTTTGATAAGCATGTTATTAGGGGAAATCACAGCACCCCTTGTACCGCATAGGGCAAGTGCGTCCATAACATCCTATGAGGGAGACAGTGAACCAGCACCAACGGCTGGGCCGACAGCAGAACCATCCGATGAGCCAGAACCAACCAACGTTCCGGTACAGCCAACAGTGGTACCGACACCGACGAAAGCGCCGGCACAGCCAACGTTACAGCCAACGAATACACCTGCACCCGCGGTATATAAATTGACGAGCCCAAAGGCAAAATATAGCAAGGGCGGCCAGACGGGGATCAAGTACCGTAAAATAAAGGGGAAGAAAGTATACAAAATTACAACTTACGCAACGGATGTGGTTACATTGACGATGTCCCATCCGACAAAGTTCTCGGTTTATGGGGGCGGCAGCAAAAAGGAAGTGACAAAAAAAGCAGTTACTGTCACTGCCAAGGGAGTTGTAAAGTGTCACCGGAAAGGAAAAGGGGAAAAAACCTATACGATAATACAGGCTGTTTCCAAGACGACCGGAGAGAAACGGTATATATACATTTATTTCAAAAAGAAATTATCCTGTCTGACGGGAAAGAAAGTTACTTTGTATGAGCGGTATAAGCAGAAGCTATCCTTTGACTATGCCAAAAGTAAATTGTCGATTAAGATAGAGAATAAAAAGAAAGCAAAGGTGAATAAAAAAGGGATTGTTACCGGAATAAAAAAAGGAACAACCTATGTCACCGCAAAAGTAAAGGACTCAAAAGAGAATCAGGTACGCATTAAAGTAGTGGTAAAGGTCGAACCGTGGATCGTAAGTTCCAAGGATAAACTATATGATTATGAAGATATGAAACAGGATCTGAACGAACTGCACCGAAAATACCCCAGCCGTTCCGGTTTGACGAGCATAGGGAAGACCTATGATAAAAGAGAAATCTATTGTCTGCGGATCGGAAACAGATATGCGAAGAAAAAATTAGTGATTGACGCTGCGATTCATGCCAGAGAGTGGAAGAATACACAAATTATTATGCGGCAGGCAGAAGAAATTCTTCGTGATTATCCGGATTTCAAAAAGAGGTTTCGGAATACCTGTGTTTATATTCTTCCGATGGACAATCCAGATGGTGTGACGATTTCACAGTATGGCTACAAGGGAATCAATAATAAGAAACTCCGAAAGAAGGTAAAAAAAATTGGTCACACAAAAACTTGGAAAGCGAATGCCAGAGGAGTAAATTTGAACGATAATTTTTCGGCCGGATTTACAAAAGAAAAGAAAAAGAAGAAGGCTCATTATATGGGGTATCCGGGGAAAAAGGCAGAGAGTGAAAAAGAAACAAAGGCACTCGTGAAATTTATAGAGGATATAGAGCCGGATGTGGTATTAAACCTTCATTCTACCGGAAGTATCATTTATTGGGACTTTAATGTAGAAGGGAAACTGCATGAGGATTTGGAAAAACTGGCGGCAAAAATAAATTCTTTTAATAAGTATGCGCTCATGCCAAAGAGTGCCAGTACCGATGCAGCAGGTGGTTTTGCGGACTGGCTCGTGTATAAAAAGGAAATTCCAAGCATTACAATTGAAACAGGAGATGTTGTCTGTCCGCTGCCTCATTCCCAGTTCAAGAAAATTTATAAACAAAATAATAAGATGTTCCGCTGGTTTATGACGGAATACTAAAAAATTTAATATATGAAAACTTTTTTTTGAAAAGAATTGACAGACAATCAAATTTTTGATAAAATATTTTTTGCTGACTGATATTAACAGAAAGCAAATCGTGTATGCGGAGTTGCTGGAATTGGCAGACAGGCATGACTAAGGATCATGTGCTCGTAGGGCGTGTGGGTTCAAGTCCCATACTCCGCATAGAAAAAAAGACTGTAGAGAAAAGCGGTGCCGGGACATAAGTCCCAGCACCGCTTTTCTCGGTCTATTGAAGTCCCGATCATCTATTCAATGTTTTCATCCCAAGAACTGTTTCTCTTGTGGGGATAAGAATCTTCTTCTCCCGTCAGTTCCGGTTTTTCCTTTCTTTCACGAACGGTCACGGTACAAGTGGCAGTCTGTCCGGTAGAAAGCAGCGTAGCCGTAATGGTAGCTGTTCCGGGAGCAATTGCGGTTACTACACCGCGGGAATTTACCGTGGCAACTTCTACATTATCACTTTCATAAATCGGCTGTTCCAAAGAGGTATTCGGCTTAATTATCGTCTTTAAAAGAAGCTTGTTATTAGTATGCAGGGAAACCTTTTTTCGTAAAAATTTAATGCTGATCGCCGAAGGTGACACCTTGATTTTACATTTTAACCGGCGTACTACCTTTTTTCCTTTTTTAACTGTGGCACTGACCGTACATTTTCCGACAGAAACCGCCGTAACGGTTACTTTTTTTCCTGATTTACCTTTGGCCTCTACCGTAGCAATATTAGGATTGCTGGAAACATACGTGACTTTTTGCTTTTTCTTCAAATTATAAGTCCGAAGAGTAAAGGTAGAATTCAAAGTCATATTCAGTTTTTTTATGTTTAACTTTGGTTTCTTTGCAGCAGCATTTGTTATTGTGCTGTCGAATAAGCTGACAGCAAAGCTGAAAATAAGAACAAATGCCAGAAGCAAGGATATTTTTTTCTTCATAAAATCCCTCCGTTCTCAAAGTAAAGATTACTTTGTACAATAAAAATATCATGGCCCTATGGCACAAAAATGTCACTTTGCCTAAAACACTTGAAATCTGATTTCCAGTAGAATATAATATGAAAAAATACAAAGAAAGGAATGGGTGAGATTATGCAGCGCATACTTATCGTGGATGACAACGAAGATATTCGTGAGGTTTTGGGCACTTATGTAGCCAAAGAGGGGTTTGAGCCGATTGTGGCGAAAGACGGATTTGAGGCATTGGAGATGTTCAAGAAGACGAATCCTTCAGTTATTCTTTTGGATGTTATGATGCCGGGAATGGATGGATACAGAGTCTGTGAGAAAATTCGGCAGGAATCCGATGTTCCGATTATACTTGTGACAGCAAAGGGTGAGGATTACGAACGTGTTATGGGATTAGATATCGGGGCAGATGATTATGTAGTAAAACCATTTAATGCGAACGAGGTAATGGCACGTGTGCGGGCGGTGCTCCGCCGAATGGGACGAAGTGATGTGACAGAAGAGAAAAAGGTGTTGAATATCAGTGATCTGACAATTAACATTGAAGCATACACGGTATATGTGGGAGCGGAGAAGCTTCCTATGAGCAAAAAGGAAGTAGAGACAATGTGGATATTAGCCGGAAATCCGAGCAAAGTATTTACCCGTGACAATCTGCTCGACAGTTTATGGGGACAGGATTATTTCGGAGACAGCCGGACAGTAGATTCCCATATTAAAAGACTTCGTGCCAAATTGGACAAAGTAGAGCATCCCGATTGGGAGATCAAGACAATCTGGGGACTGGGTTACAAATTTGAATTGAACGTATAGATGGATTTGAGACGGAATGGAAGGGAACAATGAAGAAAATATTTTGGCGTGTATTTATTTCCTTTAGCGTTGTTCTTATGGTGTTTACGATTTTGATTGGCTTGATGTTTACGAGATTTAACCGGACGAACATTGTAGGTGCCTATAAACAGCAGCTGGGTGATTTAGCCAGTGGTGTTGCCAAGCGTACTGCACAGGCGGTGCAGAACAGCGAGACGGATACATTTATTAATTATTTGATGGCGTTAGAGGATTTTGGAACCTATCAGGATATTGATATATGGATAGTGACAAATCCCGGTGCTGAACCTGCATTAGACGATGCTTATACAAATGTGGATATTGAGCAGATTATTATGCCGGTCGAAACACAAAATATACTAAATTCTGCCTATGAGGGGATAAGAAAAAATTATAGCGATTACGATAAAATATATCAGAAGACAATGCTGCATCTTGCTGCCCCGATTCGTAATAACAGTGGAGATGTCATTGGAGCAGTTGTTGTATCCGGACCGATGGAAATGCAGGAAAATATTATTATTCAATATGAGAAATACATGGCAGTCTGTGCCGCAGTAGGGCTTTTGATGGCATTGATCGTGGCAATCTTTTTCTCCCGTATGCTTGTCCGGCCGATTATAAAAATAAAAGAGGCAGCATTAGTGCTGGCGGCGGGAAAATATGGACATAAGACAGGCATTGTGAGACGGGATGAACTGGGTTCACTGGCGGAAAGTATGGACACGTTATCAGACCGGCTGGTGGAAGCGGAACAATACAGGGAGAGTATTGAGCAGAACCGCCGGGACTTTTTCTCCAATGTTTCCCATGAACTTCGTACGCCGATTGCTGTGGTGAAAGGATATGCGGATACGTTGGTGGATGGCTACGTGAAGGAGCCGGAAAAGCAGAGAGAATATGTGGAGCGTATCCAAAATGAATGTGGCAGCATGGAACGGTTAGTGTCAGATCTGCTCATTTTATCCCGTATGCAGAATCCGGATTATGAACTGAATATGGAAGTGCTGAATGTAATTGCGGTGGCACAGGATGCCATGCGGAGCATTCGGATTCTTATGGCAGAAAAGAAACTAACAGGGACGGTAGAGTATAGCGATGCCTGTTCCCTGATCATGGGGGATTATGACAGAATCCGGCAGCTCTTTTTGATTTTGCTGCAGAATGCGGTGAAATACAGTGACGAGGAAACCTCAATTGACGTATATATTGAGAGAAAAGAAGAAACAATTATAACGACTGTGAGGGATTATGGCAGTGTGATTCCCAAAGAGGAATGGGAACATATCTTTGAAAAATTCTACCGTGCCAGTAATCATGGAGAGAAAGACGGCTCCGGTCTGGGACTGGTGGTGGCAGATCACATTGTGAAACGCCATAACGGAAACATCAGGGTAGAAAGCGATGAGAAGAAAGGAACCTGTTTTATCATAGAATTTCCGGAAACTTCGGATTCTTCTTTTTCGGATTAAAAAAAATTGTAAAATGAGGAATTATATAATATAATAAAAGTGTCAAAATTGTGTTATACAGTATTAGAGAGAGGAGAATATCCATGGTGAAAATCGGAAAAAGAGCAATAGCTCTCATCCTGATGGCGGCATTTATAATAACGATGCCCGAGGTGAGAGGGCGCGCGGCAACAGAGGGAGCGAAGAGTATAATTCTTACCCCCTTTGCGAAACAATGGAAATATTATGGACAGACAAAAACATTTCTTGAGGATGAACACTATTCTTTATCAGAAAAAACGTCAATTCCTTCTTCTGCCTGGGAATTGAACATTGCAGGTGAAGAGGTCGGAATGCAAAAATATGTTTTAAAAGGAACACCATCGCAGGGGCTGGAGACGATAAAATTGGCGGAAAATGCCCCGGAATTTGAAGTGCGGCAATATACGACGACAGCGAAAGTAGATGACGAGACCCAAATCTGTACGGAGCCGGGACCGGCAATTATACCTGCACCGGAAGGGTATTTGATCAGTAGTGATTTTAAGGATGAAGACAGCTGGAGTGAAAAACTGGAAACAAAAGAATTAAAAGAGGGTGAAAATGTCATTACCTATTATCTTCGTTCCAATAAAGAGGATGCGACACGCAGGGCAATTGACCAGACTCCAAAAACTACTGTGATTCGGGCAGACTTTACAAGACCGGTCATTACTTCCCTTTATGGGAATAACAGTGAGATGGATACAACGGCAGATGCTGGCATTATGGGAAGTGAGGCAGGTATGTTCTACTATATGGTGGTACCGGCCGATTATTTCCCGAATAAAGAGGATGTGACAACGGATCTGATAAAGAAAAATGTGGCAGCCAATTATGGAATTGTGGGCTATGGCAGGCTGGAAAAGGGCAAAGAGACTCCTATATATCTGAAAGGTCTGTCCCCGCAGACGGAGTATGTAATTTATGCTTATATGGAAGATGAGGCAGGAAACAAATCGGATGTGGTAATTTCCAATGATGCATTTTCTACGAATAAAATGGAATTAAAGGGCAGTGTTAATATAACAGGAAAACCGGTTGTAGATGGGGAACTGAAAGCAGAGCCCGTATTTGATTCCGTTGATCCCGGTGAGATTACTTATCAGTGGTATCGGATTCGCTTGAGTGAGGATATGGCTGAATGGGAAGAAACGGTAGATGAATCCGGAGGTGCCAAAGAGGATGATCTGGTGGCGGATGATTCGGATGACGAAGAGGATTCGGAGGAAGACGACGAAGAAGAGGAAGAAGAGGAGGATACAGTAGAAATAGATTCGCTGAAAAAGCTGGCTGACGACAGTAATGAAATTACAACAGTGGATGGCGCAACTCTCATTTCAGGTGCTGTCTCTGCCACTTATAAGGTGACACGTGAAGATATTGGCTGCCGCCTGATTGCGATGGTAAAGACTGCGAACTATTCCGGTTATATTGCCGGGTCTTCTGGCAGTTTTGTGCCGAAATTGATGCCGACCGTGACGAAACCGGTAATTTCTTCCTCTGTTTATTCACCGACACGGACTTTGTCGGCAGTGAAGCTTCCGGCTCACTGGTCATGGGTGGATCATACAATTGTTCCTGTGTATGGGAATTCCGGATATCGTGCCAAATATGTGCCGGCAGATTCAAAGATTTATAAATCCGTAATTGTTCGTATTCCGGTTCCGGTTGCGAAAAAAGCAATGAAAAAGAGTATGCTTCGTGTATCGAAATCCAAAGCTTATACCGGTAAAGCGATCAGGGACAATTATACCCTCAAAGACAGCGGAAAGGAAATTCAGAAAACGGATTACAAAGTATCCTTTGAAAAGAATAAAAATCCGGGCAAGGCTGTGGTGACCGTAAAGGGGAAGGGAAACTACAAGGGAACCGTAAAAGCAACATTTACGATAAAGAAACGTTCCGTAAAAAGCATTACCTGTAAGTACAAGAAAACGAAGACGTATAAAGGAGTCCATAAAAAAGTGACAGCCGGACTGGTATTGAAAAATGGCACTGTAAAAATGAAAAAAGGTAGAGATTATACTGTCACATATAAGAAAAACATAGATATAGGAAAAGCGTCCATTGTAATAAAGGGACAGGGGAACTATAAAGGAACGCGTACCCTGCATTTTTCAATTGTTCCGGCTGCACCTAAAATTAAGAAATTAAAGAAAAAGGGAACTACACTGCGAATGGAGTTTTCTTCTAAGCAATCGGTAAGCGGATATTATCTTTATGTCTCTACCAGTGCATCTTTTAAAAAGTCAAAAACACAGGAATATATTACATCTGGCAATCGTTTCGGCATGCGTGGACTGCAGAAAAAAACGACGTATTATATCCGGGTGAAAGCCTATCATTCAAAGAAAGGCAAGCAATTTGTCAGTGGTTATAGTAAGGCAAGAAAGATTAAAATCAAATAAGGAAAAAATATAAGAAATTTCCAGAAAATTCTGCAAATATTTCTTGATATATTTCGATTTTTTCAGTATACTATAAGTATAAAAAACGTATCCTGAAATGTTCGATACCTTCTGAATTTTTGAACCTACAATACTTTAAACGGGATTCCTATATCTGGAGTTGGATGTCGGGCCGTCACTGCTCATCTGTGGGTACTATGGTGACATAGCAACGGAAGGCTGAAGGCTACATGCGGTTGCCCACCTAGCAATTAGCTAGGAGTCAAAAATCAGGAGCCGGCATTTTGGGGATTATACGAAAGATTTTGGGGGCAGCGGTTTTCGCTGCCCTTTGTTTGACCTCATTGATAGGAGATTAGTGTGAAAAATATGCTTGATAGCATATTTTTCACACCACTATTTGTGCCCAAGCACCACAAATAGTAATGATGCACAGGGCAAAAACAACAACGTTGATTTTTGCCCGTGCTTCCTACGCTTGTGCTTCGAAATGGAGATTAGAATGAAAGACGGATTTGTAAAGGTTGCGGTTTCTACACCGGAGCTGAAAGTAGCAGATTGTAAATTCAATCGGGAACAAATGGTAAAAATAGCAGGGGAAATGGCAGAACAGGGTGTAAAACTTCTTGCTTTTCCTGAGTTTTCGCTGACGGGATATACCTGTCATGATCTATTTTTGCAGGATACGCTGTTACAGGGGGCAGAAAGAGAATTATTTACCTATGTGAAAGAAACAAAAAAATGGAATCTTGTTTCTGTTCTTGGTATGCCGCTGGAGCACCGGGGACGTCTGTATAATGTCGCTGTTGTCATCTGCAAAGGTGAGATACTCGGTATCATACCGAAAAGCCATGTGCCGAACTATGGAGAATTTTATGAATTAAGGCAGTTTGCTCCGTGGCAGGGGGAGAATGACCGGCATATCTTTGCTGATAGAGAAGAAAATTATAAAGTACCGATTGGTACGAAAATAATATTTGAAAATGATAATTGGGCAGATTTTTCTTTTGGAATTGAATTGTGCGAGGACCTTTGGGTGCCTGCTCCGCCATCGGGCGAGCTGGCGGTTCAGGGAGCAAAGATCCTTATCAATTTATCCGCCAGTGATGAACTGACCGGAAAGGCGGGATATCGCAGGGAATTAGTGAAAAACCAGTCAGCAAGAACGTTATCCGCCTACCTTTATGCCGATGCCGGTGAAGGGGAATCGACACAGGACATGGTCTTTGCCGGACACAACATGATCGTGGAGAATGGTATCTTTCTGGAAGAGTCAAAACCTTTTGCGGAACAAAAAAATTTAATAACGGAAGTGGATCTGGCGAGACTACGGAATGAGCGAAGAAAAATGAATACTTTCGTGCTCCAGCACGAAGATACGAAAAGCGGATTTGAGCGAATCCGTTTTATTCTCGGGAATCAGGAAGAAACGAAACTGACAAGAAGAGTGGAGAAGACCCCTTTTGTGCCATCCTCCAAATCCCATCGGGAAGAGCGCTGTGATGAAATTTTGAATATACAATCAGCAGGTCTGGCAAAGAGGCTCAAGCATACCGGATGCAAAAATGCAGTAATCGGCTTGTCCGGTGGTTTAGATTCCACATTAGCGCTGTTAGTTACCATTCGTGCTTTTGACCGCTTAGGGCTTTCCCACGAAGGTATCGAAAGCGTGACAATGCCTTGTTTTGGAACGACGAACCGGACTTATGACAATGCAGTGACGTTGGCAAGGGAACTGGGAACGACTCTCCGGGAAATTCGTATTGAAGAAGCAGTGAATATTCATTTCCGTGATATCGGACACAATCCTGAAATGCAGGATATCACTTATGAAAATGGACAGGCAAGAGAGCGTACCCAGATTCTGATGGATGTAGCAAACCAAGTAAATGGTATGGTAATCGGAACGGGTGATATGTCCGAGCTTGCCTTAGGATGGGCAACTTACAATGGTGATCATATGTCCATGTATGGTGTGAACTGCTCGGTGCCGAAAACTCTTGTCCGCTATTTGGTACAATATTATGCAGATACAGCGGAAAATGCAAAGTTAAAAAAAGCACTGTATGATGTGCTGGATACACCGGTAAGCCCTGAACTTTTACCACCAAGGGAAGGAGAAATCGCACAGAGAACAGAAGATATTGTAGGCCCGTATGAGCTACACGATTTTTTCCTGTATTATGTGCTTCGATGTGGCTTTACCCCATCCAAAATATTTCGTTTGGCGGTCTATGCATTTGAAAACGAGTACGACAAAGAAACCATTTACCAATGGCTTTCTACGTTCTGCCACCGTTTTTTCCGGCAGCAATTTAAACGGTCCTGTCTGCCGGATGGTCCGAAGGTAGGTACGGTATCGGTTTCCCCAAGGGGGGATTTGCGTATGCCGAGTGATGCCAGTGATGCCTTGTGGAAGGAAGAACTGGCACAGATTGAACAGTCCTTAAAGGGATGATGTTCTCTCTGACAGCTGGAGTGCAGCCTTGTTTGCCACGGCTTTGTTTAACGCTGTTTTAATGCCTTCTATTAAAAGGGTTTCGGTATATTTACTTTTTTCAGATAAAGGAATGTCGTTGATATCGGTACCCTTGATAAGCTCCTCTTCAATGGCGGAAAGGGAAGGCTTGATCAGCGGATACATGGTCGTAACGGACTCTTCCAGATTTACAAAGGATACCGACTTGATCTGGTCTGCATCTACCACAATTTCTAAGTTCAATGTGGAATCTCCAAGGGCGATCTGCGAGTTGTAGACACCCGGGGTATAAATACTTTCTGCGGAAGCATCACTTGTTTTATTTTTTTCCTCTCTGGATGGGAAAAACATAATAATGAGTAAAACGATCAGCAGGATACCGAGTCCTGCAAAAATGGCTGTATAAATCAGTTCTTTCATTTGAATGACAACAATTTTGGTCTTTGCCATGAGGGTAATCCTCCTTTGGATATGAGGTATAAATCCATGCTTACTATATTGTATGCAGATCGGGAAAAGGATAGACCAAAAATACATAACAGGGAATGATAAAATATGTCGTTACAATTTATAACCGGTGGCTCCGGCAGTGGTAAGAGCACTACACTATATCGTATGATTAGTAAGGAAGCCACAGAACATCCAAATCAAAAATATATTGTTCTTGTTCCTGACCAGTTCACGTTGGAGACGCAGAAAACGCTGGTAGATTTTAGCGGACGGGGCGGAATTCTGAACGTAGATGTCCTTAGCTTTCACAGACTGGCATACCGTGCCTTTGAAGAAGTGCCGGTTCTTCGCAAGACAATATTGGAAGATATGGGGAAAATGATGCTTCTGCGGAAAGTATTTGCAGAGCAAAAAAATAATTTAAAATATTTCAAGCGGGGATTTTTTAAACCCGGCTTTCTTGACGAATGCAAATCTTTCCTCTGTGAGTTAATGCAGTATGCCATAGAAGAGGAAGATTTTGATAAAATGGAACAGGCATTGGGAAAAGAGAGTCTTATGGCCTTAAAGCTACAGGATCTGCGTCTGATTTATCATGAACTAAAAGAAAAAATGGGTGATACTTACATGATGGCGGAGGAATTAGTTTCTCAGCTTACGAGTGTGATATCGTCCATTTCTTTTATTCAAAATAGTGTGATCTGTCTGGACGGTTTCACTGGTTTTACTCCGGTGCAGTATGAGTTGCTGCGGGAGCTTCTGCGGCTCTGCGACCGGATGTACGTGACCGTGACAACCGACCGGACCGGAAAGCGGAGACCGGTGTTTTCAATGAGCAATGATACAATGTCGAAGCTGTCGAAGCTGGCAATTGAGGTGAATACAGGCATAGAACCGCCAATTGAAACAGGAATGGGAAAAGAGAAAATTCCATACCGGTTACGACGGAGCAAAGAGCTTCAATTTTTGGAAAAACATATTTTTGCTTATGGCACACCTGTGTGGGAGGGAACACCAGAAGATATCCGAATCCATGTATGCCGAAAGGAAACAGAGGAATCTGCTTATGTGGCAAGGATGATTTGGTGGCTGAAAAAGGAGCGTGGTTATTCGTACGATGACTTTGCCGTTGTGACGGGTGATATTGCTGCCTATGAGCAGTCTCTGGCAAAGGAACTGCATCGCCTGAACATACCATATTTTATGGATTATAAAAAAAGCATCGGGGCAAATGCTCTCTCCGAATATGTGCTGTCGTTTATGGAAATGTACCGGAAGGGAATGGATTATGAAAGCACCTTTCGGTTTTTAAGATGTGGTCTGTCCCCATTAAGTGCAGAGGAAACAGATATCTTGGAAAATTATGTGCTGGCAAGAGGAAGAAGGGGCTTCCGTTCTTATTCTGCGGAATGGGAAAGTCCGGTAGAAACAGTCGATATTGTTTTAGTGAATACATACCGTCAGCGGCTGGTGGATTCCATTCGGGAAACCATGACAGCACTGAGAGGCGGGAAAAAGACAGTGCAGCAATTTTCTCAAATTATATACGGACTTTTGATTCACAATGACTGTTATGACAAAATAAAAGAGAAGAGCGGCCAGTTCGAACAAGAGGGCAATCCCATCATGGCAAGGGAATATAAAAGGATTTATCGGCTGATGATGGAACTGCTGGATGAACTGGTGGAATTACTTGGGGATGAGGTTGTAACCTTTCAGGAATATGAAGAGATACTGTCTGCCGGAATTTCCGAGGGGCTTCTTGGATTTGTGCCGCCTTCAAAGGGGCAGGTGATCATTGGCGATGTAGAAAGAACCCGTTTGAAAAATGTGAAAGTTCTGTTTTTTATGGGAGTCAATGATGACCGGATTCCGAAAAAAAAGGGAGCACCGGGAATTCTGTCAGAGAGCGAGAGGCTAAGGATTGCAGAGAGCGGAATTGAACTGGCACCGACAACAGAAGAGGCGGCTTACCGGGAACAATTTTACCTGTATCTGGCATTGACAAAACCATCGGAGCAATTGATTCTGACCTACTCGAAAATGAATGGGACGGGAGAGAGTAAAAGGCCGTCCTATCTGATTCATAAGATTCGGCAATTATTTGGCGGATGGGATAAGACAGAAGAGGAAAAAACGGAGAAGTCCCTCCGGCAGATTCTTGGTTCTGATAAAGGGAAGAGCTATCTGATAACCGGACTGGCAGAGGGAAAGTTCCGATTCGACATGGCATGGTGGGAGCTGGCAGCTTATTATGAGAGGAAACAACCGGGGGTTCTAAAGCATTTTTGGAAAATAAGAGAGAACAGCAAAGGGAAATCCCGATTATCGAAAGAAGTCTCAGAAAAATTATATGGGGATAAAATTCTGGGAAGTATTACAAGGCTGGAGCAGTTTGCAAGATGTCCTTATGCCCACTTTATTATATTTGGACTGGGCTTGAGGGAAAGGGAGGAATTTACAGTAGAAAGCTATGATTATGGGAATGTATTTCACGGTGTCATGGAACACATTTCCCATGAGCTGGAGAAGCAAAAAAGGCAATGGCAGGATTTGGAAGAGGAGGAAATTCCTCTCTTGGCAAAGGAGTCACTGGAATTTGTTCTTTCAGATTACAAGGATAATATGTTTTTTCAAAGTAAACGTGTGGAATTTGCAATAACCCGGATGCAGCGCGTGATGGAAAGTGCCCTTTTTGCCTTATGGAGCCAGATGAAAGAGGGAGAATTTACACAGACATGGTCGGAAAAAAGATTTCCCGGGCAGGATGATCTGCAGTGCATGAAAATTTCTCTGGATGCAGAGAAAGACATGATTTTGTCGGGACAGATCGACCGTGTTGACACGTGTGACAAAGAGGGCGGGCACCTCGTAAAGGTTCTGGATTACAAAAGCGGCAGTCAGGATTTATCGCTGGACAAAGTGTATTATGGATTACAGCTGCAGCTGGTAGCTTATATGACAGCAGCGATGGAGTTAGAGGAAAAAGAACATCCGGGGGAGCCAATCGTTCCGGCGGCAATGCTGTACTATCAGATGAAGGAGCCGGAACTGGAGTATAAAGCGGAATCGAAAGAGGAGCATACCGGACGTATGTTAAAGGAAATGTGCTGTACCGGCTATGCCAATGATGATCCACAGATTCTGGAAGCTGTGGATAGGAATCTGGCAAAGGACGGTGCCGTTATTCCGGGAGCTTCTTCGCGTGTTGTTCCGGTCAGTGTGACAAAACGGAGCGGGGAATTTTCTGCCTATTCCCATATTTTATCCACCGGGCAGTTTGAGCGGTTGATGAAGCATACGAGAGAAAAGATGAGAGAGTTTGGCAACCGGATCTATGCGGGAGAAATTCAGGCGGCGCCATACGAGATGGGAAATGCCGGTGGATGTGATTATTGCGGGCTGCGTGGAATATGTGGAATGGAAAAGCAGGAGCTTGCGGAGAGCAAGAGAGAGTGCCCGCCGATGAAAGATGAGGAAGTTTGGGAGGTACTGGATGAGTGAAATACAATGGACGTCAGACCAAAAAAAAATAATCGAGCAAAGAGGGCAGAATATTCTTGTTTCAGCAGCAGCCGGTTCCGGAAAGACGGCTGTATTAGTGGAGCGGATTTTCAACCGCATTACCGATAAGGAACATCCGGTTCAGGTGGACCAGTTCGTTGTAGTAACCTTTACAAAAGCGGCAGCAGCACAGATGAAAGACCGGCTCCGGGAGAGAATCGAAAAGGCACTGGCAGAAAATCCGGACCAGCCTCATCTGCAGCGCCAGCTGGGATTACTGCCATCGGCACATATTTCTACAGTTCACAGCTTTTGTGGATATATGATACAGAATTATTTTCACCGGATTGGTTTTGATCCTGCCTATCGTCAGGGAACGAACAGCGAACTTGCCCTGATGCAGAAAGAGGTGTTAAAAGAACTGCTGGAAGAAGCCTATGAAAAAGGTGAGGAGTCCTTTCTTGATTTCGTATCAATGAATATGTTCAACCGTTCGGATTCGGCACTGGAAGAGATGATTTTGGAATTATATAACAAGGCGATGAGTGAACCTTTTCCAAGGAAGTGGCTGAAGGAAATGGAAGAAACGCTTTCGATCAATACGAAGGAAGAGTGGGAACAGTCTGTTTTCTGTGAAAATTTATTGTCAGAATGCCGTCATACGATAAAGGGAATTCGAGAAGAGGCAGCAATTCTTCTGACTCTGTGTGAAGAGCCGGCAGGGCCATATATGTATGCCGGTAATGTGGAAGAAATTGTAGAAATTTGTGATTCGCTGTCATCGCTCTCCACCTATGAGGAGTACCAGAACTGTTTGTCCGGGGTATCGTTCGGGCGGATGTCGGCGAAGAAGGACGACAGTGTGCTGCCGGAATTACGGGAAAATGTAAAAAAGCGGCGGAATGCCTGTAAGGATATGATAATTAAGCTGTCGGATGATTATTTCCGTCAGAGTGTGGAGGAGCAATTAGAAGATCTGGCGGCGATGCGGGGAAAGATTTTGACTTTGATTCAGCTTACTCTCGAATTCCATTCCCTGTATACGACAAGAAAGAGAGAACGGGGAGTAGTTGATTTTAACGACTTGGAACAGCTTTCCTTAGAAATTCTGTTGGAGTGGGAGGAAGAGGAAAAAAGGTATAAAAGAACGGCGGCAGCAGAAGAACTGGCAGATTATTTTGAAGAAATTATGATAGATGAGTATCAGGACAGCAACCGGGTTCAGGAAACTCTTTTATCGGCGGTAGCAAAGCAAAAGGAAGGAAGAACGTGCAATCTTTTTATGGTGGGGGATGTAAAGCAGAGCATTTACCGGTTTCGGAATGCCTGCCCGGAACTCTTTGTGGAGAAAATGAAACGATATGGGACGGATAACAGGGCAGGACGGAGAATTGACCTGCATCAGAATTTCCGAAGCCGGAATGCGGTTTTAATGGGAAGCAATGCCGTGTTCGAACGGGTGATGAAAGAAGATATCGGTGGCGTGGAATATGATGAGGCTGCTTGTCTGCGGATGGGAAGAAGCTTTGAAAGAACCGATAAAAGAGCAGGGGAGAAAATTGATGTTTCTATTTTATTGAACAATAAGGATATTGAATATGAAGCAAGGCTTGCGGTGGAAAAAATCCGGGACCTGATGAATCCGGACCATCCATTATATGTAGAAGAGAACGGACTGAGGCCTGTGGAATATCGTGATATCGTTATACTTGTGCGGAGTGTGAAGGGAATCGGACAGAGTATTTTTGATGTACTTACAGAGGCGGGAATGCCGGTAGTCATGGAGCATACGCAGGGCTTTTATGATACAAGGGAAATTACCCTGATGTCTCAGATGCTGCAAATCATTGATAATCCGCGAAATGATATCCCGTTGGCGGGAGTTCTGTGCAGTCCGATGTTTGATATCACGGAGGAAGAGCTGGCAGAGATTCGGGCAGAATACCGCAGTATTCCGCTTTATCAATCCCTGACAGAGTATGTGGCATTAGAGGAAGCGGAAAGAAACCATGTGATTCAGGAAAAGGTTCAGTTTTTTTTGGATACCCTTGCTGCGATGCGGAATAAGACTACTTATGCTACAGTGGCAGAATTGATACAGGATATCTATGATGCCACAGGAATATATGAAACAGTGCAGATGATGCGGGACGGAAAACAACGCATTGCCAACATGGATAGTCTGATGGAACAGGCGAGAGAATTCGATGGGACAACGTATCATGGTTTACACCAGTTTGTGCATTACATTCACCGGATCCGTGAACAACAGGAGGAAATGGGTGAGGTGAATATTGCGGGAGATGAGGAAAATGTTATCCGTATTATGACGATACATAAAAGCAAAGGTCTGGAATTTCCGATCTGTATGATTCTTGGAATGGGGAAGAAACTGGGAGGCAGGGATGGGGGATTTCTGACCATTCATTCCCGGCTCGGAATTGCCGCCAAAATTGTAGACAATGAGCAGCGGACGGTGAAGGATACTCTCTATCGAAAGTTTTTAAGACAGCAGAATGAGAAGGAGGATCTGGGAGAGGAGCTGAGGGTGTTATATGTGGCAATGACGCGTGCGAAGGAGAAATTAATTTTAATTGGTTCGGCCAAGGAAGTTTCAGCACAAAAAATAAGTTATTTATTTCGGAGAAGGATGAACCATTATCTGGATATGGTTCTTCCGGTGGCTCTGGAAGAGCCGGACTGGTTTTGTGTGAATTCAATCGAACCGGATGAACTTCTCGATCAGGCAGTGTCTGAAAAAGCACAGGAGCGGGTGGAGGCGGAAGCATTTAATAATTTTGACACATCTATCCTGTATCATAGTAAACTACGGAATCTTTTGAAAGAAATGGAATTAACAGAATCCGTAGAAAAAGAACCATTGCCGGTGAAGGTATCGGTGTCAGATCTGAAGGTAAAATCCATGGAAGAGATGGAATTAACAGATTTTACAGTTCTGACTCATGAGGAAGAGGAAGAAGAAATGCCGGTTCCTTCTTTTATGAAAGAGGAAAAAGAAGAAGCTGACAAATATCAGGGGGCTGCTTATGGAACAATCTGGCATCAGGTAATGGCAGCCATTGATTTTTCCCATACCGACAGTACGGATGAAATCGAAGAGGAAATTACCCGGCTGATTCAGAGCGGCCGTTTGCGGGAAGAAGAGCGCACGGTATTAAATAGCAGGAGGTTGTATCAGTTCTTTCATTCCTCTCTTGGGCAGGCGATGAAAAAAGCCGATGAAGAGGGGGGGCTTCACAGGGAGCAGCCTTTTGTTATGGGAAAACCTGCCTGTGAGATTTTTCCAGAGAGAACGGAGACGGATTCTGTATTGGTTCAGGGAATTATTGACGGCTATTATGAAACAAAGGAAGGGATCGTATTGATGGATTATAAAACGGATTCCTTAAAGCCGGGTCAGGAGGATGAGCTGGTACAGCGCTATCGCACACAGATGATATTATACAAAAAGGCATTGGAAGAGATGCTGCATGAACCAGTGGTGGACTGTATTTTATATTCTTTTTCTCTTGGCAAAGAAATTCGCTGCAAGGAGGTTTGTCAGAATGTATGAGGAATTTGCCAAAATTTATGATTGCATGATGGAGGAGATTCCTTATGGAGAATGGTTTGAACGAATCCATCAATTTTTAAAAGAAAGAAATATCACACAGGGAAGAATTTGTGAGCTCGGCTGTGGAACCGGAACAATGACAGAGTTGTTTGCCAGAGCAGGATATGATATGATTGGTGTAGACTTGTCTGCCGATATGCTGGCACAGGCATTGGCAAAGACAGAGCAGACAGGTTCTGATATATTGTATATACAACAGGATATGACAGAACTGGAGCTTGGAATGACAGTGGATGCGGTCATTAGCTTGTGTGATTCTATGAATTACCTGCTCGAAGAGCAGGAGATGAAAAAGACCTTTTTACGTGTTTATCAATCACTGGTGCCGGGCGGATATTTCATATTTGATTTAAAGACGGCCGATTGCTTCCGGCAGATGCTCGGGAACAGAGTGAGAGTGGAGCACGGAGAAGATATGACCTGTATATGGGAAAATTATTTTTATGAGGAAGAAGCGGTGAATGAATATTCGTTAACGATATTCAGACGGCAGCCGGGAAGTGATCTGTTCGAACGGTTCGAGGAAATTCATGAACAGCGGGCCTATCATACAGATATGGTAAAGAAATGGCTTGCTGAATGTGGTTTTTATGATGTGACAAGTTTGGAACCGGCATCGTGCGAACGGGTCTATCTGGCAGCACGGCGTTGAAAAATGGAATGGAGGGTATCATGAAAAACAGGAAAATAGTTTGGTTTACATTATTTTTTGCATTATTCATCGGAGGGGGATTAGCGATTAACCGGGATTCCGGTTATGCAGCGAATCAGACAGGAACGGTTGTTGTCAGCAGTACATTGAATGTGCGGAGCGGAGCAGGAACAACGTACGGTATTATTGACACCTTATCCAATGGTGCGAAGGTAACGGTCTTACAGACACAGACCGGCTGGTATCAGATTTCTTATACAAAAGCAGACGGAACAAAGGCAACAGGATATGTAAGTTCCAGTTATGTGGCATTAGATAGTCCGGCAACACCGACACCGACACCGGTTCCGACAGCAATACCGCAGCCAGTGGTGTCTTATCGTACAGAAACGACTTATCAGCCGATTTCGGTTGCGGCAACGACTTCCAAAAAGGTGAAGGTATATAAAAAGGCCGGTGGAAAATATTTAAAGGTATCCAAAAAAACGGTCTCGTTATCAAAGAAAAAGAAGGTAACGATTGTAGGTGAATCACTTAAAAAGAATAAGAAATGGTTCAAGGTGAAATTTACTTATAAAAAGAAAACAAGAACCGGGTATCTTCGAAATATATATGTAAAAATGAAGTTAAAGAAAAAGGTAAATGCGACTATTTATAATTTGAAATCAGCGGCAAAAGTGCATACAAAGGCAGGGGCAAGTGCACCTTATAAAAAGAGCAAGGGAAAGATTATAAAGGTGAAAAAAGGAAGTACCGTCAAGATCGGGAAAGAAAAGATGTCCGGCAAGACAAAATGGTATCGGATTTACTTTGATTATGACGGTAAGACAGTAAACGGTTATGTCAGTTCCAAGTATGTAAAGCTGGCCAAGACGAAAAAAACCAAGAAAGTAAAAGTGACAGCAATGTCCGATAAGGACTTTGAAAAATATATGACGAGTCAGGGATTCCCGGATTCTTACAAAGTGAATTTACGAATCCTGCATCAAAAATATCCATATTGGCAGTTCGTGGCCTATCGTCCGGGTATTAACTGGAACGATGCCGTTACAGCAGAATGTAAATTGGGAGTGAACCTGATCTCCAATTCCAAATCAGCAGCATGGAAATCAAAGGAAGAGGGGGCTTATGACGCTGCGACCGGAACGTGGAAGGTTTTTGACGGAAGTACATGGGTCGCAGCATCGAAAGCAGCAATCAGCTACTATATGGATCCGCGTAATTTTATCAACGAGAGAAATATTTTTATGTTTGAATCTTTGGAATACCAGTCCCAGTATCAGGTGGCATCCGGAATTAATACGATTTTGAAAAATACGCCGTTTGCCGGAAAATCCTTTAACTATAAGGACTTGGATACAGGGGCTTCAAAGTCAATGACTTATACGAATGCCTTTTTGGCAGCAGCAAAGAGTTCAGGAGTAAGCCCGTATCATCTGGCATCCCGCGTAAAACAGGAAGTCGTGACGAGTGCCACAACAACAAGCATTGCGGTGACAGGAACCAATGCTGCATATCCGGGTATTTACAATTTTTATAACATTGGAGCTACCAGCAGTTCCAATCCGGCATTGAATGGATTGAAATGGGCAAAATCCGGTACGACTTATCTGAGACCGTGGACGGACCCGTACCGTTCGATTGTGGGAGGAGCCCAGTATATCGGTACAAAGTACATCAACCGGGGACAGAATACCGGATATTTGCAGAAATTTAATCTGACACCGAATGAACGGTATGAACATCAATATATGACGAATGTGGAGGCTGCTTATTCGGAGGCAATTAAAACAAAAAATGCTTATGCGGGAACAATGGATTCTTCGCCTTTGGTATTCTCGATTCCAATATTTGAGAATATGCCGGCATCCGCCTGCATGGCACCACAATAAAAGGAGGTTTCTCTGTGAAGAGAGCGATTTTGAGTACACTGTTTACATTGTCTGTTATCATGCTTTTAACACAAGCAGTATCTCCGGCAAAGGCAGAGGCATCCGGCTGTGTCATACAGTTTACAACAGCAAATAGTCAAGTCAAAAAGGGGGATACTTTTACTGTAGTATGTCAGGTGACATCGGAAAGCTCCTTTTTGGACGCAGAGTTCAGAATCAACTTTGATTCGGATATCCTGCAGTTTCAAAAGGGCGGGAAAAAGGTATCTGCCTCCGGTGGTGTCCTGACAGTATCTTCGACAGGAAACGAGACGGCAACGAAAAAAAAGACCTTTTCCCTGCAATTTGCAGCGATTAAAAATGGAAGGGCAGCATTTTCGGTCGATGGTACAGCAAACGTGACCGATCAAGACGGAGAAGGGCTCTCCGTATCCAGCAACCGTCTTGAAGTTACGGTGTCGAAAAAAAGAGCGGATAAGGCCCCGGTGAAAGCCACAGAGGTTCCGGTAGCAACACCGGAGCCTGTTCTCAGTAAAAATAATCGGTTAAAGACGCTTAAAACATCTGCTCTTGCATTTCAGCCGCAATTTTCACCGGAAATTACAGAGTATGCCGCCACAGTAGACTGCAATACGGATATTCTCTATATCAGCTTTGAGACAGAGGATGGGAAATCCCGTGTTCAGCCGATGGGAAATGAGAAGTTACAGACCGGGATAAATGATATGCAGATTGTTGTCACGGCAGAAGATGGCGGGAAAAATGTGTACCGCATTGCGGTAACGAGAGAGACAGCAGCACAGACTGCGGAGAGAGAAAAGGGAGAAGTAAAAGATACGAATGATATTTCCTTTCATGTAACGAAGAAAAATGACCAGATCTTTCTGTCCAATCAGTATGAATTTGAGGTACTGGATACTGCACAGCTGAAAAATATTCCGGCAGGTTATGTACAGTCCAATATTGATTTGAACGGTGTGACAGTGCCGGCATTTACAATGGAAAACGATTTGGAGAATAATTATTTGATCCTGTATTTAAAAGGCCCCTCCGGAAAAGCAACATTTTATCAATTTGACCGTCTGGAAAAGACATTACAGCGTTACACGGGAAGTATGATCGAAAAAGTAAATAAGAGTGCCGGTAAAAAAAGCAGCACAACGGCTCCGACTTTTTCCAATTACATTCTTCTCGGAATTATTGTCGGATTAATTCTTTTAGTTCTGTGTATGCTGATTGCTATGCTGAAGATGGCAATGCGGAAAAAAGAACAGAAAAAAGAAACGGATTTTCTTGATTTTTAATACTATATTTGTTACACTCTTTCTAGCACAAGACAAAACAGGGGGCAGTCCAAATGTATATTTCCATTGATTTTAATAGTGATGAAGCTCTCTATCTTCAGCTTCGCAATCAGATTATCCGTGCGATTGTGAGGACAGAGCTGCAAGAGGGGGAGAACCTTCCGTCTGTACGGGATATGGCAGATGAGATTGGGATTAATATGCATACGGTAAATAAAGCATATGCCTTGCTGCGGCAGGAAGGCTATCTTCAGCTGGACCGGAGACGGGGGGCTGTCGTTGCCGTGGATATGGATCAGGTAAAAGCGGAAGTGGAGCTGAAAGAGACGCTGGATCTTGTTCTGGCACAGGCAATATGTAAAAATGTTACAAGAGAAGATGTCCATCATCTGGTGGATGAGATTTATGACGAATACGGTTCATATCGTAAATAGACATTAATCGGAGGACAGATATTTTGAAAAAAGGTGAATATACCGCGGAAGCGGAAAAGGCGTTAAGTAAGGGTGCAAAATATGCTGCCAAAATGGGACATGCCGCCATAGGAACAGAGCATCTGTTATATGGTCTGATCGCAGTATCGGGAGTAGCATCCAGAGTGTTAAAGGAAAATAATGTGGACAAAGAGTCCCTGCAGTTTGCCATCGAAAATTATTGCGGAGAAGGAAGCTCAGTTGTGAATAAAATGGAGAGTGAGCTTTCTCCGAAATTAGAAGATGTGATTATAAAAAGCATGGAGGAAGCAGAAAGATTGGAATCTGCCAAAGTGGGAACAGAGCATCTGCTCATGGCGGTTTTAAAAGATTCCACCTGTGTAGCTTTTAAGATATTGACATCCATCAATGCGAATATCCGCAAAATTTATATGGACATTGTGATGACCATTGGCGGAGATCTGGAAGCGGCGAAGAATGAACTGAATGCAAGCCGGAATAAAAATCGGAAAAATGCTGCGGCAACCCCGGTATTAGACCAGTATGCAAGGGATTTGAACCAGTATGCTGTAGAGGGCAGGATTGATCCGGTGCTGAACCGTGAGGATGAAATCAATAGTGTGATTGAAATCCTCAGCCGAAGAACCAAAAATAATCCCTGCCTCATCGGCGAGCCGGGAGTTGGCAAGACGGCAATTGCTGAGGGACTGGCGGCCCGGATTGCGGGAGGAGAAGTTCCTTCTTCGATTGCCGGGAAACGAATATTGACACTTGATCTATCCGGTATGGTGGCTGGTTCAAAATACCGGGGGGAGTTTGAGGAACGCATTAAGCGTGCGATAAAGGAAACTGCTCAGGCAGGAAACATTTTATTGTTTATTGATGAAATTCATACGATAATTGGTGCCGGCGGAGCAGAAGGGGCAATTGATGCTTCCAATATTCTGAAGCCGGCACTGGCCAGAGGAGAAATTCAGGTAATCGGTGCTACTACGAGAGAAGAATATCGTAAACATGTGGAAAAGGATGCCGCACTGGAGCGGCGTTTTCAGCCGGTGGTAATCGAAGAACCTACCGAGGCACAGACGATTGGGATGTTGAAGGGACTCCGCAGTAAATATGAGGATTATCATCATGTCATAATCAGTGACGAAGCCATTGAAGCGGCCGTCAGTTTGTCCGTACGTTATATCAATGACCGTTATCTGCCGGACAAGGCGATTGACTTAATGGATGAGGCAGCAGCCAGATTTCGTCTGCATTCTATTCTTGGTAAATCAAATAAAATGAAACGGATCGAAGACCGGGCAGAAGAACTTTATCAGGCAAGGGAAAAAGCATTGATTGCCGGAGATATGGAGCTTGTGTTAAGTATTCGCAAAGAAGAGCGTGAAAATGAAGAACAATTAGAAAAAGAGCGGGCAAAGGCAGAAAAAAATGGGAAGAAGGCTTCCCGTACGATTACAAAGGCTCATATTGCTCAAATTGTATCGAAGTGGACGCACATTCCGGTACAACAGCTGGAAGAGACCGAGATGGAGCGGCTGAAGAAGCTGGAAGAGACCCTTCACGAAAGGGTAGTAGGTCAGGAAGAAGCCGTAAGTGCGGTATCCCGTGCGATACGAAGAGGACGGGTAGGGCTGAAAGATCCAAAACGTCCGATTGGTTCTTTTCTATTTCTTGGCCCGACCGGTGTGGGAAAAACGGAACTGAGCAAGACTCTGGCAGAGGCTGTTTTTGGCTCTGAAAAAGAGATGATCCGTGTCGATATGTCAGAGTATATGGAAAAGCAGAGTGTATCCAAAATGATTGGTTCCCCTCCGGGATATGTCGGTTATGAGGAGGGTGGACAATTAAGTGAAAAGGTACGGCAGAAGCCGTACTCGGTCATTCTCTTTGATGAGATTGAAAAAGCCCATCCGGATGTGTTCAATATGCTGTTGCAGGTATTGGAAGATGGTCATATTACCGACGCACAGGGACGGAAGGTAGATTTTAAAAATACGATTATTATCATGACTTCCAATGCGGGAGCAAATCGAATTATTTCTCCCAAAACACTTGGGTTCGGACAGACAGCCAGTGAGGAAGAGAACCATAAAAGGATGAAGGAAGGCGTAATGGAAGAGGTAAAACGTATCTTCAAGCCGGAATTTATCAACCGTGTCGATGAAATGATCGTATTCCATGCTCTGAATAAGGAGAATATCCATGATATTGCGGCAATTATGGTAAAAAGCTTTGTACAGCGGGTGAAAAAACAGATGGATATGGAACTTCACATAGAGGATTCGGTCATGGATTTTGTGGCGAAGAAGGGTTTTGATAAAGATTACGGGGCAAGACCGATCCGCCGTGCTCTTCAGACGGAAGTGGAAGATGTTATTGCCGAGGCCGTTCTTGCCGGAGAAATTCATATGGGGGATGAGGTTCTCGTATCGATGAAGGATGACAGCGTCTGTGTACAAAAGTTTACAAAAAATATATAGAAAAACGATGACATATATTGTATACTAATAGTAGCAAATGAGGGAGAGCCGGGGGATATGGCTCAAGTGTGTGCCCGCACACAACGATAGAAAACGAAGGAGGACACTGGGATGAGTGTTGTAGAAGAACTGATTCGGAAAGAAGATAATGGAGCATTAAGTTTTGGAAATTATCAGTTGGATACCAAGACGAAAAAGGCAGATTTTCATTATGAAGGTGCAAGTTATAAAATTAAGACCTTCAAAGAAATTACCAAATTAGAAAAGAACGGAACATTGGTATATGAGTCAGTTCCGGGTTCTGCGGTTACAAATTTTAAAGGAGATTCAGAAGTAGCAGAATTTGAAGTGGAAGCAGCAGGGGATATTAGTTTCACACTTGAGATGGAACCTTCCGCAGAGTACAAATTAGTTGTAAACGGTGTTTCCGCCGGCAGAATTCCAACGAATGTCGGAGGAAAGTTAAATGCCAGTCTGGAGCTGGATGAAGGTACAAAAGCAAGTGTAAAAATTGTAAAGTGCTAAAGGATGAGTGAGAGTAATGAAAGCACCGGTTAATCTGTACCGGTGCTTTTGTCGCATTACTTGTTGAACACAAGAAGCGTTTTGGAATGGAGGAACTATGGCAAAGGGGAAGACACTGTTTTATTGTAAAGAGTGTGGCTATGAGGTGACAAAATGGCAGGGGCAGTGTCCTGGATGCCACGAATGGAATACATTAACAGAGGCTCCGTCAGCAAAGGGGGGAAAAGTGTCACGTACGATATCTTCTGCTGGCAGGCCATCGAGAGTGAATGAAATTGAAACGCAGGAGGAAAGCCGGAAAACCACAGGGATACAGGAACTTGACCGGGTTCTTGGCGGCGGCATTGTGCCGGGCTCTCTGATTTTAGTAGGAGGTGATCCGGGGATCGGAAAATCAACCCTGTTACTGCAAATGTGCCGGACACTTTCACAGCAGAAAATGAAAGTATTGTATGTGTCGGGAGAGGAATCTGCCCGACAGATAAAAATGAGGGCGGAGAGAATCGGAGAATTTACCGATGACTTGTATCTTTTTTCTGAGACCTGTATGGGAACGGTATTACAGGCAGTAGAGGAAGTTCTGCCGGAAGTTGTTATCGTGGATTCGATACAGACGATGTTGGAGGAAACGGTCGATGCAGCACCCGGCAGTGTCAGTCAGGTTCGGGAGATAACGGCAACATTACTGCATCTGGCCAAAAGCAGGAATATTACCATTTTTATTGTTGGCCATGTGACAAAAGAGGGAAATGTAGCCGGGCCGAGAATGTTAGAGCATATGGTCGATACGGTGCTGTATTTTGAGGGAGATAAAACGGCAATGTACCGGATGCTCCGTGGGGTGAAGAACCGTTTTGGTTCTACGAATGAAGTGGGCGTTTTTGAGATGCGGAATCAGGGACTTGTGGAGGTGGCAAATCCTTCCGAATATCTGATGCAGGGAAGGCTGGAAAATGAGGCAGGCTCCGTTGTAGTATGTACGATGGAGGGAAGCCGTCCATTCCTTATCGAGGTACAGGCGCTGGTTTGTCATACCAGTTTTCCTATGCCAAGACGGACGGCGGTAGGAACGGATTATAACCGGGTAAATCTTCTCATGGCGGTGTTAGAAAAAAGACTGGGACTTCATTTGGGAGATTGTGATGCCTATGTCAATGTGGCAGGAGGTATGCGGGTGTCAGAACCGGCATTGGATCTGGCATTAGTGGCGGCACTTTTATCCAGCCATTATGGACGAAGCCTTGACAGCAAAACAGTGCTTTTTGGCGAGGTTGGTCTAGTAGGTGAAGTCCGTGCTGTATCTCAGGCAGAACGGCGTGTGGCAGAAGCGATAAAAACCGGCTATACTACTGTTGTGCTGCCGGAGAGCAACCGCCAGTCTATTATAAAAGCGGCAAATTTAGATATAGGCAATGTAAAATTAGTTGGGGTAAAGCATATTCGGGAATTGGAGATTTAGTGGAATGAGATCAAGAAGAGAACAGGCAATGCAATATTTTTATGATGGTTACAACTGTACGCAGGCAATTGTTCTTGCCCATGCGGACTTATTTGATATGGACACCGAGTCATTGCTGAAAATGTCCCAGTCCTTTGGCGGCGGTATGGCACGGCTCCGTCAGGTGTGCGGTGCAGTATCCGGTATGTTCATGGTGGCGGGAATGCTGACAGGAAGTGCCAATCCAAAAGATATAGAGGGAAAAAAATATAATTACGAAACGGTTCAGAAATTAGCCGGTCTATTTGAAGAAAAAAATGGAAGTATCATATGTGCCCAGTTGTTAGGGCTGAAAGAAAAAGAGTCCTGCGTCAGTCAGGAATACCGCACCGGGGCAGCACCGGAGCCGAGGACGGAGGAATATTATAAGAAACGTCCATGTCCGGAATTAATTGGGGATGCCTGCGATGTGCTGGCAGAATATTTTAATCTTACATGAAACGTGGCAGATTTTTATGAATGTACGAAATGAAAGGAAATGAGGGATACCGTGAAGAGTAAAGTAAAAACAATTGTATCAAAAGTGGCAGGAGCCTTGATAAGTTTATATAGTTTTCTTGTTATGATTTATGCTATTATGTTTGTTATGGTAATGGAGGTGTACTGGCCATATGCCGTAGCGGCTGTTCTCGTATGCCCGTTCTGGTTCTGGTTTGTTGACAAGAAGTGGCTTCAGGAAAAGCGGGCTGCACGATGGATTATCCGAATGAGTGCGGTGGTGGCAGGATGTCTTATCTTTAGTATTGCGCATCAGTTCTGTCCATATTACCGCTATATGGACATGATGGCACAGGAGAATATGAAGGTATATTTTGAAGAGCATTTACAGGAAGATGGAAAACAGTTTAAGGAAGTAGGCACGGTATCCAAAAAGGAGGGGCCGGTTCCGGATGGAGAGAAAGAACCGGAATATTATATTGTCACTGCGGATATTTCCTATACTGAGAAATCTACGGGAGAAGTGAAAAAAGAACCGTTGTCTCTTCATTTTGACCGGTATAGCGGTCACTTTTTTGAGAGCATGGAGAAGATGCAGCAGTATTGGGTAGAAAAGAGCAAGCAATAGAAAGGAGAAAAGTTATGTTTACCGTTTCCTCTATCATTAAATTGGGTATTGTTATGTTAATTGTATGTGCCTGTATTGTTGTTCTGTGTTATGTGGCACATAATAAAGAAGAAAATGAGGAGCAGGATTGCAATCGCTGTAATGGGGATTGCAATGCCTGCGGAAAGCTTCCCAAACAGGAGTAGGATATAGGCGATTATTATATGGGGGCGTCTTTAGACACCCCCATAACGATAAAGATAATGAGTTCTTATTAATGCAGCTTCTTATGGATGAATTCATCCCACTTTTTATCTTCCTCGTCGTCTTCCTCCTCTTCACCAGAGACATCTTCCAAATCAAGGTCCGCAAGGTCTGCTTCTTCATCCGCACCAGCGTCTACAATCTGTTGGAAAATGTTCAGAAGTTCTGTTGCCAGATCCTCATCATCAATGTATTCAAAATCCAGCTCGACTTCATCGTTTTTCTTCTGTCTAGGATTCACGGCAAAGAAATATACAACGTTGTCTTCATTTTCGCTTTCAAGAAAAGCTGCATAGTCTTGGTCTTCGTATTCAAAAACAAACAGCATTTCTAAATCAATGCGTTCACCGTCCTCAGTTTCTAATGTTAAGGTTACCTCTTCCTCTAATTGGCTGTAGTCAAAATCAGTCATACAATATTGTCCTCCCTGAAAAGTTATTTGGGCCGTAGTCCCATTCGATAGGACAACTGTAACATGAAATGAATCGGATTGCAATCCTTACTTTGCCTTTTTCCACGTATTCATATCATAAACTTTAATCTTCCCCTTTTCAGGCAGCACAATATAGAAATAATCTCCAATCCGAAGTCCGCGTATATGAATGCCGGTCTCATCCAGATCCATTGTGAGCGGACAGGACAGAACTTCCTTTAGCTTACCGTCCTTCTCTTTGTATACAACATATTCACCTAAATGCTTATCCGTGGTGTTGGGTAAATTTTCATAAGGGCGTTCAAGCAAAAATCCTACCAGTCTTCGTTCTTCATCAACAAACACGCATTTATGATTGCTGTCGGCGTAATGCTCCGTAGAATATTCCCGTCTTGGGAATACTGTGTCAATTTCTTTTAACGTATTATTTTTATCAATGGAAAAAAGGGAAAGCTTGGCATAATCCGTAGCGTTTCCATAAGGACTTCCGTTCCCGATTCCAAGGAGCATATTGTCTCCAAAGGAATGGAGATAAGAGGAAAATCCCGGAAGTTTTAACTCTGAGCGGAGTTTTGGCTTTTTCGGATTACTGACATCCACAGCAAAAACAGGGTCGGTGTTGCGGAACGTGACAAAATATGCCATGTTGTCAATAAAGTACGAGGCATAAATCTCTTCATTGATGCCAAGATTTTTGATCTGTCCAATGAGTTCCATTTTATCATTCAGTACACATAGACCATTGGTGGTAGTATCTGTTTTCTCCGAATAATTGGTATACACAAAGACAAAATTATTGTTATATTCGTGCATATAGTAGGAATCCCCGAGACTGCCCCTTACCTTTGCTTTGCCATTATAGGTGAAATGCCCGTCCGCATAGGTGTATTTGGTGATAATTGACTTATCAGTGTTCTTTTCGTAGTAATTCTCGACCGTATAGATATGATTGCTGTTCATATACTGGGTATCGCCTCCGCCGAGAAGGGCAGCGGAATCGGTAAAGTCCTGCGGGTCGGAAATGTTAAGGGAAGTCATGACCATATAGCCGGTACTGTCCTTGCTGGTAATTCTGATTTTATCCGCCGGAATATAACTGTCCGCAGCCCGTGGTACAAATTTTGCTAACTCTTTCGTAGACAGATCCGAATCGTAAATATAGTAGTTGCTGAAGGTATAAAGGTATCCGCCGCTGATTCGGGACGTGCTGTAGTTTCCGCTCTGTGACATACAACGCAGCTCTCTGGGATTTTTCGGTGCTGACACATCATAAAAACGGATATTGGTCGTCTGATTTGTTGGATATACATCAGAGCAGGTCGTTACGTAGTCGTCTTCCGTTGCAGATTGTTTCTCATTTCCGGTGTCTGTACTGCCCCAGTCCGTACAGAGAAGGATTAAAGTTTTCCCCTCTAAATACATCTCGGAACAAGAAGATTTTTTTAATTGAATCGTGGAAATTTTCTTTACGTCAGCACCATTGACCGAATAAATCCGAACTCGAAATCCGTTTTCCATACCGGACAGGGCATAAATGTTTGAACCATCGGTTTTTACTATGTCTGCCTCCATAATTCCTTTTACCTGCAAGTCTGTTTCCGAATAGGAAGTATCTGTCTGGGAAGATGAAGCTCCGTATTCTATGGAATCTGATAATGAGTTTTCTGATGCGGAAGATTCTGCAACATCAGCTGCTGCCCCGCCACCGGAACCGAACGATTCATAGTATCTCGATTGGTTCCTATTCTTAATGTGTTTACAAAGTTCTTCATAGTCTTCCGGCATGGATTTGCTTTCTTTTGTTTCTGTGACATACTCTTCCGTAACAACAATCTCATCCGAATCCCCTTGAAACAGTGCTGTCATTTTTGGCAGTACACCAAAACCGACAACTGCCAAAAGGAGAAAGCTGGCGGCAGCCATAAGAACCCTTCTGTTCATAAATAAAATTCGTGGGTGTTTTTGCGGATGGTCTTTCACTTTTTTTTCAATTTCTCCGGGTGTTAAAGAATCCGGGACAGGAATTTCATCTGCTGCCATTCGGATAGTATCTTTTATATCTTGATTATTCATAGTTTGCCTCCCATTCATATTGTTTAATTTGCTGTTCTGCTCAGTTGATTCCGCATGCGGGCAAAGGCACGGCTTTTGATGGAGCGGACGCTGCCCTCCCGCTTATGTACCAGCCCTGCGATTTCTTTACTGTTGTAACCGCCAAAAACGCTCAGAGTAACAATCAGCCGTTCCTCATTAGAAAGAAGAGATAAATATTCTTCTACCTCTAAGTATTGGAATCCGGATTCCATGGCAGAAGGCTCTGGCAGGGAAGTATCCTCCAAATAGGTACTCTGCTTTTTTTTCTGGTTCCGGCATTCATTCACTGTAATCTGAAAAAGCCAGCTCTTAAAGGAATCGTTCTTTCTTAGATTCGGTAAATTTTCATATGCTTTTAGAACGGAAGAACTAACGGCATCTTCCGCATCCTGTTGATTCTTTAAAAAACATAGGGCAAAATGATATAAGTCGGTATAGAACCGCTCATACAAAAGAGCAAATGCGTGGGCATCGCCCTTTTTTGCCTGCCCTACCAAAATCCATTCGGTATTTGTCATGACAACCTCTTTCTGTGCCTTGGAGATATCAAAAATCTGATATCTCCGACACGCTATAATAATAACTTTCCCCTCATCACCGTGTTACATAGATTAGACGAACGACACCCGGAAAGTGTTGCAAGAAATTTTTTTCTATCGTATACTGTGATTATGAAAGAAAAAAAAGAAACCGTCAAGAACGAGACGGAAATCATTAAAATTTCTGTGCGGAACCTTGTGGAATTTATGTTTCGCAGCGGTGATATCACTGTTTCCGGTTCGGGAACGCAGAATACGGAGGCAATGCAGTTAGGAAGTAAAATTCACAGAAAAATCCAAAAAAGCATGGGACTTGGTTATGAAGCAGAGGTCTCTCTTTTTACGATGCAGAAAATGCAGAGCAAACAATACGGGAACGATTTCCTGTTAAAAATAGAAGGACGTGCGGACGGTATTTTCCGTGAAAAAAACCGCGTTATGGTCGATGAAATTAAAGGCGTGTATCAGGATGTAAAAGAAATGAAAGAGCCGGTGTATGTTCACAGAGCACAGGCACTTTGTTATGCCTATATAGTAGCAGAGGAAGAAAATCTGTCTGAAATCGAAGTGCAGATGACGTACTGTAATATGGAAACGGAAATCATTCAGCGGTTCAACGAAACTTGGACGAGAAAAGACATTGTACAGTGGTTTACTGACTTAGTCGAGGGATATGAAAAATGGGCGGTATACGAATATGACTGGAAGAAAAAGAGAAATGAGTCCATTCAGAAATTAGTGTTTCCCTTTGATTACCGACCGGGGCAAAAAGAATTGGCGGCGGTGACATATCATACCATTGAGGAAAAGAAAAAGTTATTCATTGAAGCTCCTACAGGGGTCGGCAAGACGATTACGACGGTGTTCCCTTCCGTGAAAGCAATGGGGGAGGGAATCAGCGACCGCATTTTTTATCTGACGGCAAAGACCATTACCCGTACAGTGGCCGAGGAATGCTTTTCGCTGCTCTGTGAACAGGATCTGGCATTCAAGCCAATTACTATAACGGCAAAAGAAAAGGTCTGTGTGCTGGATAAAATTATGTGTAATCCCGGGGATTGCGAACGGGCGGGAGGCCATTATGACCGAATTAACGATGCGGTATATGATATGCTGACAAGGGAAGAAAAACTGACAAGAGAAATTATTCTTTCCTATGCGGAAAAGCATCAGGTGTGCCCTTTTGAAATGACGCTGGATGCGGCACTTTTTGCGGATGCCGTTATTTGTGATTACAATTATGTTTTTGATCCGAATGTATATTTGCGGCGTTTTTTCTCTCAGGAAAAGAAGGGGAACATGATTTTTTTAATTGATGAAGCTCACAATCTGGTTGAGCGGGGAAGAGAAATGTTCAGTGCCAGATTAGTAAAGGAAGATTTTTTGGCAGTAAACCGGATTGTAAAGGCAGTCAGGCGGCATGAGAAGCGCCCGGAGGTGCAATATAATCTTAGAAAATTTGAGAAATCCCTAGAGGCAGCGAACCGGACGATGCTTCAATGGAAGCATGGATGTGATGAATTTGAAGTGCTGCCGGATGTAGGAGCCTTTGAGTTTCAGCTCCTTCGTATCTTGTCTCATTATGAATTATTTGCCAAAGATTATTCCGTATTGCCCGAACGAGAAACAATGCTGGACTTTTACTTTAATGTAAGAAAATTTTCTTCCTTTTTAGAAAATTTAGATGATAAATACAGAATCTATACGGACTATGACAGGGAAGGAAACTTTCGTGTTAAATTACAGTGTATGGATCCGTCAGAGCGGTTAAAGGAAGTGATGGAGCGGGGGCGGAGTGCGGTTCTGTTCTCTGCAACCCTGCTTCCGATCCGGTATTATAAGGAGCAGCTGGCGGGAACGAAGGAGGATAATGCCGTATATGCGACTTCCTCCTTTTTGCCGGAACAGCGAAAGGTTCTGATTGCCAGAGATGTCACCAGTAAATATACAAGACGGGGACCAGAGGAATATGAGCGGATTGCACAGTATATCCAAAAGTTCGTGGCAGCAAGACAGGGAAATTATCTTATCTTTTTTCCCTCGTACCGTTTCATGGACGAAGTAATGACCCGTATGGAGCCAAAAGAAAATGAGCGTTTTCTTGTGCAGAGCAGTGATATGCGGGAAGAAGAAAAGGAAGAATTTTTACAGAGCTTTGAGAAGGAAGATGAGGTCAGCATAATCGGCTGTTGTGTTATGGGTGGAATTTTTAGTGAAGGAATTGATTTAAAAGAAGACCGTTTGATAGGTGCCGTTATTGTGGGGACGGGACTGCCGATGGTCTGTAACGAACGGGAACTGTTCAAGACTTATTATGACGAACGGAAGGGGAACGGATTTGAATATGCCTATCTGTATCCCGGAGTAAATAAGGTATTTCAGGCAGGAGGACGTGTGATCCGAACAGCGGAAGATAAAGGAGCCATTCTCCTGCTCGATGAACGGTTCTTAAATCGTTCTTATTTGGAACTTTTCCCAAGAGAATGGTATCCTTATGAAGTGGTCAACTGTGACACTATGGTGCAGTCATTGCGGGAATTCTGGAAAGAATGAGAACTTAATAGGCATTTTTATTTACAAATCCCTTAAAAATTGTCAGGAACAATATTTTAATATCCAGACTCAGTGACCAGTTTTCAATATAATATAAGTCACAGTCAATTCTCATCCGAATAGAGGTGTCCCCACGATATCCATTTACCTGAGCCCAGCCGGTAATTCCCGGCTTTGTCTGGTGTTTGATCATATAACGGGGAATTTCTTCCTTGAACTTTTCTACCCAGAACGGACGCTCCGGGCGAGGCCCGACAAGACTCATCTCACCGCGGAGTACATTGAAGAACTGTGGCAGTTCATCCAGACTTGTCCTACGGATAAATTTTCCGATCGGTGTCACACGAGGATCATTTTGTACGGTCCATGCTTGTTTTTCTTTGGAGGAATCCTGTACTTCCATAGAACGGAATTTGAACATAAAGAACGGTTTGTTATGAAGCCCGACACGTTCCTGTTTGAAAATCAATGGTCCCGGTGACGTCGCTTTGATAATAACAGCAACGACAAGCATTGGAATGGAGAACAAAATAATTAAAAGTATGGAACCGACCAGATCAATGACACGTTTGATAAAACAGTTGAAGGAGTTGGTCAGTGGCAGCTTCCGCACGTGAATGACAGGCAGTCCATCTAAATCTTCAGTATAAGGTCTTGTTGGAATAATGTTATTGTAATCCGGGACAAATTTCGTGTGGACACCGGATTTTTCCGTAACGGTAACAATGCCTTCTAACGAATCATAATGATTGATGCCGAGGGTAATAACGATTTCATCATAATCATTTTCACCTAACATAGTTTCCAGACTTTCAATTCTTCCGATTACATGAATGTCACGGTAAGAGTGCCCCATAGGCTTGTGGTTGTCCAAAATTCCGTGGATGGAATATCCCCATTCCGGATGAGCCAGCAGACGGTCGATATAACTTTCTGCTGCACGGCTGTATCCTAAAAGGAGAATGTGTTTCTGATTCATGCCCTTGCGGCGGAGCTTGCGCAGAAGTGTTGTTGTAATCAAACGGAACAGCAGGCTCAAAATAAAATTCGTAATCACAAATATGACAATAAAATAACGGGCATAATCCTTTTGGTTCAAAAAATATAACAGAGCCACACAGTAGAAAATGCCGACAAGATTTGACTTAATAATGCCCCAGAATTCGAAACGGCGGCTCTTTACTCTGGCGGGATCATATAAATGGAAAAAATAGTAGGAAGCCAGATAGCATGGAACTAAAGTAAACAGCATCTGCATATAGGAAAGCAGATTGCCATATAAGCCGACAGGTGCTTTTACCCATCCCCATAGAATAAGAAAACTATGTTCCTCATCGAAACGGAGATAATATGCAAGAACAAATGAAAAAATAATAATTGCTGTATCAATTAATATCCGAAAAAGATTGAGTAGTTTTTGATTTCCCTTAATCAATGCGAAAACCGCCCTTTCTGTAGGTTGTATTGAATAAGATAAGAATGTTTTTTCTTACCAAAGTTTAATAATACAAGTATATACCATTTTATGACATTTCACAATAATATTTTTTTCGTTGCAATCCGATTCATTTTTTCACATTCTTAACACAATTAATGACTATAATAATCATTAACTTATGAAGAAAGGGCGTATTCTCATGGACGAAAATAATAATGTAAATCAGGAAACAGGATTTGTTCTGCAAAATGCTCCGGAACAGCCGGACAGCACAGAACAGCAGGTACAGCAGGAACAATCGGTAAGTGCCGAATCACAGACACAGCAGGAGGTTCCGGTATCACCGCAGCCTCAGCCAATGCCATCCGGAGATAACACGTATCGTTTTCAGAATATAGAACCAAAGAAGCAGAAAGAGAAAGAAAAAAAAGGAATGGGCATGTCAAAAGTGATACTGAGTGCAGTAGTATTCGGGGTTGTGGCGGCTGCCTGCTTTTTTGGATTGAATGCCTTGTTAAATGGAATTACCGGAAATTCTTCTTCCGATATCGGAAGTACAGCGGAAAGTAATCTTTCCGTGGCAACAGTATCCGGTGCTGCTGTTGGTGTATCCGATGTATCTGGTATTGTGGAGAATGTGATGCCTGCGATTGTGGCGATTACAGAAAAAAGCACACAGCAGTCCTATTTTGGACAGACGTATTCTTCCGAAGGAGCGGGCTCTGGTTTTATTGTAAAACAGGACAATGACCAGCTTCTCATTGTGACTAACAATCATGTGGTGGCAGATGCTGACAAAATTACCGTTCAGTTCAATGACGGTGAAAGTGTGGTCGCAGAAGTAAAGGGAACAAGTGAATCCAATGATTTGGCAGTGCTTACGGTCCCGGTCAAATCCTTAAAGGAATCGACCAAAAAGAGTATAAAAGTGGCAGCACTTGGTAATTCAGATGATGCAAAGGTCGGTCAGATGGTAATTGCCATCGGAAATGCACTTGGTTATGGACAGTCAGTGACAGTTGGTTATATCAGTGCCAAGAACCGCGAAGTTTCCGCTCAGGACAATAGTGGAAAGAGCACATCACAGATATTGATGCAGACAGATGCAGCGATTAATCCGGGAAACAGCGGCGGAGCTTTAATTGATACAAACGGAAATGTAATTGGTATTAATTCTTCCAAGTATTTTTCTTATGGGAACAGTACGGTTGAGGGTATGGGTTATGCGATTCCGATGAGTGATGCGGTTACTATAATTAATGAATTGATGAACCGTCAGGTATTGAAAAATAATGAAAAGGGTTATTTGGGAATAACCGGACGGACGGTTACGGATACAATCAGTGAAACTTATGGTTTCCCGACCGGTGTTTATGTTGCAGGCGTTTCGGATACCGGAGCTGCTTATAAAGCGGGCATTAAGCAAGGGGATGTCATTACCAAAATTAATGGACGTGAAGTCAAGACCATTAATGAAGTTCAGGAAATTGTAAATAATACAAAGGCAGGAACTGATATTACGGTCACAATAAAAAGAAGTGATGATGGCGAGTACAAAGAGAAGGAAGTAAAAGTAACACTGAAGACAAAAGAAACCTTAGAGGGCTTAGACAATGGAGCAGAGGATGAGAATAATTCCAATTCTTATCCGAATCAGGGAAATGGAAGTGATAACCAAATTCTTCCATGGTAAGTGTGAAAGTATTTACTAATTGAATAGAATCGTGTATAATAAGTCCCATCGTAAAGAAATCCGATGGGGCTTATTATAAGTAATGCTGCGGAATGGAGGGATAGCATGAGTGAAAACAATATAGATGATGTTGAAAAAAAGGATGATAATAACAATGGGGGTTATGAACGAATTTGTTATATGTGTCACCGTCCCGAGAGTAAAGTGGATAAAATGATTACGATTCCGAATAATATTACAATCTGTTCGGACTGTATGCAAAAAACATTTGACCAGATCGGAATGCAGGGAATGCCGCAGATACCGGGTATGGAGATAATCAACCTTGGTGCGATGGGAATGGAGCCGCCTACGGAATTTCAGGAACGTCATAAAGTAAAGACAAAGAAAAAAGAAAAAAAGGAAAAACCAGTATTAGATATTAATCAATTGCCGGCACCTCATGTTATTAAAGGAAATCTGGATGAATACGTTATGGGGCAGGAGCGGGCAAAGAAAATATTGGCAGTTGGTGTATATAACCACTACAAACGGGTATTGGCAGAGAAACAAAGAGAAAACAGTGAAGCTCCCGGTGTTGAGATTGAAAAGTCGAATATGCTGTTGCTTGGGCCAACGGGAAGTGGAAAGACCTTTATGGTGAAAACGATGGCACGTCTGTTACAGGTACCGCTTGCTATTACGGATGCTACTGCCTTGACAGAGGCTGGTTATATCGGTGATGATGTGGAAAGTGTTATCTCTAAACTGCTTGCCAATGCGGACAATGATGTAGAGCTGGCAGAGCGGGGAATTGTATATATTGATGAGATCGACAAAATTGCAAAAAAGCAAAATGCAAACACAAGGGATGTCAGCGGTGAGTCTGTTCAGCAGGCATTATTGAAACTTCTTGAGGGAGCGGATATCGAGGTTCCGGTAGGAGCGACTAATAAAAATGCTATGGTGCCGATGACAACGGTAAATACCAGTCATATTTTATTTATCTGCGGCGGAGCGTTTCCCGGACTGGAAGATATTATTAAGAAACGCCTGACGAAACAGGGAACGATGGGATTCGGCTCTGAACTTCGCGATAAATATGACCATGATAAAGATTTATTTGCCAGAGTCGAAACGGAAGATATTCGTGAATATGGATTGATTCCCGAATTTATCGGCCGTCTTCCGATTGTATTTTCTCTTGAGGCAATGGATGAGGATTTATTGGTGGAGGTGCTTACAAAGCCCCGTAATGCCATTGTGAAGCAGTACCAGAAATTGCTTCAGATGGATGAGGTGGATCTGGAGTTTGAAGAGGAGGCACTTCGTGCCGTGGCGAGAAAGGCAGCAGCGAAAAAGACAGGAGCAAGGGCACTCCGCTCTATTATCGAGCAGTTTATGATGGATATTATGTATGAGATTCCGAAAGATGAGATGATTGGAAAAGTGGTAATCACAAAAGATTACATTGAAGGGAAAGGTGCACCGGCTATTTTGATGCGGGGGCAGTAAGGTGAAAGTTTGAAAAATAAAGTGATTCGAATCATGGGCACAGCCGCTGTGTCAGCCGGAATTTTTATGATGGCCGGCTGGTCATTTTTTGAAGTCATGGTGCGTAGCAATAGGAAAAAGGGTCAGAATCCGAAGAAAAAAATACAATTAACGCAGATGAGAATCAATCATCCAAGATACAAATTTGAAAAAGAATACGAGGCCGGCAAGGCATGGTGCCAGAGGCAGAATATGCGGGACTGTTATATCTGGAGCGTAGATGGCCTGAAGCTGCATGGGCTTTATCTGCCAGCGGAGAACGCAGAGAGATTTGTTCTGTTATGTCATGGTTATAAAGGCAGTGGGTTCGGAGATTTTGCCAATACGGCGAAATTTCTTCATGAAAATCATTGCCATCTGCTTTTTATTGATGAGAGATGCTGTGGGGACAGCGAAGGCGGATATATTACCTTTGGAGCAAGGGAACAGTATGATATACAGAGATGGACGTATTATATAGCACGGAAAAATAAGGACAGACTGCCCATTTACCTCTATGGAGAATCGATGGGAGCAGCCTCGGTGCTCATGGCATCCGGGCTGAGACTGCCAAAAGATGTGAGAGGGCTTATTGCGGACTGTGGCTTTCGTTCTATGAAGGGACAGCTTCAGGATATGGCATCCGGCTGGTTTCATTTGCACTGGATTGATCTACTGCTGTTCCGGGTAAATTTGTTCTGCAGGTTCTTAGGCGGATTCGGCATGAAAGAAGCGGATACTGCAGAAGCATTGAAGAAAAATAAGAGACCGGTTCTATTTTTTCATGGCGAAGAAGATTCTTTTGTGAGACCGGGAAACTCGATTTATAATTATTCCTTGTGCCGGGCACCAAAAGAACTGGTCATAGTACCGGGGGCAAGGCATCTTTGCAGTGCCTACGCAGCTCCGGGGCTATACAGGAGGAAACTGTTAGAATTTTTCGGAAAATATGATAAATGAAAAAGAGGCAGATCGGTTGATTAGCCTCTTTTTCATTGTATAGGAAAGTTTTTTATCAAACACTTTTTCAGAACTGTTTGATAAGTCTCGGTCAATTTTGGGTAAACTGTATGTTAAGTCCCAGAGGGACTGGTAAATAAAAATAAATTGTGATAACTTCATGGAAGAAGAAAAGAGGAGGTTACGCATGAGAGAATATTATCCTTTAACAGCAGCGCAAAAAATGCATCACAGCTGGATACAGACTTACAAGACGCAGCAGGTGTCTGGTGTCAGTGTTGTAGCATCATTAAAATCCCCATTGGATTTTGGATTGTTAAAAAAATGTATTCAGTTAGAATTTGAGCGTTATGGCTGCATGAGAGTCCGCTTTACAAAACCCGATGAGAACGGGGAGGTAAAACAATATGTTGTGGAGAAAGAAACAAGAGATATTCCATTAAAGGATTTGTCCGGCATGAGTCTTGCGGAGGCAGATTATTTGATGCAGCAGTGGGCGTATGAAACCTTTGATGGAGATGATATTCCATTGTGCGATGTGACAATGCTAAAGCTTCCAGAGGGATATCATGGATTTTTTGTTCATATGGACCACCGCCTGATTGATTCCTGCGGTCTGGTAGTAATGATTAATGACTTAATGCAGCTCTATACCCATTATCGGTTCTGCTCGCAATTTCCTAAGGAATTGGCAGATTATGAAGAGGTTCTCAAAAAGGATTTGAAAAGGGCGGGAAATGAGAAACGCTTTTCAAAGGATAAGAGGTTCTGGGAAGAACAGCTGGATATGTTGGGAGAGCCTTTATACTCAGATATTCAGGGATCTTCTGTTTTGGAGGAGTCAAGGAAACGGCATAATCAAAAAAATCTGAGAGCGGCCGATATTGAAAAGAAAAATTTATTTGTGGAGGTAAAGGATTACATTCTGGAGCCGGAGCCAACGAAAAATCTGATGGATTTCTGTATGAATCATCAGTTGTCCATGACAAACCTGTTACTATTAGGAATCCGGACTTATCTGTCCAAGGTAAACAATGGGCAGGAGGATATTACGATTCAGAATTTTATTTCAAGACGTTCCACCCATGATGAATGGACATCTGGCGGAAGCCGGACAATTATGTTTCCCTGCCGGACAGTGATTCCGGCAGAAACAGAATTTTTGGCAGCGGCTTATGAGATTCAGAATATTCAGAATAAAATTTATATGCACAGCAATTTTGATCCTGCATGGATTCAGGAAGAAATGCGCAGACGTTATCATACGCCGGAAGATACCGTTTATGAAAGCTGTTATCTCACATACCAGCCGATGCCGGTGAAAATGGAAAATCCTCACCTTATTAACATTCCGCAGCATTCCAAATGGTTTGCGAATGGTGCGGCTACGAAAAAAATGTATTTGACGGTATCTCATACTGAGAACGGAGGAATGAATTTCTCTTTCCATTATCAGACGGCCCACTTAGAGGAGCATGATATGGAACTTTTATATTATTATATGATGCGTATTCTTTTTAAAGGAATTGCTGAGCCGGATATGAGTATCGGAGAAATTATGGAGCAGGTGTAAAAAATGACAGAAAGGGAAAAAACAGACTATGACAAAGGAAATGCAGTTTAAAAAGATAGTAGCACAGTATTGTGAGGTAAAACCGGAGGAAATGAATCAGGATATGAGATTCCGGGAAGATTTAGGGTTCAGTTCTCTTGATTTTATGTCATTCCTGGGAGAACTGGAGGATACTTTTGACATTGAACTGGAACAGGAAGATGTATTACAGGTTCATACAATTGCAGAAGCACTTGAATTAATGGAACAGCTGCAATAAGAGAGGAAAAAAAGATTTGTAACGGTAACGCAATTTTCGTATGGAGGTGAATAGAGGAATGCTGATTCGAGATATATTAGAAGAAAGTGAAAAAAAATATTCAGAGATTCCGGCCGTAAAGTGGTTAAAGAAAAAGGAAATCTTTGAGAGAAGTTATTGCGGGATAATGAAAAATGTGGCAGCGTTGAGAAGAGGCCTGCTCGCAGAGGGTTTTCAGGGAACACACATTGCTCTTATCGGGACCAGTTCGGTAGAGTGGATTGAAAGTTATCTGGGAATCATAACAGGGAATACGGTAGCTGTGCCGTTAGATGCAGGTCTTCCCGCTGAGGACTTGATTGACCTTCTGAATCGTTCCGATTCCGAAGCACTTTTTCTGAGTCCGAAGGGAATCGCACTTTTGGACGCAGTAATAGCGGGATGTCCCCATATAAAGAAAATCTGGCTGTTGCAGGAGGAAGAGACATCCGATGAACGGGTTGAATCACTGGCAGATCTGAAAGCAGCTTCTGAGAAAGCCGGCCGGGATTCGGACAGACCCGGTCCGGACGATCTGGCAACGATAATTTTTACATCAGGAACAACGGGGAAAAGCAAGGGGGTCATGCTGACACAGAATAATTTGGCAGCAAACGTAATTTCTGTGAATTATACAAGAGAGCCGGGAAGTGTAATGCTTAGTGTTCTTCCGATTCATCATGCGTTTTGTTTGGTTATGGACTGGCTCAAGGGATTTTCCTTAGGGGCAACGGTATGTATTAATGATTCTCTTTTGCATATGGTGAGGAACATGGGCATATTTAAGCCGGATGTGGTTCTCATGGTTCCGATGATGGTAGAAACAATATACAAGAGACTTGCTGCCGCAGACACTGCGATTCCGAAAAAGGTTCTGGCAGAGAATGTATTTGGCGGGAAGCTCAGCATTATATTTGTCGGTGGTGCTCATCTTGATCCCTATTACATTGATAAATTTGCGGAATTCGGAGTGGACATTTATGAGGGATATGGGATGTCAGAATGCTCACCGGTTATCAGCTCCAATACACCGGAGGATCATAAGGCTGGTTCCATTGGAAGACCTCTGTCCAATGTGGAGGTTGCATTTGATAACGGAGAGATTCTGGTAAAAGGCAGCAGTGTGATGAAAGGTTATTACAAGATGCCGGAAGAAACAGCAGAAACGCTGAAGGATGGCTGGCTTCATACCGGAGATAAAGGGTACTTGGATGATGACGGGTTTCTATTTATCAACGGTCGTGTAAAGAACTTGATTATACTTTCCAATGGAGAAAACATTTCTCCAGAGGAAATTGAAAACAAATTAGCTCTTGGTGAGTTTGTAGGAGAGGTTATTGTAACAGGAGAGAAAAACGGACTTACAGCAAGAATTTATCCAGATCAGGAAGTGGTTGCAGCGAAGGCTCTGAATGAGGAGCAGACGCAGGCAGCATTGCAGGCCTTTTTGGATGAATATAATAAAAATCAGCCTACCTATCGCCAGATTACGGGGCTGGTCGTAAGAAAAAATCCGTTTGCCAGAAGCTCGACCAAGAAAATTAAGAGACAGGAAGCTATGATTGACTAGTTTAAGAGACAGTACACTAGCAGGTCTGCACAGGCACGACGGCTCAAACGGAAGCCGTCGTGTTATGACAGGAAAGGGAGAACTCCTGCAATAAAGGACTGCGTCAGAATATCGGCAATCGTTTCAGCGGGCAATTGGAAATTATCTCTGGTCCATTTATGAAGAACACCGAGGGTACTTCCGATCGCGCACGCAATCAGATAGGATATTTCCTCTTTGCTGTGCAGAGAGGCAGTTGTGCTTTGAGTGACCTGTGATACATAGCGGTGGAACATAGTCATCATTTTCTCAAAAAAAGCATCTACCCGCGGACTACCAAGGAGAGTGGCTAAAAATGGATTGGTCAAAGTGTAATTGCAAATGGTCAGAAAATAGGATTTACACATATCTTTATCATTTTTAGGATGAAATGTTTCCATAAGGGAAAATATATCCTGAATTGTTTTATCTTCCACGGCAGTTATGAGAGCGGGAATATTTTCATAATGATTATAGAATGTACTTCGTACAATTCCGGCTCTTTTTATCACGTCAGAAACTGTAATTTTTTCTAAATCTTTCTCTTTTAGAACTAAAAAGAATGCATCATAGATGGCTTCGTCTGCCACATGATATCTCTCGTCTTGTATTTCGGCTGCTATCGTCGGATGATTTTTCACACAATCCCTCCTATTTCCGTTTCAATTTACACAAAAGGCATTAAGTTAATTATAGCACAAAGAAACGGGAAAAGAAAAGGGCTGCATAGGACAATCGTTCCGAAGAATAAAATAGAAAGAATGGCAATATTTCGGAATGGAGGAAATTATGACTTGCAGAGAAGCCGTATTTTCAGAAAATGTATTGGATTTTCTGATCAATAATTACCCGGGTGAGGAAAATGTCCGACAGCTGTACCAGCCGGACTGTTATCTTCCACTGGATAACATTCAGGCAATTATTTATCGGGAAACCAGTGTTATTAATAGTGAGGCGATTGAACGATATGGGTTTAATACAATTCCGAACGTATATGGTCTGATGAGTGAGGAAGCACTGGAGGACAGTGGAGTCCTGCGGATACGCAGACAGCCTTATCTTGATTTATATGGACAGGGCGTGCTGATTGGATTTGTGGATACAGGAATTGACTATACCCATGAAGCTTTTATTAATGCAGATAACACGACGAGGATCGTTTCCATTTGGGACCAGACAAATGAGTCAGGGGATGGAAGTGACAGTTTTCCTTATGGGCGTGTTTATGAGAGGGATGAGATCGATCAGGCACTGGCAGCAGACAATCCCTTTGAGGTAGTGGAAACCCGGGATGAAAATGGCCATGGTACATTTCTTGCCGGAGTGGCGGCAGGGAATGAAAAGCGAAGTGAAGGTTTTTCAGGAGTTGCTCCTCTGGCAGAACTGGTTATTGTCAAATGTAAACAGGCCAAACAGGTATATCGGGATTATTACAGCATTCCGTCAGATGTTCCCGCTTATCAGGAAAATGATATTTTAACAGGAATTGCCCATATTATGAATGTGGCACAGCGGGAGAGAAAACCTGTGATTATATGCATCGGTCTGGGAAGTAATATGGGGAGCCATGAGGGTGGCTCTTATCTCTCTCAGTTCATGGAACGGTACACCGCGGTGACCGGAGTGGCTATGATTGCCTGTGCAGGAAATGAGGGGAATGCGAGACATCATCATCTGATTAACCGGAAGGAGGACACCATCAATATAAATGTAGAGCGTAGTTTAGACGGATTTATGGCTCAATTATGGTGGAGGTCACCGGGGAAGCTGCAATTGGATTTTACATCACCGAGCGGAGAAAGCTATACGGGAATACAGGTAATGATTGGAGAACGGAGAACGATACGTTTCAGTACAGAGAACACGGTGGTAGAATTGTACTTTGGACAGTCGCAGGAGATTTCTAACGAACAGGTCGTATCAATGAGATTTATTTCACCTAAGACCGGTATATGGAAAATTAGAACAACGGCAGATTACGAGATGCCCGGTTTTCATATATGGCTTCCGATCCGTCAGTTTTTGACAGAAGAGGTCGTATTTCTGGAGCCAAATCCCGATACCACCATATCCAGTTCGGGAACCGGTACTTATACGATTACGGTCTCTGCCTATGATGTGGTAGAGGATTCTCTTTATCTGCAGGCAGGCAGAGGATTTACGGTAACAGGGAAAGTCAAGCCGGAAGTAGTAGCACCCGGTGTTAATTTGACCGGACCTTATCCAAGAAACCGTTATGGGACAATGACAGGAACAGGTGTGGCAGCAGCTTTTTCTGCCGGAGTGGGAGCCTTGTTCATGCAGCGTTATAGCAGGTTTTTTATTAATGGTATTATGTTAAGGGAAATCTTCATCCGTGGTGCCGTACAGCGGGGAGAGCCTTTTCCTAATACAGAGTGGGGATATGGTATTGTAGATGCTTATGCCAGTATTACGGATAATTAGTGCGGGAAAGCGAGACATAATCTTATGTTGACAGAACTGACGGAATGGAGTAAATTATGTGTATAAAAGACTTTGGAGGAAAATATGACAAACAAATGGGAAGACAATATTCGTAAGGTGACACCCTATGTGCCGGGAGAGCAGCCTCAGGGAACAGGAATCATTAAATTAAATACCAATGAGAATCCATATCCACCGTCACCGGGCGTATATGAAACATTTCAAGAGCTGGATGTAACTCGTTTTGCTCTTTATCCGGATCCTTCAGCGACAGAATTAGTACGCGGACTGGAAACCTATTATGGTCTGGAAGAGGGGCAGGTCTTTGTAGGAGTTGGCTCAGATGATGTGCTTTCCTTAGCCTTTCTTACCTTTTTTAACTCGGATAAGCCGATTTTGTTCCCGGATGTTACCTACTCTTTTTATCCGGTCTGGGCAGATGTTTACCGGATTCCTTATGAATGTCCTGCTTTAGATGAGGATTTTCGTATTCGTGCAGAGGATTATAAAAAGGAAAATGGCGGTATTGTTATTGCAAATCCGAATGCACCGACCTCACTTGGGATGAAGCGTTCAGAGTTAGAAGAGATTATCCGGTCAAATCCAGACGTGATTGTAATAATAGATGAAGCGTATGTGGACTTTGGAGGGGAAACAGTGCTTCCGCTGCTGGATACCTATGAAAATCTTTTAGTTGTGCGTACTTATTCTAAATCCCGTTCCCTTGCCGGAATGAGAATCGGGTTCGCGATGGGAAACAGACGCCTGATACAGGCGATGACAGATGTAAAGGAATCAATCAATTCCTATACGATGACAACGGCATCTATCCGTATCGGTGCGGCTTCCCTTAGGGATGAAGATTATTTTCAGGAACGGTTGAAGCAGGTAGTGGCAACAAGAAAATGGACAAAAGCAGAATTGGAAAAGAGAGGGTTTGAGGTTCTTGATTCCCGGACAAATTTCCTTTTTGCCAAAAAACCGGGTGTTTCCGGGCAGGAAATATTTGAAAAATTGAGAAGAGAAAAAATCTTTGTCCGTCACTTTAATGGGGAGAGAATTAAAGATTATCTCCGTATTACTGTCGGAACTGATGAACAGATGATCTCTTTATTTGACGCTTTGGATAAAATACTTTAAAAATGTGAAAAAAAGATGTTGACAAGCATTGTTTTGTATAATATAATAGGTTTTGCGTCGTGGCTTTGAGACGTAAAAAGCCTCTAAAACGGGGTGTGGCTCAGCTTGGCTAGAGCGCTTGATTTGGGATCAAGAGGCCGCAGGTTCGAATCCTGTCACCCCGATTAATGACTGTTTTCGGACAGTCATTTTGCATAATTGCATATAATCCCTTGCGGGTGTAGTTCAATGGTAGAACACTAGCCTTCCAAGCTAGATACGTGGGTTCGATTCCCATCACCCGCTTGCGGGGTATTTACTCGCTTGCGGGGGTATTCGCCCGTTTATCGCAACAAACGTTGCTACGTGTCAGTAGCTCAGTTGGATAGAGCAACGGCCTTCTAAGCCGTGGGTCGGGGGTTCGAATCCCTCCTGACACGTTGTAGGAATAGCCTTATTACTGGCAATCCTCTATGGTGGGTATAGCGCAGTTGGTTAGCGCGTCAGATTGTGGCTCTGAAGGCCGTGGGTTCGAATCCCATTACCCACCCTCCCGAATGGGATGATGGGCTATCGCCAAGGGGTAAGGCATAGGACTTTGACTCCTACATTCGCTGGTTCGAATCCAGCTAGCCCAGTTAATGCATGGAACATCTTCGGATGTTCTTTTTTTTATGAATTGGGAACGGCTGTAGACACAAACCGTGCAAACTTCTGTTGCGAAAATTACGCAATTATGTTATTCTATATAATATGAGGCAACGAAAGGAGAAGACGCTGCTGTGTTACTCTCAGATTTAGATAAAGGAGTTTCTGTAAAATTAATTATTACAATTGACGAAAAAGTATTTGAGTTTGACAGTAATGTTGCATTACATCATAGAAAGGAAGTTCTTTTTGAGCCGATACGGAAAGATGGGAAACTGCTGAATGTACAAGGAAACAATATTTCAGTCGATATTTTACTGATACGTCAGGATGAAAAGCCGATTATATGGAAGAATGCAGATATGACCTGTATTCGGTACAAGCGAAATATATATTATACAGCAGAAGGCAGCTGCAAAGGGAAGGAATTTAACCGTCGCAGTGAATACCGTATATTTATTGGAGAAGAGCTTCATGCCCGTATCGGACAGAAATCTATCGAACGGGTTGTTGTGTTAAAGGATTTAAGCAATAGTGGTTTTTCCTTTATTTATCCAGAGGAATTAGAGGGGGCAGATGGTGCTTTTGTATCCATGGTATATCCGGCAAGAATGGAGGACAAAGTTTATGAACTGCCCTTGTATGGGAAAATTATCCGCAAAATGTCTTTGCCGGATGGCAGGATGTTATATGGATGTATCCTGTTGAAAAAAAATAAAATGATTGGGCATTATATTAATCAGAAGCAAATGGAACATTTGGCAGGTAAAAAAGTTTGATGTCAATTTGTTTTAAAATAGAAAAAAGAATACGGAGGAATGTATTATGTTAGTATCAGCAGAAGAAATGCTTACAAAAGCAAAGGCTGGAAAGTATGCAGTCGGTCAGTTCAACATTAATAACCTAGAATGGACAAAAGCAATCCTGCTTACCGCAGAGGAGCTTAAATCCCCAGTAATTCTTGGTGTGTCTGAGGGTGCAGGAAAGTATATGTGCGGTTATAAGACCGTAGTAGGCATGGTAAATGGAATGCTGGAAGAGCTGAACATTACGGTGCCGGTTGCTCTGCATCTTGACCATGGAAGCTATGAGGGAGCAAAGGCTTGTATTGAAGCAGGATTCTCTTCTATTATGTTCGACGGTTCTCATTATCCGATTGAAGAGAATGTGGCAAAGACAAAGGAATTAGTTGCCATTTGTAAAGACAAAGGAATGTCGATTGAGGCTGAAGTCGGCTCCATTGGCGGTGAAGAAGATGGTGTAGTAGGTGCTGGTGAATGTGCGGATCCAGATGAATGCAAGATGATTGCAGATCTTGGTGTAACAATGCTTGCAGCAGGGATTGGAAATATTCACGGTAAATATCCGGAAAACTGGGCAGGACTCAGCTTTGAGACATTGGATGCCGTTCAGCAGAAAACCGGAACGATGCCATTGGTGCTTCATGGCGGTACGGGAATTCCGGCAGATATGATTCAGAAAGCAATTTCTCTCGGCGTTTCCAAAATTAATGTAAATACTGAGTGCCAGCTTTCTTTCCAAGAAGCAACCCGTAAATATATTGAGGAAGGAAAGGACTTGGAGGGAAAAGGATTTGATCCTCGTAAGCTTTTGGCTCCTGGTACAGAAGCAATCAAAAAGACCGTAAAAGAAAAAATGGAATTATTTGGTTCTGTTGGAAAAGCTTGATAAATTTCATTGAGAATAAAAAGCGGATGTCGTGGAATACTACTTCTGTAACAATTCAAATGTATACAGGAGGCAGAAAAAATGGCTAAGAATTTTTTAGATGATTTTAACGAATCCAATAAGAACACGACAAAGAATGCAACAAAGAATACGACGAAGAATGCTTCAAAGAATGCTTCAAATACAAGCAATGCAAGCAATACCCGTAACAGCAGCAATGCTTCGAACAGCAGCAAGAATTCTTCCCGTAATTCTTCAAACTGCAGATAACTCAGCAAGTCAGGCAGCATTAAGAAGAACGATTGAAAAAGCCGGTTGTCAAACCGGCTTTTTCTTTTATCTGATAGGAAAATCCGACGTTTTTTTTACAAGAAAACCGCTCTTGGTTCTATTTGACATTTGATTTGAATAAGGTGTAAGAAAAAGGATTTTTTCATGAGACCACAGATTATGTCATGGGAACAGGTTTCCAAATATATATACAACAGCGATACATTATTAGTTGATTTGCGGGACAGGACAGATTATGCAAAAGGGCACATAACGGGAGCATGGAATATTCCTTACGAGGAACTGGAAGCACATCTGGCGGAAATGACCAGCTATGGAAGAGTAGTTTTTTACTGTGATTATGGGAATCACAGTCTGGCCGCGGCAAGAACTTTGGTAAAACGGGGACAACAGGCGTATAGTGTGGCGGGGGGATATGAGTCGGTGAAACGGAAGAGATAGAAAAAAGACGTTGACGTAAAAGAAGCCCTTATTCTATAATAAAGAAAAAAGATACCAATGATGGGAGAAATCAATGAGACGCTTTGAATTAATTTGTCCCTGCCATTTTGGCATGGAGGCGGTTCTGAAAAGAGAAATTGCAGACTTAGGATATGAAATAACACAAGTAGAGAACGGTAAAGTTACCTTTGAAGGGGATGTAGAAGCCATTGCCCGAGCCAATCTTTTTCTTCGGACAACGGAAAGAGTTCTTCTGAAAATGTCACAATTTAAGGCGGTTACGTTTGATGAACTGTTTGAGGGAGTCAAGGCTGTTCCGTGGGAAGATTACATCCCACGGGACGGAAGATTCTGGGTGACAAAGGCGAATTCCGTCAGCAGTAAATTATTCAGTCCTCCGGATATTCAGAAAATCGTGAAAAAGGCAATGGTAGAGCGGATGAAACAGACCTATCACACCGATTGGTTTGAGGAGAGCGGGGCATCGTATCCGCTGCGGATCAGCATTGTAAAGGATGTGGTGACAATTGGTATTGATACGACAGGGGAATCGCTTCATAAGAGGGGATACCGTAAATTCACCGCACCGGCACCAGTGACAGAAACACTGGCTGCTGCAATGATTCTTTTGTCACCGTGGCATTCAGACCGGATTTTAGTTGATCCTTTTTGTGGAAGCGGAACGATTCCCATTGAGGCGGCAATGATTGCACTGGATATGGCACCGGGGCTGAACCGGGAATTTACGGCGGAGACCTGGACGAATCTGATTCCTAAAAAAATATGGTATGATGCTGTGGAAGAGGCAGATGAGAGAATCCGTACCGATGTGGATCTGCATATTCAGGGGTATGATATTAGTGATGAAGTGCTGAAAATGGCCAGAGCCAATGCGGCTCTGGCAGGTGTGGACAAGCATATTCACTTTCAAAAAAGGGATGTGAAGGATTTTAGTAATCCCAAGAAATACGGATTTGTTATTAGCAATCCGCCTTATGGAGAACGTCTTTCCACTAAAGAAGAGATGTACCAATTATATCAGACGGTGGGAAAAGTGATGTCCGATAATGCAACATGGTCCTTTTTTCTTCTGAGCGGCTATGAGGATGCACAGAAAGCGATTGCAGCCGGGGGTTCGCGGAAAAAAGCGACGAAGAACCGGAAAATATATAATGGCATGATGAAAACCTATTTGTATCAGTATATGGGACAGAAACCACCAAGAAAATGCGACACAGAAAAGGAGAAAAAGGAATATGAGTAAAAAACGGTTGGTGTTTGCGACAGGAAATCAAGGGAAGGTCAATGAATTCCGTCAGATGCTGGGAGAGGAATATGAGATTCTTTCCATGAAGGATATGGATGTTACGGTCGAGATTATAGAGGACGGCAGGACCTTCGAAGAAAATGCAATTATTAAGGCAAAGACGGTGATGGAGGCTACGGGAGAAATGGTTCTGGCGGATGATTCCGGATTTGAGGTGGATGCACTGAATAAAGAACCCGGTATTTATTCCGCACGCTATATGGGGGAGGATACACCGTATTCGATAAAAAATGCAGAGCTGTTACGTCGTTGCGAAGGAGTTCCGGAGGAGAAGAGAGATGCCCGGTTTGTCTGTGTGATTGCCTGTGCGTATCCGGATGGAACGATCGATACGGCAACAGGGATTATAGAAGGGAAATTAGCCTATGAACCAAAGGGAGAAAATGGATTCGGCTATGATCCGATCTTTTTTCTACCAGAGAGAGGATGCACGACCGGGGAACTGCCACCGGAAGAAAAAAATAAAATCAGTCACCGTGGAATTGCCATTCGGAAAATGGTAGAGATTTTAAAGAAAAAGGGGACAGTTTAATGAAGCAGGCACTTATATTTAGTGATTCTCATGGCCGTATCAAAAGGACACTGGAGATTATAAAACAATATCCAAAAGCAGAAGCAGTCTTTCACTGCGGAGATATTTGCGGAGACGAAGAGCGGCTGCGTCAGGCAACACCGCACCCAGTCTGTATTGTTAAGGGGAATTGTGATTATTCGGGTGAGTTGAGAGATTCTATTGTAACCGTTTTTTCCGGGAAAAAAATAGCAATGTGCCATGGGCACCGTTATTTAATGCATAGTGGTGAAATGGATACCTTGAAATACTGGGGGCTGGAACAGGAGGCAGATATTGTTCTGTTCGGACATACCCATATTCCATTTGTTGAGCAGAGCAGCAACCTCACACTTTTGAATCCCGGCAGCATATCCAGACCACGGCAGTCAGATTTTACACCTACCTACGCAGTTTTGGAGATTGATGACAAAGGTGAAATCCATATTGAAATTAAAAGAGTGCGGTGATGGCACTAAATACGCCCGCACTTGCCAGTCCCATAATGATTCCGGCAAGGATAACACCGCCCATTGCGGCAAAAACGGTTGGCTTAAATTCCATATCAAGGAAGCTGGCAGCCAATGTACCGGTCCATGCTCCGGTTCCCGGAAGAGGGATTCCGATGAAAAGAAGAAGGGCAACAAAAAGCCCACGTCCGGCTTTTGCCTGAAGTTTTTTTCCACCTCGCTCCCCTTTTTCGAGACACCATGTAAAAAAATTACCAATATATTTTTTATCTGATCCCCACACAAGGATTTTACGGGCAAAAAGATAAATAAAAGGAACGGGTATCATATTTCCGATTACGCATAAAATATAGGATGGAACAAGTGGCAGGCCGAAACCGACAGCAAATGGAATAGCACCACGAAGTTCTACAATGGGAACCATAGAAATCAAAAAAACAATCAAATATTTTCTAAACATGTTAAATCTCCTAAAGATGTATTTGGGACAACCCATTTACCATGGTATCGGAAAAGAAAGCCTTTGTCAACAAAATCCAAAAATAAAATAGAAAAAGTAGTTGACAAACAGACATAATCTGATATAATAAAGAAGTCGTTTTCGTTAGGACATGGGATCTTAGCTCAGCTGGGAGAGCACCTGCCTTACAAGCAGGGGGTCACAGGTTCGAGCCCTGTAGGTCCCATTCAAGTCTTTCCGAAAGGAAGGCTTATTTATATATGTCAAGACATTGCTCTTGACAAATTGGATGGCGGAATAGCTCAGTTGGCAAGAGCACACGGTTCATACCCGTGGTGTCGCTGGTTCAAATCCAGTTTCCGCTACTACCGAACCCCTTGGAGCCAGTCTTCGAGGGGTTTTCTTGTATGGAAAAGTATGCAATCTTTGTGAGAAAGGAAAAGGAAAAGAACATGAGAGTTGGAATGGGATATGATGTACACCGTCTGGTGCCGGAACGGGATTTAATTTTAGGCGGCGTAAAGATTGACTATGAATTAGGATTGCTGGGGCACTCCGATGCTGATGTGTTGCTTCATGCCATTATGGACGCACTGCTTGGCGCTGCTGCATTAGGAGATATCGGGAAACACTTCCCGGATACGGATGCTGCCTATAAAGGGGCTTCCAGTATTTCTTTACTGGAATGTGTACGGGAACTTATAAAGAAAGCGGGATATGAGGTAGAGAATGTAGATGCTACCATTATTGCACAGCAGCCCAAAATGCGTCCGTATATTGAGGCGATGAGAGAGAATATTGCAACGGCATTAGCGGTTCCGGTCTCTCAGATTAATGTTAAGGCAACGACAGAGGAGGGCCTTGGCTTTACAGGAACCGGTGAGGGAATTTCCTCTCAGGCAATCTGTCTTTTGCGGGAAGGAAATAAGTAATGGAAGAACTGCGCAGACTTTGGCGGGAGGCATTTGGTGACACAGAATGCTATATGGATTTTTACTTTAAGACAAAGGCAGGGCGAAGTAAGATTTTTACGGATCATGAAAATCAGGAACTGGCATCAATGGCTTTTTTTACTCCTTATCAAGGATTTTTCAGGCAGGAGATTCAGCAGGTAGAATATATTGTGGGGGTAGCCACCGCAGAAAAATACCGCCACAGGCACCGGATGAAAAAATTATTGGAACGTGCCATAGTAGACAGACAGCGTGATGGCATTGAACTTGTTTTTCTTTCACCGGAAAATCCGAAGGTGTATGAATCGCTCGGCTTTATTCCTGTTTATGACAGAGTAACAACGAGAGCAGAGGGAGCAGGAGAGAAGCGGTTTGAGGTGCTGCTCTGGAGAGAGTTGTCCGGCCGCCGGAAAGAGACCATATCCTGCTGGGCGGATAGGCGGTTACAGGAGGAAGGTTTTGAGCTTTATTTAGAACACAGTCCGATGTATTATGATGAGGTGGATAGAGAATTACAGGCATTAGGCGGAGAACTTGTGACCTTTTGGGAAAACGATGTTCCGGCTGCCGTTTGCCATGTGATACGGGAGGAGGAAGTCCCGGAAGTGACGGAACTTATTACGATCCGGGAAAGGGCGGAAGACACCCTGCTGACGCTCTTGTATTATTTGGAGCAGGATGCTGTCAATGTGGCAGACAGTTATTTTATCTCTCATGTAAAAAAGGACTGGTTAAGCCGGATACCACAGGAAAAACCAATGATTATGTATCGGTATACCGATGGAAAACAGGCAGAACCGGTCCGTTGTTATATTAATGATATTACATGATTTTCCAAAGTGGAAGAATATTGAAAAATTTTGGCATAAGGAGAACAGCACCAAAGAAAAGAATCGTGATACCGATACAGAGGGCTGCCCTTCTTTTTGTGAACGGGCGGCAGACAATGGCAACGACACTTAGGCTTACGATACCACCGATCAGAAGATTTAAGGTGCTTATCATTATCGGGGCAAGGTCAAGCGGTGAGGCAAGAAATTGAATGCACAAAAGGGCTGCCGTCAGAATCAGGGCTGCCGGTAAAGAGATTCGCAGAACATGCCGGAAAAATCCGCCAGTGGTTACCTTGTCATTTTGCTCCAGTGTGAGAAGAAAGCTTGGCAGTCCAATGGCAGTTGCTCCGATTAAGCTGAGTTGAATCGGAATAAAAGGGTAGTTCTTTCTTAAAATAATGAACAGAACACAGAGAAGGATGGAATAAATTGTTTTTGTCAGATAAAGCGCACTGACACGCTCTATGTTGGCAATGACAGTCCGTCCTTCTTTTACAATATTTCTCATAGAGGAAAAGTCCGAATCTAACAGAACAATATGAGCGGTTTGTCTGGCGGCATCCGAACCGTTAGCCATTGCAATACCACAGTCGGAATCTTTGAGTGCAAGGACATCATTGACACCATCACCTACCATACCTACAATCTTCCCTTTGTGCTGCAATGCTTTGACAAGCTGCTGCTTCTGTTCAGGAGAGACCCGTCCGAAGATTGTGTAGTTATTTACTATTTCACAGAGTGCTGTAAAATCATGAGGAAGTTCTGTGGCATCTATGTAGTGTTCAGCACCATGTACACCGGCACGAAGTCCCACAGCGGATACGGTGGCAGCAGAGTCACCGGAAATAATTTTAATATCAACGCCCTGAGAGGAGAAGAACCGGAAAATCTCAGGTGCATCTTGTTTTATTTCATCAGAAAGAATAAACAGAGAATAAGGTGTTACACCAGAAAGTCCTTCCTTGGAAGTGCAGAGAGAGTCACAGGAAGCCAGTAAAAGAACCCGGTATCCTTGTTTTTCATAACGCTGTGCTGTTCGGATTACAGAAAGGTCGTGACAGAGAAAATCAGCGGCACCAAGGACAAAGGAACCGGCATCGGTAAACGTGACGCCCATGAATTTTCTTTGGGAACTAAAAGGGACAGAATCGATAATTTCATAGGGTCTGGTATCCTTGAAATAGTCCTGTAATGCCTTTGTCGTGGCGTTTGTCTCAGAAAACGCAAAAACGAATCCATTCATAATTGTTTCAATTGTACTGTCTGCATAATGGCTCAGTGGAAGAATGGAATCTACGGTGAGCCTGCCAGTGGTAATCGTGCCGGTTTTATCAAGACAGAGGACGTTGACCCGTGCCAGAGCTTCAATGGCTTCCATTTCCTGAACAAGAGCTTTTTTTCTGGCAAGCCGTCCGACACCAAGGATAAAGGAAACACTAGTAAGGAGAACGAGTCCCTCTGGAATCATGCCAAGAACTCCGGCTACTGTGCTGACTAGAGAATCGGACAAACCGGCTCCTACCTTAATGTACTGGATATAAAAGAGAAGTAAGCCGATCGGAATGAGCGCATAACTGACATAACGGATGATTTTTTTTATGGCATTCTGCATTTCAGAAGTGGCACGCTTTTTCGTGCGTGCCTTTGCCACTAACTGCGAAGCATAATTATCGGTGCCGACATGAATCACTTCGGCGCGTCCGGTTCCTGCAGTGACAAAGGTTCCGGACAAAAGAGAATCTCCTTTCTTCTTGAGAACCGGGACAGATTCTCCGGTCAGTAACGATTCATTTAATTCCAGACCGGAAGATGATGTGACAACACAGTCTGCCACCAGCTGGTCTCCGGTGGAAATCTCAATGATGTCTCCTGTACGCAGCTCTTCAATAGGAATCAGGTCAAGGGATTTTTCCCGCACGATTTTTACCTTGGTAGCGGTAATGACAGAAAGTGCATCAATGAGACGTTTTACCCGGAGCTCCTGAATAATTCCGATCAGAGAGTTGGCGATGACAACACCCATAAAAAGCATGTTTTTATATTGTCCGGACACAATAACAAGACCTGCCAGAACAAGGTTGAGAAGGTTAAAATAGGTTATAGTATGGGACAGGATAATCTGTCCTTTTGTTCTGGATGTATTCATAGGCGACCTCCGTGTATGTGATAAGTACAGTATATATCACAAAAAAAGCCCGGTCAACGAAAAGAATAAGACTTTCTTGCACAGATGGGAAGAAACTGTTAGAATAAGGAGGTAATTAATTCATGCAGGTGTGAAGGCAGATAGTAAAAAAGGAAAGTGAAACGATAGTTTATGATTGAGAAAAGTTTATTAGAAGAGATACATACATTTTTTCCGAAAGAGGAAGTAGATGTTCGGACGTATGCCCCTCTCAAATTAGCCTACTTAGGAGATGCAGTTTTTGAAATACTGATTCGGACACTGATTATTGAATCATTAGGTGGTCCGGTGAAAAATCTTCATAAGGCAGCCAGCGGACTGGTCAATGCAGGTGCTCAGGCGAAGCTGATGATGGCAATCGTGGAGGATCTGACAGAGGAAGAACTGGCAGCTTACCGTCACGGACGGAATGCTAAGACATCATCAGTAGCAAAACATGCCGATATTCATGATTACCGCAATGCTACCGGATTGGAAGCATTGTTCGGCTATTTATATCTGACAGGGAATACAAAGCGTGCCATAGAGCTGTTGAAGCTGGCAATGGATAAGACAGGAATGGAGGTTTCTCATGGAAGAAAAGAAAAATGAAATGCAGCAGAATGAGAATAGGCTCGAGGGCCGTCATAGCGTTCTGGAGGCATTTCGTGCAGGACAATTGGTGGAGCGGCTTCTGATACAGAAGGGATGTAAGGATGGTCCTGTCCTGACGATTTTGCGAGAGGCAAAAAAGGCGGGCGTTATGGTAGATTTTGTTCCGAAAGACCGCTTAGACCATATGAGCGAGACCGGACGTCATCAGGGTGTCATTGCGAATATGTCAGCATTTCATTACAGTACCATAGAAGACATGTTTGCTCTGGCAGAAAAGAAAGGAGAAGCTCCATTTTTCTTTGTTCTGGATGGCATTGAGGACCCACATAATTTAGGGGCGATAATCCGTACTGCCAATCTGGCCGGGGCTCATGGAGTGATTATTCCGAAACGTCGTGCGGTTGGTTTGACTGCTGCCGTTGTCAAGGCATCAGCAGGAGCGGTCCATTACACACCGGTTGCGAAAGTGACCAATCTTGTGACAACAATGGAAGAACTGAAAGAACGAGGAATGTGGTTTGCCTGTGCGGATATGGAGGGAGAGGTCATGTATCGGACGAACTTAACCGGCTCTCTTGGACTTGTCATTGGAAACGAAGGAACTGGTGTCAGCCGTCTGGTAAAAGAGCATTGCGATTATGTGGCATCGATTCCTATGAAAGGGGACATTGACTCACTCAATGCATCAGTAGCAGCAGGTGTTTTGGCATTTGAGGTCGTCAGACAGAGGGAGGCTAAAAAATAGTGCATCAGTATAAGAACTGCACGGATGAGGAATTGATTCAGCTCTCTCACAGGGGAGAGGATGCGGCAACAGATTATTTACTGGAAAAATATAAGCCGTTAGTGAGAAAAAAGGCTAGGACTTTATACCTAATTGGCGGTGAAAATGATGATTTGATTCAAGAGGGAATGATTGCTCTGTATAAGGCAATTCGTGAATATGACGCGAAGAGACAGAGTTCCTTTGCAGCATTTGCCGGACTTTGCATCGAGCATCAGCTGTATAATGTAATCAAAGGAGCAAACCGTTTGAAAAATTCACCGCTGAACAGTTACATATCGCTGTATACCCCAACGGAGCGTGAAGTAGGCAATTCCAGCCGGGAAACGCTGGCAGATACTTTATTGCCTACCGAGCTCATGAATCCGGAAGACATACTGATTGACCGGGAAAATGTAACGGATATGGAACGGAAGATGGAAGAAAGCCTCAGTAGCTTTGAATGTAATGTAGTAAAACTATATATTGATGGGCATAATTATCAGCAGATTGCAAAAATACTTGGGAAAAGCGGGAAATCGGTGGATAATGCCCTGCAAAGAATAAAAAAGAAGCTCAGTGGAATGTGGGAATAAAAATAGGCATGAAAAAAAGCTGTTAACGGGACTCGAACCCGTGACCTCCGCCTTACCAAGGCGACGCTCTACCACCTGAGCTATAACAGCATTGTAAGAAACCTTACGAATTGATATTCTATCAAAAGAAAGAGAATCTGTCAACTGATTTAGTAAAATTAATCGTAATATTTTATCGGAACGGAGGATAGTGTGAAAAATCTGCTTGATAGCATATTTTTCACACGTGAATTTATTCACGTTGGCTATTTTGTTTCTGAGCGA